>DAOPJV010000062.1:0-44946 GCA_035399845.1 Phycisphaerae bacterium | reverse complement strand
GCCGGTGCGCGTTGGATTCCGCACGTGTGGAAAAGGCGGGCCCCTCCATGCAGATATACGTCCCGCCATCGATGACGGGACCATCACTGAGCCCGGCGCCCGCTTCAATCAGGAGCTTTCGCATCTGGGAGCAGAACGGTTCGTGGAATTCGACGTGTGTCGCGACGCCCGGCTCATCGAAGAACGAGCTGACGCGGCGCGATGTTCGGTCGATGACCTGATCGGGAATCACGAGGTCGCGAGGCCGTATCTCCTCCCGCAGACTGCCCGTCGCGCCACTCGCGATAATGTGCGTCACGCCGACCTGCTTGAGTGCGTGAATGTTCGCGCGATACGGCACAGCGGTCGGCGGAATCGTGTGATGGGCGCCATGTCGCGGAATGAACGCGATCTCCGTGTCATTCCAGCGGCCGCGGAGGATCGCGGCGCTGGGTTGCCCGAACGGCGTGTCGACGTGGATGTTCTCGCCCTGAAACTCGCCGGCCAGGGCCTGGCCCAGGCCTGAACCACCTATGACTCCGATGACGACATCTGACATATTCGCTCCCGTGGCCCCCTGCGCCGGGGCAAGACCGGGAATATCGCTCGGATCGGATGGAAGGTCAAACCGCGGCGGCGAGCCCCCGTTCCGGGCGGATTGGATAGAATACAGTGATGTCGGATCGCGCGACGTTCACATCCGAAGAGCTGGCCCGCGTCCTGAGTCATTACGACCTGGGCATTGTCGCCGAGGTTCGCCCGTTCGAGCGGGGATCGCACGAGTCGGCGAAAGTCGTCGTGCGCACCGCGGACGGTCGCTTCCTCGTGAAACGGCGGCCGCATCGCGATGATCCGTACAAAGTCGCCTTTGCCCATTCGATGCAGCGATTTCTGGCGGCGAAGCACTTTCCGCTGCCCCATCTGATCGGCACGCGCGCCAACAACAACTCTATGCTCAAGATCGGGGAATCCGTCTATGAGGTCTTCGAGTACATCGAGGGTGAGCGCTATGACCGCAGTCTGAAGTCGACGTTCGAGGCCGGACGCACGCTCGGACTTTATCATTACCTCCTGCGCGACTTCACGCCGAAATGGGAGCCGCCCCACGGGCACTTTCATGACGCCGAACAGGTATTCAACGCGTTCGAACCCATGTGCACGGCGATCCGCAGGGCCGGCGGCCGAGGCGCCGACAACGTCGACGCGCTGCACAAGCTCGCCCTGAAGATCCGGGATCGCTACCAGGCGGCCGCCGACGAGGCGAATGACAAGGGCGTCCGCGAGTGGGAGGAACAGATCGTCCACAGCGACTGGCACCCCGGCAACCTGCTGTTTGAACACCAATGCGTCCTTGCGGTCCTCGATCATGATTCGGCGCGCATTCGACCACGTGTGATGGACCTCGCCAACGGCGTCCTGCAATTCTCAATGACGATGGGCGGGCGCGATGTCGCCACATGGGAAATGCACGCCGACGTCGATCGTGCGAACCAGTTTCTGCGCGGCTACGATTCCGTGAACGTTGTGACGCGCGCGGAACTTGCGGCGCTGCCGGCGCTGATGCAGGAGGCGCTCGTCGCACAGGCCGTCCGACCGATCCTGACGAACGGCACGTTCGCCGGACTCGACGGTTACGAGTTCCTTCGCGTGGTCCTCGGTAAGGCGAGATGGATCCACGCGAATCTGAAGTTCACTGACAAATCCTTCGAAACGAGCGGCGCGTGATCGTCGCGAATCGAAACAAGGTATGTTCCATCAATGCTGAGTGAAGCCCGCAAGGAAGCGATCTTTCGACACATCGAACCGATTCCCGTCGTCAGGAATCTGCGCTTTCAGATCGAGTCCATGGAGGAAGGCCGATGTGTAACGATCGTCCCGAAGGACCATCGTTTCGACGGGGCCTATGGCGCCTATCACGGCGGGCTGCTGACGACGGCGGCCGACAGCATCGCCTGCCTCGCGATCTGGACGGTACTGGGGCCCGAGGCGCACCTGACAACGGCCGATCTGCACATTCGGTTTCTGGCGGCCTGCTTCACGGACGCCGTTGTCGACGCCCGCGTCATCAAGATTGGCCGCTCTCTCTGCCCCGTGGAAGTGAACATCCGCGACACGGATGGCAATCATGTGGCCGTCGCGCAGGTCACGTATTTCCGGCTCGATGCGGCCGTGCGCACACCGCCGTCCGGCGACTGACGCGGCGTCCGCGACGCGCGTTCATCAACATCGCGATATCGTCATAGCGAGCTGTCGGACGAGAGGGCGCCGCATACGATTGGACGTGTGTCGCGCGGCGATTCCAGCGCGACCGTCGAACAGGGATCGCCGACGTCCTCGAGTTCCACCGGAAAGCCTCGCCGCTCATCGGTTCGAGGTCGCGACCGCTCGGCCCGCAGAAGCAGCCATCCGCCGCCCAGCATGACGAATCCGCATACCCACTGCAGGATGGTCAGTGGCTCGTCGAAGATCACCATCGAGACGGCGGCGCCAAGAAAGGGCGCGAGCTGGACGATCGAGCCCGTGATGGCGACACCCAGTCGCTCGATTGACTTGTAGTAGAAGATGTGTCCCACGGCGATCCCGAGGATCGCGGAAACGACGAGGTAGGTCGCGAGCAATGGCGACAGGTCGAAGACGGCGGCGCCGCGCCTGTCCGCAAAGATCAGCATCATCGCGACCACAGCCGACGCGGTATAGACGGCGATTGTCGTGAAGGACGCGACGGGCGGAATACCGCGCATGTAATAGCGAACGGACACGCCGTAGAGACCAAACAGGGCGCCGGCCGTCGTTCCGAGGAGAACGCCCGTCGCCGTGGCGCCGACGATCGGATTGACGCCGAAGAGCACCGTCCCGACTGAGCCGAAGATCACGAGCAGGAAACCGCCCCAGAACAGCCCGCTTCTCAATAGCGCGCGTTCGTCGGCGAAGAGGACGAACGCGCCGATCGTGGCGGAGATGACGGCGACGCGAAGCAGGAAACCCGCCAGGCCCGGCTCGATATAATAAACGGCGAACCCGAAGCAGGACTGGCCCAGCGTATTGATGAGCGCCGGGACGATGGCGGCCTTCAGGATTCGCATCGGAACTTCGCGCCGCCAGAGTCGTCGGATGAGGAATGGCGCGAGACCGAGGGCGCACATGCCGTAGCGCCAGCCATTGGCCGTCCAGCCATCGATGTCCTCATGCAGGGCGCGGAGGAAGAGGAGGACGGTCGACCAACTGAGGAGCGTGATCGCGACGCAGATGACGCCGGCGGCGCGGGAGGATTCGGCGGACTGACGCATGCGGGGAGTGTACCGGCGCGGCGCCGATCAGTCAGGCCGTGACCGACAGTTAGGTTATCGGAGGCGGATTGAATGCCGGCGCGGAGCGCCCCCGGGCCGAGGATCGCCTCCTCGCAACCTTCCGGCCTCAGGCGCCGAAAGCCACCATGAAGAAGAGGATCGTTGTCAGTCCGAGCGCCATGGCGAGCACGCGACGACTTCTCGTCCTGCCCCTCGCAATTGGACTCCTTTTCTTCTTTCCCGCCTGGGCGCTGGCCAGAGTGTCCCGCCTGCTCATGAGCGATCGAGTAGTTGCAACGTTCCTTTCGATTGGGACGATCATGACCTGTGGGGGGCTGATACTCGCCATGTCGCGACGCGCGATCGCAACGCGCCTGCGCGCAGCGCTGTGCGGCGCCGGCTTCGGCATTGGCATCACATCGCTCCCGGTTCTCACCGCGAAATTCTCGATCTGGCTGAAGCTCGTGAACCTCTTTGTCGTCGGAAGCGTCTTCGCCGGAATCGCAACCGGGGTTTGGATCGCGCTGTGCCAGCGCTTCGGCCCGATCAGAATCAACGATGGCTCACAATGCCCGAATTGCGGGTATTGCGTTCTGGGATGCGTGCGTCTCGTGTGTCCTGAGTGCGGGCGAAGATTCACCCTCGGTGACATCGGAACGACAGACGCGGAATTCGAGGCGCGTCGAAGCCAACTGAGCGCCGGCGCTCGCGATGCGAGCTACTGACCCGGTCGCCACGGCGTCTCATCGCAGCCGGCGGCGACGTTGGCGAGTCGGGCCCATGCGAAGAACAGATCGCTCAGTCGGTTGACGTAGATCACAACGCGTTCGGCGACATCCTCGCTGCCGGCGAGGTGGACGATGTGCCGTTCCGCCCGTCGGACCACAGTACGGCAGACGTGGAGCTGCGACGCGATCAGGGTACCGGCGGGCAGGACGAAGCTCTTCAGCGGCGGAACGGCGTCGCTGGCTTCATCGATCCACACTTCGAGCCGGGCGATATCCGCATCCGACACGGCGGCCCTGCTTTTTCGATCCGCCGAGGGCGGCGTCGCCAGTTCGGCGCCGATCGCGAAGAGATCCGACTGGATCTGTCCGAGCCGCCCCGCCAGTTCGCGCACGCCTGCCGGCGCATCCGGCGTCGCGTCAATCACGGCGCGCGTCACGCCAAGCTGGGCGTTGAGCTCATCCACATCGCCGTAGCTGCAGACGCGGGCGTGGTCTTTCCGCACGCGCGTTCCATCGAAGAGACTCGTCCGTCCGTCGTCACCTGTTTTTGTGTAGAGCTTCACGCCGCTGGCCTCCCATCCGCACAGCCGGGAGTATAAGAAAAGACCGGCCCCGCAGAAACGAGGCCGGTCTCGAATTACATGGATGCTGATCGCCCAGACGGCTTATTCGTCCATATCGTCATCGCTGTCGTCGCCACTGTCGGCGCCACTGTCGGCGCCGCCCATGTCGTCATCCATCTCATCGAAGGCTTCCATATCGCGCGCCGACTGTTCCTCGACGGCCTTCTTGACGGCGTCGACGAGCTTCATCGGAACGAACAGGTCGAATCGCATCGCGCCGTCGGCGGCGGCCAGGTCCATGCCGGCCGGGGCGTCGATCTTAGGCACGTCGAACGGAATCGCGTCCTCGCCGTCGATCGCCTTGGAGGCGGCCTTGACGAGCTTCAGGATGTTCTCAATGGAGACGTAGGCTTCCATCGATCGCGGGTTGGCCAGGCTCTTGCCGGTATTCATGATGCCGGCGTCCGTCGCGAGCGTCGCATCGCCGCCCGACTTCGCGAGCCTGGCGACGGCGGCGTAGCGATCCTTGCCACCGCCGAACGTCATGACGAGGCGATTGTCACCCACGACACCGAATCGAACCGTCAGGTCTTCCCCGAAGAGGGCCTTGAGCGCCTTGACGTCGTCGGGGGCGATTTCCATCTGCTCGATGAGTTCCTTCGACTTGAGCGTCAGCGTGTCGACCTTGCCGCCCTCGATCGTCTCGGCGTCAGGCGTGTGCATGAGCAGGTCCTTGGCCATCTTCAGCTCTTCCGACGGGGAAATCCGCCAGACATTCTTGTAGAGCTTTCGCAGCCCATCGAGGTACGAATCCGGCTTGTCCGTTTCGACCACGGAGGCAAAGCCGATGAGGCCGTTCTCGCCACCACTCAGCATGGAAAAGCTCGTCGCGTGGGCCTTGGCGAGCTTGTTCATCTTCGCGACTTCGGCGTCGATGGCCTTGACGGCGGCCTGGTCGATATCCGGCATCTGAAGTGAATTGATCAGCGACGCAATCGGATTCGGATCCGAGAACTTCTCCTGATGATCGCTGTACGTCATCATGGCGCTGAACGCGAACAGGTAGTCTTCCTTCGGCAGCGTCGCGAGCTTCGACGATTCAAGATTCCTGGAGTCCTTCATCAGGAGTTCCAGATCGCTGTCCTTCTTCGCCTGGATCAGGCCGCGCAGCGCGATGCCCTTGTCGTCCATGCGAATTCCGAGATCGATGGCGTCGAGTTCCTTGACCATCTTGTCGAAGCGCTGGAACGACTTGCCCGTCGGATCCGCCTGAATCATCATCATCTGGATGAACGGCGTGAACTGGGGACCAAAGTCGCCGTAGAGGCGATCGACCGAGAAACTGAAGTAAACGTCCGTCAGATCGATCAGGTCGTTTCGCGCCGACGATCGCGGCGGGCCATCGCCCGAGTAGGCGCTGACTTCCTTGACGGTCTTCTCACTCTTGCCGACGACGACGTAGTCGCCCTTCTCGGCGGCGTAGAGTTCCTGCGTCATCATCCGGATCTTGCGCACGCCGGTCTTCGGACCGTCGGGAATCGACAGGGCGTCGAGAATGGCCTTGGCGTCCTTGACGGGAACGAGCAGTCCCATCGCGAGCTGGGGGTCCGGAGCGCCGGATTCGCTCGTTCCGAACTTCTTCATGTCGAGCATGACCATGCAGAGAGGTCGCTCGAGATCCACGTTTGTGCCGAGATTGAACTGCGGACTCTGAATCACGGGACCCAGCTGGGCGCCCGGAGGAATCGGCAGCCCCAATTGCTGCAATTGGGTGATGTTCTTGTCGATCGTGTTGACCGAACGCACGACCACGAAGCCCCACGCTTCGTGCGGGACGTTCTTCAGAAAGTCCTGAGTCGGACCGGCGAACACAGGCGCCGCGGCGCAGATCACGATCGCCGCCAACGCCGTCAACAGGTTCCGCTTCGGATGAATCATTCGCATCTCTCCTGTCATTTCGAGGAAGTTCATTCGACCTCAGTTGGGTAATTCGTACGTTTCGCAAGACGCCTCGAATCGGCGTCGGAACAAGCTGTTATTCGGACGAACGGGTGCGATATTCGGCGGCATCCGGCGGGCCGTCAAGCGACCTCAAAACGGGGCCCCGCCGTCATCGTCCCATCAATCGCCCATCACGAATGGCAGGGGGCGATCGGCCGCGAGCTCTGAATTCGACCCGCCACCGGCGCCGGGCGGGCTTTCCAGGGAATCCTTCAACCGCCGGAAGGCGTCAATTGTCTCGCGCAGGTCCCTCGCTTTCATTGTGAAAGCCGCATCGACGTGATTTCGCCGGACAGTCGCCGACCATCCAAGCAGCGGCCCGATGCGATCGGCGGACGTGTCGCTGACGCCGATCGTCCGATCCGGGGGCGGCGCCCCCATGCCGGCCCGCATCAGGAGCGGAATCGACGACACGAATCGGCTCGTGTCCATGAGCGCGTAGAGATTCGCGTCGGCGGGCATCGCCGTCATCTCCTCGAGCACGCGGGCGTTCCCCGTCATGCTGGGCGCCTTGCCCGCCAGCACGTTCGCCAGATCACGAACGCCGTTCTTCCCGCCGATCGTATAGACAATCGTGTCATCGCCGACCACGGTCTCCTGGTAAAGCGCCTCGGCGCCGTACATGCCCGCGATGTTGTTGCGAACCATCTGAGACTCAGAGGCGTCGACCAGTCGAATCTGGTAGACATCCATCCCGTCCACCTTCGTGAGATGCGTCTTGCCGGCGAGTTCAGCCGCGCCGGGAATGATCGAGCCGACAATCTCCTGTGAGTGAGCCCGGACCTTCTGCATAACGCCGAGGATCCTGCCCGCGTCCTTCGCCAGGTAGGCGCCGCGCATCTGGAACGGCGCCAGCCGACCCGGCGGACTCGTCAGGATGAACTCCTCGACCGACGTCGCGTTCGTGAGCGCCGCGATGTTCTGATCCAGTTCGAGGCGCTGCTGTCGGGTCAGATCCCTGCAGAGCGCCGGATCGTTCATGCAGCGCCGATTGAATCGAACGGCAAAACAGGACTCGGACGGCACATTCCAGTTTGAACTCATCGCAAACAGGAAGGATTCATCAGGAAAGGCGCGCCAGTGCTTCACGTCGTCGCGGCGCGTCACCTTCCCGAGATAGTCCGCCATCCAGTCGTTCTGTCGAAACGAATGATGGTGGTCGAGTCGGAAACGCTCGCCGTCGAAACTGAGGCCCACGGCAACGCTGTCCATCTGCTGCACGCCGTCCAGGGCGTTTGAGAAGAACCAGTCGCTCAGCTTGCGAACCTGTTCGGCGCGCGCCGCATCGCCCGGCTGCGCGCGGAATCCGAGCTTCATCAGCTCGACAACGGCGCGAAGCTTGCTCTCGTACAGCGGGCGCCACGCCCCCATCGAGAACTGCATGTAGATGTCTGCGCTCGTCGCGTCGCTGCGCGCCGCGTCGGACATCCCGGCGTACGCGGACGCATCCGCGTCGAGCGTCGCGATCCTTGACAGGGCGGAACGCTTCGCAGCGACGAAAGCCACGCCGTCCCGCATGATCACGCGATAGCGGCCGAACGCCCCGACAATCGATTGCGCCTTGCCGTTGTGATCGTCTCGGAGCATCTTCTGAAATGCGTCGGCGTCGGCGGGCGTGAATCCGATGACAGGCCAGGTGGCGTCTCCCTCACTGAGACCGGCGCCGGAAAAGAGGCGCATCAGCTCTTCGGGGCGATCCGCGATGATCATGACGGGCTTCGACAGGTCCATGACGCCCGGCGCAAACCCCGCGGTCATTTCGAACTCGGCGAGATCAAAGCCCGGGAATCCCGGCTTCACTTCGCGCAGAAATGCGTCGAACTTCCCGACGGACCCTGCCAGGTTCGGCGCGACAATGAACGCCGCGGCCTGCGACGGAACCCACGTCGCCGGATGCGTCTCGGCGAAGCCCCGCCCCGCCCACGCGACGCACAATACGGCGACCCAACGCGTCGCCCCGCCGCGTCTGTATTTTGGATGATCCGTCATCGATGCTCCTGCACGAAACCGCCCCTGACTACACCCGCACTTCGTTCGGCCGGTCCGCCGGAGCGCGACCGACAGCCATCCCGACACCCCATTCAGGGCGCCCGCGGCGCCAGTCAATGTTAACGGGAATCATCGTTTACGCTCACGAACCGCCCTCGCCTATGGGGGATTACGGAGGCTTTTTCCCGGTCCCAGCCTCGCCGTTTTCACGTCTCGGGCGGGATTCGTGGACGATCGACCCGCCCGGCGTTCAAATGGGCGGCCATGCCCGACAGGAACTCCAACGCCGCCGAAGCGGGTCCGCGCCTCACGCACCTCGACGACGCGGGGCGAGCCCGAATGGTGGACGTCTCCGAAAAGACCGTCACGGCGAGGCGGGCCGTGGCCGAAGCCATGGTCCGGATGGCGCCGACGACCCTTGATGCGATCATCCGGGGCCAGGCCCCCAAGGGCGACGTTCTCGCGGCCGCCCGGATCGCCGGGATTCAGGCGGCGAAGCGCACCAGCGACCTGATCCCCCTGTGCCATCCTCTTCCGATCGACGCTGTGGAGATTGCGATCGAGGCGGCGCCCCCCGAGCGGTTGCGGATTCTCGCGACCTGCATCGTCGAGGCGAGGACGGGCGTGGAGATGGAAGCGCTCACGGCGGCCAGCGTCGCCGCGCTCACGATTTACGACATGGTCAAGGCCGTCGATCGCGGCATCGAGATCGGTCCCATTCGACTCCTGGAGAAATCCGGCGGTCAATCGGGAGACTGGCGACGCCCCACGTCAGACAGCGGGCAATAGGCGCCGATCGGGCGCGATGATTCCCGCGGTCCTTGCGCGTCACGCGCCGGGGCGGACGAGCCGGAGACCGGCGAGTTCAGATCGTTTCAAAAGTTATGAAAGCGACTGGCGGGACTGTCGACAACGTGATTGTTTCCATAAAATCTCACCAATGCTGCAAGGTCCCGCATCCCAGCCTCAGATCGACATCGCGACGCCGATCGCGCGCGAACTAAACGCCGTGCTGGACGTCTTCGATCGGGAGCTGGCGTCGGATCTTCCCTTCGTCAATCGGCTGACGCAGCAGGTTCGCAACTATCGCGGCAAACTGCTGCGACCGAAGCTGCTCCTCCTGGCGGGCCGCGCCAGTGGGGAACTCACGCACGATCATGTGGTGCTCGCGGCCGTCGTCGAGATGGTCCACATGGCCACACTCGTTCATGACGACGTCCTCGACGAGGCGGACATGCGACGCCGCCACGACACAGTCAATCGACTCGTCGGCAACGAAGGCGCCGTGATGCTGGGCGACTTCCTGATTTCGCACGCCTACCACCTGTGCAGCAGCCTCTCATCGACCTTCGCCAGCCGACGCATCGCCGCCGTGACGAATACCGTATGCGAAGGCGAACTGCTGCAGATCGAGAATCGCGGGAATATCCTGCTGAGTGAAGAGACGTACTTCGACATCATCCGCCGAAAGACGGCCGCTCTGACGGCTGTCTGCTGTGAGATGGGCGCCGTGGCCTCCGGCGCGGACGACGAGACGATCGCAGCCCTGACGCGTTATGGCGCCGACCTGGGCGTCGCTTTCCAGATCGTTGATGACCTGCTGGATCTGACGGCAACGGAACACGAGACCGGCAAGTCCGTCGGGCGAGACGCCGAGATGGGCAAACCCACATTGCCGGTCATCCGTTTCCTTGCGGGCGCCTCGGCGGCTGATCGGGAGGCGATGATCGCCGCCCTGACGCATCCGACGCCCGACACGCCCGCGACGTTGCGCTCGATGCTTCGCGGGTCGGACGCCATCGAACAGGCCTTCGATGCGGCGGCGAGCTACGTCACTTCGGCGACGGCCGCCATCGCGCCCCTCCCAGACAGCGACGCCAAGGCGAGCCTGATCGCCGCGGCGGAGTTTGTCCTGGCGCGCCGCCAGTAGCCCACGCCGGCGGATCCGCTGCTCCTACTTCATCCGCTTCCGCAGCGCCGTCAGCGCCGCCTCCAGGACAGGATCCGATGTCCTGAAATCCCCGTCCTTCGTCTCAACAGGATGATCCGGCGTGATTCCGTCCATCGGCGAGCCATCGGGAAGCATGTCGCGGGCGCTCGGCACGCAGAGCTGTACGCCGTTCGAAAGCACCTTCGCCTTTCCGTAGCCCGACGACCCGCGGGTCTTCGCGCCAAACGTGCGAACCCGTCGGCCGTGCCGGCTCGCCAGAATAAACCACTCGCTGATCCCCATCGTCTTGCCGCCCATCAGAATTGCGACGCGCTTGTTGTATTGCTTTGGCGCATCATTCCCGGCGATGGTTCGCTCAAACGTCTGGGACATGCCGGAAGGCTGACTCGGATCGCGAAGCCTGTACTTGAGAACGAGGGCTTCGCCCTTCACAAACCAACTCGCAACAGCGATCGCGGTCTGCGCATCCCCGCCTTCATTGGCGCGGACGTCGACAATGAGCGCTTTCGTGTCACTCATGTCGGAGAGAACCCTGTCGAACATCGGGATCGTCTCCGCCGGGACGCCATGCCAGGAGTACACGAGCAGATAACCGACACCGTCATCGGTCCTGCCGGTATAGACATAGTCTCCATGCTTTTTGAGCGGACCGATCGTCGTCTCAGCCGCCGATTGTCTGAAATTCAGGTGGACGGGCCGTTTGTTGGTTCGAATCGGCGCGCCGTTGTACATCATCCAGACCATCGGGTCGTCGGCAATCGAGTAGAGTTCGGCCATCCGGAACATCCACGCGGCGTTGCCCGGCGCCTCCAGAATACGGGATCTCATCTCTTCGTAACGGCGTTCCCAATCGATCCCGCGGCGATCGAGGTGAACAAAGAAATCCTTCAACATCTGTTTCGCCTCGTCGAGCGCGGCCTCATTGATTGCTCGCTGCTGCTCGGGCGGCGCCCATCCGCGCGTGGCGAATCGCCACTTGGCGGGCTCGATGACCTCTCCGTCCGGGCTCTGGAAGCGCTGGTTTTCCGGGCAACCGATCGTGAATTCATAGACCGTGTCCGGTTGCAGCTGCACGGTGACGGAAAAGACGTTCGACGCCTTCCAGCCGACGCGAGTGACTGGCGACGTCCTGCCCGGCGTGTCGAAACAAACACCGCCGGCGCCGCTGAACACCCCCTGATCAAACTGGATTTCCAAAGTGGTCAGGCCGGGATCGACATCGTCGGCCCCATCAGGAGGATTCAGCGCGACGATTCGCGGCGTCGCGGCCAACGCAGCTCGTCCAGCCCCAGCCATCAGGATCAGGGCGGGGAAAACCGCCAGCGTGAATCGAAATCTCATACCCGCTCCTCTCACTCCCGATTTCGCCGAGTGGCGAAGCCCGCCGGCGATCGCAAAAGACGTCACTGCCCGTTCCGGCTTACTTCATCCGCTTCCGCAGCGCCGCCATCGCCGCCTCCAGAACCGGATCCGACGTCCTGAATACCTCGTTCTTCGCCTCGACAGGATGATCCGGCGTGATTCCGTCCATCGGCGAGCCATCCGGAAGTGTGTCGCGCGATCGAGCCACGCAGAACTGGACGGCGTTGGGGAGCTGGCTGCAGTACCCACCACCTGACGCGCCTCGGGTCTTCGCGCCGAAGGTTCGAACACGACGCCCCGTCTTCGCCGCGAGGACGAACCACTCCGATGTCGCCATCGTCCTGGCGCCCATCAGAATCGCCACACGTTTCTCATACCGTTTGGACGCGCCGCGCGGCGAGACCTTCCGCTCCACGGCGGGCGTCATCCCCGAAGGTCGGCGCGCATCACGGAAGATGGACTTCAGTACGACCGATTCATCCTGCACGAACCAGCCCGCCACGCTCATCGCCGTTTCGGGGATACCACCCTCGTTGGGTCGCACGTCGATGATCAGGGCCTTTGTGTCCTCCATCAGCGTCAACACCTGATCGAACAGCGAAATCGATTCGTCGGATGCGCCGTCCCACGAATAAACCAGGACATAACCGATCCCGTCGTCGGTCCTGGCGCTGTAGACGTATTGCGATCGCCGCGTGAGTTTCCCAATCGTCTTCTCGGCGGTTTTGTGGTTGAAATTCGGCTCAATGCCGCGACGGCAGGTGCGCGTATAAACGCCCTCGTTCGTGAACCACACAAGCGGGTCATCCGCGACGGAAAGGAGTTCCACCATCCGCTCGGTCCACAACGCGTTCCCCGGCGCGTCGACAACATGCGATCGCATCTCTTCAAAACGCGCGTTCCAGTCAACACCTTTCCGATCGTAATTGACGTAGTACTCTTCCATCACGCGTTTCGCCTCATCGAAGGCGGCGATGTTCATTGATCTCTGTTGATCCGCGGGCGTCAGCGATCGCGTGACGAATCGCAACTTGACGGGCTCAAGCGATTCCCCCGTGCGATTGCTGAATGGGCGAAAGTCCGGACAACTGATCGTCAGGTCATAAATGTGATCGGGTTTCAGTTGCACATTGAGAACCATGGTGCTCGCAGTCCGCCAGGACCTGCCCCTCGACCACGCATTATCCGCGTCCGGTCCCTCGGCACAGATTTCGCCAATGACGCCCTTCATCATCTGATCAAAGTAGATGACGATCTGACGGAGATTCGGATCCACATCCTCGTCGCCGTTCGCCGGTTCCGTTTTGAGGACATGCGGCGTGGCCGCCGTCGCCGACCGGGCGCCCGCCAGCGCGAACATGGGAATGAACAGAATCAGCGAAGCGAATCGAATTGGCATACCATCACTCTCTCAACCTGATGAAACAACTTCATACGTCTGACGCCCGAACTTCTCGCAGTGTACCCATTGGGCAAGCCGTTTCGAATGGCCCGCAGCCACGAAGATTCGCCGCGCCGCACTCGGGCGCCGGATTCGACCCTGTCCGGCGCCGCTGATACAATGGACCCTAGCTGTTCCGAGCGCCGCAAGACCGGGCGCCCGCGACGCGGTCCGACGCGCAATCAACGGAAAGAGTCGCGGTTCGGCGCCTCGCGCAACGGGCGGACGCCCACAAGATCGATCGCGACCATACGTGGGCAAGGGCGCCATGCGAAGTGACTTGCGAGAGGCCGGCCAGCGCTGTCTTGTCCGACCTTGTCCCGGCGGGGGAAACAATGGCCAAACAACGACTCACAGTCAGGACCTGCGATCAGTGCAAAGGCGCCAGGAAGGACCTGATCAACATCCCGAGGTATCAGTGGTTTCTGGTGATCGGCGTCGCCCTCGCATCGGCCGGCGGCGCCTTGGGGCCACAGCATATTGGCGGCGAGGCCCTCGTCGCGGGTGGCGCCGCCATCGGCATTTTCGCCATCATCCTCTGGTTCCGCGCCCATGACGCGGGCTGCCCGATCTGCAGGGGGACCGGCGTTCAGCGGCTGAAAGAGAGCGTCTATCGGCCGGACGAAGAGAAGACACCGCCGGAACCGGACTGATATCCCGGGCCCTGGAAATTCGGCGCCAGCGAGATTCGCGGCGCGCCCCCAACTCGCCACTCGCCACTCGCCACTCGCCACTCGCCACTCAGGAAGTGGCCCAATATCGGCCTCAGGCCCGCGGATCGCTCCGTTTTTGCACCCTCCAGGTCAAAAAATCACGATTTGATTGTCCCTCCCCCCGCTCCCCTTCGCATTTCTCGACAGTGGACAGGCCCCCTCGCGCCCGGCGCGGACCGGCGGAGGGATGCGAGACAACGAGCCGAGCGGTGGGCGAGTCGCCCCGGAGACGGCCGCGACGGCGACACATAGGAGTTGACGATGAAGACGAAACTTCCGATCGCGATGATGTTGATGGCGCTGGCGGCGATCCCCGTGACCACGGGTTCCAGCTGCGAGCAGACGACGAACGGTGTTGGAAACATGGTCCCGACGGGGAATGACAACACGGGCGACGACAACCAGAACGACAACAACGACGACAATCAGAATGACAACCAGCCGGGCGACAACCAGGTCGCCGATCCCAACGACACGGATCCGCCCAGCAACACGTGGACGAAGCTGACGCAGCCCTGCGGCGGCACCAAGACGAACGCCATGTGGTTCGACGATCGCGACAACGGCTTCATCGGCTGCGGCGAGAATGCCAGCGGCACGGGCCTGTTCGTCACAACGGATGGCGGCGTGACGTGGAACGAGGAACTACTCTTCCAGCAGATCCGCGTCAACGACGTCACACGCACGGCGGACGGCACGCTCTACGCGACGGGCACGGACACGTCCGGCGGCCCCGAGGCCTTCATGATCGACGAGTCCGGCGCCAATCGTCAGCCGATCGGCATCTACTCGGCGAGCAACAGCGCCTTCACGGCCGTCGGCCAGGGCGAGAACATCGCCGTCACATCGGACGGACAGATCTTCATCGACAGCCTGACGGGAACGCAGGCCGCCTATCGCAATGTGGGTGAGGCGAACTTCACGGAACTGAACTTCTTCATCACGGGCGGCGTCTCGGAACAGGTGTCGCGCGTCGTCGCCTTCAACAATCGCTTCTGGGCCGTCGGCAGCGTCATCAACCAGCCGGGCAAGGTCTATTACCCGACGCCCGGCGCGACGGACGCCTACGAGATGACCAAGCTCGAACTCCAGCCCTCCAACCAGGACGGCGAACTGCACGACATCTACCTGTGGAGCGAGACGAGCGCACTGGTCTGCGGCTTCGATCAGTCGCAGCGCTTCCCGCTGATCTACTCGCTGAACGGCGATGCGAGCGACATCAACAACTGGACGAAGATCAATCTCTTCGACTCGGGCATCAACTACCAGGGCGGCGCCTGGAAAATGTCGGTCATCGGCGACGTCGTCGTCATGGTCGGCCAGACGTTTCCGAACAACCACGGCTTCGTCGTCTTCAGCGCCGATCGCGGCCTGACGTGGACGGACATCTCGCCGATCGACGAGAACGGCGATTTCGTCGCGAACCTCATGACGAACGTGTGGTTCTTCGCCGATGGCACGATCCTCGCGGCCGCCGAGAGCGGCGAAATGTGGCGATTCAACCCGTAAGGCAATCGTTCGCCTGGGAAGATTGAGTAACACTGCGGCGGGCGCCGTCGGCTGAGGCCGGCGGCGCCCTTCCTATTTGGTGATTTTGTGATCTGGCGCCTTGGCGATTTGCCGCGTGGCCCACCCGTTCACGGGCGGGGTCGCGATGATCGACGACGCTGCGAACCGTGGTACACGCCACCGGTCTGTCACTCGAAACCCGCCCGTCGAACCTCGGATCTCAAATCGCGCCAGTTTCCACGACATCCCCTGCATCTGCGCTTAGAATACCGGTTCGACCATAAGAGGGCCGTTCCCATGCTGAATACAATCACTGGCGTTGCGCTGCTTACTGTTGTCGCGCTGGTATACGGCGTGAACTGGCTGAGGCGGCGGCGCGACAAGCGTCATCCAATGCCGGCTGGCCATCCCTGGAGTGGTCTGGCGCTCACGCTCATCGGCGGATCCTTCCTCTGGGCCGGAAACGCCGAACGACCGACGTGGCACGCGGTCGTGGCGCTCGTTGGCGCACTCTGCTGGCTTGTCGATATGTTCATCCTCCGCCGCCGTCGGCAAAAGTCCCACGCGAGTTGACGACGAATCGTCCGGTCGTGGCGCTCGTCGGCTCGGGACCTGGGCCACGTTGACTTTCGTACTTGTGAAGTGGCGAACTGCGACTTGTGATGTGAATTCACGGGCGGAATCGCTGACTCCTGGAATCAATACGGCGGCTTTACTTCATGCGTCCCCGAGGCTTCATGCACAAACTGCGTCGAGCCTTCGCGGCACTGCTTGCGACGCTTTGCCTTGCCGTCGGCGCACTCTGGATCGCAAGTTACCGCCTCTCCGACACGGCGCCGGCGGATGAGGGCGAGTTCAGATCGGATCGGTTCTTCAATGAGTACTCCTACGGCGATGAGGGACCGTCGACACCTGTTGGCCTTGAATTTGGTTACCCCATCGACGATTCCAACTGGTTCCGCGCGCTGGCGGCTGAAGGGGTTCTGTCAGTACGACTGGACACGAAACTCGTCGGGCAAATCGCGCCCCCACAATTCAGGTGGGAAAAAGGCGGGTTTGGCTTCACGCGATGGACCTGGTTGCTGGGCGGGACGAAGTTCCCGCGAACGCAAAAGGGATTTTTCGTCCTTCGCAAGGTCCATTTTCCCATCTGGACCCTGTTGATGATCGTCGCCGCCTACCCGGTGTTGTCGTTTACGCGCGGCCCATTGCGCCGTCGGCGGCGGCGCCGCCGCGGTCAGTGCGTCGTCTGCGGCTACGATCTGTCGCAGTCGCCCGAGCGATGCCCGGAGTGTGGCGATGGCGCCGAATGACGGGCGGAATCGTTGGACACGGATTCTGTTCTCATTCGGCCGTTATGCGTCATCGCGATTTGGTTTCGTCGCGCCGGCGATTTGACGAATGGTGGGCATGGGCCACCCTAACATCTGGTAGGAATGGCTCACCCTGGAATCGATAAGTCATCGCGCGACGTCCTATCGTCGCGCCCCCACCCGTGAACGGATGGGCCACCCATTCGTCGCGCCCCCACCCGTGAACGGGTAGGCCACCCGGCAATTCGCCAAGGCGCCAAATCCCATCATGGCCACGACGAAGCGAGCGCGGCCAGCATCTGCTCGCCGCGCCCGCTCACGTCGCCAGTTCCCTTTTCCTGCGGTCAAGAAGTTACGGGTTCAGGATCGATTCCATGAACGGCTGAATGTCCAGGCTATTGACGGCGCCGTCCCGGTTCAGGTCAGCGGCGCAGAACGCGTCGGCGCCCGCCTCATTCGGCGCGAGAAGAACGCCACTGAAGGCCGCCGCGTCACTGATCGACACTGACGCGTCTCCGTCAATGTCGCCGGGCTTTCGGTTCGGGCAGACATCACACGAGTCCGGCGCGCCGTCGTTGTCAGAGTCGGGGCTCGATCCATCGTCACAGATCGTGGCCGTCAGCGCGAGATTGCCGCCGCCCAGATCCTCGTTGTAGTCGATCAGGATCGAATAACCGTTGACCTTCAGCAGTTCTTCGTCGCCGACGTTGGCGAAGCCGCCGCCGAACGTCTCGTAGTCAATGAGCGTGAAGTGATCGCCGACGGAGACACTCACGCCGTTGTCAATCTCCACGGAGAGTTCGGCGACGCCGTTCGTGTTCGTGAAGTCGGCGGCGCTCATCGTGTCGGCGATCGCCTCGCCGGCCCCATCGTCGCGAATGTTGAAATTCAGAGAGCCGGTCTCGTCCGCGTCGACGCGAACATTGGCAAATTCACTTGTTCCAACGAGCTGAACCGCGCCGGCGTATCGCGGATTGAACACTGTCGTTCCGATGTGCGCCATGTTCACGGAATGCACACTGATGCCGCTGTCGTTGCGCGACGTCGCTTCCGGATTGCCGACGTTCAGGGTTTCGGCGCGCGTCCTGGCGGCCAGCGCCGAGAACAGGTTAAGCCCCGCCCCGCCGTCGCCGAGCGAGATTTCGCTGTCGTGATAGGGAAAAATCGTAACGACGCCGCCTGCGCCATCGGCGTCGATCCGGGGGTTCGCGTCGGCCAGGGCCGAACTGTTCACATAGAACGAGTCGGCCTGGAGAACGATCGGGCCGGCAAGCCCGGCGCCGTTCGACGACCTGGCGTAACCATTGGATCTGAGGAATCGTATCTGGCTGCCGTTCGTGGCGCCGCGCGAGATCATCGTGATGGCGCCGCCACCCGAGTTGGCGGGAACTCGCACCCGAACCTGGTTCTCCGCCGAAAATGTGATGTAACCGCCCCCGGTACTGAGCGACTGGCCATATTGATTGACGTCGGCCGTCGCGAGCGGATTCGCGGTCAGCGGGCTGCCGGCGTGGTACTCAATGTTGAACGGCGTATTGCCGTTGGACAGCATCCCGACCTCGCCGGTAAAGACACCGCCGGCGGCGTGAATAACGAACGTGCCGGGCGTACCAGAGTTGTTATTGAAGAAGAAATTGGCGTTTCGCGCAAAGATGACTTCTCCGTCGCCGGGACCATCAAAGTCGTCTGTATTCAGGAGAAAGGTCCCGCCGGCATCGACTGTCGCGAGGATGTCGCTGCGCTGAACGAGAACGGCGCCGACAGGTGGCTCGTTGGTAGCGCCACTCCCTGAGGTTTCGATGTACACATCGGCCGCGCCCATGACGCGGCCGGAAACGCCGGCGAGTGTCAGGGCCGCAACGGCGAAAGCGGCATTTGGGTAACGCCGGCGCCCGCCCCGGTCTCCACAGATTGACGGCTCCCTCATACCTGCAATCCGGCTGTACTGTGTCCGATTCTCCGTCCGCATCGTGTCACGTCTCCTGGTTCATGGTTGCTGATTGACTTCAAAATCCCCCCTTGAGGGAGCATTCCCATCGAGGAACGAGTGAGACGAAGGGATCCCGTAATGAAAAAAGTCGTGACTTTTGAGGAAGCGGAAAAAGGGGGCGCCGGACGGAGGCCGAGGAGCCCATTCTCAGAGTGGTCGCGGTCGTCGATGTGCGGGGAATTTCACGAGATACGCGCCGGGCTGGCGGGTGTCTTTACGACATCAGGTCGTTGCGCCCCATCCCGATCCATTTGTGAAGTTGTGATCTGCAATTTGTGACGGGACGTGAGTCATCGCGATATTGCATCGTCGCGTCGGCGCCTGGCGGGCATGGCCCACGCTGCCATCGAGCATTGTCGCAACATCCGATCGTCGCGCCCCCCACCCGTGAACGGGTGGGAAATCCCGGTTAGATCACCAATTCTCAAATCGCCACATCACTACTTGCCTTCGCTCTACTTCCTGAGGGCTTTCAGCGCCGCGTCGAGAACGGGATCACCGGCCTCGAAGTCGCTCGCCCGGGTCTCGACACGAATATCCGGATCGACGCCCCCGCCTTCGAGGAGTGTTCCGTCGGGCAGATAGTCCTTCCAGCTCGGGATGAAGAACTCGACGCCGTTCGGCAGCATGTGCGGCTTCGGGTTGCCGCTGCTGCCGCCGCTCGTCCCGCCGAAACACTTCACGCGAGGCCCCTGCTTCATCATCAGCAGGAAGGACTCGCAGCTGCTCAGATTCGCGGGCCCCATCAACACGGCGACGCGCTTCGTGTACACGTTCGGCTTGTCATTGCCTTTGATCACGCGATCAAACATCCGGCCGTAGCCGCCATCGGCCGTGGCGTCGCGATAACAGTTCTTCGAATAGATCTGTTCGCCTTTGACGAACCACTGCGCGATCGCCTTGGCCATCAGCTCGTCCCCGCCACCGTTGGGGCGGACGTCGATGATCAGCGCCTTCGTGTCCATCAGGTTCCGCAGCTGCGCCTCGATCGCCGCGACGCGCGCGTCGCGATCGCCCGACCAGTTCGTGATCAGCAGATAACCGATGTCGTCCTTCGTCCGGGCGCTGTACAGCGAATCATCGTGTTTCGTCAGATCGCCAAGGACCTTCTCGACGGTATCCAGCCGAAAGTTCCCCTGGTACTTGCGCTGGAACGTCGCCTTGCCGGCGCCGCCAACCTTCATCCAGAGGTGCGGATCCTTCGCCGGGCGCAGGAGCTTCGACACGCGATCGGCCCATTCGCTGGTGCTCTTCGCATCGAGGATTTTGTCGCGGTGCTTTGCGAAGCGGGCGTTCCAGTCGGTCCCCGTGCGGTCGAAATAGGAATAGTCATTCCTGAGCGAATCGATGAGTTCGTCGAGGCTCCGTTCGTTGAGTTTTCGCTGATCCTCGGGGCCGCGCTTGGCGCTGGTGGAGAACCGCCACGGCGTCGGCGCGACGGGTTCGCCATTCTCGTTTCGGAAGTTCTGCGCGGCGGGACAGTTGATCGACATCTGGTAGCTGTGGTCGGCCTCCAGCATCACACGCAGGACGAGCGTCCGCCTGTCGCGCCACATCGGTTTGCCGCGCAGATTCGGAAAGGCGGGACCGCCGCCGCAGACGGAAAAGCCGCCCTGGCTCATGTCCTGATCGAACGTGACGACAAGTTCGCCCATGTTCGGATCCACATCCGAGGCGCCGTCGGCGGGTTCCATGGACAGGACCTTCGGGGCGTCCGCGGCGGCGATCGTGACAAACCACAGCGGAAGCAGAATCATCAGCGGACGATGGGAATTGCGTCGGCGCATGGCTGGCCCTCCTTCAATGTAATTCAAGACGCGGCGAGCCGAAGCGTGTTAGGCGCCTCCGCGTGACGCCGCAGGTCGAGTCGCTTTCGGATTATACGATCACGCCGCCGACGCGCCGCTGCGACACGGCGAATTGGGTTCCCGGCGATTCCTGTGCGAATCGTCGAGTCGGGCGTGAAATCGGTTCGACGCCGGTACGGATTCCCGGGACGCCCAAGGCCACGGCGCCGGGCGGCATGGACAAGGCCGATCGCGCCGATATCATGAAAACCCGGTCACGCAAGCGCTACACAACTCAGGAGTCTGCATCATGCGACGAGCGAAAATCACGATCATCGGCGGCGGAAACGTTGGCGCGACGTGCGCCCACTGGGCGGCGGCGAAGGAGCTGGGCGACATCGTCCTGCTGGACATCGTCGAGGGCATGCCGCAGGGCAAGGGCCTCGACCTGCGTCAGGCCTCTCCCGTTGAACGATTTGACAGCAACATCATCGGTACGAACAGCTATGACGACACGGCCGGCAGCGATGTCGTCATCATCACGAGCGGCATCGCGCGCAAGCCGGGCATGAGCCGCGACGACCTGATGTCGACCAACATGAAGATCGTCCGCAGCGTCAGCGAGCAGGCCGCCAAGGCGAGCCCCGACGCCGTGTACATCCTCGTCAGCAACCCGCTGGACGCGATGGTCCAGACGGCGTGGAAGGCGACGGGCCTGCCAACAAACAAGATCGTCGGCCAGGCGGGCGTCCTCGATACGGCCCGCTATCGCGCCTTCATCGCCATGGAACTCAACTGCAGCGTCGAGGACATCTCGGCCGTCCTCATGGGCGGTCACGGCGACGACATGGTCCCGCTGCCGCGCTACACGAGCGTCGCCGGCATCCCCGTCACGGAGCTGATCGCGAAGGACAAGCTGGACGCGATCGTCGATCGCACGCGCAAAGGTGGCGCCGAAATCGTCGGCCTGCTCAAGACCGGCAGCGCCTACTACGCCCCCGCCGCCGCGACAGTCCAGATGGCCGAGGCGATCATCAAGGACAAGAAGCGCATCCTCCCCTGCGCCGCTTACTGCGACAAGGAATACGGCGTCGGCGGTTACTTCGTCGGCGTCCCCTGCACGCTGGGAACGGGCGGCGTCGAGAACGTCGTCGAGCTCAAGCTGACGGACGACGAACGCAAGATGTTCCAGGCGAGCGTCGACCACGTGAAGGAACTCGTGTCCTGGGTGGAGAAGAACTGGTCGGCGGCTTAGGCCGATTCCGCCACTTGAGAAATGAACACACTGAGGAGACGCCGGCGGATCGTCGGCGTCTCTTTTTTCGTGTTACGACCCTCGCCTCGCTACACGCCGACCTTCAGCGCCTGCAGAATCCAGATCGCGAGAATCGCCGCGACGAACACCAGGGCGCCGAACGCCGACCAGGCGAACCAGCGAGGAATCGGTGTTCCGCGAATCGTCGAAGGTCCGAGGTCGAGCGTGCCCGTCAGGTCCGCCTGATTCGGCTGCATCGCGCGGGCGAGGTCGGCGGCGAGGGCGCCGCCGTCGTGGTAGCGATCGCGCGGATCGACATGCAGACACTGCACGATGGCGTCCTTCAGTCGATCGGGCCATTCGGCGGGCAGATCTTCGTGTCGAACATCCCGGGCGTCCTTCTGCTGTTCGATCATGCCACTCTTGCTCGTCGCCTTGATGAGGCGATCCCCCGTCAGGGCGTAGTAGAGCGTCAGGCCAAGCCCATAGATGTCACTCTCCATCGACGCCTTCTGCTGGCGCGCGACCTCGGGCGAGATCCAGCCGGGCGTGCCGAGCGCCATGGCGCCGGATTCGGGAACGCTGCCGTCAGGCACGTCGGCGAGACCGAAGTCCGTTACTTTCACGCGGCCCTCCACATCGATCATGATGTTGCCCGGCTTGACGTCACGATGAACGATTGAGCGCCGATGCGCCGCGGCGAGTGCGCGGGCGGCGTGAGCAACGACATAGCAGGCGTTGCTCATGGGTAAGGGACCGCAGCGCCTGACGAGATCGAGCAGCGTCGAGCCGTGAACGAGTTCCATGGCGTAGTAGTAAACGCCGTCGAACTCGCCGACCTCGAAGATGGTCACGATGTTGGGGTGCTGCAGCTTCGCGGCGACGCGCGCTTCCTGGAGAAACATCTTCTCGCCGATCGTGTCGGCGTCGCCCGCCGAGCGGAGCCGCGGGAGCAGTTTGATCGCGGCGTCGCGATCGAGTTCCTTGTCATGGGCCTCATAGACGTAGCCCATCGCGCCCTGGCCCAGGACCGCCTTCAGTTCGTAGCGCCCGATGTGGCGACCGACCCAGTCACTGGCGGGAAAGGCCTCGCGTTTGCGCGTTTTGGCGACCAGCTGGGCGACAGTGGAGGCGTGGTCCACGGCACCGACGGCGGTCGACCCCAGTTCGGCCCAGGCGTCTGCCGCCTGCCCGAGGGCGCCCGCGACATCGCGCGTCTGGCGGCGCTGGTCGCGCCAGACATGTCCGCAGGTCGGGCAGCGCACGCGCTTGCCGTCGATCTCGGCGGACGCCGGGTACTTCGCGCGGCAGCGCGGGCACTTCAACGTCGGCGCCGGCGCCTCCTGCGGCGTGGGTTCTGTCGATTCGTTCTGCATCCGTGCTCCGCGCGTGCGATCCGAAAGCGAGGAAACCTCTTCGGCCGGTTGACGATCCCGCGACGACGTCGCAGTATGGCTATCATACGTGAAAGTTCATACTTCCTAAACCGAAATGGTCTCAACATTACCGGCCGCCGTTTGAATTCCGCTCTCGCCGGCGGCCGCCGTCGGTCATGACATCATGGACGCCCCCGCCACCTCCCCCAACGAAACGAACCTCAGCGCGTGGCGTGACTACGCGCTCGCGTACATCCGCGAACATTTCGGCGCCGCGACACCGAATGAACTGGGCGAGCATCAGCTGTTTGAAATCTCGCCCCTGGAAGACGAGGGCGCGACAGTCCTCTTCCGATTCGAGGCGGACCGATCGGGGCGCGGCGCCACGCCCTACTACGTCGCCGTCGGTCAGACGGAAGCGAACTACTACGACGGCGCGAGCCTGGACTTCGATGACGCCTATTCGCTGCACCTCGGCACGCGCTTCATGCTGGAGCTCGGCGTCGCGCAGACGCCGGCGTCGCAGGAAGCGCTGGGCCCCGACGACAAGCCGTACGACATCGAGCGCGACGCGCGCCTGATCGTGAATCGCGTCGCGCCCGATGCGCCGATCGAGGACCTCTCACTGGCGGCGCTGTTCGGCGTGGCCGATGAACTTCACGCGGTCATCCGGGCGCGGGTTGCCGGCGAAGATGTCTATATCATGGGACGCGACGCCCCGCTGGGGTTCTCCCGTCGGACGGACCTGCCGGCGCCAATGGCCTATCGACTCCACATCGGTGGCGTGCTGCGGAAGGAACCGAAGCCGGAGGAGTCCTGAGGACTCGGCCGTCATTTTCGAGAATTCGCCCCGGCTTGCCGGACCACGCCCCCCCGCCCGGCGCCGGTGATCTGAAGACCTGCGTTCCACATGGGCGGGCGACCGCCATGCGTTCCGGACGAGATCCACAAAAATGTGTTTGACATATCGCAATATAACGATATATTAGGTGTATGGCGACGGCCAGGAACAACTCGTTATTGCCGATGGAGGCGTTGGAGCAGGCGGCGGAGTGTTTGCGGACGCTGGCCCATCCGCATCGGCTGCGAATCGTCCAGATGCTGCTGGCCGGGGAATACACGGTGGGTGAGCTGGCGGACGCCTGCGGCATCGCCAGCCATGTCGCCTCGGAACATCTGCGGCTGATGAAGGACCGCGGACTGCTGGGCTGCGAGCGGGAAGGTCGCTGCATGTACTATCATGTGGCGGAGGATGGCCTGACGAGCATCATGAACTGCGTCGAGAAGCGGTTCGGCTAGCTCCTGTTTTTTTGCCATAACATATCGTAACTTTACGATATATCGATACGTGATTCGGAACACACAGCGAATCTGTCACAGGAAACAAGGCGTATGACCACAAGCACCCTGACGAACACATCCAGCGCAACCAACAACGGCGCCTCGGCAAACACGCCGCTTCGCGACATCGAGCCGGCCGAGCTGAAGCGATGGCTCGATGAGGGAAAGGTGATTGTCGTCGATGTGCGGGAACCGGACGAATTCGCGGCGGAGCGCATCGAAGGCGCCCTCTCGCGGCCGCTGTCGTCGCTTAACCCAACGAATGTGCCCGTCAGCGGCGACAAGACTGTCGTCCTGCACTGTCGTTCCGGCAAGCGCTCCGCGGAGGCGGCTCAGCGGCTGCTGGCCGCCGGTCGCGAAGAAGTCTGTCATTTGAAGGGCGGACTCAAGGCGTGGATCGACGCCGGTCTGCCCGTGAAGAAACTGGCCAGGGCGCCGATCAGCATCATGCGCCAGGTCCAGATTACGGCGGGATCAATGGTCTTCATCGGAACGGTCCTCGGCGCCTTCGTGTCGCCCTGGTTCCTGATTCTCAGCGGATTCATCGGGGCGGGCCTTGTGTTTGCCGGCGTGAGCGGTACCTGCGGCCTGGCGACAATGCTCTCCTACATGCCGTGGAACAAGGCGTTCCGTGGCGCAACAAGCTGTTCGAACTGACGCGACGTACAGGACGCGCGACCGCGCGGAGCCAGGGGTGGAATGAGTGGGTTCTCCGCGCGGGCGCGTCCTCCTTTCTTGAGTTCCTTCAAACAGATCTCGCCATTTGGCGCGCGTGCGGGCATGGGCGTCCTCCCGTATCATTCGCCCCATGATCATTGAGAACGCGCGGGTTTCGCTCGGCCGGGATGTCTATATCGCCCCGACCGCTTACGTCGGCGGCGCCGTCACGATCGGCGACGAAAGTACAATCATGCATCACGTGGTCATCCGCGGCGATGTGTCGAACATTCGCATCGGCGCCCGCGTCAACGTGCAGGACGCGACGGTCATTCACACGACCGGCGGCGTGGACCTCGACATCGGCGACGAAGTGAGCATGGGCCATCGCGCCATCGTCCACTGCCGGCAAATCGGTCCGCGAACCCTGATCGGCATGGGCGCCATCGTGCTGGACGGCTGTGTGATCGGCGAGCGATGCATCATCGGCGCCGGGGCCGTCGTCCCGCCCAATACCGTCGTGCCGGACGGCAAAGTCGTCATGGGCGTGCCGGGCAAAGTCGTCCGCGACATCCGCGACAAGGAACACGCCTACCTGGATTACGTCGTGGAGAACTACCGGAAACTCGGCAGGCGGCACGCAGCCGGCGAGTACCCCAACGCCGCGACAGGCGCCTGACGCCACGCTGGCGCCGCCGCGGTCAGCGCCTCCCGAATCGCACTCGTATCGCCATTTTCACGGAATTATCGCGCGTCAGCGTCGACCAGCAGCCGTCGAAGGCGCCCGACACGTCTACCCTTCCGGCGGACGTGACGAATCGCTCCCGCTGTGGCTGAAGAACCCGCGAAGTAATCGGACGCGGCAAGTATCGAATGGGCGTCGCCTTGACTCGGCGATTCCAATCGTGCTATAAGAACTCTGCGGCGTATCACACATGATCGCCACTGAAGCAGAACGGCAATGACGACGAACGCTTCATCCCGACCTTTCACTCGACGTGGCGGCGCCTCCTGCGCCAGCGTCTCCCGCTGTTGTTTCTGTTGTTGCAGCTGTACATGGGTCCGCGTGACCTGTTGTTGTTGCTGAGACAGAAATAACACACTGATCTCAACACGATCGACAGTCGCCCGCGGATCCTGACGCCGCGGGCGTTCTTCTTTCCCCCCTGAACAACATTCAGTACCGGAGTAATGTGCGATGGAATTGCAGATTCTATCGACCGACGACCAGGAGCCGACGGTCAACAGCGAACAGATACGAGAGGACACGCCGACAGCGGCGCTGATCCCCTGGATTGTCGGCCGATTCGGACGTCAGCGACTTGTCGTCACGACGCAGTTCGGCATGGAAGGCTGCGCGCTCATCGACATGTTCTCGCGGCACGCCCGGCATCTGACGGTCATCTACATCGACACGGGGTTCTTCTTTGCGGAAACCTACCAGCTGCGCGATCGGCTGATCCAGAAATACCCGCACATCTCCTTCGTCAACTGCGGAACGGACCTGACGCCGGAGCGACAGGCCGCGGAGCACGGTCCCGAGCTGTGGAAGTCGAATCCGGCGCTGTGCTGCGTCCTGCGAAAAGTCGAGCCCATGCGCGGCGTGATGGGGGATGTCGATGTCTGGGTCACGGGGCTGCGCCGCGATCAGTCGAAAACGCGCGCCGGCATTCGTGTGATCGAATGGGACTGGCAGTACCGCGTGCTGAAGATCAACCCGCTTGCAAACTGGACGCGTGAACAGATCTGGGAATACGTGAAGGCAAACGACGTCCCCTACAACAAGCTCCACGAAGAAGGCTATCCGACGCTGGGCTGCACGCACTGCACACAGCGCGTCGAGGGCGCGGGCGTGACGGATTACAACCGCGACGGACGCTGGAGCGGATTCGACAAGACAGAGTGCGGTCTTCACGGCGCGGGCATCTGATCCCGTTCGATCGGAACGACAACCCAACTGCAACAACGACAGGCGACAACATGGCACACGACGACAGGAAACAATCCAAAGTAGAGGCCGCCAAGTCGGCAAGCCGCGGTCTGCGCGGCTCGATCGACGAGACGATCGAATCCGGGGCGACGCACTTCGGCGCCGACGACATCCAGGTTCTCAAATTCCACGGTATCTACCAGCAGGACGATCGCGATACGCGGAATGACCGCCGAAAGGAGGGGATGGAGCCGGAATACTCCTTCATGGTCCGCGTGGCGATTCCCGGCGGTTCGCTGACGGGCGAACAGTACCTGGCCCTGGACGCCCTGGCGGACGAATTCGCCAACGGAACGCTGCGCATCACGACGCGACAGGCGATCCAATTCCACGGCGTGCTGATCGGCGATTTGAAGACGCAGATCGCCGGGATCCACGAGCGGCTGATGACGACCATCGGCGCCTGCGGCGATGTCCAGCGCAATGTCATGACCTGCCCGGCGCCGATCGACGACGCCCCGCATCTGGCGGTCCGGGCGCTGGCCCGCGACCTTGCCGCGAATCTGCGCCCCGAAACACGGGCCTATCACGAAATCTGGCTGGGCGAGGAGAAGGTCGTGTCGACGCAGCGGCACGAGTCGTTCTATGGCGAGGCGTATCTGCCGCGAAAGTTCAAAGTCGCCGTCGCGCTGGACACGGACAACTGCGTTGACGTGTACTCCTGTGACTGCGGACTGATCGCCATCACGCGGGAACAGCATATCGAAGGGTACCAGGTCCTGGTCGGCGGCGGCATGGGACTGAGCCATGAAAAGGCGAGCACCTTCGCGCGACTTGCCTCGCCGCTCGGATTCGTTTCGCCCGAGCACGCGATCGACGCCGTCCGGCTCGTCGCCGAGATCTTCCGCGATCACGGCAATCGCGCCGATCGAAAGCACGCCCGACTGAAGTACCTGATCGAGGAGTGGGGCCTTGACACATTCCGCGCAGAATTCCGCAAGCGGGCGCCATTTGAAGTGGCGCCACCTCGGGAGATCGCGGGTCCGGCCTACCACGATCACCTTGGTCCGCACGCCGCCGATCGCCAACAGTCGTTCTACGGCGTCTATGTCGAGAACGGTCGCATCGCCGATCGCGACGGCCGAGCGCTCCGTTCGACGCTCCGAGACATCGTACGATCCACCGGCGCCAACGTGGGCCTGACGGCGCAACAGAATCTCCTCCTGACGGGGCTGTCCGGCGAGGGCATCGCCCAGGTTGAGTCGGCGCTGCTTGCGGCCGGCCTCACGCTCCCTGCCGCAATCGCCCCCATGCGACGTCACTCGATGGCCTGCCCCGCCCTGCCGACCTGCGGTCTGGCGATCACGGAGTCCGAGCGCGTCATGCCACAGGCCATGGATGCGCTGGAATCTCTGTTCAGGTCGCTGGGCGTCGAAAACGAGCCGCTGACAGTTCGCATGACGGGCTGCCCGAACGGCTGCGCACGTCCCTACACGGCGGATATCGCCTTCGTCGGGCGCAAACCCGGCGAGCGTTACAACGTTTACGTCGGCGGCGGACTGGCGGGCGATCGCGTCGCGGATCTCTATGCGGCGGATGTTCACTTCGGTGATTTCGTCGCCACGCTGTCGCCGCTCGTTCGGGCGTGGGCGAGAACGCGTCGTCCCAACGAAGGCCTGAGCGAGTTCTATCATCGCATCGCGGAGACTGAGGCGCCGAGACAGAAGATCACGGGCGCCGAAATACCGACCGGCGGTCGGATTTCGCTGGAGGTCCTCTCGCGATGACGCCGCGCATCTGCGCCATCAGCCTCTCGCACAAGACGGCGCCGATCGCCCTGCGCGAACGGATCGCCGTCGATGACGATCGCGCTGCGGCGATCCTGCGCCGATGCGCTGACGGATTTGGCGAAGCCGTCCTCCTGCGCACATGCGGCAGACTGGAGCTCTATCTCGCAGCCGATCGAGAGATCGAGCCGCTCTCGGTCTTCGAGAAGGCGCTCGGCGTTCCTGCGGAAACCCTGCGCGATCACGCCCTGGCGCTGGATGAGATCCCGGCCGCGGACCACCTGCTGAAAGTGGCGTCGGGGCTGTTGTCTCCGCTGCCAGGGGAATATCACATTCTGGGGCAGGCGCGAGACGCGTTTACCTTTGCGCAGTCGCATCGCGCGACGGGACCGCTGCTGTCGGCGCTGTTTCGTGCGGCGATTCACACCGGAAAACGCGTTCGCAGCGAAACGGCAATTGGTCGTCTGGCCCAGACGTACGCCGCCGCTGCGATCGGCGCCCTGCGTTCGCGGCTGACGACGGATTCGAGGATTCTGATCGTCGGGAGCGGAACACTTGCGGGCGAACTGGCTCGCGACATGCGTGCCGCCGGCCTTCGAGACATCACGATCACCAGCCGTCACCAGCGACGAGGCCGCGAACTCGCGAGCGCGATACGCGGCGTGTGGCGTCCGATCGACGCGCTGAACGCCGCCCTTTCGGAGGCGAATGTCGTCGTTTGCTGCACGTCCAGCAGGAGCGTCCTGATCACGCCGAGCAACTTCCCGAATGACGATCGCGATCGTGTCGTACTCGACCTGGGCATGCCGCGCAACGTGGACACATCGATCGCACAGCAAGGCGGCGTCGTACTGATTCACCTGGACGACCTGCGCTCGGGAGCGTCGCTGGCGGACGAATGTGTCCGCGACGCCGAGCGGATCATCCGCGAGGAGACCGCCCGCTTCCGCGCATGGTGTTCGCGCCGCCGCGCCTATTACACGGAGGCGGCGACAGGCCCGAGCAGCGCGGCGCGACATCGAAACGAGGCGGCGGCATGACAGGGGCGACGATACTGCTTGCGGCCCATGGCTCAGGCGACGACTCCGCGTCCAACGCGTTCGTGCACGCCCTGACGGCCAGGCTCAGTAATGACCTCGCGCCAACGCCGGTCCTTTGCGCATTTCGCAAGGGCCGTCCGTCTTTCGCGGAGGCGATCGCGAGCGTGACAGGCGATTCTGTCATTGTTATTCCCGTCATGACGAGTGAAGGCTATTTCTCCACGCGCGTTCTGCCGGCCGCGATTGCGGAAAGCCCGCGAGCCGCCTCGTTGCGCGTGACGATGACCGCCCCGCTCGGATTGCATCCCGCGTTTGTTGAGATCACGGAGTCGCTGCTGGCCGGCGCCGTTGCGCAGTTCGCTCCACCCATCGCCAATACCACGTTTCTCGTCGTCGGCCACGGCACGCCACGGCACGCGGACAGCCGCTCGCGGACTGTCGAAGTGGTCGAGGCGATCGCGGCGCGGCGGGATGACTGGGACATTCGGCCCGCCTTCATCGATGAGCCGCCGTATGTGCGCGATGTCGTCGCGACGCTGGCGTCGCGCCATGTGATCGCGACACCCTTCCTCATCGGCGGCGGTCATCACGCGACGATCGATATTCCCGAACAGCTCGGCGCGCTGCGAGAAGACAACGTGGGCGCCGCGCCCTTTGCCAATATCGCAGGCGGCGTGATGCGGATCTGCACGGAGGCTGTCGGTATGCACACTTCAATACCCGACCTGGCGCGGGAGATCGCGCTGGCGGAACTCACTGAATCGAAGACGGGAGCGCATTGACATGGCTCAGGCCCACGGAAATGGCGGTTTTCGACGATCGCTGTCGACCACGCTTCGCCTGGGAACGCGATCCAGCCGGCTGGCGCTGGCGCAGGCGGAGATTGTGCGCAAGCGACTCGCGATCGTCGGCGTGGACTGCCGGATCATCGAGATCAGCACGATCGGCGATCAGGACCAGACGCGAGCGATCAGCGAATTCGCCACTTCGTCGCCGTTCACGGACGACATCGAAGCCGCGCTTCGTCGCGGCGCCATCGATATCGCCGTGCACAGCCTGAAGGACATGTCGCTGACGCCCCCCGTTGATCTGAACGTCGCCGCCATCCTGGAGCGCGCCGATCCGCGTGAATCACTCGTGTCACAGGGCGACGTGTCATTCGACGCCCTGCCGCGCGGCGCCGTCGTTGGTACGAGCTGCGCTCGGCGCGCAGCCCAGATCCGATACCTGCGACCCGACCTGAAGACGGCCAACATCCGCGGGGCGGTCGACGATCGAATACGTCAGGTCCGCGTCGGCGGGTTTGACGCCGCAATCCTCGCCATCGCCGGGCTCGATCGCAGTGACCTGTCGAAAAACGCGGCGGAGATCTTCACGCTCGATCGATTCGTTCCGGCGCCGGCACAGGCGGCGCTGGCCATTCAGATCCGCGCGGACGACGACGCCACGCGCCGACGCATCGAGCCACTGGACCACGGACCGACGCGCGACGCTGTATCGGCGGAACTGGCGCTGCTGGCTCACTTCGAGCGGCGCGACGACATCACGATCGCTGCGGTCGCAGAGACCGCCGACGGCGTGAGGATGCGCGTCCGCGTCCTTCGCATTGAAGGTCGCCCGCTCCTGGAAGCCGTATTCGCGGGAAGCAACGGCGCCAGCGTAGCGCGGCGGGCCATCGAGCGCGTCGAGGAAACACTCATTGAGCGAAAGGCCGCGGGATGAAATCGCCTCACGATACAGGTCGCGTCTATCTGGTCGGCGCGGGTCCGGGAGATCCGGAACTCATCACGATGCGCGGTATGCGGCTGCTTCAGGCCGCGGACGTTGTGCTATTCGATCGCCTGATCGCGATGGAACTGCTGGCGGCCGCCGGTTCGGCGGAACTGATCGATGTCGGCAAGGCGCCGGGAAATCATCGAATGACGCAGTCGCGGATCAACGAGCTGATCGTCTCGCACGCGCTGGCGGGCAGGACTGTCGTTCGACTCAAGGGAGGCGATCCGCTGACATTCGGTCGCGGGCTGGAGGAACAGGCGGCCTGCCAGGCGCGTGGAATCCCCTGCGAGATCGTGCCCGGCGTGTCCAGCGTTCACGCGGCGCCGGCGGCGGCGGGCGTTCCGCTGACGCATCGCGGCGTGGCGCGAAGCTACGCCGTGATCACGGGACAGACGCAGGACGGCGCCCTGCCGGATCACGACTTCAGCGCGCTCGCGAAAATCGACACGCTCGCCGTGCTGATGGGCCTGGCGCGGCTGCGCGAGATCACGGACGGGCTCCTTCGGGCGGGCCGGTCGGCGACGACGCCCGTCGCCATCGTCGCATCCGGGACAACGATCCATCAGCGAACCATCACGGGAACGCTGTCGACGATTGCGGACATCGCCATTGCGGAGGAAATCGAATCCCCCGCCGTCACGATCATCGGCGATGTCGCGGCGTTCGCGAACCAGCGCGGCGCCGTCATCGACACACTCGCCGAATCGCCGCTTCGTGGCAAACGCGTCGTCGTCACACAGGCTCGATCGACGTCGACGAACCTGCAGCGGCGACTGGCGGACGCCGGCGCCGACGTCATCAATGTCCCGCTGATCGACATCCACTATCCGCCGCCGACAAACGACGCGCGTGAGGCGATTCAACAACTCCTGGACGGCGCCTTCGATGTCATTGCGTTCACATCGGTCCACGGCGCGCGCGGATTTCGCCAGGCCCTGGACGCCTTGGGCATTTCGCCCGCATCACTTCCACCTGTTGTGACCGCGGCGCTCGGGCCCGGAACCGCCGAACAGGCCGTCCGTTCCGGATTCAATGTGACGATCATTCCGTCTCGAGCGTTGGCGGAGGATCTCGTCACGGCGATCGATCGATCGGTTCCCATCACTTCCCTCAACGGGCGGCGACGGGTCCTGTTCCCGAAGAGCAATCGCGCATTGCCCACGCTGCCCGCCGGATTGTCGGCGCTGGGATTCGATGTCGTGGATCCTGTCGTGTACACGACGGTCGACGCCAAAGCCGATGAGGCGGATCTCCGCGGACTTCGCGACGGCGTCGACGCCATCCTCTTCTGCAGTCCGTCAGCCGTGCAGCGGTTTGTCCGTCTCGATCTTCCACTCGACGGCGTCGTCGTCGGCTGCATCGGACCGACGACCGCCGACGCCGCACGAGAGTTGGGACTGCGTGTCGATGTTCTTCCCGAGCAACCCGGATCTCCGGGGCTCGTTCAATCGCTCGCCGACTTCTACGCGCGCCTGGAGGCACCGCCATGCCATCGATAGACCGACGCCTTCGCCGCCGCCGATCCAGCCCGGGAATTCGGGCGATGTATCGCGAAACGCGCCTTGCGCCGAGCGACTTCATCTACCCGATCTTCGTCGCGGACGATCCGGCCGACGCGGGGCGCGTGTCGTCCATGCCGGGCGTCGAACGTTACGCCGTGGATCGACTCGACGGAATCGCGGATCGTATTCAGTCGTCGCGCGTTCCGGCAGTGATGCTGTTCGGCATTCCGGCCCGCAAGGACGCCACGGGCTCGCAGGCGTGGGCCGAGGATGGCGTGATCTGCCGGGCCCTGGAGCGGCTGAAGCGTATTGCCCCAAACCTGACGCTGATCGCCGACGTCTGCCTCTGCGAATACACGGACCATGGCCATTGCGGTCACATCGACGGCGAGCGGATCGATAACGACAGCACGCTCGAAGCGCTGCGCCGCGCGTCCGTCGCCTACGCCGCGGCCGGCGCCGACATCGTCGCGCCCAGCGGCATGATGGACGGCATGGTCGGCGCCATTCGCGCGGCGTTGGACGAGAACCGGCTCACGGATACGGGTATTCTGTCTTATTCCGTCAAGTACGCCTCCGGCTTCTACGGTCCCTTTCGCGACGCCGCCGCCTGCGCGCCGAAGTTCGGGGATCGACGAACCCATCAGATGGATCCGGGCAACGTCCGTGAGGCGTTCGCAGAGGCGGAACTCGATATCGCCGAAGGCGCCGACGCCATCATGGTCAAGCCGGCGTTGAGCTACCTGGATGTCATTGCGAAGCTGCGAACGCGGTTTGAGTCGGTTCCCATCGCCGCCTACCAGGTCAGCGGCGAGTACAGCATGATCAAGGCGGCGGCGGCCAACGGCTGGATCGACGAGCGGAAAGTCGCCATGGAGTCGCTGCTCTCGATCAAGCGGGCCGGCGCCGACACGATCATCACGTATTACGCTCTGGACGCCGCAAAATGGCTTGCCGAAGGGATGGCAAACAATGAGTATTAGCCTGTTTCGAAGGACACAATCGATGACGATCGAAGCCGACGCGACGACGCAGTCGCAGCGCCTGTTCGCCGAGGCGCAGGCGTGCATTCCGGGCGGCGTCAATTCGCCGGTTCGTTCATTTCGATCCGTCGGCGGAGCCCCGCGCGTGATCGAGCGCGGCTTCGGCGCCCATCTGTTCGATGTCGACTGCCGGCGCTACATCGATTACATCGGCGGATGGGGCGCGGCAATCGCCGGTCACGCGAATCCACACGTCACACAGCGCGTGCAGGATGCGGTCCGTCTCGGACTGAGCTTCGGAACCTCCTGCCCGCAGGAACTCGACTTGGCACAGGCGATCGTTGCGCGCGTTCCTTCGATCGAGAAGGTCCGCATGGTCAACTCCGGCACTGAGGCCGTCATGAGCGCGATCCGTGTGGCGCGCGCCGCTACGGGGCGAGCGCTCATCGTGAAGTTTGCGGGAGGCTATCACGGTCACGCCGACGGCATGCTCGTCAAGGCGGGCTCTGGCGCAGCGACGCTGGGCCAGCCCGACTCACCCGGCGTCACGGACGCGGTCGCCGCGCAGACGCTCACAGCGACTTATAACGATCTTTCGTCCGTGCAGGTTCTCTTCTCCGAGCGCGGCGACGATATCGCGGCCGTTATCGTCGAGCCCGTCGCGGGCAACATGGGTGTCGTACCACCGGCGGCCGGCTTTCTCGAAGGTCTGCGCGCGATCACACGGGAACACGGCGCCCTCCTGATCTTCGACGAGGTCATGACGGGATTCCGCCTCTCGGCCGGGGGCGCGCAGACGTTGTTCGACGTCGATCCCGACCTGACGACATTCGGCAAGATCATCGGCGGCGGCATGCCCGTCGGCGCCTACGGCGGCCCCTCTCAATACATGGATCTCGTGGCGCCGATCGGTCCCGTCTACCAGGCGGGGACACTCTCTGGCAACCCGATCGCCATGACGGCGGGTCTCGCGACACTGGAGCTGCTCACGGACGGCGCCTATCGCCAGCTCGAACAGCTCGCCGCCCATCTCGAAGACGGCCTGAATCGCGCGATTCGCGACACGGACACGCGCGCCTGCGTGCAACGCGTCGGATCGATGCTCACGTTGTTCTTCGGCGCCGATCGCGTGGCGAACGACGCCGACGCCAACGCGACGGACGCCGCGAAGTTCGCGGCCTTCTTCCACGGTATGCTCGATGCGGGAATACACCTGCCACCCAGTCGGCACGAGGCGTGGTTCCTGTCCCTGTCGCACGACCACGCCATCGCGGACGCGACCATCGCCGCGGCGCATCATGTTCTTGAGAGTATTCGCTGAAGAATCGACGATCAGCCGCGGTTCGTCCGCGCGCCTCATGAATGGAGTGGCCACAGGCGTTTGACGTTACGTCATCTTCGTAGGAGAGGCGCCGCCTCCCCGCTGCCGGCAAATATCCGCTTCCCCCGAGCAATTGCGAGGGGGTAGCATGAAGGACCGGAGGCAGGCTCGTGGGCACGCAAAGACGATTTTGCAGTTTGCGCCCAGTGTGGATCACGACAGCGGTCCTCACCTGGGCGCCGATCGCGCCTTCAATCGCCCAGTCGCAGGACACTCCCGTCGATCCCAGCGAGGTCCGCGCGCTTGAGCGCCAGATGGCCGACCTGCGATCCAATGCGGAATACAAACTGACGATCCCGCTCGCCGAGCGGATCGTGGCGATGATTGAATCGTCAGAGAACGCCTCGATCTGGGAGCTGGACGACGCCCGCCGCCGCGTGGTCACGCTTACGCGAATCGCGTCCCTGAGTTCGATTGACCAATGCGCATTCGCTGAATCGGATCGCGCGTTGGCGGAGCGCGACTTCGGGCTGATCTCACGCGCCGTCGACACGCGATCCCGACTGCTGGGCCGTGATCATCCTGAAACGCTTGCCGCGCTGAACGCGATGGCGGATCTCAATCTCGATCGCGGTCAGATCGCCGACGCGGAGCTCATTCTCCGACGCGCCATCGAGGCGCTTCGTCGGGAACTGGGCAAAGCGCATCCCGCAACGCTCCATTGCATGACGCGACTCGCCATCGTAACGCACTACCAGGGCCGGTTCGACGAATCGGTGCGCATGTTTCGGCAGATCGTCGAGCTGAGGCGGCGATTCCAGGGTCGAGATCACATCGACACACGCGGGGCCGAGGTCAACCTGGCCCGGATGCTCTACGAACTGGAGCGATACGCGGAGTCCGAGGCCCACTACGCCGAACTTCTGACATGGTTCCAACGGCGTTACGGAGAATCCCATCCGATCACGCTGAACTGCATGGGCAGCCTCGGTTGCGCAATGCGCGCCCAGGGGAAGCTGAACGAAGCCGAACGCCTCCTTCGACGGCGCGTTGAGATCGAACGCCGGGACAACCAGGATCCGCTTGACGATGTCGATGGACTTCACGCCCTGGCGATGCTCCTGCTGGCGAAGGGACCGCTGGACGAGGCGGAGGCTGTCTGCCTCGAGGCGATCGACGCGCACAAGCGGCTGAAGAAACCCGAGGATCACAAGCTCGTCAGCCTGCTGAACGCTCTTGCCGAAATTCAATACGCCCGGGGGCGATTCGCGGACGCCGAAGCGACCTGGCGCCGCTCGGCTGATGTCTTCGAGCTCGTTCGCGGGCGAATCGGCCATTCAGGGTTCGAGCGCATCCGATTCACGGCGGAGGCGTCGCCCTTTTTCCGACTGGCCGCGTGTCTCGCTCGCAATGAGAAGCCCGTCGAGGCGTGGCGGCGACTGGAACAGGGACTGGCCCGCGGTCTGATCGACGCAGTCGGCGCCGACGCCGATCGACTGACGGACGACGAGCGGACCGAGCGATTGCGGCTCCTGTCAGCGATCAGCGCGGCGGAAGAGACGATCGCCGTTGAGTCAGAGGATGAACCTGACGAGACTCGAGATTCCGGGAACGGCCTGCGCGAACGCAACGCCCGCCGCGCCGCGCTGCTCGAATTCGATACGCGAATGGCGACGATCCATGGCGCGCCCAGCTCACATCCATTCGAACTGCATCGGATTCAGGCGAATCTGCCGGAGCGCACAGCGATCATCGCGTGGATTGATAATCCGACGCCGCCCGGCTCGTCATCGCTTCAAAGCGAACATTACGCGTGTGTTCTGCGTCGCAACGGCGATCCCGCCTGGGTTCGTCTTCGAGGCCACGGCGACAACGGCGCGTGGACAGCGCAGGACACGTCGCTTGCACACCGCGTTTCGTCCGACATTGCGCTGCGACCCACGGCGCGCGTGGGACTCGACGCGGACCTCGACGCACTTCGCGTGCAGCGACTGAAACCTGTCGAGTACCTGCTCGACGGGATCACACATCTGATCGCCCTCCCCGTCGGTGATATGGGGCGCGTCCCGCTTCAGGCCCTGACTCAGGCGTACAGCGTCAGCTACGCGCCATCCGCGACAGTCTTCGCGCGTCTCGTTGAACGGGACAAGTCGCCGGACACGCCGCATCCACGCCGTACGTTGTTGGCGCTGGGCGATCCGATCTATGCCCAAACCAACGACGCGGCGCAACGACTGGTCGGCTCGGGTCACGAAGTTCGCTCGATCGCGCAGTTTTTTGACGGCGCCTCGAGTGATTCGACGAGCGCCGGCGGCGCGACACTCCTGCTTGGGCCGGACGCAACGGAAACCGCGATTCAGCGTCTGGCCACCAACGGAAGCCTCCGCCGGTACGGCTATATCCACCTGTCGGCCCACGGTCTGCTCGATGACTTCCTGCCATGGCGCTCGTCGCTGCTGCTCTCATCATCGACGGCGAGTGAAACGACCACGCCCGTTTATGACGATCGCCTGTCCGCCGGCCAGATTGCGCAGACGTGGCGACTGAACGCCGAACTGGTCACCCTCAGCGCGTGCGAGACGGCGCTGGGCAGATCGGAGGGTGGCGAGGGCTTCGTCGGATTCTCGCAGGCCCTGTTCGCCAGCGGCGCCCGCTCCCTCGCCCTCAGCCTCTGGAAGGTCGACGACGCCGCCACGGCGCTGCTCATGAGCCGATTCTACGAAAACCTGACCGGCTCATTTTCGGATGAACGCCACGTCCCGGGCGCCGCGTATCCGGCATCGCAACCCATGCCGAAATGCGACGCCCTTGTCGAGGCGAAACAGTGGCTTCGAACGAACACGCCGGATCAGAACAAGGCGGCGCTTCAGCGACTCGGCTTCAACCTGGATGGCGACGCGGAGCGCCTGGCGTCCGAGCGTGGCGGCATCCGGATATCCGGCGAACGGCCGCAGGTCTCCTATGACTACTCGGATCCACACTACTGGGCCGCCTTTGTGCTGAGCGGCGATCCGAATTAGCGGCAGAGTCTATTCAGAGAGGCGGCCGTCACTCATCGAAAGATAATGCGCCTCGCAGTCCAGCGCCTCGGCCAGCTTCTCACATAATTCGGCGACGCGCCGGTCGTTTGTCGCGTCGTCATCACCCAGGTCGACAGGGGCGACATCCACGTCGGCAAGACGATCCGCCAGAGATGTCGGCGACACCAGGAGTATGGCGTAGCGACGGCGATTTCGGGCGACGCCAGGGTCCATGACGGCGTAACGGCCAAACGTCGCCGTATTCTCGACCTGTTTGTTCTCAAGGAGCGTGATCCGCCCGGCCGCGTCTGCGACCAGCAGACTCACCCAGGCGGGACGGCGCAATCGCATTGTCACTTCGAAATCGGTCTCGTCCACATCTTGCGCGTCAGAGCGTGTCAGATCGGGGCCGAGCAGGCGCACGCGACCCTCCATCCACGTGTCACGCGGCCAGATGGTAACGATCATGATCGTCGCGGCGGTCGCAAGAGTCGCCAGTCCGAGTGTCCACAATCGAAGCTTGCGTTTTCGCCGTGTCGAGAGACGAGGCGTCGCGCCCGCATCGGCGACGTATCGACAGACATCCCGACAGGACTCGCATTCGGCGGCATGTGAACGCGTCGCCTCCAGGCGCGCCCCCACCAGCTTGCCATCGAGATACGCCGCAAGCGTCATGGCGTCTGGGCAATCGTCCGACGTCGAGTGTGTTTCGAGCTGAAGTGAGGCGAGCTGCAGGATCGCGTCCGCGCGATCAATGCGCAAACGACAGGTTGCACACGAGTCCACGTGGCGCCGAATCGCGGGCGGGCGCTCCGACGACGTGTCATCCGCCGCGAGCCAGTTCGCAATCTCCGCTTCCGTCAGATGGCCGTCCGTCATTGATTCACACACGCCGATCGGCGCCGTCGCCCTAGGGCAGTCCCTTCCCGCGAAGGCACTCGAGCACTTTCTGGTTCGCGTCGCTCAGGGCGCCTCGCACGCGCCCCGCCGAAATGCTGAGGCTCGCCGCGACCGCCACGACACTCAGCGCCGCCAGACGGATCGCCGCAAAGACCTCGCGTTCCCGTCCCTGCAGAATCGCCGCGCAATCACGAACGGCCTGAAGCAGTTCACCACGCTCGATTCGCGACAACGATCCGCCATCAGCGTCTGTCACCGCCTGGCGACGTAACGCGTCGTATCGTCGGATCGCATCGTCCTCGGCACGCTCGCGCCGTTGGTAATTCAACGCGCGGCGGACACTGATCACGGCCAGCCAGCGCGTGAACGATGCGATCGACGGGTCGTACCGCGACAGGCTTTGATGAGCATCGCGCCAGACGTCCTGGACGACGTCGCAGACGGCGTCACGACGATCCGGCCCCAGCACGTTTGACACATGGGCCGTCACAAACGCTTGAAAATCGTCATGCAGCGTTCGAAAGGCCTCCTCGTCGCCATCGGCGGCGCGTCGTATCAGATTTTCCAGGTCATTCGCCACGACAGCCCACCTTCGTCGAACGCCCGCCCTCAACGACGTCGACGCCAACCTAACGGCGCCGCCCCCGCCGCGCCAACCTTGAAATCCTCAACCCGTTGCAATTCGCCCTGAAACCACTCGTCGATTCGCATACGACGATCTCGGCAAGTGAAAACGGCGTGACGATGTCGGTCCATTCACCTCGCATTACGAGCGACGCGCGTTCGCGTTCCTCGCATGCCGGTCAACGGGCCTCCATCACCACGCCGCCACAATCCTCCTGAAGATCAGGCGTCAGGATTGCAGGGTGGGTTCTGCTGGCAGGTCGACCCGAAGCCCAGCGGCTGACCGCCAAATATCTGGCAGCACTCGGGATCCAGATCGCCGCATCCACCGTCCGGGAAGCAGCACGCCTGCGGCGGCAGACACATGCTGCCGGGGCCCGCCGGCGTTCCGCCCGCAATGAGGCAGCACTCGAACGGGACATCGATGCACAATCCGTTCGGGAGGCAGCACTTCTCCGGCGGTGTGCACACACTGCCCGGTCCCAGGGGTTGTCCCCGCCTGTTGAGACAGCATTCCGGATCCGTCTCGATGCAACTCATGTCCGGCAGACAGCACGCCTCTGGCGGGGCGCAGAACGAACCCGGGCCAATCGGAAAGCCGCCCGACAGGAAGCAGCACTGCGGCTCCAGATCCGCACAATCTCCATTTTCGAAACAGCACTTCTCCGGCGGCAGGCAAGGCGCCCCGACGTCGAGGGAGGTCCCGCCCGCCATGACGCAGCATTCAGGATCGCTCTCAATGCAAACGCCATCGGCGAGACAGCACTTCGCGGGCGTCGAACACGCCGACCCATCGCCCTGCGCCGTTCCGCCCCGCTGCTCGCAGCATAGCGGATCGGCGTCGATGCACTCGCCTGAAGGCAGGCAGCATTTCTGCGTTCCTGTGCACAGCGCAAACCCTCCGAGGTTGCTTCCGCCGAGCAGGGCGCAACAGGGCGGCGCCGCGAAGACACACGCGCCATCCGGCAGGCAGCACGCCTCGGGTTCCATGCACGCGGACCCCGGTCCCAGCGCGGCGCCCGACAGCAGATTGCAGCATTCTGGATCTGTCTCGATACAGGTTCCATCCGGCAGGCAGCACGCCTCCGGCAATTGACATGTCTGTCCGGGAAACGCCGTTCCGCCAGCGAATGCGCAACAATCCGGATCCGTCTCGACGCAACCGCCATCCGGCAGACAGCATTTCGACGGTGGCAGATCGCAGAGCGATCCCACCGGTCCCGGCTGCCCCATGGCGGCGAGACAGCACTGACGATCCGTCTCGATGCACGACGCGTCCGGCAGACAGCAACGAACCAGCGGACCACACATCGCTCCGGCAATCGACTCACCGCCCTGCGCGTCGCAGCAGTCGGGATCGAGATCCTGGCAGGTCCCGTCAGGGAAGCAGCACTTCGTCGGCGGCTGACACTGAGCGCCCGCAATTGACTGTCCGCCGTCCAGCGCACAGCACGCCGGCGCCAGGTCCATGCACGTCCCGTCCGGCAGGCAGCACTTTGTGGCGGGCGCGCACGTCGTGTTCAGGCCCGCTGGGCGACCACCCGCGTTGAGGCAGCACACGCCGTCCAGCACGCGACAGCTCCCATCGGGGAAACAGCACGCCTGCATGTCGCAGGGAACGCCGGCGCCCTGGAAGACGCCACCCGCATTGAGACAGCACGCCTGCGTCGTCACGATACACGTGTCATTCGGCAGGCAGCATGCGCCCGCCATTCCACACGTCGTTCCCGCTCCCTGCGGCATGCCATTCAAAGGGGCGTCCGTGCAGCAGAAGGGATCGGCCATGACGCACACGCCACTCGGCAGACAGCAGGCCTCGGGCGGGGCGCACGTTCCCGGTCCGTCCGGCGAACCACCCGCCGTCACGCAACAGCGTGGATCGAGATCCTGACAGCTTCCATCGGGGAAGCAGCAGGCCTCGGGCGTCATGCACGCTGTAGCGACGCCCAGATAGGTTCCGCCGCGGCTGACGCAGCAGCCAGGCGCCACGTTCTCTTCACAGTCGCCATCCGGAAGGCAGCACGCCCCCTTCTCGCACGTGACGCCGGGAACGGGATCCCAGTTCGCCGCCACGCCATCGACATCAAGACATGGCGCGATGTTGCAGGCGATCGATGCGGGGCCACCGCAGGCGCCCATCGGCGCGCTGCAATCGGCGTAGGACATGACAATCGTGCCGGGCGCCAACGGAATGACATCCATCCCGCCCGTCGTTGTCACGATCACGCCACCGCCGCCAGGCGCATGCGACACGTAGGTTCCCGTCGCAAGTGGAATCGATGTCAGCGCGCCGCCACTCAGGTTGTAGATAACGCTGTCCGTGTAGACCAGGGTCCCGGAAACAGGTCCGTTTGTATAGGAATCGGGCCGGACCCCGGGAACGACCGGGGCCGGAATGACGACCTGAAAGTCGCCCAGTCCGGACGAACCGACGAGCGTTGTCACGCCCGTGATCTCGTTGTGAGTCTCCACGACGAGCGTGAAAATGTTGTTGCAACCCGTACAGGCCGCCGTTCCCGCGGCGCTGATCGGGACCGACGAACAGGACGTCCCGTTGGCGCCGCCGGCGATCAGTCGGTCCAGGAACGGCTGAATGTCGAGACTGTCGACGATCGCGTCGTTGTTGAGATCGGCGCAATGGCTCGGCGTGTCGCTCAGCAGCGCCGCGACGAATCCATCAATATCAGCAAATTCGACGACGCCATTGGCGTCCATGTCGCCGCGACAGGTCGCGCACGACGGATCGGCCGCCGGTCCCGGAAACAGCTGCTCGCTGTACCCGCCCGCGACGACGACGCCCACGGCGCGATCCGTCACGATAGCGGACTCCGCAATGCTCGGGAGACACACGCTTCCACCCGCGTGGACATTGCGTCCGGTCGCGACGTGCGTTGTCACGACACCTCCTGAAAGGACTTCAATGGCCGGCGCGTCCGTGAAGAGAATGACGGATTCGATCGAGATTCCGCTCGTCAGCACGCTCGATCCCGTTGCGCTCAGAATGCGGCCCGTCGTGGCGTAGCAGCCGGCGGGCGCGGCGCCGAGCTGGAGCGAATTGGGCCCCGTCTCGGTCGCCGCGTCGGGGAGAAGGAACGGCATATCGGATGTCGGACAGTCCGCCGCCCCGCCGCACTGGGCGAAGACCGGCGCCGCCCGGCTGGTCAGGCCCAACGTGAGAATTGCCGTGAGATAGGTGCAGTAACGCTGTCGTTGTCGGAGTTTCATCGCCGTCGCCTCCTCGCAGCCTGATCGCAGCCGTCGCCACAGGGTCGATCCCGTTACTTTCCGGCGGACCCGAGTCAGGTCAGTCCATGTCCGTTCGATCGCGCAGGACGGCGCAATCGAGTCATCAGAGAACACACTGTCACCGTGGCGAAACGGCTGTCCCCGATTCAGCGTTCACGGCGCACAAGGCGGGCGCTCGGCGAAAAAGCAAGAAAAAGTGAAATCTGGATCAGGGAGTTCGTCGAGCGATGCGCAAATGGGTGGCCCGCCCCTTCAGGGGTGGGGGCGCGACGATGCGAATGCGATCGGCGCCGTCTGAACACCTGATGACTCTCGTTGCAATCGTATCGTCGCGCCCCCGCCACCGGAGGTGGAGGGCCACCCGGACGGGATCATACAGGTCGCATTGCGAATACGGGGAAACGTGAGAATCGTTTCACGATCGTGTACGATGCGCCATGATGAACGTCATCCCAGTCGCGCGATTCAGGTCATCCGGGAACCCCATGAAACCAACACGACTCACGCCACTCGTCGCGCTGTTGATTGCGACGCCGCTGAGCGCCGATCCACTTCCGAGATGGGCCCTCGGCCCCTTTCTTCGCCCCGCCGACGCGCAACCCGTGATTCGCCCCGACAAGGCGTCGGTCTTCTCATGCCCCATGAGCGATCGCGACATTCATTGGGAGGCGCTGCACACCTTCAATCCGGCGGCGGTCCTTCTCAACGAGCAAATCTGTGTGCTCTATCGCGCCGAGGATGACTCGGGCGAAATGCACATCGGCGGCCACACCTCGCGCCTGGGCCTGGCCACGAGCCGGGACGGCGTCACATTCGAACGCCGCCCCGCCCCCGTCTTCTTCCCGGCAAAGGACGATCAGCGCGACAACGAATGGGACGGCGGCTGCGAGGACCCGCGGATCGTGACGGCGCCCGACGGCTCATTTGTGATCACCTACACGCAGTACAACAAACGAAGCGTGCGACTCGGCGTGGCGACGTCGAAGAATCTCGTCCACTGGGAAAAGCGAGGCTCGGCCTTCCGCGGCACACGCTACGAGAACCTGGCGACGAAGTCGGCGGCCGTCGTTCACGAGGTCAAAGATGGCCAACTTGTGGCGGCAAAGATCGACGGCAAATACTGGATGTATTTCGGCGAGGCGCAGGTGAACGTGGCGACGTCCGACGATCTGACGCATTGGAAGCCACTTGAATCCGAGCCCGGAAAACTGCTGTCTTTGATCGAGCCGCGGATGGGCAGATTCGACAGCAAGCTGACGGAGGTCGGCCCGCAGGCGGTTCGGACGGACGCGGGGATCGTATTGATCTATAACGGCAAGAACGCCGAGAACGACGATCGCGACAAGCAGCTCAAGCCCGGCGTCTATTCATGCGGTCAGGTCCTCTTCGACGCAAAGGCGCCGACGCGCGTCGTCGATCGGCTGGACAAGCCCTTCTTCCAGCCCGAACTGACGTGGGAAGCCAGCGGTCAGTACGCCGCCGGCACGACATTCGCCGAGGGCCTCGTCTATCGCAACGGCGCGTGGTATCTCTACTACGGCTGCGCGGACAGCTTCGTCGGCGTCGCGATGTGCA
>DAOPJV010000061.1:0-45682 GCA_035399845.1 Phycisphaerae bacterium | reverse complement strand
GACCCCGACTTACATAACTCTCTGCCACTATTCGACTTTTAGCCGGACAGTACTGGCGCCGTAACTCAAATCCCCCAACGCCGGATTCGCCTTTCCGAATCCTCTCTGCAATTCCTCGCCCGCATGCTCAGGACGTCGATTTTCAGCTTTCAGCGTTTCGACTTTCAGCTTTCTCCACGCCCTCCTTTTCGGATCGCCCGATTTTTTGCGATTTTCGAGTGTCCGCCTCTCGATTGGATTCGTCTTCAACCGTGGCGAAACGGCGCGGCGGCCGGGTTCGCGAAGTCTCCCGCCTGGGTGGGTCGGGACACTGCGCCCCGGCCGCCGTCTCCGATATCGACCGGGAGCCAGGGAGCGAACTGTCATGTTTCAATCACGTACCGCCACTGCCACGAAGCCCCAGTCTCGAACGCGCGCCGCGACAGGTGACCTGATTGTCCAGGACTACGCCGGTGTCATCGTCGCCACGATCGGCAGATCGTCGCTGCTCGACACCCGCGATTTCGATCGCATCGGTCGCGAGCTGTGCGATCTCGTCGCGGAACGATCGAGGACCGACCTCGTCATTGACTTCACGAACGTCCGACAGCTCAGTTCACAGAGCATCGGCATGCTTCTGAACGTCCAGAAGCTGGCAAAAGAGAAGAAGGGCAGAATCGCCTTCTGCGGAGTCAGCGATCAGATCGCAAAGCTCTTCGCACTGACGAAGCTCAACTCGCTGTTCAGGATTCACAAGAGCGACGCCGCGGCGCTGGCCGCGTTCGGCGTACGCGTCGACTGACACGGTAGGATTATGGGGGTAGGGTGGCGCGGTCCGGCGTGACGCCGGACCGTGCGCCTTTGGGGGCGCACGCCCCTGTGCCATTGCTCTCAAGCAGTGCGATTCATCGGGAACGTGGTTTGCTGCTGCGCCACACATCGTCAGGTTGTCTGAACGATACGCGACGCGCTGCATGCTTGCCTTGTGGGGCAAGCATGCGGCGCGTTATGTCATCCATTGGACAGCGCGTTCATAGCGTCGGCGACGAGTGACTTGACGCGATCGATCGCCGCATCCGGGGCGAGCTTCTCGATCTCGTCGCTCGATCGCAGCTTGACTTCGACCACGCCATCCGCGAGGGCCTTGCGGCCGACCGTGACGCGGACGGGGAAGCCGATCAGATCGGCGTCCTTGAACTTGAAGCCGGCGCGTTCGTCGCGATCGTCAAGCAATGTGTCCACGCCGGCGGCCTCCAGGGCGTCGTGGATCCGACCGGCGGTCTGCATGACCTCTTCCTCGCGCGGATCGAGCGCGACGACCAGCGCCTGGAACGGCGCGATGGACATCGGCCAGATGACGCCGCCGTCGTCGTGATTCGCCTCGATGGCCGACGCCATGATGCGGTTCAGACCGATGCCGTAGCAGCCCATGATCAGCGGCTTCGCCTTGCCGTTCCTGTCGAGATACGTCGCGCCCATCGAGTCGCTGTATTTCGTACCCAGCTTGAAGACGTGGCCGACTTCGATCGCCTTGCGCAGGCGGATTGGCGAGCCGCCGCCCCTGGGCGAGAGATCGCCATCGACGACGTTGCGAATGTCGGCGACGACAACGCGCGGGCCCTCAATCGCGAAGTCGCGACCGGGGTTCACATTCGCGGCGTGATAATCTGTCTTGTTGGCGCCGGTCGCCCCGTTTCGCATGACGGCGACGCCCTGATCCACGATCAGATAATAGGGGACTCCGCTGGCGTCGAGCGTGTGGGGACCGGCAAAGCCGACATCGGCGCCCGTAAGCCGTCGGATCGTCCCTTCATCGGCGAGTTCGAGCGAGATCGACGCGCCATCGCCGCCATTGGCCGCGGTCCAGACTTTGCCGGCGGCGCGATTGAGCTTGTTCTCGTTGGCGTCGTGATCGCCGCGAACCAGCGCCACAAAGACTGCGGGCTCGGCCGGCGCGTTTTTCTTTCCCGTCGTCGGCGGCGTTCCCAGGTAAACGAGCGTCTTGATCATCTTCGACGGCGTCGTCTTCAGGAATGCGGACACTTCATCGATCGTACGCTGGTTCGGTGTGTGAACCTCCTCGATCGCCGCCATCTCGGCGTTGTCCTGCGGAAGCGGCGCGCAGACGGCCCGCTCGGTATTGGCCGCGTAGTCCTTGTTCTCCGTCAGGGCGACGAGGTCCTCGCCGGCGTCCGTCAGAACCATGAATTCATGCGACGCGTCGCCGCCGATCGGACCACTCTCCGCCTCGACGGGGGCGTAAGGCAGACCACAGCGAGCGAAGATGCGGCAGTAGGCGTCATACATCTTCTGGTAGCCTTCATCGAGCGACTCGACGGAGTCGTGAAAGCTGTAGGCGTCCTTCATCAGGAATTCGCGCGTCCGCAGGACGCCGCTCTTCGGCCGCGCCTCGCCGCGAAACTTCACCTGGATCTGGTAGAGGTTGATGGGCAGCTGCTTGTAGCTCTTGAGATAGGCCCGCGAGATCTCCGTGATGATCTCCTCGTGCGTCGGTCCGAGGACCGTCTGCGAGCGCCAGTCACCCTCGGGCCCACCGAGGCGCAGCAGAACGTCGCCCATCGCGGCGACACGGCCCGTCTCCTCCCACAGGTCGATCGGGTGCAGGACGGGCATCATCAGTTCGATCGCGCCGGCGCGATTCATCTCCTCGCGGACGATTCGCTCGACTTTTCGCAGGCTGCGGAAGCCCAGCGGCAGGTAGGAATAGATGCCGGCGGCGAGCTGGCGGACCATGCCCGTGCGAAGCATCAGTCGATGCGACGCCGCCGTCGCGTCTTTGGGCGTTTCCTTCGACGTTACGATGAAAAACTGGGACCAACGCATAACGCAATCACTCTTCGGCCGCTTTTCGCGGACTGTCCACATCGTCGGGGACCACGCTCCGACCGGCACCGGGGCCGGTCATCCGACGACAATTCGTCTCGAATCGAAGCAGCGTACCGGAAACTGGATTCGGTTGCACCTTGGCCGGATCGGGTTTCCCGGGGCGCCGGCGACGGGAATTATCGGCGCCAGTCGAGATGCGCAGAGGATGCGCGACATCGCGTCCGGATGTCGGGCAAGTCCTAACTGAATCGGCGCGCGGGACGCTCCGATCAACTTCCATGTGGGTGGTCCCAAATTCCGGAAAACGGGGTGCCGAAATGGACGCAGGACGACTGAAGAATCTCAATTCGATCGAACGACGACGTGACACACGCCGCTGGGCGCATGGAAGCGTCATGATGTCTGTCGACGGCGTAACCACGGAATTCCCGGGCCAGCTCGTGGACGTGTCCGGCAGTGGCATCGGCGTGCTCACGACGGACAAGAACGCGCCGATCCTCGGCGAGCACATCGATGTCTGTTACGTCGATCGACGGACGGACGAAGATGGCGCCAGCGAATGCCATCAGAAGGGCATCGTCGTGAACATCCGCCATCCCGAACGCGGAGTGTCCCGCATCGGCGTTCGTTTCTTCCAGGGCAACGGCGAAGGATGCCTGCGCGGCGAGCCCGATGACTCCCTGGACATGCTCAAGCAGGGCGCGTCGGCGCCGAGCGCCGGGCAGAACATTGACCCGTGGGCGATTCCCGCCAGCTACGAGGCCTGCGGCGCCAACTGAGCCGCATCCATCTCACATCACACGTCTTTCCAGGCCATGATTTTATCGATCATTTTCGCGAGCCCTCCGGGGCTCGCGTTTGCGCGCATCGCGCCGCGCAACGATCGATCCCCACGGATCTTCGGTCCATTTCGCTCGCGGCGCGACGTGTGTCGTTCCGCCGCAGGAATGAGCCCGCAATTCACAGCGCCGTCGCGGTCTTTGTCTGGCCCCGCGGTTCCTGTATATTGGCCTGATTCGACGTATTGAATCAGGTCGGCGGACGCCGACGCGCAACCAGGGCAAATCAGGAAAACATCGATGTCGACGCAGTTGTCTCATGAAGTGGTGCTGATCCAGGATTTCAAGGCCGGCGAGACGTTTGAGGATCGCATCTTCCTCGTTTCGCAGAAGGACCTGCGGACGACGAGCAACGGCAGCCTCTACATCCACATGGGATTTGTCGACAAGTCGGGGCAGGTGCTCGGTCGCATCTGGCAGGCGACGCAGCAGATGTTCAACCTGATTCCCGAGGGCGGCTTCATCGCGATGCGCGGGCGTGTCGAAAGCTACAAGGGCAATCTCCAGGTCATCGGCGAGGCCATTCGACCCGTCAGGCGCGACGACGTCGATCTTTCCGCCTTCCTGCCATCGACGAAACACAACATTGAGGCGATGTGGGAGAAGACGCTTGGGTACCTTCGCACGATCGAGAACAAGCACCTGCTCGCCCTGATCAAGGCGTTCGTCAGCGATGAGGAGCTCGTCAGCCGCTTCAGGCGATCGCCCGCCGCCGTCACGAACCATCACGCCTACATCGGCGGTCTCCTCGAGCACACGTGCAGCCTGCTCGGCCTCGCGTCGCGGATCTTCGGCGCCGACGGCAAAGCGGAGAGCCACTTTCCCGAAGTCAGTCGCGACCTCGTGATGACGGGGCTGTTTCTGCACGACATCGGCAAGACAGTCGAGCTCTCTTACGACACGAACTTCGCGTACACGTCGAGCGGTCAGCTCGTCGGGCACATCACGCAGGCCGCGATCTGGATCGATCGCAAGTCTGAAGAGGCCGCGAAGACGACGGGCGAGCCCTTCCCGACGGAGTTGAAGGACCTGCTGACACACATCGTGCTCGCGCATCACGGCACGTATGAGTTCGGCAGTCCGCGATTGCCGGCGTGCCCCGAGGCGCTGGCCATTCATTACCTGGACAATCTCGACGCCAAGATCAACATGGCCATGACGAGCATCGAAGATTCCCGCAACGACGACAGTGACTGGACGCAGTATGTCCGACCGCTCGAATCGCGTGTGTATAAGAAGGACGTGATGGGCGTTCGCGGCGGCGAATGACGCCGGCGTCCGCCGTTGTCACCATGCGTCAGGCCGTGGGTGAATTTGCGTGGGGCGTCTATTCCTGCAGGGACTCGGCGTTCTGCTTCTGACTCTCGAATCGCGCTTCGTTCCGGCCTTCGCGCCAGCCCTGGGCGTAGCCCGTCTTGTATTGCTGGCTCATCATCCAGTCCCACAGCCAGGCGGAGCTGTCGTCGCTCCATGCGTTTTTTGCGTCGCGCCGGCCGTCGGCTCGGCCATCCTGGAAGTCCTTGTTGGAGACGAACATTCGCTTTTCGGGATTGCTTCCCGTGTTTGACGAGCACCCCATCGCGGCGAACATCGGCAGGACGAGCATGAGCGTGATCAGCGGGCGGCGTCGCATTACTCGTCCTCCTCCGGTCGAAGGCGATAGAGACCACGTTCACAGGCGACGACGAACGTCTCCGCCGTCGTCTTCAGTTGTTCCCAGCCGAGGCGGATTCGATCCGCCTCGTCGGGTTCGATGGCGCCGTCATCGGCGATCGACTCGCTGACCTCGCGAAGCAGGCCGCTGAACCGCGTCACGACCTGCTGGGTCGACTGGAGGAGGTCGGCGTCGATATCCGCGCACTCGTCTTCCGGGTTGTGGACGAAGAAGCCGCCCGCCTCGTGACAGAGCCAGTTCACGACGGGCGTGTGACCGGTCAGCTTCACGATCTCCCGCAGTCGATCGAGCGGGTTGCGCGTTCCGCTGGTATCCGGGTCCCTGGGATCGGCGTCCTGGCACCACTTGTAGATCAGCGCCTGGCTCAGACGCAGGTCGGCCGCAAGCGACTTGACGCCGACAAGATCGATCGCTTCCTTCAGGACTTCATGTGACTTCATCGTGACTCCCGATCCAGCTTTGAAGCGCGCCACGGCGCCGCGACCTTTCGAGGTTCGGCGACTCGGGGCCCGAGTCACGCATTATAATACAACCGGCGTCGTGTGGCGCCCGAGGAGATTCCCGCCCTGGACGATTCAGGCTTTCAGACAAAAAGCGACCTTGAGCGGCTGCTGGCGTCGGCCGGCGCCGCGCCGCGCAAACGCTACGGGCAGTGCTTTCTTATTGATCGCAATCTCATGCGCAAGCTCGTCGAATCCGCCGAGATGCGTCCGGACGACTGGGCGCTGGAGGTCGGCTGTGGCGGGGGCAGTCTCACGTCCATCACGTCGAGCGTCTGCCGGCGCCTGATCGCCGTCGATATCGATCCGGCCATGATCACGATCGCAACAGAGCACCTGTCCAACCGGCCCAATGTGACGATCCTGCATACCGACGCGCTGCGGAAGAAATCGGCATTGGCCGAGGATCTCGTCGCGGAGATCGAGGCCGTACGGCGCGAGGCGACGGGGCGGGGGATGCTCGTCGCCAACCTGCCCTACGACATCGCGACGTCGCTCGTGATCAATCTGATGATCGGCGACTACGGCATCCGGCGCATGTGCTTCACCGTCCAGACGGAAGTCGCCGATCGGCTGCTGGCCCATCCGGAGACGTCCGACTATGGCCCCGTCAGCATCGTGACGCAGACATTCGCCGAAGGGCGACGCGTGGCCCGTGTACCGCCGCAGGCGTTCTGGCCGAGTCCGAAAGTGCAGTCCTCGATGGTGCGGCTCGACGCCCGCGACGATGACGAGACGATCGTTCGGGATCGAGCGGGATTCGCCGTGTTTCTGCGCGAGGCGTTTCGATCACGCCGCAAGACGCTGGGCCACATCTTCAGCCGAATGGAGGATGGAGAGCGGCTGATCGCGACACTTCCGGAGCTCGGACTCGCGGAGCGGGCCCGTCCGGAGGAAGTCGCCGTGGAAGCGTGGCAGACGCTCTTTCTGGCCCGGAAGGCGGACGCCTGAGGCGCCACCGCCCGGACCTGACGGTCCACAGCGCCACTTGTATAATCCGGATCGAACCCCTTGCGAGAGCTCACCAGTGTCTGACGAATCCAGCAACATTCGATCCAGTCGCACGGATTGGATGACGACGACCACCCAGCTCGTGAAGAGCGAGGATCTCAACCACCATCAGACGCTGTACGCGGGGCGATGCGTGGAGTGGTGTGTACAGGCGGCGTACATCGCCGCGGAGCGCTGCTTCGCCGTCGCGACGCCCGTCGTCTTCATGTCGATCCGCGGACTCTCGATGCGCTCTCCGGCCCGTCTGGGAGAGCTGGTGCAGTTCACCGGCGTGATTGACTACGTGGGGTCGTCCACGATCGGCGTTCGGATCGAGGCCTCGACGGTTCAGCCGATCGACCAGCCGCGCGCCATCGCCACCGGGCGATTTCTCTTCTGCACGGTGGACGAGAATGGCAGGGCCATCGCCCATCATCTGCCCGAACAGGAGCCGGCGGGTCGCGGCGCCGCGGCGCGATGGAAAGGCGCGAGCGACATCGAACCGGGCGTGACGATTGACCATTGATGACACGATTGTCGCCGTGAGTTCGCCGCCCGGCGCGGGCGCCCGCGGGATCGTGCGCCTCAGCGGTCCGGCCGCGATCTCCATCGCGAACGCGATTTTCCATCCGGCTGATGGCGAGATCCTCATGGAACCGATCGCCCCGTCGCGCGCCGGCGGCGCCCTGTCGATCGCCGGCGTTTCGTCGGACGGGGCCGTGCAGGTGTTTCCGCGAGGGCGCAGCTATACCGGGCAGACGCTCATTGAGATCCACACGCTGGGGGCGCCGATCATTCTCGGCGAATTGCTGGAAGCCTGCCTGGCGCATGGCGCGAGGCGGGCCGAGGCCGGCGAGTTCACGGCGAGGGCCTATCTTTCAGGTCGCATCGATCTCACACAGGCGCACGGCGTCGCCGGGATGATTGCGGCGCAGACGGATCGACAGCTGCAGGCGGCGGAGCGACTCCTGCACGGCCGGCTGGGCGCTGTTGCCCGTGAGGCGCGCGAAGATCTGGCGGACCTGCTGTCGCTGATCGAAGGGGCGATGGACTTCGCCGATGAGCCGATCGAGTTCATCGATGTTCAGACGTTCCGGCGGCGGCTTGCCGATATTCGGCGTCGGCTGGAAGACACGATCAGCGCGGGCCTGCGCGCGGAACGCTGGGAGGCGACGCCGCGTGTTGTCCTTGTCGGGCGACCCAACGCCGGAAAATCGAGCCTGCTGAATCGCCTGAGCGGTACGGATCGCGCCATCAGCGCGCCCGTCGCCGGAACCACCCGCGACGCAATCTCGGCCGTGGTGGACCTGGGCGAATCGCGCTGCCTGATGATCGACGCGGCCGGCGCGCCGGCCGTGAAGGAGGAGGCGCCGGAGGACGGGGAGTCGATTGACGATCAGGCGGCGCGCATGGCGAGCGACGCGGAGCGGGCGGCGAACCTGCGTCTGATCATGTTCGACATGAGCCGCGAGGAGTCGATCGACGACGCTGTCGATCGCTGGATGGTTCGGGCGGGGCCACGAATCGTCGTCGCGAATCACGCCGACGTCGCGACGCGAGAGCGGCGACGCGCGTTTGACGCGTGGCTGGCGGGGCGACCCGGACTCACGGGCCTCGTCGTGAGCGCGCGGACCGGCGATGGCTGCGAGGCGCTGCGAGAGGCGGTTGCCGACCATCTCGGCGTTGCGGACGCGGCGGAGAACGACGCGGCCATCGCGCTGATGGCGGAGCATCGCGACGCGCTTGAGCGCGCGCTCGATGCGATGGATCGGGCGATCGCGCTGGCGGACGCCTGCGATGCGCAGTTGAATGACGCGGATCTGGCGGCCGCCGAGCTCCGGATTGCCGCCGAGGCGTTGGGCGCGCTCGTGGGTATGGATCACACAGAGGAGATGCTCGGACGGATCTTCTCGCGATTCTGCGTGGGGAAATGACGCATGCGAAGCGGTTCGATGGATGGTGTGTTCCTGGATATGTACGGCACGCTGACTTCCGGCGATCGGGCCGCCGTCGAATCGGTCTGCGGCCGAGTCGTCGCCGACGCGGGGCTGTCGATTTCCGCGACAGAGCTGAGCGTGATGTGGGGGGAGCGATTTCTCAACTCCCTGGACTTCTGCAACGGATCGGCCTTCGAAACCCTGTTTGATCTCGAAATCCGCACGCTGCGTGAGACGATGACCAACCTGCGGCGGGAGATCGATCCGGTCCCTTACGCCGAGGCCCTTCGCGACTATTGGCGGAATCCGCCGCTTCAGGAGGACGCCACGGCGTTCATCGCCTCATGTCCGGTCCCGATCTGCATTGTGTCCAACGCGGATCATGAAGACGTCGTGTCTGTGGTTCGCAGAAACGAACTGAGAGTGGCGGAGCTCGTCTCATCTGAAGAGGCGCGATCCTACAAGCCGGATCGAAACATATTCGACTGCGCCCTGCGGAAGACGGGCTGGCGGCGAGATCGCGTGTGGCACTGCGGCGACTCACTCCACAGCGACATCGGCGGCGCGATTGCCGGCGGAATCCGGAACGTCTGGCTGAATCGCGTTCATCGAATCCACGACATCGGCGTCCACGAACCGGATCACGAGGTCGCGGATCTGTTCGGTCTGCTGGCCCTGCTTTCCGGGAACTGAGGGCGGCGATTTCGCGTCAGGCGCCGATCAGACGATCCATCATTCCCTGAATGTCGCCTCCCTCCAGGGCGCCGTTTCCGTTGAAGTCGAATCTTGCCGGCTCGGGCGATCCGCCGAAGAGCAGGGCGTCCACAAAATCGGACAGTTCCGTCGCGTCGACGACGCCGTCTTCATTCACATCGCCGAGAAGCGTCGGATGATAGATCGTGTGCGTCTGGTTGACGGCGAGCGACGTCAGGGTTCGCGTGGCGCCGTCGTACCATGTGACAGTGACCTCGTCGATTTCGTTGTCCCCGTCGACACCGAACTGCGCGACGAGTTCATTCTGCACCTTGAAATTGCTGCCGGCGACGATTTCGTGGGTCTGCCACAACTGTTCAGTCCGAACGCGAACGACGGCGCCGATGGACTGACGGTTCGGCGACAGGCCGACTGGGCGGATCTTCAGCCAGTTCCGTTCATTGCCTTCCTGGTTGATGAAGAGATGGATGTTGGCGCCGAATTCCTGGACAGCCATGTCCAGATCGCCATCGGCGTCAACGTCGGCGACGGCGACGCATCGCGTGTCGCCCGCGAGCGCGACGTTGTAGTCGCTCGCCTCATCGACCAGCGGCCAGAAGCCCTTGTTCACGTAGAATCGATTCAGGCCTTCCTGGTTGCAGACGTACAGATCGAGCGTCTTGTTGTTGTCAAAGTCGAGGAACACGGCGCCCCAGCCGAAGCGGAATGACTCAACACCGGCGGCCTGCTGCTGCTGCGTGAACGTGCCGTTTCCGTTGTTCATGAGCAGATAGCAGGGGTAGAAGAAACCGTAGTTCGGGATGCTCCAGTTGGTGCAGTAGATATCGAGGAAGCCGTTGTTGTCGAGATCGGCCAGACCGATGTTCATCGAGTTCAGACCGATGTTGGCGCCGGACTGCGCGGAGATCTCGGTGAAGACGCCGTTCACATTCTCGAAGAGCCGGTTGTATTCCGAAACATTGCTGGGATTGCGCTGGTCGTTGGAGACGTAGATGTCCTTGTCGCCGTCCATGTCCATGTCGAAGAAGGCGGTCTGGAGCGTATTGAACACGCCCGTGACGCCGACGGCGTGGGAAACTTCCTCGAAGGCCTGGCCGTTCATGTTGCGATAGAGCTTGTTCTCTGCGCCGTAGTTGGAGACAAAGACATCGAGCCAGCCATCGCCATCGTAGTCACCGATCGTGTTGCCCGTCCCCGGGCCCGTGAAGGCGATGTGCGTGATGGCGCTGACGTCCGTAAAGGAGAAGCCGCCATCGTTGCGCAACAGCATGTTGGAGTAATTCCACTGGCTGATGAACAGGTCGAGATCCGAGTCGCCGTCAAAGTCGAACGCGACAACGCTGGAGGCGCCGGGGGCGACGGGGATGCCGGAGGTGGCGGTATGGCTGACAAACGACCCGCCGGTGTTCTCGAAGACGCCGATCAGGTCGTTTTCGGCGCCCGTCGTCACGAGGTCGGGATCGCCGTCGCTGTCCAGATCCGCGAACGCCAGCCCGTGGCCGAAGGGGGGCGGCACTGGCAGGGCCAGCGGAACCACATAGTTGATTCCGCGTGACTGCGACTCATCGAGAAACGGAAGGCCCGCCTCGGCGATCCCCGCGTTTGCGATGGAGAGAATGAACGAAAAGACGCCGCAGTTTGCAAAGAACAGCGAACGAGGCGCGCAGCCGCCAGGCGCAACGACAGAACGTCGACTTGTCATGGCTCGCTCCGAAGGCGAAGACGTGGACCCGTTCGGCGCCGGATCGGTCGGGATCGAACGCCAAACACATACCCCGTTCGAACGATCGGGATATGACTGTTGTTATAACGAGTGCGACGCGTGACTTGCAAGAAAAATGCGGCGTCGGCGTGGACGTCGTGATCTGTCGGCGCCCGTCGGCGCGAGACTTGTCGCAATGAAAAAGGGCGCCGTCATCCGAAGATGACGACGCCCCGAGTGATTGATCAGATCGAGCGGTAAAGCGCTGCGGGTTGCAGACGCCGCCGCCCGAATCGGGTCAGTGTCGCGTTACGGGCAGTTGCCCGAACCGCAGGATCGCATCGGCGTATTGTCCGGTGTCGGACCATCCGAGCAGATCATGGCGCCGCCGCCATCGAGGATTTCCCAGCTCTCTTCCGCCGGGAAGCCGCCCGAAGTCATCGTCGTCGTGATCGTGTCGCCCGTGCCGGCCGAGAAGAACCCGGACGCCGAGGAGCCACCGCCGAACGTCACCGCGCCGCCGAAGACGGAGACGCCGTTGACGAACACTTCGATCGCGCCGCCATTCCAACCGTCGCCGAACGAGTCGAAGAGGTTGAGCGTGTGGAGGCACTCGCCCGGACCCGGGCAGATCACAAACGGATCGGTGCACTGCGTGCCGTCACCGTAGTAGATCGTGCCGCTGAGGTTGTCGATGCAGTCCGAGGCGTCCACGGCCTGTGCACAGCTGCCGTTCGCGAGGCAGCAGGCGCCGCCGCAAACGACCGAGCCACAATCCGTGAAGTCGCCCTGGTAGATACCGCCGAGGTTGACTTCGCAGTCATTCTGATCGGCGGCCGACGTGCAGCCCGTGCCGACGCAGCAGGCGCCGCCCGAGACACACGCGATGTTGAGCGTGATCTCGCCGCAGTTGGCGCCGAAGCCGGCGACGCGGATCACGTAGTCGACACCCGACACGCAGGGGAACGAAACCGTCGACAACAGGCCGGTGCCGTCATCATCGTCGCACACCAGTTCCGGCGCGCCGCAGGAGGTCTCGTACACGGTCAGGACCGTGTCGTTCGACGGCGAGAACAGGCTGCCCTCGGTGTCGATCGTGGCCTGGCCCGTGCAGTCCGCCGTCCAGACGTAGTACACGTCGAGGCCGGAGTTGGACTGGCAGGAGGCTTCCTTGTCGTCCGTGCCGGACGCGCCGCAGTTGTTGCCGAGGATGTTGACACCCGTGACGACCGCGATGGCGTCGACACAGTTGTCATTGGCCGGCGCCGGCTGCGGGCAGCTCGTCGTCGCGCACTCAGTGCCGTTGCCCTGGTACGCGCCGCCGATGTTATCGACACAGTCGGAGGCCGTCGCCGCATCGACGCAGGAGCCGTTCGCGAGGCAGCAGGCGCCGCCGCAGATCGTCGTGAGACAATCCGTGCCGTCACCCTGATACGTGCCGCCGAAGCCGTCGCACTCCAGGACGCCACCCGTGACATTGACGCAGGCGCCGTCGCCGAGACAGCAGGCGCCGTTGCCACCCGGGACACACGCGATGTTCAGCGGGAACATCAGCGTCTGCGGCGGGGCGCTGAACGAGCCAACGCGGATGATGTACGTGGCGCCCGACGAGACGGGAACCGACAGCGACGCCGACAGCGTGTCGGCACACGCGTTGCCGGAGTCATTTTCCGACGCGTTGCCGTGGTCGTCGTTGCACTCGATCGGCAGCGCACCGCCGGCGATCGCCGCACAATCGACGTCGTAGATGGCGAGACGCGTGTCGTCCGCGTCACCACACGTGTCCACGAACAGCAGACCGTCGCAGCTGGCGACGTAGCTGTACCAGAGGTCGGCGTTGACGACGTCTGTACCGAACGGGAAGTCGCCACAGGCGGCGCCCGCCGAGGTCGTCGCATTCGTCAGGTCGATCGGCGTGGAGCCGTCGAAGACCGCGATCGCGCCTCCGCATTCGTCGTTGGCCGGCGTGACCGGACACGGCGAACCGAGACAATCGAGACCAGCGCTCCAGGCGCCACCAAGGGCGGCGCACTCGAGTTCCGGAATGTCATCGCAGGTCAGGCCGTTGTTGGAGCAGCATCGTCCGGCCGGACACGGATCACCCGTGCAGTCCGCGCCGAGCGTGAAGGCGCCACTCAGCAGGGCACAACCCGCGGCGTCCGTCACGGTACAGGCGGCCGAGCCACCGTCGAGGTAGCAGCAGGCGCCCGGATTGCAGATGCCGCCACCGTTGAGGAGCAGATCCACAAAGTCCGTGATGTCGTTCGCGTCGAGAATGCTGTCAACGTTGACGTCGGCGCACTTGCAGGCCGCGGACGGATCCGTGCCGAATTCGGCCAGGTAGCAGTCCGTGAAGGCCTGGATGTCTCGACCGTCGAGCAGCGAGTCACCGTTCATATCACCCGGGCAGGTGCCGCAGAGGGCGACGCAGGCGATATTGAGGTTGATGTCACCGCAGTTGGTGTTGAAGCCGGCCACGCGGATGTAGTAATCCACGCCCTGCGTCACGCTGAGCGTCAGCGTCGACAGCAGGCCGGTGCCGTCGTCATCGTCACACGCGAGCTCCGTGCCGCCACAGGCGTCCCAGACAGAGAGGACTGTGTCGTTGCTCGTCGTGAAGACGCTGCCTTCGGTGTCAATCGTGGCTTCACCCGTGCAGGTCGCGGTCCAGAAGAACCAGACGTCTCTGCCGGAGTTTGTCTGGCAGCTGGCCTCGGCGTCATCCGTGGCGCTGGCAAGGCAGTTGTTGCCGCCATTGTTGGCGCCCGTGAAGACTTCGATGGCGTTGGCGCAGTCGTCGTTGGCCGGCGGCTGCGGACATGGATTCGGCGTACACGAGGAGCCGTCACCCTGATAGGTTCCGCCGTCCGCGTTGCACGAGACTTCCGTCAGCGAGCTGCACGAACCGTTGGCCGCACAGCAGGCGCCGAAGCACGCCGTGAGGCAGTCCGTGTTGTCACCCTTGTAGACACCGCCGGCAAGCGAGCAGTCGCCGGCCGTCAGGATCGAGCAGTTTCCGCCCATGCAGCAGGCGCCCGTGGCGGTGCTGCAGTTGACTTCGAGCTGCGTGAGACCGCCGCCTTCGGTGGTGCCGAAGTCGCCGACCTGGATGAAGAGCAGGCCGGGGCCGAAGCTCGGGACGATGACCGACTCGACGCCACCGACTCCACCGACCTCGGAACAGGCGAGTTCGGCGCCGTCACAGGCGCTTCGGACGACGAGCGTCGCGTCGTAACCCGTCGGCGTGACCGTGATGGACACGTCGCAGGGACCGTTCGTGTCGGAGATCGCCAGGTAGCGGAAGTAGGCGTCGTTCTGCATGTTCGTACCGCCGCCGGTGCACGAGCCGGGAAGGCCGTCCGCCGTGGCGAGGTTGTTGTCGAACGTGATGTCGATGCTCGAGGAAGTCGCGGTGCTGTTTCGCAGAACCACGATATCCGTGCAGGAGCCTTCACAGATGACACCGCCGTTGCTCAGACCCGTGTTGATGTCGAACGCGAAGCACTCGGAGGTGTCGCCACCGTAGCTGCCGCCCGCGTTGGCGCAGGAAGCTTCGGTTTCGCTGACACAACCACCGTTGGCCGGCAGGCAGCACGCGCCGAAGCAGCTGACGCTGCAGTCAACGCCGTCGCCGCCGTAGATACCGCCCATGTTGGTGCAGTCCGCGTCGGAGACGATCGTGCAGGAGCCGTCGGCGAGGCAGCATCGACCCGTGGGCGGCGGGCAGCCGTCCGGGATGATGTTCAGCGTGATGTTGCCTTCAACGTTCGAGAAGTCCTGGATCTGGATGTAGATGAGCTGGCCGATTGTGACGCTGTCAATGCAGAGACAGCTGTCGCGTGTCGCCGTACCCGCCTGAGCTTCGTCGTGGCAGATTGCCTGGCTCGGATCCGTCGTGCCCGCGCAGTCGTCGTCGCAGTCGAGGCTTGGACCACCGCACGCGCCGTCGTAGGCCGCGAGGATCGTGTCCATCGCCGTCGGGTTGCCGGGGTCGAGCCGCGTGCCGCAGGTCGTGATCAACAGCGAACCATTCTGCTCGACCGTGTAAACGGCCCAGACGTCGAGTTCGCCCGACGAGGTGCAGGTCGGATCCGGATCGTCGAGAAGGTTGCCGACGTTCGTCACAACCGTCGTGCCGGAGCCGACGACGATGGCCGTCGCGCAGATGTCGCCCGCAGGCGGACAGGCGTCAATGCCGCACTGCGTCGTGTCGCCGAGGTAGAGGCCACCGGCCACGGTGCAGGACGCTTCCGACGTGTTCTCGCAGCCGTTGTTGTCGAGACAGCAGGCGCCGGAGCAGATGCCGCTGGCGCAGCTCGTCAGGTCACCGCGATACGTGCCGCCGGCGGTTCCGCAGGCGGTCGCGTCGAGATCCATGCAGGAGCCGTCGAGGAAGCAGCAGGCGCCCGTGACGGCGGCGCTGGTGTCGAGAACGACGATGTCGTCAATCGCCATGTCGCTCTCAAAGTCGTTGCCGCGCGTGCCGACGAATCGGATGTTCACGAGCTGACCGGCGTAGGCCGACAGATCGATGACACCGTTCAGCCAGACATCGCCCTGGTTGCCCGTCATTGAGAAGAGCGGCGTGTAGTTCAGACAGTTGTCCGTCGAGATCTCAACCGTAAGCGTGCCCATGTCACCCACGGCGCTTGTGTTGAGCATGTGGTACCAGAAGGACATCTGGGGCGTCGCGGCCGTCGTCAGGTCGAAGCAGGGACCATCGAGGACGTAGCGATCGCCAACCGCGAAGCCGGTGGCTTCCGTGAAGAGGTAGAACCCGGCGGACGTGCCGAGCGTGTGGTCCACGCTGGGGCCGGTGCCCGTCGACGGCGTGCCGCCCGAGTCGCGGGTCCAGTCAGCGTCGTCCAGGCCGTTCTGGGTCCAGAGGCCGAAGCCCGCCTCAAAATTCTCGCTGTAGGGCAGGGCCGTCGGCGAGGTGCAGGTGGTGCAGGGGCCGGGGCAGATCGTCGTCGCACAGTTCGTGAAGTCGCCCTGGTAGGTTCCACCCAGGCCGTCGCATTCCGTCATGCCGCCCGAGACATCCGTACAGGTGCCGTCACCCATGCAGCAGGCGCCGGCGCCGGCGGCGGCGCAGGCGATGTTGAGCGAGATGTCGCCGCAGTGCGTGTTCCAGCCGGCGACGCGAATCACGTACGTTGTGCCCGACGTGCAGGCGAACGTGAGCGTCGACAAGGCGCCGGAGCCGCCGTCATCGTCACAGGCGATTTCCGAACCGCCGCAGCTGTCGAAAATCGTCAGGACGGTGTCGTTTGACGTCGTGAAGACACTGCCTTCCGTGTCGATTGTCGCGTTGCCCGTGCAGTCGGCCGTCCACGTGAAATAGACGTCGTGGTTCGAGTTGGACTGACACGAAACTTCGACTTCGTCCGGATCGACGGTGCCGCAGTTGTTTCCGGCCGCATTGGCGCCCGTGAACACGGCCGTGGCGCCGGCGCAGCTGTCGGACTGAGCGTTCGCCGTGCGGGCAAACGTCGCCATCGACAGCACGGCCATCGCCGCCATCGTGAATGCGCGCGCGGTACCCCACCGCGCACTGGTACAGTAACAACCAATTCTCTTCCCAAACATTCAGAACCTCCTCCTAATCGGACCGTTAGAAATAGAACGTCGTGTGAACGCACAGCAGGCACGCCGACCGATTCGGCGTCGCCGGATTCATCACTCAAAAAAAACCTATTGGTAGGCGCGTAGAATTGCGGCTCACTACCCTTCCCTGCAGTCCATACACTTCACAAGCGATACGAGTGGGCTGGACCCCCGAAACCGGGTTGTTTGGAGCGAGAATTCGCTCCGGTTCTTCTTCCCCAATATCCTCAGACGGTACCACAATAGGGACGTTGATTCAAGGAAATCAGCACTGGTACTCCCGATTTGTCGCGTCGAGAGCTGCGGAATTGAGGGGCTCGCCGACGACCCAATTGACATTTCTGACGTTTCGTCAGGCGACGTGGCGCGATCGATCCCTGACCCCCGAAGAACATCGGGGCCGATCGAGGGATTGCAAAATTGCTTTACCTGTTTCAGGTCAGGAACAGACCGGCGATGGCGGCGAGCAGCAGAAGGCTCAGAACCGTTCCGGCGATCGTCTGGCGAACGGATCTGCGGCGACGCTGTTCGCCGGCGGCGTTTGACGTCGCGGCAAACGCCTTTCGAAGTGATTTCAACTCGTCAGGCTGATTGTTCGAGTCGGCCAGCAGAAGCTCGATCTCCACGAAACGAGGCTCGTCAGGCCCGATATCACCCGTCATCGCCGCATCCATGGCGGCCTCGTAGCTGGCGAAGAGGCAGGCGGTATACGTCCCGGTTCGGATGGCCGCGGCAAGGTCTTCGTCGTCCCGGGCCTCGAACCACGTCGGCGCCAGCCGCGGATGGGCGGCAAGAAACGACTCGAGCGACGCCTTTTCCGCCGACGAGCGGGGGCCCCGGACGACGCAGGCCCGCGGCGTGTCATTCGATGGTCGCGACGTCATGGGATCCCATACCTCCAGATGACGATGACAGTCAGCAGCGCCAGCCCCATTACGCCCGGAACTCCGGCGAAGGGAAAGATGCTCTCACCCGTCAGCCACGCGGGTCCGCGATACCGGATGAAGGGCCGGGCGCCGAGGATCACGAAGATACCCCCGGCGTGGATTCCCGTCGCCAGCCAGAGGTTGTGCGTCGCCACAAACGCGGCCGACAGCACGATACCCAGGGCGAGATGACCCGGAATCGTCCACTTTCGCTTGACGCTGCGAACGTAGTGGGCCGCCGCAAACAGCCCGCCGGCAATCAGGATCGACTGGGCCGGACTCGCGCCCGTGCGAAGCAGATCAAACTGAAGGACGCCGCGAAAGACGCATTCCTCGACGAACGCGCCAAACGCCGCAGAGGGTATCAGAAGCAGCAGGCGTCGCATCCAGCGTCGTCGTTCGTGCCGAACATCGATTTCGATCCGATCGCAGGCGAGCCAGATGAGCAGCAGACCGCTCAGGATCAGGATGGCGAGCAGGGCCCCGTCGATCGCGCCACGGGCGGTCCCGTCGGCGGGGAACAACCCCGCGTAGTGCGTCCAGATCGACTCGCCGATCAGCGCCGGATACAGGAGAACGACGGCGAGCAGCCCCAGCTGCGTGACCACGCGACCCACAGTGCGGACGCTGCGTGGGGCGTCCCGGCTGGAAAGACGCCAGCGAACGGGCAGGCCATGTCGCCGCAGCATCACGGTTTGCGCCAGCCACATGAGGCAGGGGATCGCAATCAACAGGCTCAGGGCAATCATGCGTTTCGGGCCACCTGTTCGACGCCTTCTGCGCGGTCCGGCGTCGCCGGCGCCTGGCCGCAGTACCTGGGATCACCTTGCAGAACGCGTGTCCAGCGGCTGTCGCCCCAGAGGAACCATTGTTCCGGGCTCGTGCGAATGAACGCCTCGAAGCCGTCGGCCCATCGCTGCATTGCGCGACGAACGCTTTCCTGCCGGCCGCCTTCCGCTCGCGACAGTCGTTCGACGGGAATCGGATCGGCGAAGAACAACGTCTGCTGATTCGCCTCGGTCCTGGCGAACAGTGGAAGCATCGGCGTTTCCGCCAGCATGGCAAGCGAGGCGGGACCGGCGGGCAGATGGGCGATGCGCCCCAGCCAGTCCACGGGGACGCCTTCCGTCGTTCGCTGGGCCAGGTCGGGCGTGATCGCCACAGTCCTGCCTGAGCGAATCGCCTCCACGATGAGCTCCGCCCGCGCGGCCGGATTGGTCAGGCGGGGCGGCTCAATGATCACATCGAATCCCGCCGCGTCACACCAGCGACGCTTGAGGTCGAGCTTTCGAGCGTCCCGGGACCAGCGAAGATACATGGAGACCGGCAGATGCTGATTGAGCTGGACCAGAGAGACGAGATAGTTGACGCAGTGCGCCGGCACAATGAGGCCGCCTTGTCGCGCGTTGATCTCCGCCTTCGCCCGCTCGACGCTCGCATCGATTCGAACGTCGTGTCGTGCGATGTCGCGAACAGCGTCGGGACGGCGCTGATTGGCGAGCACGCGGACGCCATTTGTCAGATGTCGCGCGACATTCTCAAAGTGTCGCCGGAACACCTCGGGAGAATAAACGCCGGCCGCGACCATGTTCGCTCTGATGATTGCCGCAAGCTTCGGTGTGATCGGGCCGAGGCGCGCCATCAGTCGTTCGACACAATTGACGGCAAACGCCGGTGCAAACGGCGCAAGAAAAACGGCGCCGTGGATGACACTCGACGTGCAGCGACGGCGAAGCTGACGAAGCACACTCATCGGGCGCTAATCTAGGCGGATTCTCCGCGGGCCACAAAGGGACCGCGATCGGCCGGTCCGCTGTCGTCGATCCGGCGGCCGGACCCGTGGCGTGATCGCGGTCGACGCTGTCAGGGCACGCGCCTATCATGCCGGGTCGAATTTGACGCCATGTCGTGATGCGACAGTGACAGGAGAAAGGTGCTGAAATGGCGGATACGGAAAAGGTGGTGATCATCGGGTCAGGGCCAGCGGGATGGACGGCCGCGATCTATGCGGCTCGCGCGAACCTGGATCCGCTCGTGTTTCCCGGCAAGGCCGCGGGGGGCGATCTCGTTCCCGGTGGCCAGTTGATGCTCACGACAGAGGTCGAGAACTTTCCCGGCTTCCCCGACGGCGTGACGGGACCCGACCTGATGCAGCTCTTCATGCGACAGGCCCTGCGTTACGGATCGCGCGTCGTCACGACGAGCGGTGTCCAGTCCCGGGAGACGCTGGCGGGGGATACGCCGTTGTGGGCCGCGGCGTTTCAGAATGTTCAGTCCGTTGACCTGTCGAGCCGACCTTTCCGCGTGGTGGGGGACGAAGGCGACGAGGTGCTGGCCCATTCGCTCATCATCGCCACGGGGGCGAAGGCGAACTGGCTTGGCCTCGAAAATGAGCAGCGCCTGGCGAAGTCGGGCGGCGGCGTCAGCGCCTGCGCCGTCTGCGACGGGGCCCTGCCGATTTTCCGGAACAAGGAACTCGCCGTCGTTGGCGGCGGTGACTCAGCGGTCGAAGAAGCGACGTATCTGACGAAATTCGCGAGCAGGGTCTACCTGATTCATCGCCGCGATCAGCTTCGCGCCAGCAAGATCATGCAGGAGCGAGCGCTGAACAACAAGAAGATCGAGATTCTGTGGAATCGCGGCGTGGTCGATGTGCTTGGCGATGACACAATTCAGGGCGTGCGACTCAAGGATACGATCAGCGGTGAAGAACAGGATCTCCCACTGGGCGGCCTGTTCATGGCGATCGGACATACGCCCATCACGGGATTCCTCAACGGCCAGCTCGATCTCGATGACGCAGGCTACATCAGGCTCGCCGATCCGTATCGATCGACAACGAGCGTCGAAGGCGTCTTTGCGGCGGGCGACGTCGCGGATCATGTCTATCGCCAGGCGATCACCGCAGCCGGCATGGGCTGCAAGGCGGCGATCGACGCCGAGCGATGGCTTGCGGAGCAGGGGATTGACTGATTGACGCGTGAATCGCGTCCGACATCCTGAACAGGATCAAAAGCCGCTGGCCCGCCGGGCCCGCGGCTCTTTTCTTTCAGGTGCGTCGCCGGGAAATGACGCCCAATGAAAAAGCCCCGGACGATCGTTTCGATCGTCCGGGGCGAAAAGGACGTTGAAGCCTGACTTACCGGCGGCGTCTTACGCGCGTCGGCGCGATCGTCGTCGTCGCTTCAGCAGGCCGATACCGAGCAGTGTGAACGGCATGCTCGACACGCCGCCCAGGAACGGACACAGCATGCCCGAGCCGTCGGTACCGTCACCGCCAACCGGGTTCGGGTTCGTCACGCCACCGCTCTGGTCGCAGACGTCGCCGATGCCGTTGCCGTTCTGATCCGACTGATCCGGATTGGCGGTATCCCGGCAGTTGTCGATGCAGTCGGCAATGCCGTCACCATCGGAATCCGTATCCGGAACGTTGCAGCCACAGGCGCCCGGCGCCGTCTTCGTCACATCGAACGGACAGGCGTCGAGGTTGTCGGGCACACCGTCACCGTCGGAATCCGCGGCCGCCGGCGGGAACAGGACACAGTCGGCGACACCGTCACCGTCGCGATCCTGATCGCTGGTGCCACATCCACAAACGCCCGGCAGGACCTTGCCCGGATCGTTCGGGCAGCCGTCGCAGCTGTCACCCGTGCCGTCGTTGTCGAAGTCGGCCTGGTTCGGGTTGGCAATGCCGGGGCAGTTGTCGCAGGCGTCCGGAACGCCGTCGCCATCGCTGTCCGTCTGGTTCGGATTGAACGCAAACGGGCACTGATCGCAGACGTCGCCCAGTCCGTCACTGTCGGAGTCACCCTGACCCTGGTTCGACATCAGCGGGCAGTTGTCGCACGCGTCGCCGAGTGAGTCACCGTCCGAATTCAACTGCGTCGAGTTCGGCGTGTCGGGGCAGTTGTCGCAACCGTCGGCAACACCGTCGCCGTCCGCGTCCGCCTGAGACGGATTGAAGACGCCGGGGCAGTTGTCGTCACAGTTGATCGTGTTGCCGCTCGTACAGGGGGCGTCGCCCGCAACGCCGCTGCCGTTACCGTCTTCGTCGATGCCGTCACCGTCGAAGTCCGGATCGCAGACGTCGCCGGTCTGATCGCCGTCGAAGTCCGCCTGATCCTGGTTGGTATCGAACGGGCAGTTGTCACAGGCGTCGCCGAAGGTGTCACCGTCGCTGTTCGGCTGGACGCCGCTAACGAGCGGGTTGAACACGCCCGGACAGTTGTCGACATCGTCCGCCACGCCGTCGTTATCGTTGTCCGGCGGATTGACGATGATTTCGACTTCCTCGGTTCCCGTGACACCCGAATCCGGATTCGTCACAGTCAGCACGACAGTGAACGTACCGTCGGTCTGGAACGTGTGATCGATGACCGCGCCGGCGCCGCCGGTCGTGTCGCCGAAGTTCCAGGCGTACACGAGGTTGGTGTTCTGGAGACCATCCTCGTCACGCGTGCCGTTGGCGTTGAAGCTCACTCGCAGCGGAACGCGATTGTTCGGATTCGTGTTCGTCCCTTCAGGACCGTCCGGGAAGACGACCTGGATATCCGGGAAGAGCTGCGGAATCACTGTGCCGCCGTTCACGAGGATCGGTCGGCTGTAGGCCGAGAAGCCGGCCGTCAGGAACCGGAACTGATCCGGATTCGCGCCGTTGTCATCAAAGAAGCTGTGGACGCGATAGTCGAGTCCGCTGGCCACGCCCGGATCCGTCGCGAGTTCGAGCGTCGTCGGATTCGGCACGGAGACGATTCGGTAGAAACCGGGGTTCGGTCCGTTCAGGATGCGAACCTGATCCGTGCGCTTCGTGTCCTCAGCCGAGAACGACGCTGTCGGATCGACGAGCGTGAACAGGCCGCCGGCGTCAGAGGTGCTGGCGCCCGAGCCGATGATCGCGCTCGAGTTGATCGTGAACGACACTTCGCCGTTGTCCGACGCGTAGGCGACGCCTGTCGTCGCCTGGGCCGTCTGAACACCGGAGAGCTGTCCTTCGACCCGCCAGACTTCGGCGCCCGGCGTCGTGTCGTCGAGACACGTCAGTGTCCACAGTTCCTGCTTGGACGTGTTCGTGTCGACCGCTACGCCGTCAACCGTGCCGCGACCGCGATTGGCGAAATCCACGAACGTCTCGGAGAAGAGCGGATCGACCGTGTTGTCCTGACCGGGGCCGACGACCGCCTTCGCGTAGAAGTAGTACTCGCCGTCACTGATCAGGGACAGGTCCACGGAGAACGTGTCGCGGAAGATGCCCGGGCTGGGCTTCGACGCCAACGGGTTCAGAGGCACGCCGTCGTAGCCGGAGTCATCCGTATCCACGAAGAACCGGTAGCGCGTTCCGCCGAAGAGGTCGAAGGCCGTGTATTCAATTTCGAACGCGCCGAGGAAGACGTTGCCTCCCGGCGGCGCCGTGATTTCACACGTCGGAATCACACGCGGTTTCCATTCGAACGTCACGAGCGACTGGTTCGGCTGTGTTATCACATCCGTGATGCCAATGCCGCTCAGGCCCGCCGTTCCCGTGTTGTACCAGCGCGAACTTGGCGTCGTGTTCTCGTTCCAGATCGTGGTACCGGTCGTTCCCGGGAAGGGATCGCCGGCGTCACCCAGGTTGAGGCGCAGGTTGTTCAGGCCGTCCGCCTCGACAATCTGATAGGCCGAGTGCGAACCGAGGCGAATCTGAAGCGGGAAACCTTCCGGGTTGCCTTCGAAGCCCATGTAGGTCTGACCGAAGTCCGTGTGCATGATCATCATGCCGTCGCCCGGCAGTGTCTGCGAGAAGTTGATGCGGAACGGGTTCGGCGGATCCACGCGCGTCAGGCGCCAGAAGTAGAAGCGCTCGCCCGCATTCTCCGGGTTCGTGTAGAAGAACGCGGAGCCGGCGGGATTGAAGGCGTAGTCCTTCAGCGTGAGCGTCTTGGGCTCGAAGGGTTCGAGGACCGTTCGAAGGTCCGTCGCCTCGAGCCACGGCTCGTGGTCCGTACCGATGCGCGTCTCACCCGTTCCGAACTGCTTCAGGAAGGGCGCCGGATGGACGAAGCTGCCGGACATGATGTCCCACGTGCCGACGGACTCATCGGACGTGCCGTTGATGTACACGTCGTAGTCGTAAAGGTCGGGATAGCCTTCCCACACGTGCAGGAATTCGTGGGCCATCAACTCCTTGCCGAAGGTTTCCGTTGCCGAGACCTGACCGATTTCGCCGGTCTGATCGAGCCCCGTCGTGAAGTCGGAGAAGAAGATCGGCGACAGCGGATTCTCATTCGACTCGAGAATGCGAATGGGCAGGTCCATGCCCGGCGCGGGCAGCTGGAACAGGCCGCGACCGCCGGGGGCGAGACCGTCCTGGTAGAGACCGCCGGGGATCAGCACTGTCGAGAACATGAAGTTCACAGTCACGGGCTTGGCTTCGCCCGTCATCGTGTCGATGTTGACGAGGCGTCCCGGCGCGTCGATGTCCGTGCCGAAGAGGATGCCGTTGCTGAACGTGAGGCCGCGAACCGCGTCGAAGTTCAGGAGCGGGCCGACCTGCGTTCCGACACCCGTGGTCGGATCGATCGAGATCAGGACCTGGCCGGCGCCGCCGGGATTGTTGGCGACACCGAACATCGTTCCGTCATTCGGGTTGAACGCGATGCACTGAACGTTGGTGAATCCGAGAGGACCCGCCAGCGCCGTTCCGACGCCCGTCGTTGTGTCGATCGTGACAATCTGATTCGTGGCGACGTCCGATCCGAAGAGCGTTCCCGTCGCGAGATCCATGGTCAGACCGCGAATGTCATCGAATCCGACGGAGCCCTGGGCGCCGACTTCCGTGATCATGATGTTGGCCGGCAGCACGAAGATGTCGTAGAGCACGAGCGTGTCCGTATCGACGTTGACGCCGAAGAAGGCGTCGCGCTCAGTCATCGCGCCCGGATCCAGGACTGTCGTCGCAAATCCGAACGTGTGTTCGAGATTCGGATCCTCGAAGAAGTCAAAGCCAAGTCCGCTCGCCGGATCCATTCCGAAGAGTGAGCCCTCCGACGGGACGGGACCGCCCACGAAACCGTTGGTCGACGTCAGGCCTTCCACCTGTCGATTGAGCTTCTGCACAACCGCCGAGACGTGGTTGTCCCAGTCCACCGTGTTGTCCAGGGCTTCGACGGTATCTTCCGTCAGTCGGCGTCGATTGAACGGATAGTTACTTCCCTGCGGACCGCCGTCGTTCGGCGTTCCCGGGTCGAGGTCGATCGCGTAGTTCTCCGTGCCGAGTCGGCGCGTTTCACCAAGGTCGAGAAGACCGTCCATGTTGAAGTCGCGCTTGAGGACGCCGGGCGCCGCCTCGGGGCCGTCCTTGCACCAGGTCAGCCATTCGAGCATGACCATGTTGCCGCCGTCGTAGCCGTTCGTACCGTGAATGCGGTAGGAGGCCGGTCCACAGGCGGGCGTGATATCGTCGGGGCCTCCGGCGCTCGCCGGATTGCCTTCGCCGATGTCTTCGCCGTAAAGCGCTCGGATCGGATCGGCGATGTCGCGTGTGGACGTGACTTCACCGAAGCCGAGGTCGCCACCGTAGCCGAGACCGGAGTTGCTCTGTGCGTGATAGCGCGACGACGGAAGGTCGTCGAATTCGGCGGGGCCGTCGTAAACGATGACGCCTTCGCCGTTGATGCCCGCCATTTCCGCGGTCAGTTCGTCAGGCAGAATGCGGGCGTTGGCGGTACCGGAACCGCTGTTGCGCGGATCGACGAAACCATCACCCACGGCCTCCGGTTCGGCGGCAAGCGTGCCGGCCGGGTAGTCTCCCTCGGACGGGAAGAGCACGCCTTCGGAGTCGTCCGGCGGCGTTGTGTCGCAGAAGTCCGTGATCAGCGTATTGCACGGACCGGGCGCCACATCGGGATCCGGATAGAGGATGTTGATGTGACGATAGCACTGCTGCGGCGGATCCGTGCAGTCGATCATCGGATCCTCGGGCGGATCCTCGTTGTTGTCATCCAGCTCGTCGTCCATCGGACGTTCCATCGACGGGCGAACCGAATCGGCGTCCTTGCACCAGTGTCCGGTTCGGGCGTTGGTGCCACCGACGTTCGCCTGGAACAGCTTCATATCGCCCGTGGACGTCGTGCCCATCGAAGGATCGGACGCGTCAAACGGAATCATGTTCGGGATGTTCTGCATCGGCTGGCCGAAGACAAAGCTCGGCGGCCAGGCCGGGGCGTCCGGTGTCGGCGGAACGGGCATGTTCAGAGCGAGGTGCTTGTCGGCCCAGTACGCGCCCCACCAGGTGATTCCGTCGCCGTTCGTGTCGATGTCGTAGTCCCAGATCGGGTACGGATCGCCGTACTCGGGGTCCTCCGTGCCGTCAGGCTTCGGCGTTCGACCGCCGGGGCCCTGGAAGGCGGCGTCGCCGGGGACCTGTACCATCTTGTTCGATTCGTTGCCGGTTTCGCTCCAGGCGTCGGGGCCGTCATACTTGTCGTTGCCGAATCGGCCCATGAAGCCGCTCGCCTGATCGACGCCGCCCGGTGACGGACCGTCGATGTTGTCACCTTTGCCGTCACCGTCTTCGTCGACAACGGCCACGCCGACATCACCCATGTAGTTCATGCGGATGTACTTCTCGGCCCAGGCGCGCGAACCGACGAGCGTCTCGTCTTCGTTCATCCCCGGATCACCGCCGACGACCGGGTTCTCAAGAAGGTTCTTGAAACTCGGGTCCAGACGAATCCATCGATCGTCCGGCGTCGTGCCGGCGGCGTTGTAAATTCGGATGTAGTCCTCGAACGGTTCGGGGAAGTCCCATTCACCGTCGCCGTCACCCTCGGAGCCGTCCGGCAACGGGGCGCCTTCCTGCTGTTCGCACACTTCGCCGGCCTGAATGATGCCGTCGCGACCGCAGACGGTGCAGTTCACCAGAATGCCGTCAGGATGGCGGTCACCCGCCTGGGAGTTGTTGCCCCAGCCGTCCATCGTGCTTTCGAGCAGGGCGTCGTACTCGCCATCCTCGTTCAGATCGCGGAATCGCTCGCCCGGCGTCCAGACGGGATTCATGTTCGCATCGAGGTCCACGAGACCAGGCGTCGGAACCGTGGCAAACGGAGGAAAGCCGGGTGTGGCCGTGCCCGTCAGATCGCCGTTGTAGTCAATCAGGATCATCTGGGAGTCCTGATTGATTCCCTCGCCGGGGAATCCGTCGTCGAACCGGCCGTTGTTGTTCAGGTCGACGAACGGCAGCACCAGCCCGGACAGGCTCGTTGCGCCGGCGTCCACTTCGAAGTCACCCAGCGGCAGAACCGGCCAGGGCACTTCGGCCCAGCCGTACACGTCACCACTGACGTTGACCTGGCCGTAGGAAATTTCGTGGAAGTACTCCGCGAAGGAGTTGATGTTGTCCTTGATTCGGAAATCAAAGTAGTGATCGCGAGCGTCACCTGGGTTTGGCAGCGGAACGTTCGCCGTCCCCGCCGCGCGCTGCGACTTGATCGGGTTCGCCAGCATGACGACGAACTTGCGTTCCTGCGCCTGCGCGACGTTTGAAACGCCGGCAATGGCAAACGCGGCCACGATGACCGCCGACGCGACGGATCGCCAACGCGATACGCCACTTCCTGGAAACTGACCAGGCCGAATCAATTCACGACCGAGCATCATGATTCACTTCCTCCATCGGTCCGATGAGCTAGCGGGGGATTTCGAAATCCTTTGTTGTATCGTTGCACATGTCACGTTGTGTCGTGCGACGCATGAAAGCACTGGGATGGCGAGCTCGCGCCTCAGACAAGCCCCCGCCGATGTCAGGATGGACGAGATCCCGACAAGCGTGTCTTGCTCAGGCGCGCGGGTTGATTGTGCAAACTCATTTGTCGACGAATGCCGTTCGTCGACGCCGCTCTCAGTGTTTCCTCTGCCTCCGTCGGCGCCGCGCCGCCGCTCGCATCATGCGAACTGTTGTTGCGGACGAATTAGCGCAGACACTGTGGCCAGATAATCAGCCGTCTGCATTTTAGGCCGTGACCACCTGTCCACCTTCCCCCACATAGGTGTGCAGTTACTTGCGGGGCGTCACCAAGTATATCACGGTCGTCGCCGGTATCCCAACGGTCCGTGTCGAGGTAAGTCATAAAGTTATAAGCACTTTCGGATGTTCCGGTATTGCGGGGCGCCGGGTTTCAGCCCGCCGTCGCCGCCGCCGTCAGGACGCGTAGCGGGATGATCCCTGCGTCGGGACGCGGCTGCAGCGTCTTGGCGAAGACGTCCGAATACTGATCCTCCAGGTAGTCCCGCTTCGGCCCCGAGCGGATGTGGTCCCAGGGCAGCGTTTCGTCGAAGGACCGTTCGCGATGGGCGTACCAGGCCGGATCAATTCCCGTCGCGTCGAAGGCGGCTTTCCAGATGTCGTCGCTGTAGCATTCGTCCCAGCCGTCAAACCGGGCGCCGCGCCGGAACGCCTCCTGGATCGTCGCCCCGAGTCGGCGATCGCCACGCGACAGAACGCCCTCCAGGATGGATCGCAGCGGGTCATGCGTTTTCACGACGACGGCGCGATGACGACCTTCTCGGCTTCGTTCCGACAGCCGACGGCGGGCTTCATGGAAGTACTCCACCTGCGGCTGCGCCGCCCACTGGAAGGGTGTGTAAGGCTTGGGAACCAGCCAGCTGACACTCGCTGTGATTTTCGCCGGCCCCTTGTTGATTCGCCGGCGCGCCTCGGACAGGTCGACAGAGATGTCATAAATGCCATCAATATCTTCCGGTGTCTCTCCGGGAAAGCCCACCATGTAGTAGCACTTCACCCGGTTCCAGCCGGCCTTGTAGGCCTCGAGAATCCCGTCGATGAGATTGCCGTCTGTCACTTTCTTTCGAATCGCGGCGCGCATTCGATCGCGAGCGGCCTCCACCGCAATCGTCAGCCCGCTTTTTCGGACGTTGTTCGCCATCCACGGGATGTTCTGGAGCATCTTGTCGACACGGAGCGAAGGCATCGAGATTCCCACGCGTCGCGATTCGAACTGCGCGTTGATGCGCGCCGAGAGTTCCTTCAGGTGCGGATAATCGGCCGTGGACAGGCTCAGCAGGCCGAGTTCGTTATGGCCGGTGGCGCGATACTGTGTTTCGGCCAGCGCCACGATCTTCTCAACGGAACGAACGCCCACGGGCCGTTTTGTGTAGCCGGCGTGACAGAACCTGCATCGCTGCGGGCAGCCGCGCATGACCTCGATGGCGATTCGGTCGTGAACGACATCGACGTAGGGGACCAACGGGCGCTCCGGAAACGGGGCGTTTTCGAAGTCCGGCGTCTGGCAGCGCTCGATCTGGGCGGGGAGGCCTTCGATGCGCGGTGTCACGCGGTCGATAACGCCGTCTGAACGGTAGGAAACGTCGTAAAGCGACGGCGCGTAGATCCAGGGGAAGGACCGCGCCATGTGCGCAATCATGTCGCGTCGCCGTACGCCGTTTGATTTCAGGCGTTTGTATAAATCGAGGATGCCGGCCATCGACGCTTCGCCGTCGCCGATCACGACGAGGTCGACGAAGTCCGCGACCGGTTCGGGGTTGTCCGCCTGGGGACCACCGGCGATGACAAGGGGATGGCTGTCGTCGCGATCGGCGGCGCGGATCGGGACACCGGCCAGATCCAGCATGTTGAGCAGATTCGTGAAGCCCAGTTCGTATTGCAGCGAGACGGCGAACAGGTCCGCCGACGCGACGGATCGCCGCGTATCCCATGTAAACAAAGGGATTTTCCGTGATCGCATAATGGCTTCGGCGTCTGTCCAGGGGGCGTAAACACGCTCAGCGCAGACGCCCGGCGTGTGATTGCACAGCCAGTAAATGATCTGGCATCCCAGGTGCGACATACCGATCGTGTAGGCGTCCGGAAATGCGACGGCCACACGAACGTCGGCCGCCTCCCAGTCGCCGTCGGAAACGAGCTGATTCCATTCGCCGCCGATGTACTGCGCCGGTTGTTTGACGTAGGGCAGCAGCTGCGAACTGACCAGTGAGGCTAAGTGTTTGTCGGACAAAGACATTTCCACAGTGTGGCGCCGGATTACCTGAAACGAGAAACGCGGGCGCGATTATACGCGAAGGCGCCGATTCCCTCGAACGCGCATGGAGACACTTGGCGGACGCCTAGCCTTGCAGTCGGCGGCATGAAGCCCGGAAGCTCTTAATCAACAGCGACACGCGTTGCAGGGTTTCCGGGCGTTATGCGGATGACATACAGCATGCGGATTGGTCCGGTTCGTGCTCCGTTTTTCGGACGCGGGGTCGGAATTTCGTCCAACGTACTGTGGATGCCGTACTTGCGGACTTCTCGTGCTTGACCGGCGGATCGGCCGCCGGATAGGATACGCATGAGGGGAAAATCCTACCGGCATCCCACGCATGACGACGAGAACACCGCCCAAGCCGGTGTCGCTCGCGTCGGAGGAATCTCAGTGATGCATCGACGAAAGATTCGGTCGAAATTGTCTGTTGCCGCGCTCTTTTTGGGCGTGGTCTCACTGCTCGGCATGGAATGCCCGACCGGCGACGGTGGCGCCCCATTCAATCCGCCGGCCGCCGATGTCAATACGGCGCCGCGGATTCAGATCACGGCCGTCAATACCCCCGGCGGTGGGAATGAAGCCGAACAGGGCGAACTTGTCGAGATCGAATTCGTCGGTGGCGACGATGAAGATCGGGCGACGGTTCGCGTGTTTGCGTCGACGTCGGCGAACCCCTCCGCGGGCGTGCAGATTCCGATTCTGTCGAACTTCCAGGTCGGCCCCGGCTCTGCAAGCGGGACGGCGTTCTGGCCGACGAACAACGTGAATCCCGGCTCCTACACGATCTTCGCTGAAATCGACGACGGTACGTTCGACTCGGCGGCGGGAACGGGCAATCGTCCGATCATGGTGTCGGCGCTGAATCCGATTCTCGTCACGCCGGAAGGTGTCGCGGAAGAGAATGTTCCGCCGACAGTCTCCGTCGAACTTCCCGCCACGGACGCCGGTCTGACCAATCGCGATATCCTGACGATTCGCTATACCGTCAGCGACATGAACAGCGACATCGACTCGCTCTCCGTTCGCTTCCTGCTCGATCGCGATCGCACGCCGTCAAACGACGCGACGAACGCCCCGATCGAAATCGGAACCGCCTCGATTCTCTCGGGTTCAATCCCGAAGGGTCAGAACGCGATTCGCGAAGCCGACATCGAGATCGACCTCAACGAAGTTCCGATTCGTGTCGAGACGGATGAGCTTGGTCGTCCGCTTCCGTACTTCGTTCGCGTTGAAGTGAGCGATGGCGTGAATACCGCCGTCAACAGCTACGCCGTCGGATCGGTCCGACTGCTTCGGGCCCCGTCCGACATCGTTGACCTCCAGCTGATCGGTGGTCGGACCTTCGGTCTGATCATCCAGGGCTTCGACGGCGACGCGAGCGATCCGCTCAACGGCAGCCGCGTCGGTGCCGGCTTCGCGGCGATCGGTGACCTCGACGGCGACGGCCTCGGCGACTTCGCCGTGACCGGCGAAACGGCGAGCCCGTTCAACAATCCGCGCGTCGGCGAAGTTCACGTGATCTACGGCCGAGAGCGCCGTCTCGATCCGGAACTGGCCGAGCTGTTCCCGTTCGGCACGGGTCGATATGCGGGTATTCTCAGCGTCAACACGATCGGATCCTTCGTCGCGTTCCCGCCGTCGGATCCGCGATTCAATCGCATCTTCAACGTCCGCGGACACACGATCTACATGCCGACGTCAACCGGCGGCTCGTTCGGTGTCACGGACATCTCCGGCGTCACGGACTTTACGGGTGACGGACATTCCGAACTGCTCGTCGGCCATCCTCTGACGGCGGGCATCTTCGACGCCGAAGACGACGATCCGTGTGACTCGTGCACCTACGACGAAATGCAGCGTGCGCCGCTGCCGTGCCTTGAATTCGAGGCCATGCAGATCGACGACCAGGAAATCGACTTCGGCAACACGATGGTGTTTGGCGCCAATGTGTGGCAGCCGCTCGATCCGGCGACAGCGCCGGCGGTCTTCGCGAACGTCGACTTCGACTTCACCGCCGAACGGATCGTGACGTTCACCAGCTTCATCGTCACGATTTCGGGTACGCGACAGGACATGGTCAGCGATCCGTTCTCGATCGATGTCCAGATCGAAAACGATCAGGGACCTTCGATGGTGGTCAATGTCGGCGCCAACGACTTTGATGACGCCGAAGGCGCGTTCACGGTCCTCGTCCAGTTCCCGGTCCCCACGTTGCCCGTCGGCTTCGGCGACTCGATGCCGCCGTCGATCTATGACGGTCGATTCGGCTTCTTCGTGCGGCCTACCGCGACGCTGGATGAACTGGAAGCCACGCTCAGCGTGACAGGTATCCAGGCGGCGCCGGGCGACGCGATTCCGATCAAGACGCGATACAACGACGATTTCCCGAATCCGTTCCCGAACGCCTCTACGGAGGGCGCGGGTATCGATCCGCTGAGCCTGACGACGCTGGGCGTCGTGTGTCCGCCGCTGAATCGATCGCAGAGTCCGACGACGAGCGGTGACCTCGGCAACCTCGACGGCCACGCCTGTAACCAGATCGGTGGCATCGTCGGCTGTCAGGGTGTTGGCAACGACAACCTCGGCGGTCCCGCCGCGGGTCAGTCGGGTTACCTGTTCGTCAACGCGAGTGATGACATCGAGCTGACGCTTGTGACGCCCGACACGGCGACGGAAGAGATTCCGGCTGGATCCTGGACGGGCAACGGCATCCGCACGATGCTCCAGTCCCGCGCCGGACAGCCCCCGGCCGGTGGCCATCTGGGCGCTCGATTCCGCGGCGCCTGGAGCAACCCGACGGGTTTCCACGATCCGCTTTCGCTCTACGGCTACACGATCGGCGTCATCGCCGATATCGACGCCTCGGGTGACGGTGACGATCCGTACCTTCCGACGTTCGATCTCCTCGTTTCGGCGCCGGGTGGCGGCGCCCCGAGCGCCCTGCCGGGTGTGAACCTGACGACGGAGCTCGGCGGTCTCTACTCGAACGATCCAGGTGACCTGGGCGCCGTGACGGAAGCCACAGGCCAGTTCGATCTAGGTACCGAATTCAACAGCGTCATCTCCGTGACAGTGACAGTCGTGGGCGAGGCGGAGAACGCCTCCGTGCTTCGCGTCGGACTGGACGGTGGCGGCGCCTTTATTCCGGGCACCGTGACGGAATCGCTCCTGTGGGGTGGCGCTCGACCGCCGCTTGAGGATGAGGGCGCGCCGCAGCTGTGGGCGGGCGACATTCTCGGCAACGTGGTTCAGTTCGCCCAGCAGATTCCGCTGCCGCCTAATTCGCTGCAGTTGTTCGCCGACGGCGCCGGCACGATTCGCATCGAAATTCTCGACGACTGTGCCGCCGAAGGTTCCAAGTTCCGACTTGACTTCGTGCAGCTCGATGTCGCGGGCCTGCTGCAGGGTTCCGGCTTCATCGTGGCCTACCAGGGCGACAACTACACGGACTCGGATCTCGTCGAACAGCACAACTGTCCGGCCATCGCCCCGACCAACGGCGATCCGGAAGGTGGCACGGGACGCCCGAATTCGTGGCCGTCGTTCCACTGCCCGGATGGCGCGGTCGATGTCCGAACCACGTGTGATCTGGGTGACGTCAATACGCTGTTCGGTGAAAACCAGGGCGACTCCCTCGGCTTCGCACGGACCGCCGGCGACCTGAACCTCGACGGCGTGCCCGACATCGCCTGTGGTTCGCCCGGCAGCGACAACGATCCGATTACGCCGAACCTCTTCTGCGGCGCCGAACCGGCCCCGCTGACGAACAACGGTAAAGTGTTCTTCCTGTTCGGTACGCCTTCGCTTGCCAGCGGCCGCCCCTGCGACATTCTCGAACGCTACGAGATTCGCGGCAGCCACAACGACGACCAGTTCGGTCGCGTCCAGGGCAGCGCCGGCGATATGGACGGTGACGGCAACCCCGATACCTACTTCGCCGCCGAAGGCTACGACGCCCTGGATGTGGATCAGGATGGTGACGGTCAGACGGCCGACGACAACATCGGCGCCGACGCCGGTTATGTCGGTGTCCTGTTCGGACGTCAGATCTTCATCAACGGCGCCTTGTCGATTCGACCCGAGCAGATTGGTCGACTCAACGGCTCCGGCGTCAACAATCCGGGCGTGAAGTTCCTCGGTGGTGTGCCGGGCGCCCGCCTCGGTGGCAGCACGCCGGGCAACACCAGCTTCTTCGCGGCCGAGCGTGGCCAGCAGGGCGTCGCCTCCGCCGGTGACTTCAACCAGGATGGCAATGATGACCTGCTCATCACGGCGCCGGGGCAGCCCTGGCCGTCCGCCAAGATCGAGTTCACAGGCGCCGTCGCGGACGGTGACCAGGTGATCGTGAGCACGGGCTCGATTTCGACGCCGAAGGTGTTCACCTTCGAGTTCGACTTCAACAACGTCGTGTCGAACGCGTCGGCCATTCCGGTCCGACCGGCAACGACGGACGCCCTGACGGCCCAGCGGGCCCTGGCGGACTCGATGCTGACGTTCTCCGCCGAGCAGCTTGGCATTTCGGCGATCACGTCGCGGACAGAGTTCCCGGCGCCGCTGCCTGACACGCCGACGATCACGTTCCTGCGACGCACCTACACGGCCGAGCCCGTGTGGGTCAGCAAGACGGGCGCCAACATCATTGTGACGCACGTCATTCGACAGGGTGTCGCCTACCTGGTCTTCGGTGATCCGGCGCTGCTGACGAACAAGACGTTCGTTCTGCCGCAGGACCTGAACCGGCGCAACATCAACAATGAGCGCGTCCTCAAGGGCATCATCTTCGTCTCGGCGTTCGAGAAGAACTCCGGTGGTCTGGACGCCACGCCCGACGAGGCCCCGATCGAGGCCGTGTCGCTGCTCGGCGACATCGACGGTGACGGTTTCGTGGATATCGGCCTCGGCGCTCCGCAGGCCGACCTGATCAACATCATCGCTCCGAGCGAGCGACGACAGTCGGCGGGTGAAGCCTACATCCTTTACGGAAACGGCTTCGGCCTGAACGACCCGTCGGCGCCCTGATTGAACGCCGACTCAACAGGAAACCTCTGAGACCCATTGGCCGCCTCGACTTGCTCGAGGCGGCCTTTTCTTTTTCATGCGTGCTCGTCGGCGCTCACAATGACATCGACGTGGCGATGTGGCGCCGGCCTTGCGGCGTGGTGGGCGAGACACATCGCCACGCTCTCCGCTATCATGTGGCCAATGTCGAATCGATATGACGTCATCGTGGTGGGCGGGGGGCACGCCGGAACGGAAGCGGCCTGGGCCGCGGCGCGCCTCGGCGTTTCGACGGCGCTTGTCACGATGAAGGCCGACGCCATTGGTCGCATGAGCTGCAATCCGGCCATCGGCGGGATCGGCAAGGGCCAGATGGTCCGCGAGATCGACGCCCTCGGCGGTCTGATGGGCCTCGCCACGGACGTCGGCGGTATCCAGTTCCGAATGCTGAACCGTCGCAAGGGACCCGCCGTGCAGGCGCCACGAGCCCAGTGCGATCGCAGGCTCTACGCCGGCGCCGTTCAGCGGCTCATTGCCGCGACGCCCAATCTCGACGTGATCGAAGGCTGCGTCGACACGCTGGATGTGCGCGATGGCGAAGTCCGCGGTCTGACGCTTCAGGATAGTCGCCATTTCGACTGTCGCGCCATCGTCATCACGACAGGCACTTTCCTTCGCGCGCTGATGCATACAGGCGAACAGAAGACAGAGGGCGGTCGCGTCGGCGAAGGGACGGCCGTGGGACTCAGCGCGACGCTCCGCGACCTTGGCTTCGAGCTGGGGCGCCTGAAGACGGGCACGCCGCCGCGACTGGCGCGAGACAGCATCCGCTATGACGCGCTGGAGGTTCAGCCGGCCGACGACGAACTGACGCCGTTCAGCTTCATGAACGACGCGCTGCCCCAGCCGCAGATCGACTGCTGGATCACGTACACGAATGAGCGAACGCACGCACTGATCCACGGCAATCTCGATCGGGCGCCGATGTACTCGGGGCAGATCGAGTCGACGGGACCGCGGTACTGTCCGAGCATTGAGGACAAGGTCGTGCGTTTCGCCGACAAGGAGCGGCACCAGATCTTTCTTGAGCCCGAGGGCTACGACAGCGACTGGATCTACTGCAACGGCATCAGCACATCATTGCCGGCCGACGTGCAGGAGGCGATGGTTCGCACGATCCCAGGTCTGGAAAACGCCCGAATCGTGCAGCTCGGCTACGCCGTGGAGTACGACTATGTGCCGCCGCATCAGTCGACGGCGACGCTGGAGACGAAGCGCGTCGCGGGCCTGTTCCTCGCGGGTCAGATCAACGGTACGAGTGGCTACGAAGAGGCGGCGGGGCAGGGGCTCGTCGCCGGCGTGAACGCGGCCATGCGCACGCTCGGACGCGAACCCCTCGTGTTGCGGCGCGATCAGGGCTACATCGGCGTGATGATCGACGATCTCGTCACGAAGGGCACGATCGAGCCTTATCGCATGTTCACGTCGCGCGCGGAGTATCGACTGATTCTGCGGAGCGACAACGCCGACGCGCGGCTGACGCCCGTCGGCCGCGCCATCGGTCTCGTCGATGACGCCCGCTGGGCGCGATTCGAACTGAAGCGCCGCGCGATCGAGACGTTCACAACGTGGGCGCGCGGCGAGAAGCGGGATGGAATGAGCGTCCTTGCCCGGCTCGGCCGCAGCGACATGGACGAGGACGAACGCGCCGCGTGCGACGCCTGGCGCGCGACGCTCAACGGTGAGTTCGCCGACGCGAGCGACGAGCTGCTGCACGAGGCCGTGAGGTCCGTGCAGATCGAGGCGAAGTACGCGGGTTACGTGCAGCGACAGGAGCGGGAAGTCGAGCGGTTCCGAAAGATGGAAGCGCGGAGCATTCCCGAGGACTTCGAGTACGCCGCGATCGACCAGCTCCGCCACGAGGCCCGCGAGAAGTTCGCGAAAATCAACCCGCGCAACATCGGCCAGGCGCAGCGCATCGCCGGCATCAGCCCGGCCGACATCGCCGTGCTGATGGTCTATATCGAGAAGTCGCGGCGCGATCGAGCGTAGGGTGGGCGCCCCCGCCGGAGGGCGCGCCACGGCATGGAGAGTCAAAGTTCGTTCGTAGTGAGTGTGGCGCTGTGCGTCACGCGCGTTTGGCGTGGGCGCCCACCTTGCAGGGGGTCGCACTCAGCGCATCGTGTATGAGCAAAGGGTCGAAGAGATGAACAAAACTCCGCAACGATTGACGATGTGTCGAGGTGGCGTCCGCTTCGCTGGAATGTGGGTCGCGACTGCGATGTTGATTGGCGCGAGCCGCGTCGAGGCTCGCACGATCGAAGACACGTCGCTCGGATTCACGCTGAAGATGAGCGACGCCTATGCGGAGAGCGCATTGTACAAACTCACTTCGCCCAACGTTGTCGAGGCCTTCACGTTTGGCGATCGATCGTCCACGCCATGGGTCTTCATGATCGAGAACATGGGGGGGAGGATTCGAAAGAACGAATCGATGAAGGGCCGTATGCCGGCGGGCTTTCAGGGGCGGATACTGAACTTCACGTGGCAGGGCTACCAGATCGAGGGCTTTGAAATTCCGGAGACCGTCGATGGCGTGGCGATGATCACTTACAACGTCCAGGTTCCGTTGAAGAAGAGCGCCATTCAGTTGAAGCTCTGGGGACCCGCCAGCGATCAGCAGGCCCTCAGGGACGAGATGACAAATCTCGTCGCGGGACTGCGGGGTGAATCGAACTGGTCGGAAATGTTCGGTTCCGACCCGAGAAAGTTCGGCCGAGGGCTCGGCAGATTTGCGTGCTTCGGTGTGTTCGTCCTCGGTGTTGGGTATGTCGTGCTCAAGGTCATCCGGCGCTGACCTCCGGATGCGGCGGACGCAGGGTGGTCGCGCCCGCCCGACAGGGCCAGGACGATTTTCTCGACTCTCATCATTCTCTCATCCTTCGGCGGGTATATCTTCATTCAGTGAATGCGGCGTTGTGTTGCAGTCATCCATGTTCCCCGTAATCGACGGAGGCTGATCGATGAAAAGGTCCTCGAATCGGAATATCATTGTGGCGGTTTCGCTTGTTGCCAGCGTGTCATTTGGCGCCCTGGCCTGGGCCCTGGACGACGAGAAGACGTCGCTGGACAAGCTGCCGACGGCGGCGAAGGCGGCCATTCTCAAGGAGGCGGCGGGCGCAAAGATCACGGAAGTTGAACAGGAGAAGCATGGCGGTGTCACGGTCTATGAGGCCGAATGGAAGGTCAACGGCGTCGAGCATGAAGTGTGCGTCACGGCCGAAGGCGTTGTCATCGAGCGGGAGGAGAAGATCTCCCTCGCAAGCGCTCCGGCGGCGGTCAAGTCCTATGTCAGCAGGCGCTTCGGCGAGAACGCCAAAGTTGCCGTCGAAAAGAAGATGATCATCGTGTACGAAGTCGAGGGGAGGGTCGCCGGAAAACACGTTGAAATCCTCGTCTCCGCCACAGGCGCCGAATTAAAGGGCCATGACGATGACGGACATGATGACGGACACGACGATAATGACGGCGACGACGACTAAGCGACGCGTTCGTCGCGCGATCGGCCTGGTGTCGATCGGCTGTCACCTCTGAACCCAATGGCCCCCGGCCCGGCTCGATGCGCCATTGCGCGATCGCACGCCGGGCCGACTCCTGATCTGAGCGTCGCGAACTGGCGGGAATTCATGCGGATATTGGTTGTTGAGGACTATGGCCCCCTGCGGGAGTCACTTCGGCAGGGAATCCAGGAGGCGGGCTTCGCCGTCGACGTTTCCGCGGAAGGCGAAGAGGGCCTCTGGTACGCCCAGTCCAACGATTACGACGCCATCGTGCTGGACATCATGCTGCCGCGAATGGATGGCGTCACGATCGTCCGACGGCTGCGCGCCGCGGGTTCGCACACGCCCATCCTGCTGCTGACCGCCCGCGATACGATTGAGGATCGTGTTCTTGGTCTGGATTCGGGCGCCGACGACTACCTGACCAAGCCGTTCGCGTTTGATGAGCTGCTCGCGCGGCTTCGCGTGATGACACGCCGGAAGTATGACAAGCCGGCGCCGATTCTGCGCATCGAGGATCTTGAGCTGGATACGGCCCGACGCGCTGTCAGACGGGCGGGGCGCGACATCGATCTCACGGCGAGGGAATACGCGCTGCTGGAATTCCTGATGCATCGCGCCGGTGACGTCGTGTCGCGCGCGGACATCTGGGAGCATCTCTACGAATTCAATTCGACGGCGGACAGCAACGTCGTGGACGTCTACATCGGGTATCTGCGAAGGAAGCTCGAGGGCCCGGCGCTGCCGCGACTGATCCATACGCGACGCGGTCAGGGATATCGACTCGGGAGTGGCGACTGATGGCGTCGCTGCGAAGTCGATTACTGGCGGGGACGACACTCGGGTTTGTCGTCATCCTCATCGTGGCGGGCGTCAGTCTGGACAGGATGATCCTGGCGTTTCTCATGTCCGAGTTCGACGTCTCATTGCGCGCCAAGGCGCTCACGCTGTCAGGCATGATCGAGCAGGAAGGCAATCGCATCGAACTGGAATTCGAGGACGCCGACATGGCGGAGTTCCGTCGAAGCGATCGCCCCGAGTATTTTCAGGTTCGACTCGAAAACGGCGTGACCCTCGCGCGATCGGCGTCGCTTGCCGACGATGATCTGCCACTGGCGGGAGAGATTCCGAATGGAGGCGTCATCGGCGACATCACGCTGCCGGATGGACGAAAGGGCAGAATCGTCACGATGCGCGTCACGGCGCGGCTCGAGGATGAGACGCCCGATTCGGTTGAACGTCGACAATGCGCGCTGTCACTGGCTCGGGACACGCTGAGTGTCGAAAACGCAATGGCGTCCGTCCGGCTGGCGCTGCTATGTGTCGGCGTGATCTCGATTTTCGCGGCGGTCGCCGTTCTGTCGATCCTGGTGCGCGTGGGGTTGCGGCCCGCCAGCGCATTGGCGCGGGAGATTGCCGAGATTGATGAGCGCCATCTGTCGGCGCGGGTTGATTCAAGCGGGATTCCCACGGAGCTGCGGCCCATCACAGCCCGGCTGAATGAACTGCTCTCTCGGCTGGAGGAGGCGTTCGGCCGCGAGAAGACGATGACGGCGAATATTGCCCACGAGCTGAGAACGCCGCTGGCCGGGCTTCGTTCGACGCTCGAAGTGACATTGTCGCGGGAGCGGGATTCAACCGCCTATCGAAAGGCGATGTCCGATTGCCTTGACATCTGTCGACAGACGCAGGCGTTGATTGAGAACGTACTGACCCTGGCGCGGCTCGACGCCGGCGCCGACGATCTGCACGCGACGCAAGTCGATCTGGAGGCGTTGCTCCGGGCGGCGTGGAAGCCGTTTGTCGAAGAATCGCGGTCCAGGCGCCTCGATGTGCAGTGGGCCGTGGCGCCCGGACTGATGGCCGCGACCGACGCTGAGAAACTTCGGGTCGTTGTGGGCAACCTCTTCGCAAACGCCGTCCACTACTGCGACGAAGGTGGAAGCGTGTCCGTCGAGGGGGGACGCGTGGAGGGGCGATGCAGCCTGCGCATTTCGAATACCGGCAGCCGGATTGCGGATGAGGATTCGGAGCGCGTGTTCGATCGCTTCTGGCGAGGTTCGGCCTCGCGCGCCCCCGACAACGGCCGGTCAGGGCTCGGCCTCGCCATCTCCCGGATGATCATCGGGCGGCTGGGGGGGACGATTGAAGTGAGGTCGACGGTTGGTGGGGAGTTTACGATCGTCGTGACGATTTGATCGTCGCATGGGTGATGCGGCGCGAGCGATCGCGGCGAGTACTTGCATTGCGGGAAGGGACTCGCGCGAGGGTGGGCGCCAGAAGGGATTCTGGCGCCAGCGTTAGCGTGGAGTCGGCGGGGGCGCCCGCGCTACGGGACCCCGCGCGAATGGGGCGGCGCTTTCGTGTTCCTATCGTCGCGCCCCCACCACTGAAGTGGCGGGCCACCCGGTGAGAGGGGATTCTGGCACGAGTGTCGTCAAATCACCAAATCGCGAAATCACCAGATCACCCAATATCACGATATCGCAAATCGCCACTTCACCAATGGCGTCTATTCGGTTTCCTTCGCGACCCACGTCATGTGATAGTCCTTGTCTTCCAGATCATGCGCCAGGTTCGTCAGCTTGAACTGCTTGTAGGCGTCGCACATGACGGCGAGTTCGTCCGTTCGCTCCGTGCCGATGCTCTTTTCGTACGTGCCCGGATGGGGACCGTGCGGGATGCCGGCGGGGTGCAGGCTGATTGAGCCGGTGTCGATGCCCTTGCGGCTCGTGAAGTTCCCTTCGACGTAGAAGAGGATCTCGTCCATGTGCACGCTGGCGTGACCGTAGGGGCAGGGGATCGCGCCCTCAAGGTAATCCACTTTCCGCGGGACGAAGGAACACACGACAAAACCGTTGCCGGCGAAGGTCGTGTGTGTCGTCGGCGGCAGGTGGACGGCGCCTGTTCTCGGCTGGTAGTCGAGGATGTGGAAGGCGACGGGATAGACGCAACCGTCCCAGCCGACGACGTCGAACGGGAAGTGCTTCGTCATGTGGACCGTCAGTTCGTCCTCGCGCTTCACGACCACGTGGAAGGGCGCCTTGCCATGATCGCGCTCGTTGTAATTGAGCAGGCTCTCGGGACCGCGGAAGTCTCGATGGGAGTAGGGGGCATAGTCCGTGATCTGACCGGATCGATTGCGCCATTCCTTCGGGATGTCGATGTGACCTCGGCCTTCGAAGATCAGAAATTCAGGCTGGCCTTCGAAGTGCAGGCGATAGGGCGTCGCTCGCGGAATGAGCAGGTAGTCGCCCTGGCGAAAGCTGAGGACACCGAACTGCGATTCGAGGCGACCGCTTCCCTTGTACACGTAGTAGAGCTCTTCGCCGTCGCCGTTGCAGAAGAAGCGCTGGCTGATTTTGTCCGGCTTCGCCATGCTGACGTTCAGGTCGGCGTTGAACATCAGGACGCGGCGGGCGTCGAGAAAGTCGCCGGAGAGCCGGAGGTCCTGCGTGCGAATGTGCCGGCGATAGAGCGGCTGTTCGGCCAGGGGTTCGAACGGGCAGAAGCCGGGGATCTTGATCTGCTCGACGGCGTTTTCATCCGTGGGCGGTGTGCGGAAGTAGAGCGTGGAGTGCGGACCGTCGAATCCCTCGCGCGTGTGGCACTGCTCCATGAGGAGCTTGCCCTCTTCGTAGAAGGCCGTGTGAGGTTTGCGGGGGAGTTTGCCGAGCTTCATGTAGTGGATCATTGTCGCGCGCTCCGTGAATCCATTGGGCGTCGTTTGGCCTGGATTATAGCGGAAATCGGAGGACGGCTGTACGAGGATGGGCGATCGTGCGCGCGGATGGGTGGCCTGCCACTTCAGTGGTGGGGGCGCGACGATACGAACGTTGATGTCGTTTCAGGAGGATCGGGATTTCATTCGCTGTCGCATCGTTGCGCCCCCATCCCTGAAGGAATGGGCCCGCCGCCCGCCGGGGCCGACCACCAACGAAAAACGCCTCGCGACGGGGAACGTCGCGAGGCGTCAGATTGACTTGCGTCAGGCTCGATCGGATCAGCCGCGGGCCTTCAGGTAGCGATCGTCAACGGCCTTCCAGTTGACGACGTTCCACCAGGCGCTGATGTAATCCGGTCGGCGATTCTGGTAGTTCAGGTAGTAGGCGTGCTCCCAGACGTCGAGGCCCAGGACCGGCGTCATGCCGCTCATCAGCGGCGAGTCCTGATTCGGCGTGCTCGTGACGACAAGCTTCTTCTTGTCGTCGACGCACAGCCATGCCCAGCCGCTGCCGAAGCGCGTCGCGGCCGCGTTGGCGAACTTGTCCTGGAAAGCCTTGAAACCGCCCAGCTCGCTCGTGATGGCGTCGCCGACGGCGCCCGTCGGATCACCGCCACAGTTGGGGCCCATGATGCTCCAGAACAGGTTGTGATTCACATAGCCGCCGCCGTTGTTGATGACGGCCTGTCGGATCGCCTCGGGCACGCTGTTGATATTGCGGAGGATGTCCTCGGCCGACTTGCCGGCGAGGTCGGCGTGACCCTCGACGGCGTCATTCAGCTTGGCCGTGTAGCCGGCGTGGTGCTTGCCGTGATGGATCTCCATCGTGCGGGCGTCGATATGCGGTTCCAGGGCGTTGGCGGCGTATGGCAATGGGGCGAGTTCAAAGGCCATGGGTCTTCAGCTCCTTCGGGGGTTGCTGGGAATTGCGTTTGGTGCTCAGTTATCAGTGGGAATGTAGCGCGAGCCGCAGGACGGGTCAAGAACGCGATACGCCCCCGTGACAGCGGGGCGGTTCGCGCCCGGCCAAAGGCCCCTAGAATGTCAGACGTGTGTGAACAAGTGGTGATGTGGCCGATCCGCCGGGTCCGCCACCGCGCCCGACATGTCGCACGTAACGCACGATGGATTCCCGTATGAGGCCCGATTCATGAAGCTCGAACGTCGCCCCCTGTTGCTGATTGTCCGCGATGGCTGGGGCCACAATCCGCACCCCGAATGGGACAAGGCCAACGCCGTGAAGTTGGCGAAGACGCCCGTCGCCGATCGTCTTCTCGCGACATATCCGTGGGCGCAGATCAGGACCAGCGGCGAAGACGTCGGTCTTCCCGCCGGCGTCATGGGCAACAGCGAAGTCGGCCATCAGAACATTGGCGCGGGACGCATCGTCGACCAGGAAGTCATGCGCATCACGCGTCGAATTCGCGACAAGTCGTTCTTTGAAAATCCGCAGCTTGTGGAGGCGTGCGATCACGCAAAGAAGAACGGCGGCGCGCTGCACATCATGGGCCTCTGCAGCAGCGCAGGTGTGCACTCGACACTGGAGCACGCCTACGCGCTACTGGAACTTGCGAAGCAGCGCGGCGTCAAAGAGGTCCTCTTCCACGCCTTCGGGGATGGTCGCGATACGCCGCCAATGTCGGGGATCGACTTCATCGCGGAAGTCGAATCAAAGATGGCGTCGATCGGCGTTGGCCGCGTCGCCAGTGTCATCGGTCGCTATTACGCGATGGATCGCGACAATCGATGGGATCGCGTGCAGAAGGCGTATTTCCTGCTGACGCGATCCGCCGGCGAGAGAGTCGCGACGGCGAAGGAAGCGTTCCGGAAATACTACGACGCCCCGAGCGAGCCGAGTCGAAGCGGCGATGAGTTTATTGAGCCGAGCGTCATCGGCGAGCCGGCGCCGATTCGGGATGGTGACGCCGTGATCTTCTTTAACTTCCGGGGCGACAGACCTCGGGAGCTGGTCAAGGCGTTCCAGTACGACACGTTCCCCTACGCCGACGGCGACACGTCGCAGGGCTTCGATCGCGGCGGGAAGCTCGAGAATCTCTACTTCTGTACGATGGCCAACTACGAGAAGGGCCTGCCGGTCCACGTCGCCTTTGAGCGTCCCGAGAAGATGGTGAACATCCTCGGCGCCTATGCGGCGTCACTCGGCCTGAGGCAGTTCCGCTGCGCTGAGACGGAGAAGTTCCCGCACGTCACATTTTTCTTTAATGACTATCGCGAGGAGCCCTTTGACGGCGAGGATCGCCAGATCGTGCCGTCGCCGCGGGATGTGACGACCTACGATCAGAAGCCCGAGATGTCGGCCCAGGGTGTGACGGAAGAGATGCTGCGTCGGATCGAATCGGACCAGTACGACCTGTTCATCCTCAACTACGCGAACGGCGACATGGTCGGCCATACCGGCAAGCTGGACGCGGCGATCAAGGCCGTCGAGACCGTCGACGCCTGCGTCGGCAAAGTGGTTGACGCCGTGCTGGCGAAGGGCGGGGCGGCCGTCGTCACGGCGGACCATGGCAACTGCGAGCAAATGACTGATCCGGCGACCGGCGGTCCCCACACGGCCCACACGACATACGACGTGGATCTGATCGTTGTCGACGATCGGCTCAGGGGCGCCTGCCTGCGCGAGGGTGGGCGTCTGGCCGACATCGCCCCGACGCTGCTGCATCTTGGCGGCATCGACAAGCCCGCGGAAATGACGGGTGAATCCCTCGTCGCGAAGTCGTAGCCCGCGAGCGCCACTTACGCGCCGAGTTCTGTCTTCAGCTTGAGCAGTTGGTCGAAGGCCGGCTTCGGCGTGCAGTCGATGTTGAGGATGCCGTCGAGGGAGGTCGCGTCCGCGAGGCGATGGCAGACGACGGACTCGACGAATGGCTTCGACAGGGCGATGCGATAGACGCGGTTGAACCACTCGGCCTGGACGGCGTCCGACCACTGATCCCGCCAGCAGCCGCTCGCTTCGTTTCCACCCCCTGAGGGAACACCCGCCAGCAGGACGTGAATCGGCTTGCCGAGCGTCCCGAAGCGGTCGAGCATGCTGGAGATCTGCATCGTATCCCGCATGGCGCCGTTTGTGTTCAGCGCGTCCACGCTGAATCTCAGGTCGATCCCGAATGCGTCGAAGTGAATGCCGCTGCTGACTGTCATTTCCGCGTACAGCAGCGGGGGAATCGTCCGCGGATCGTTGGCGTAATACTCGCCCCAGGGCTGCGTGATGCCGATGACGGACGAGCTTTTCGGCGACGTCTGTTTGATCAGCAGCGACGTAATTCGCGTCAGCTCCATGATCTGCTCGAACGTGAATCGGAAATCGTTGTGCGCGTGGGCGCCGCGGATGGCCTCCCAGACGTGTACGTAGGGACCGTACTTGCGGAGCATCTGGCGGATGTGCCGCGTGACGCAGTCGCGAAACTGCTCGTAGTTTCGGGCCGTCTTCGTCAGCCATTCGGGCAGCTGGGCCGGATCGAGCGTCAGCAGGGATTCCGCCCAGACCGCCATCTTGTTCTGACGCAGCGTGTTGAACCAGGGTTCGCAGGCGGCGGCCTTGTATTCGCCCTCCCGCGGTTCCAGGTCGCGCCACGGCAGCGGCAGCACGCCGAAGTCGAACGCCCTGGAGAGCTGCCGCTCGTAATTC
>DAOPJV010000060.1:0-46252 GCA_035399845.1 Phycisphaerae bacterium | reverse complement strand
ACGGCCATGCGGCCCGACTCGAACGCGAGGTTGATCGAGCCCTGCTTGATGACGCTGTAGATGTAGTACCCCCACGGATCGTTATCGAGGAGGCAATAGACCGGCAGCTTCAGCTCGTTGTGCATGCGATGCAGCAAGCGGCGCACGCCGCGCGGCGGCTGGCCCGAGCCGTGCGTGATGATGCAGTTGTGCGTCTCCCAGAAGCGGTCCTCCGCGAACCGCGCCCACACGGTACCTTTTTCGACATGGAGGATGAACTTGGCGCCGCACTTCTTGAACTGCAGCACCTCGGGTTCGACGATGCCGGGAATGCTCCAGCCGCCCGTGCCCAAAGCCCGCAGGTCGATCTCGTCGCCGCGGCTGACGATCGAAAGATTGCCGGCGATCGTGCCGCGACTGTCGGCGAAGACATGAAGCTGCTCGCGCAGGGCGCCGAGCGACACTTCGAGGTCTTCGATGATCGGATCGGACTCCTTCTGGTCGTTGAACGTCTTCTCGTTCGTGCCCTTGATCGTGTGCTTGGAGAGGTAGTAGAGACCTCGGATGCTGCTGGTCTTGTCGGCGTCGATGAGCTTCTTGCAGCCGCTGGCGATGAGGACTGTCTGCATGAACGTCTTCGATCGATTCAGGTCGAAGAAGTTGCGGCTCACGGCCTTGTCGCCCATTTCGATGATGCGCTTTTTCTTGTTGTACGTGGCGTTCGACAGCGAACGCATCGGGACGACGATCTCCGGGTCCTTCTTCTTCTGGGCGGATTTCGCCACGTGACCCGCGAGATCGATGATGCGCTTGGCCGTCTCATCGTTGGACTTCTTGCGCGCCTTGCTCTCGGAAGTGCGCTTCGTCGAGGACGTGCCCGAACGCTTCGGCGCGGCGGTCTTCTTTTTCGTTGTGGGCTTGCTGGCGACTTTCTTCTTGGCCATCCGTGGTCCTTTCGAGGCTGGAGTCGCGGGGAATTATGGCGGATGGGACTCGGGATGTCATCCGTTCTTCGCGTGAACGGCCGCCGCGCGTGGCGGACCCGTGCGCCGAAATGGCGGCAGGGGGCGTGATCGGTTGCGGCTGCGGTTGGATGGGGGGGGCGGCGATGGGGCGCCGATCAGGCGTCTTTCGAGGCCGACTCGTCCTTCTCGCGGCGGATCGTCTCCCAGATGCGTTCGAGGGCGCCGACGACTTCGTGCGTCGCCGCCTGGCTGGCCTCGACCTGCTTCTGGATTTTCGTCGTCGCGCCGGCGGTCTCCGTTGCGAGGGACTTGACCTGTGTGGCGACGACAGCAAATCCACGACCCGCCTCACCCGCTCGGGCCGCCTCGATGCCGGCGTTCAGCGCAAGGAGGTTCGTCTGGTTGGCAATCTGCTTGATGACGCCCATGACTTCGCCGATTTCCCGCGACGTTTCACGGAGTCCACCCACGATCTGGAGCGCCGCCTGGAATTCGCTCTGAAGCAGTTCGCGGCGTTTCTGTGCGTTACGGAGTTCCTGCGTCTTCTCGTCCATGCCGCGTGTGGCGCCGTTGATGGAACGAGCGGCGCGTCGGAAGGAGCCGAGCATGCCCTCGAGGAGGACGCGGCGGAAGAACTTGCCGCTGCTCGCGTATTCGAGAGAAGCCGTTGCCTCGCGGACGAACGCGTCTGTCATGTCGAGCAGATGGTTGATCGCGTGGAGCAGGTCGCCGAGATCGCCGGACGCGTCGATGTTGAGCAGACGACGTTCGAGATCGCCTCGGGCGCCGGCGCGACAGACGGCGGCGGCTTCCCGAATCCAGGCCAGAATTTCCTCGCGATCCATCGAAGGGGCTTCGACGAATTCGTCCTGCGGAATGGAGGTGGAAAGAGTCGTCATCGCCTTGTTATGCTCCGACCGGTTCGAGACTGCCACGTCGTTCGTTCGCGCCCTGTTTCAGTGAAAAGATGAGTTCTTCGTAGGTCATGCCCTTGCTCTTGAGGAAATCGAGCACCACGGGAAATGAAGCCGCCATCTGGTCCTTCGGATTCCTGTGCTTCTTTTCTTCGTTGAGCAGCGTCGTGTAGAGGCCCTTGATGGTCGAAAGGACCGATCGATCGGGGACGCGACGGTTCGAGTGATAGCCGATGATCTGACCATCATCGTTGTAGGTCGGTGTCACGTGGGCGAAGACCCAGTAGTGATCGCCGTTCTTGCAGCGATTGATGACGTAGGCGAAGATCTCCCTGCCGGCCTCGATCGTATCCCACAGCAGCTTGAACACGCAGCGCGGCATGTCCGGGTGTCGGATGATGTTGTGCGGCTTGCCAAGAAGCTCATCTTCCGTGTAGCCGGCGACGCGGATGAACACTTCGTTGGCGTAAGTGATTCGACCCTTGACGTCAGTCTTGCTGACGATGATCTCGTCTTCGCCGAAGGTCCGCTCGCGGCCGGTCAGTGTGAGTTCTCTGCTCATGGCGCCTTCCCGATTGATGGAAACTCTGCGACTTCGACCTTGAAATCGGCCTGACATCGCCATGGCTTGCATTTCGAATGGGCGCAGGAATTGCCATCCGCCGGATCGACGGAGCGCAAAAAAAGAGCCCGATGCAGTGTTGCAGGCGGACTCTTCATCGGATGGTAGTATCGCGTACGTGAGTTTACGGAGGACGCTGATTGCTAGCGGCGGCGACGGAGTGTCGCCCCGGCGATGGCCATCAGCATCGTGATTGCTGTCGCCGGTTCCGGTATCGGGACCGTAACGGCGCGAACGGCGAACGCCCCCTGGATGGGAACGAATGGACCGTCCATGCGCTGAACGAAACCGGAGCTCGCCAGATTACTTTCGGGAATGTCGTTGTCGTAGAAGAACCACGATCGATCGGGGCGTCCATCCGGATCGAAACGAGCCGGCGCCGGGTAGTCGGGGGAGCCATTCGGATAGGTCAGTTCGGCGAGATGACCGATCGCGACGAAGAAACCGCCATCGACCTGGATGTTGGGAATTGACACGACGTTGAAATCGAAGCCGAGGTTGTCGGCCGTTGTCGTGACGTTGTAGATCGGCGTGGCGTTTGTCGGATCTGCGTCATCGTCCGAGTCTTCGAAAATCCAGACGGACACATTCGGACTGGAGAGGGTTCCCATGCCGAAGCGGATTTCGGAGACGAGTTCCGATGCGTTATCCGTGAAGTAGTAGTTGCCCCACAGCATGTCGATGTCGCCGTACTGCTCGAAGCTGCTCGGCGGGCCCAGCAGGATGTTCGAGACGCCGTCATCGTAGGCGTATTCGGTATCCGCGCTGGCGCGCAGCGGCGCGATCAGGACTGCAATTGCCCCTGCGGCGCAGGTGAGGGAAAGGAGACTCGGAAATCGGCGTGTCATGAATTCACTCCTCTGGTTGGTATGGCTCGGAGTCGAAAGCTACACGACGACGCGTGCGCCTGTAAACGCGTCACGCATAAAACCCACCCGGAAGCCGCGTCCCTGGACGCCGATCTGAACTGTTATGGGGCGAGAAGTGCCCTGTCGGGCGATCCGGACGCGGCGCGAGTGACGCGCGGCTAACTACCCTGCAGGATCGGAAGCGGTACCTTGTCGTTCTCACCGCTCGATGGCGGCGGCGGGACATCCTTCCCTGTGGAGAATTCGTCGGGACTCCACGTCGAGCGAAGGTGCATATCGAACGCGCGGCGGACTTTCTCGTATCGTTCCGTCTTCTTGGGGCCGAATCCGAAGCGCTTCTCGTCGTGCGGCGCCTGAACGCGGGCCATCTGCTTCCATCCGCGATTCATGCCGTATACGAAACCGGCTGTCGTGAGTGAGCGTGTTCGATAGAGCGTGCGCAGGGCGCGCTTGATCACCCAGGGTTGTTTTGCGGCCGCATAGCGGAGCTCGTAGATCGCCTCGTCCAGGTCACGCGCCGACATCTTCGTCGGGTTGTAGACCGTCTCCGTAAATGTGTAGCGCTCCCAGTCTTCCGGGTAGTTCAGGGCGAAGAGGCGATCGCCCTCGCGGAAACGATCGTACATTTTCGTTCCCGGAAGCGGCGTCAGGTTCGTGATCTGAATGATGTCGATGCCGAGCTTGACGGAGGCGATGGCGGTGTCAGCGACGGTCTCGGCGATATCGCCGTCGGCGCCGATGATGAAGCCGCCGAAGACGGCGATGCCCGACTTGTGGAAGCCGTTGACGAGCGTCTGGTAGTCCGAGAGGTTCTTGCGGTTGATGCCCTTGTGATACTGGCGGAGCGTTTCGGGGTTGAAGGACTCGAATCCGACAAGCATGCCGCGGCAGCCCGCCTTGTAGGCGAGATCCATGCCTTCCTTGTCGCCGCCCATGTTCAGCGTCGTCTGGCTGAACCAATGCCGCTTCTTTCCGTGCTTGATGATGGCGCGAAGGAGCTCCTTGGCCCACTCGGCGTGCTGCTCGCCGACGCCGAAGAAGTTGTCATCGACAACGAAGATGAACTTCCGAGGCGTGCGATTCCACTCGTCGACGATGTCCGAGATTCGCCGGCGACGAATGGGCGCCCCGTTGAACTTGGTCACGGAACAGTATTCGCAGCCCACGGGGCAGCCGCGCGATGTTTGGATCGCCGAGACGCTGTATTTGCCGTTGATCGGCTCCATGCCCTGTTTGGCCCAGCCGAGGCCCGTCTCTTCCAGATCCGAGAGCCTGCCGTCGTAGCGCGGCGCCAGCCGACCGGACTCCGCGTCGCGAATGATCTGCGGCCAGATTTCGTCGCATTCGCCGACGGCGACGGCGTCGAAGTGAACGGCGGCTTCATCCGGGCAGGCCGAGGCGTGGGGACCGCCCATGATCGTGAGAATTCCCTTTTCCCGGCAGGCGCGGGCGATCTCGTACGCGCGCGTCGATCCGCTGGTATAGGCCGTGATACCGACGAGGTCGTAGCCGCCCTGTTCGATGAGCTTCTGCGTCGCGGAGGTGCCGAAGATCTCGTCAATGATGTCAACGTGGTGCTGTTCGGGAACGAGGCCGGCGAGAACCTGGAGACCGAGCTGCGGGATGTAACTGCCGACCGTGTGGTATCCCTGGGTCCGTCGGGTGATTGGATTGACGAGTGCAATGCGCATCGGGGCCGTCCTTTGCTGGCGCGGAACTGATGTAGAGTGATTCTGCGACTTTCGATGCTCTCGATCCTGCACATGAAGCCTTCGATAGGTCGCGCCGTTCTAGTTGGGCGGATTGTATTCGCCCGCGCCGATGGGTCACTACGGGAAATCGACGAGAATTCAGCGATTGCGCGCGACGGCGCACGCCCGAGCGTCTTCGTTACAAGGTTGTCATCCAGCAGAATTCCATGCGCGACGAATCAACGTGTCGCGCTCGGCGACCTCAATTGCGATATGGCCCGTAGGGATCCATCCGGTCGTCCCGTCGGCAACGGGTGGGGCGGTCACAAGATCTTCGCAAAAAAACGGGTGTGAGCGAAGCGACACAACGGTGGCGTTTTTCCCGTCACCATTGCTGGGTGCAATTTTGTAAGTTGTTTTAATGAAATAGTTTAAAGAAATATAGCGGCGTTTATTGCGCAATATTGACTCTGCGCAATACGCCGAGTAAGGTCATTGGTGTTCGGTTTGTGTTAGGTATTCGCTGATCGGAGTTGCTTTCCTGATGAATCCGCACGCCACCCATCCTGATATCGTCCATGTGACCGTGATTCGCGAGCCGGGTCTTTCGCCGATGTCGCCGCGCAAGCGCGAGATCTGCTGGGACTTCGGGATTCCACCGCGCGAGGCGCCGCACGAGATTGTTGCGAATCTCGAAGTTCGCCTTTCGCCAGGTGGTGTTGTTCTCGTGACAGGACCATCAGGCGGCGGAAAGAGCTCGACGCTGCGCGCCATCGCGAACGCCGCCGGCGGAGGCGTCTGGGTAAGTTCGTCCCGGTTCCCGAGCGATCGGAGCGTGGTTGACGCCGTTGCGCCGAAAGCGTCGCTGGCGACGGCGATGGAGATCCTGACGGCGTGCGGTCTGGGCGAGCCGCGGCTGTGGATCCGGCGGTTCGCCGACCTCTCCGATGGCGAACGATTTCGGGCGGCGCTGGCGCGAACGATCGGAAATGTCATGCGATCGGCGGCGCGTCCCGTCGTCTTCTGCGACGAGTTCACCTCGATTCTGCACGCCCGCATCGCCAGGGCGCTGGCTTACAACGTTCGCAAGCTTGTCTCGCGCCACGGCCTTCGGCTGGTGGTCGCCACGACCCGTGAGGACATCGTGGCCGATCTGCAACCCGACCAGCGAATCGTACTTGGAGGCGGGGCGCCGGAGGTGACAAGTCGGCCTCCGACATCGCGCGTCATGTCGCTCCGTCGAGGCGTTCGAATCGAACGGGGGAGCGTGCGGGACTATCGCGTCTTTGGTCCGATGCACTATCGCCATCGGGACAGCCTGGGCTTCGTCGACAAGGTCTTTCTCCTGAAGGAGCGCTCGAGCCGCGAGGCCATCGGGATCCTCGTCTTCGCGCACGCGCCGGTCGAACTTGCATTACGGAACCAGGCGACGCAGGGGCGGTTCGTACGAAACATCCGACGGACGAATCGGGAACTGCGAATCCTGCGCCGACTGATCATGCATCCCGACGTTCGGGGTTGCGGACTCGGGCACTACTTTGTCCGCGAATCGCTGCCGCGCGTGGGTGTGCGATTTGTGGAAGCGCTGGCCGCGATGGGAACCGTCAATCCCGTCTTCGAAAAAGCCGGCATGCGTCGTGTGGGGCAGTGTCGGCCGCCGAAGGGGCGGATCAAGCTGCTCGAACGCCTGTCAGGCTGGGGCGTCGATCCGTTTGCGCCGGACTTCGCAACGGTCATCGCGGATCGTCCCCGTGTGCGTCGGCTGGTGGAGTCCACGATTCAGGACTGGGTGACATCGCTGCACACGCCGCTCAAGTACGCCCCGGCGACGCGGACCGCCGTCCAGCTTACCAAGGCGTTTCGCCAGGTGCTGGGGAGACCGCCGGTCTACTACCTTTGGGATCGTGAGGGGGAATTTCCGCGTGAGGTGGCGGCGTCGAAGGGGCCGGGCCGCGACAGTGGCGAGACAGATCGAAATGAGCGGGACCGAGACACGCTTCGATCCACGTCGGGCAAGGACAAGCTTCGGCCGACACGGCCCGGCGCCGGCTGCTCGGAGACGCGGAGCGGCGCGCGGCGACGATGATCCCGAGCGCGGGATTTCGCTATGCGGGACGGCCACTATAATCGGACCTTGTTGTTTGCCGGGCGGCGTCGCCGCTTCCGGGGCTGAACCAAGAAACCACCAGGGGGCGTCCTGTGGATCGATTTGTCATTAACGGGAACAAACGGCTGAAGGGGACGATCCGAGTCAACGGATCGAAGAACGCCTCGCTGCCGGTGCTTGCGGCTTCGCTGCTGACGGAGGGGGAGAGCGTCATCAAGGGCGTTCCGGATCTGTCGGACACGCAGCACCTCTGCTACCTGCTGGAGCGACTCGGCGTCCAGGTGACGCGCGAGGAAAAGGGGGACATCCGACTTCGCGTCGAAGATGAAATGAACTGTCACGCCGAGTACGACCTGGTCCGCAAGATGCGGGCGAGCGTCTGCGTGATGGGACCGCTGCTGGCGCGCCGCGGTCGGGCGCAGGTGAGTCTGCCCGGTGGCTGCAACATCGGCTACCGGCCGATTGGCCTGCACCTTCAGGGGCTCGAGGCCCTGGGCGCGGACATCGAACTCATCGGTGGCGACATTCATCTGAAGGCGAAGAAGCTGCGCGGCGCCGAGGTGTTCCTGGGTGGTCCCTTCGGTTCGACCGTGCTTGGCACGGCGAACGTTCTGATGGCGGCGTGCCTCGCGGACGGGACGACGGTCATCGAATGCGCCGCCTGCGAGCCGGAAGTCACGGACCTGGCGGACTATCTGAACAAATGCGGCGCGCGCATCACGGGCCAGGGCACGCCTCGCATCACGATCGAGGGCGTCACGCAGCTGCACGGCTGCGAGCACGAGATTGTCCCGGATCGCATCGAGGCGGGCACGTTCATCATTGCGTCGGCGATCACGAACGGCGACGTCAAGATCGAGAACTGTCGTCTGGACCATCTGCTGGCGCTGGTCGATCGACTTCGCGCGATCGGCGTTAACGTCGAGCGCACGGCGGACGGCATGGTGCAGGTCTCGTCGGCGCGGCGGCTGGAACCGGTCACGATCACGACACAGCCCTATCCCGGATTCCCGACGGACCTTCAGGCGCAGGCGATGTCGCTGCTGTGCCTTGCGGATGGCAACAGCGTGATCACGGAGAAGATCTTTCCGGATCGTTTCGTCCACGTGGCCGAACTCAATCGAATGGGGGCGCGGCTCCGCAAGGAGGGACCGACAGTGATCGTCGAGGGTGTGAAGCACCTCGTCGGCGCGCCCGTGATGGCGAGCGACCTTCGCGCGTCGGCGGCCCTGGTTCTCGCGGGGCTGGTGGCGAAGGGGACAACGACAGTCTCGCGCGTCTACCACATCGATCGCGGATACGATCGAATCGAGCAGCGGCTCAACGCGCTGGGCGCCGATATTCGGCGCGTGCCGGAGTAACGGCGTTCGCGTCGAGCCAGGTCGCCCGACTGACAGTGAATCAACGCAAACAGCCCTCCGACGGATCGGAGGGCTGTTTTCTTATCGTGTCCTGATGGATCGATCGTCGGGTGGATGCGCCGAATCAGCTGCCGATATCGATCGTTCCCGTGCCGTAGCGCTGTCGCACGTCGGGATAGAGCGAACCCTGCGTGAGCTGGGATCCGGCCGGAAGCCACAGGTGCGGGTTGGCCGACTCAAGATCGCCGAGCTTCTCGGTGTGACCATCCATGAAGACGAAGTTCGCCTTGTAAGCGTCTCCGGGCGCCTTGGGCGCCGGGATGCTGGTCGAGTGTCGGAAGGCGTAGATGCGGGCGTCGAAACTTCCGCCGGTCATGCCGCCGCGGTCCCAGCTGCGCGTGAACGTGCTGTAGGGGGCGACGTCGGAGAAGCTGCCGCCCCAGGCCGCCTGCGCCGTGAGGTCGTAGTCCGGCTTGACGCTCGTCGTGGAGTAGCGGGCGCCGTCCGCCGCAAACACCTTTTTGGACACGTCGCCCATGCGTGTGATGCGCGGCTTCCATCCTGTCGGCAGTTTCTCTTCGTGGAAGTTGCCGTAGGTCGCGATGCCGTCGCCGCCGCTGGAGACATGCTCGAACAGCATGTAGCGCGACGTGTTGTAGCTGACCATGGGACCCGTGCCGGCGTTGGGACCGTCATACCAGGTGGCAAGGAAGTCATTGGAGGGACAGAGGAACAGGGGCATGCCGCGGATCATGTTGAATCGCTCGGCCGTGATCGTGTTTCCGCTGCCTTCGGGGAGAGGGTAGCCCATCTGTTTGGCCATGGGGCCCATCCAGTCCCATCGCTGCGTGGCGGCGCCGGAGGCGAAGCTGCCCAGGATATAGGCGCCGGAGCCGGCGGGTGAGCCGATGATCCAGTCGTCGTTGTCCGTCGCGTAGAACTGGACGCCCGTCCCGATCTCCTTCAGCTTGGCCTGACAACTCACACCCTTGGCGGTGCGTCGGGCGCCGGAGAGGACCGGCAGCAGGATGGACAACAGAACCGAGATGATTGAGATGACGACCAGCAGTTCGATCAGCGTAAACGCCGGTCGGACCGCCCTGGCTCCCATGCCGAATCGCCCCATACGTCGCACGATATCCATTTCGTTTGCCCTTTCTATCTGCCGACCGCGTCAGACGCTCGATGGCGTCGGCGTATGTTCAACATTCGATTGCCGGAAACGCGGCGCATACGGACTTGATTTCCAATCTCATTTGCTCGCGGATGAGATTCTAAGTCGGCCCTCAATAGCGTCATCAGAATGGTGCGAAACCAAGGTTAAGAAATGAATAAGTCTTCGTCATTGCATCCTGAAGACGGGATGTGAAATACGGTAATGCGCCGGATGGCATTGACGGGGGCGCTGTCGTTCGTAGATTGCGCCGGGCGCTCGATGATCGAGCGGATGACGCGCCGGGATTCGATCGAAACCACCAACGGTTCGGTTCGTACCGGCAGAAAAGAAAGAAGACCACTCCATGTCTCAGTATGGTGATTCCGGCGACAGGTCCCAGAAGATCAAGGCCATTTCGGCCATCGCACTCTTCATCATCGCCGGCGGGCTTGCGGCCTGGCGGTTGTGGCAGCCCTCCCCCGCGAACTTTGCAAACGATCGCGGATTCAAATGCGCCGAGTGCGGGTACGACTACGCCTACGAAGTGAAGAACGGCGACATCGAACCGCTCGAATGTCCGAATTGCAGTCGGAAATCGGCGTATCAGGCTGAATTGTGCTTCTGGACGAAAGACGCCGACGGACACTACATCGCAAAGACCGAGCCGACGCTCGTCCTGCTGATCCGCCGCATCAACCCGGCGTCATCGGAAGCGACCTTCTGCCCGGACTGCGGGCATGAAGTCGTCGGTCACAATCCGCGTCCCGACGAGGCGAAGATGCTGGAGGCGACGCAGCGCGAGGGGCGCGACTGATCCGTTATCGGTCATTCTCCGCCGACGTCGCGTGGCGCCGCGATGTGAATCTCTCTCCGACAGATCCCGGGAACGCCCGTTGTGACGTTGCGGCGTTCATCCTTTCTTAAGTATTCAGCGATCGTTCTTCATCGATTCCTATTCATTCGGCTCGAACAGTTCAACGGTTCGCGCGATAGGTTGCGCATTCACGGGTCGAGGCGTCGATCCGCCCACGAATGTCTCGCCACGCCGCAGTGAGCAACCTCGATCACGTGATCGTGCGGTGGAAGTGGCATGGAATTCATCGGAGGAGAATGAACGAATGAGGAGTAATTGTATGGGAACGAAGCGATGTACAGTCGGTCTCGCGATGCTCGCGATGACGCTGTGCGTGACTGCGCAGGGTTTTGCGCAGGTGCAGTTCAACGGTGGCGCGACGATTGACTTTACGGGATTTGCGGGCGGCGGCTTTGCGCCATCGCCGTCGGCCGGACAGCTCGACTCTGACGATTGGGCCGTGACAGGTCTGAGTGACGGTCCCGGCGCCTTCGGCGGCACATTCACGACGGGCGACTTCGCCCGCGGCTCCAGCTCCGGCGGTGTCTCGACGGGCGGCGTGTATGCCTTCGATATCAACGGCAACGTCGCCATGGGTGTTCAGCCCGCCGGCTCGGACTTCACACCGGGAACGTTCACGCTCCAGGTGCAGAACGCCACGGGCGCCACGCTGACGACGATGGACGTCGCCTACGTCGCGTACTATCTCAATGACCAGACGCGCGGCAACAACTTCAACTTCTCGTGGTCGACGGACGGAGCGAACTTCACGGGCGTTCCGGCGCTGGACCTGGTTTCGCCGGACGCGCCGTCGGGCTCGTGGATGAGCTTTCCGATGAGCACGACGATCAGCGGCTTCAGCGTCGCTGACGGCGGCCTCCTCTACCTGCGCTGGTCGGGCGATGACGTCTCCGGCGGCGGCAGCCGCGATGAGTTCGCCCTGGACGATATCGTCCTCGGCGCCGGTGGCGATCCGATGGGCGCCTGCACGCTGATCGACAGCTGCGTGATCACGACGCAGGATGACTGTCAGAACAACCTTGGCGGTTTCTACGAGGGTGACGGCACGACGTGTCCGGCCCCGACGGGCGCCTGCTGCGAAGGCGGCGTCTGCTCCGCCGTTGTTCCCGAAGCGGATTGTCTCAGTGTCGGCGGAACCTATAAGGGCGACGGCACGGACTGCTTCACGCCGAACATCTGCGATCCCGGCGCCGGCGCCTGCTGCGTCACGGGTGTCTGCCAGGTGGCGGCGAACCCGACAGACTGCTGCACGCTCGGCGGCGTTTACCTTGGCGAAGGCGCGACCTGCGATGCGGGCGCCTGCGACCAGGTCGGAACGATCGACGACACAAAGTCGCTGACGGATGGCGCGCCGATCACGGTCGCCGATGTCGTGATCGTCTCCACGGACGACCTCATCTCCAGCTCGGCTTCGAAGAGCATCACGGTTCAGGACATGTCGGGACCGGCCGGCGCCGCGCGCGGCATCACGGTCTTCGGCCCGAACGCCGACATCGACGCCATTCTCGGCGTTGCGGGTCCGGGAAGCATCCTCTCGATCTCGGGTGAGCTCGACGTTTACAACGGTCTGAATGAGCTCTCCTTCATCACGGGCTACCACGTCTGTGGAAACGTCACGAGCGTCCCGGCGCCGATCGCCATCACGACGACGGACATGCAGGACGGCAGCGCGACGGCCGAAGGTCTCGAAAGCGTGCGCGTCACGCTGTCCTGTGTCGAGTTCGACCTGGCCGGCAACACCTTCGCCGGCGGCACGAACTATACGGTCACGGAGCAGGGCGGCGGGCTGACGGCGGTCGTTCGCGTTCCGACGTCGGCGCTGCCGATCGTCGGCCAGACGATTCCGGCGGGTGGTGTGTCGATCACGGGTATCCTCGCCCAGTTCGACGCTTCGGACCCGCGCGACGGCGGCTACCAGCTGCTCGTCTCGTCGCTGGGTGACATCACGACGTGTGGCACGGCCGTCGGCGCGTGCTTCATCAACGGCGGCGCCGACTGCGTCGTCACGACGCTTGCCGACTGCAACAGCCAGTCGGGCGCGTACCAGGGTGACGGCACGAGCTGCCCGCTTCCGACGGGCGCGTGCTGCGAAGGCAATGGCACGATCTGTTCGGACGCTGTGACGCAGGTTGACTGTGAAGCCGTCGGCGGCAGCTATCGCGGCGACAACTCGCTGTGCAGCACGCCGGGTGTCTGTGACATCGGCGCCGGCGCCTGCTGCCTCCCGGGCGACACCTGCCAGGATGTCGCGAATCCGGACGCCTGCTGTGCGCTGGGTGGCGTGTACGCCGGCGAAGGCACGACCTGTGCGACGCCGGGCGTCTGCGATGTGTTCCTGACGATCGCCGAAGCCCGCGCCGTTACGCCGGGTGACCCGATCATCATTTCCAACGCCATCGTCGTCGAGACGACGGACCTCGTGAACAGTGGCGCTTCCAAGAGCATCACGATTCAGGATATGTCCGGACCGGCGGGCGCCGATCGCGGTATCACCGTCTTCGCCCCCAACGCGACGATCGATGAGATCCTTGTGGCGGCGGTTCCCGGCAGCCTGATCACGATCAGCGGCCAGTTCAGCCCGTTCAATGGTCTGGATGAGATCAGCTTCATCGACAGCTTCTCGGTCTGTGGTTCCACGACGGTCCCGGCGCCGATCGCCATCACGACGGCGGACATGCAGGACGGCAGCGCGACGGCGGAGGGTCTCGAGAGCCTTCGCGTCACGCTGAGCTGTGTCACGTTCAACGACGCCGGCGGCGTGTTCGCGGCGGGCACGAACTACACTGTCACGGACGTCCTCAACAGCAACACGGCGACGGTTCGCGTTCAGACGGGCGATCTGGATCTTGTTGGCCAGACGATTCCGTCGGGCCAGGTCTCGGTGACAGGTATCCTGACGCAGTATGACGGCGGCACGGGCACGCCGATCGGCTACCAGCTCCTGCCGGTGACGATCGCGGACATCGGCGTGTGCAGTGATCCTGTTGGCGCCTGTATCCTCCTCGACACGTCCTGCATCATCACGACGGCGACGGACTGCACGGGGCAGGGCGGCGCCTACCAGGGCGACGGCGCGACGTGCCCGGATCCGACCGGCGCGTGCTGCGTTGGAGCGAGCTGCACCGACGCTCAGACACAGGACGATTGTGAAAACACACTGGGTGGTGTCTGGCAGGGCGCCGGCTCGATCTGCGGTGTTAACACTTGTGTCGTCGGCGAGGGCGCCTGCTGCCTGGGCAATGACACGTGCCAGACGGCCACGGACGCCACGGAATGCTGCGGTCTTGGCGGCGTCTTCCTTGGTGAAGGGACGACCTGCACCGCGGGCGCATGCGACAGCGTGCTGAGCATTGCTGAAGCGCGAACGATGGCCAACGGCACGGAAGTAACGCTTGCCAACGTCGTCGTCGTCGAGACGATCGATACCGTCTCGAGCGGCAGCGTCAAGAGCTTCACGGTTCAGGACATGTCCGGCACGGGCGGCGACGATCGCGGCATCACGGTCTTCGGATCGAACGCCGATATCGACGCGATTCTCGCGCAGGCCCCGGCCGGCAGCGTCATGTCGATCACGGGCACGCTGAGCACCTTCAACGGTCTGCTCGAACTCGTGTCGCCGTTCACGGTCAACCAGGTCTGCGGTTCGACGGCGCTTCCGGCGCCGGTCGAGCTCACGACCACGGATCTGCAGGACGGCGCCGCGGCGGCCGAGGATTACGAGAGCGTCCGCGTGACGCTTTCGTGTGTGACGTTCGACGACGCCGGTGGCCTGTTTACTGGCGGCGCCAACTTCCCCGTGACGGATCCGAACACGAGCCTCTCGGCGATCGTTCGCGTCGGCACGGCGGATCTCGACCTCGTCGGCCAGACGATTCCTTCGGGCCTCGTCAGCGTGACGGGTTTCGTGTCGCAGTTCGATTCGTCGGATCCGCGAGATGGCGGCTACCAGCTCCAGCTCGTTCGCTTCGCCGATATCACGGCGTGCAACCAGATGGACGGCGCCTGCTGTGTCACGCCGAGCTTCGGGTCCTGCCCGACGTGCCCGGGTGACATGAACGGCGACAACGTCATCGACCTCGCCGACGTGGCGGACTTCGCGAACGCGCTGCTCGGCAAGCCGCTCAGCAACATGGGCGCCGAGTCCTGTGCGAACACGGATCTCGACATGAACGGAGACGTCAATGGTCTGGACACGCAGTCCTTCATCGACCTTCTGACGAGCGGCGCGACCTGCGGCAACTCCTGCAGCGTTGTGACGGCGACGGAATGTGCGAATCTGGGCGGTGTGTTCCAGGGCGCCGGCACGACGTGTGACGGCGATCCCTGCAATCCCTAAGCCGGATTGCTCCCGCAACTGAAGATCAGACAAACGTCTGATGCATGAATGACGCTGCCCCCCGGCTTCGGCCGGGGGGCAGTTTTCTAGTTCAGGCAATTTGCCACGCAGATGTGATAGGATTCAACGCCGCGTGATTCGATGAGCCGACGGAATCGACGCGGCCAGTTGAACCGCAGTGCGCATGTCGACGAGATCACGTGTCGACCAGCGCGCGGCCCGGCGCAGGAGGCGTCGCGCCTTGTTTTGTCAGACTCTCAAGGGGTATTTACAACGTGAGAATATCAAGTGTTTCGCTGCGTCGGACTCGACTGTTCATGGCGCCGGCCGTCATCCTCATCTCGCTTGCCGGCTCGCCGGCGTTGGCGCAGGTGGATCCGTGGGCGCCGCCGGCCAGTTACTACAACGCGGCGACGGGCGTCGGGTCGACGCTGAAGTCGCAGCTCTACAACACCATGAAGACGGGCCACATTCAGCGCAGCTACGGAGACTTTCGATACTCGGCCGCTGTTCACGATCGCGATCCGTCAAACGCCTCGCGCATCCTGCTCGTCTACAATCGCCTGTCGGTCCCGAGTACATGGGACTCCGGCGCCACCTGGAATCGCGAGCACACGTGGCCGCAGTCGCGGCAGCCGGGCAGTGTGAGCAACTCGAGTACGGGCAACCTGGGCGATCCGCATGCGCTGCGTCCCTCGGACCCGGGCACGAACAGCGCACGAGGCAACGATCCGTACGGCTATGCGGCAACGACCGGAAATGGTCGCAGCCTCGGCGGTGGCGTCTATTTTCCGGGCGACACGGACAAGGGCGATGTGGCGCGACAGCTTTTCTACAGCGATACGCGATGGGGACCGGAGCTGGGTCTCTCGCTGACGAGCGGTACGCCCGGGACCAACCAGATGGGGTATCTCTCGTCACTGGTTGCGTGGCATTACATGGATCCGCCCGATGAGTTTGAACGTCGGCGCAATCACACGATCTACAGCAGCGTCTACAACCCGAGCTACTACACGAACAACCGCAACGCCTATATCGATCGGCCGGAATACGTCTGGTCAATCTACATGGATCAGCAGAATGACAGCCAGCTCTTCCTGGCGCCGGGGCCTGACGATCCGGCGGGGGGATCGCTTCGCGGGTTCTCCGTTGTCACGCTCGTGGGACCGACGACGCTGTTGTCGCAGACTGTCACGCTGAACAAGACGGGGCAGGACGGAACCTACTTCGAGATTTCGACCAGCGGATACGCCACGGCGACGCCCAGGGGGCGATACAACGCCTTTCCGATGAGCGGTGGCGGGACGGCGAGTCAGAACATCAACGTCGCCCTCGTGATCCCCGCGAATCAGCCCGGCGCCTATTCGGGGCAGGTGACGATCGACAATCTCGACGTGACGCTGAGTGGCGGGTTCGGTCACGGCGGGACGGACGACAACGACGTTGTGAGCATGATCGCCCAGGCGCTGGATCACGCCGAGGCGTCGTTCGGCGCGAACGCCGACGTCGACACAATCGACGTGGATCTGGGGTCGATTTCGGAAGGCGCGGGTGATCTGTTTGTGGATATTCCCGTTTACAACCTCGAAGATGCGCCCGGCTTCACGGCGAAGCTCGACATCGAGTACGGGTCGGCGTCGGGGGACACGGCGGCGCTGCGGATCGAGCCGACGCTGAATATCGCCAATATTCCCGCGGGCGGCGCGGCCAACGTGCGTGCGACGCTGAACGCCGCCGTTGCCGGTTCGTTCGCCGCGACGTACACGATTCGCACATTCGATCAGCGAACGGCGGAGAACTGGCTCGAGGGGACGGCGCTCACGATGCGCCTGTCGGGCGTCGTCGAGTCGGTCTCGACCTTCGGCGATCTGAACTGCGACAGCGTTCTTGACTATTCGGATGTCGAGCCGTTCGCCCTGGCGATCGTCGATGCGACGTCCTACGGCGTCATGTTCCCCGCGTGCGATATCCACCGCGCGGATATGAATGAGGACAACGTGATTGACAGCCGTGACGTGGCGGGATTCGTCGGGGCGCTGCTTCAGCCGTGAGCCGTCGGCGGCGAAGTCATCCCGTCCCGCCGGGACGGGATGTCTTGTACAGGACGAATTGTTCCCCCTGATGAATCGGGGGGCTATTCTCACGTGATCCCTCCGGGTTCGCCGATCGCACACATTGGGGACTTCACCCCGTGCAGGGGCGATTCCCGAATTGTCGCAATGGCCCCGAGAATACCGATTGTATTTGACAGATGTCGATTTGCAGGCTATTAGTTATTGATCGGGCCGTAGATGTGTGGGAACACATCCCCAGTGACTGTTGACCTGAGTTGGGACACAGAGATGTCTGACCTTGTCATGATGACTCGAATCCGACCTGTTGTTGCGCGTTGGCGTTTTCGTGAACGCTGCGCCGAGCGAGCGCGCGAGCGTTCCTGGCGAGATCGGAATCTATACCTGCGCGCAAACGCCTGAACAGGGCGGCGTCGGTTCGGGTTCCTCCGAGCCGATTCATGCCGCCTGCGGGCCATGGACCTGAGTTTCGGAGACCCGCGTCGGCGCCGCGCCGATGCGGGTTATCTTTTTTTGTCGTCGGCGCGAGATCGTCGCGCCGACGGCGGGCGCGGAACGTGCGCGCCGACGGGACGACGTCGCGCGGCTTGCGCCGATCGATCGAGATCCATGACGCCGTGGTGTAGCGGGAACACGCCGGTCTTTCATGCCGGAGAACGCGGGTTCGAATCCCGTCGGCGTCAATTCAACACAGCCCCGTGGCGCAACTGGCAGCGCGTCGCAGTCCAAATGCGAAGGTTGTCCGTTCGAATCGGACCGGGGTTGTTTCGGTCAGTGGCCTCGAAGCTCAAATGGATGAGCGTCTCGTTGCGGACGAGAAGGCTGATGGTTCGAGTCCATCCGGGGCCGTCATACATCGGCGCGATCGGGGCGTCTGGTTCACAGTCAGTTGGCCGGGCGCGCCTCGGCCGTGATGAACAGGTAATCGCCGAGATCATGGTCGAAGGCTTGTCGAACGCTGTTGATGGCGTCAGTTTCGATGTCGTTCGCGAGTCGTCGGAGTCCTGTCGTCATCTCGTCGATGTTCGACGTCATCGCGAAGGTGGAGATGCCTGCGCGGACCTGCGGATCGAGGTAGAGCGCGGGTCGGTGCTTTCCGGCGTAGAGAAAGAGGTCCTGAAGATCCGGCGTGACGGCGTAGGCCTCCCGCTCGATGTCGACAAACCCCGCCAGTGACAGGGCGTTCATCACGTCCGGGAGGTCCGGCATCTGACGGATCGCGAAGTCCATTGCCTTCGGGAAGTAGTGGTTCAGCCAGTAACCGCGCATCTGTTCGCGACTCGCGGTAAACAGGACGAAGCGGCCCCGCGCGATCACGCGCCGGATCTCGGCGAAGGCGGCGGTCATGTCAGGAAAATGATGAATCGCCAGCGTGCAGAGGGCGCCGTCGAACTGAGCGGCGCCGAATGGGAGGGCGTCGGCCGTCGCGAGGATCCAGCGAGCCTCGGAGGTCTTCGCGCGAGCGTGCTCAATCATCCGACGCGATATATCGACGCCGGTTATCTCGCCACCGGCCCTGGCCAGACACGATGTGTAGTTGCCGCTGCCGCAGGCGACATCGAGGTAAGCGCCGCCGGGACGAATCGCCAGGCGCCGGGCGAGCCGTTCGACGATGAACGGATCGGCGTGGCGCGTTGTGTCGTAGCGCGTTCCGATCGTGTCGTATCGAGCTGTCATTCGACATTCCCGTGCGGGGCGAGACTCCGCCTCGGCGAAGAGACGCTTGTACGATTGTAACTGTTGCAGCCCAATGCGAACACGTGTCCAGCGCGCGGCGTCGCCGCCGGGTGGTCGTGGCGGTTTTGTGATCAGAAAACAGTTGACTATGGGGGGGCTGCGGACAGAATGCTGTGCTTCCAGAAGCTTGCGGGCGGGGGGATCTCCCGCGCCTTGCGGTCCACAATCAAGATAACGCTGTTTGAGGGTATGGCATGGGGTCGTTTGGTCCGATTGCGTCGATGCTGGCGGAGCACGACGTATCGAAAATTGATGCGGGAAGCACGGCGTGGATGCTGACAAGCTGCGCGCTGGTGCTGCTCATGATTCCGGGGCTGGCCATGTTCTATGGCGGACTCGTCCGCCGGAAGAACGTTCTGTCGACGATGATGCACAGCCTCATCGCGATGGGAATTCTCGGCGTGCAGTGGATCGTCGTCGGCTATGCGCTGGCGTTCGGCGACAGCTTCCATGGATTCATTGGATGGGATTGGGACAAGTTCTGCCTGTCGGGTGTGCCCTACGACGCCATGTTCAGCGACAAGGGCATTCCAGAGCTCGTGTTCGTCATGTTCCAGGGCAAGTTCGCGATTATCACGCCGGCCCTGATCAGTGGCGCCGTGGCGGAGCGTATGAAGCTCTCCAGCTATGTCGTCTTCATTATCCTCTGGTCGACGCTGATTTACTGTCCGCTGGCGCACTGGGTGTGGGGCGAAGGTGGTTGGCTGTTTGAGATGGGCGTGCTGGACTTTGCGGGCGGTACTGTCGTGCACGTCTCATCGGGCATTGCGGCGCTGGTGGCCGCGATCATGATCGGTCGCCGCCTGACGATCGAGGGGGAAACGCACGAGCCGGGCAATCTGATCCTGACGATCACGGGGGCGGGGCTGCTGTGGTTTGGTTGGTTCGGCTTCAACGCGGGCAGCGCGATCGCGGCCGAGACGCCTGTTTCGGGCTTCATCGCCGGCCTGGCGTTCACGACAACGCAGACGGCGGCCGCCGCGGGCGCGCTGGCGTGGATCGTTGTTGAGTACCTGCATCGCGGGAAATGCACGAGCCTGGGGATCGCCTCGGGAATCCTGGCGGGTCTCGTATCCGTAACGCCGGCCGCGGGGCACGTCGAACCGCGATGGGCGCTGATGATCGGCATGATCGCCGCGCCGCTGTGCTACTTCGCCGTGTACTTCAAGGAGCGGGCCGGTCTGTATGATGACGCGCTGGACGCCTTCGGCGTGCACGGCGTCGGCGGCGCCTGGGGCGCGATAGCGACGGGCATCTTCTGCTTCACGCCCGCGATCGGCGTGATTGACGGCAGCTTCAAACAGGTCGGCCTTCAGGCGGTCGGGCTGCTGGCCGCCGTGGCATTCTCCGGTGTCGGCACGCTCATCATCCTTGCCGCGATCAAGGCGACGATCGGTCTGCGCGTGTCCGAAGAGGTCGAACGCAGTGGGCTGGACATCAGCATTCACGGGGAACGCTCTTATCGGCTGACGTAGTCGCGACAGCGCTCGCCCGGGAAAAACCAACGCGCCGCATCCAGGGTGGCGCAAAGTACGAATAGCCTCTGTGTCGATCGTCGCGTAGTGTGGGCGGTTGAGCACGGAGGCTTTTTTCATCGTGACGAACACGGTTTCGATCGTCTGGTTTCGCAATGATCTGCGCGTGAGTGATCATCCGGCGCTGGACGCCGCCGTGAAGCGCGGCGGCCTGGTGGTTCCCGTTTTCATCTGGGCGCCGGAGGAAGAGGGCGACTGGGCGCCGGGGGCCGCGTCGCGCTGGTGGCTGCATCAGTCGCTGGAATCGCTGAGCGCGTCGCTCGCGTCGCTGGGTTCGCGCCTGGTGATTCGCCGGGGGGCCAGTCTTGCGACGTTGCGGAAGCTGATTGCCGAAACGGGCGCCGACGCCGTCTGCTGGAATCGCCGCTACGAGCCGGCGATCGTGAAGCGTGATACGACGATCAAGGCGGCGCTGCGAGAGGAGGTCAGCGTCGTCGAGTCGTTCAACGGCGCGTGCCTGTTCGAGCCCGCTCTGGTGAAGAATCAGCAGGGTGGCCCCTATCAGGTCTTTACCGCCTACTGGCGAGCGTGTCGAAAGCTGTCCGAGCCGGCAAAACCCCTGGCGGCGCCGCGTCGGCTGACGGGACCGGAAACGTGGCCGGCGTCGGTCGCATTGTCGTCGCTCGGGCTGGAACCGGAGATCGACTGGACGAGCGGGATGCGCGAGGCGTGGTCGATCGGTGAAGCCGCGGCGCGCGAGCGGCTGGAGCGATTCATCACAGAGGCGTGCGAGGACTATGCGGAAGGTCGGGACCAGCCGGCGGAGACGGGGACCTCGCGGATGTCGCCGTACCTGCACTTTGGCGAGATCAGTCCGCGTCAGATCTGGTGGACGATCACGGCGGCGATGAAGGCGTCGCGCGGCGCTGCACTCAGGTCGTCGGCGGACGCCTTTCTTCGTGAGCTGGGCTGGCGGGAATTCGCCCATCATCTGCTCGTGCACTTTCCGAATACGCCAACTGAGCCACTACGCGAGCAATATCGCGCGTTTCCGTGGGCGCGGAAATCAGAGAAGCAACTGCGGGCGTGGCGGCGGGGCCTGACGGGCTATCCGATCGTCGATGCGGGGTTGCGGGAGCTGTGGACGACGGGCTGGATGCACAATCGTGTGCGGATGATCGTGGGGTCGTTTCTTGTGAAGGATCTCCTGATCGATTGGCGCGAAGGGGCGTCGTGGTTCTGGGACACGCTTGTCGACGCGGATCTCGCGAACAACACGCTTGGCTGGCAGTGGATTGCGGGCTGCGGGGCGGACGCCGCGCCGTACTTTCGGATTTTCAATCCGGTTCTACAGGGCCGAAAGTTCGATCGCGACGGCGCGTATGTGCGCAAGTGGGTTCCGGAGTTGTCGGCGCTGCCGGCAAAGTGGATCCACGCCCCATGGGAGGCGCCGGCGGCGGCGTTGTCGGACGCGGGCGTGGCGCTGGGCGAAGACTACCCGGAACCCGTTGTCGATCATTCTGAAGCGCGCGGGCGGGCGCTGGCGGCGCTGGCGTCGATCAAGGCGTGATGTTGCAATTTCTCGTCCCTCGTTCTCAGGCTGCGTGAAAAACGCGGTGTGCCGGGCCTTCGTCTCTGTATAATGCCCGCGGACCAGGAGACACGCCGGAGGATGAGAACATGTCGACGATATTGACGATTCGCGACGAGACCATGACGCCGGGTGACGCCGATCATGTCTTTGAACTGGCGTTTCCCACGGAGTCCATCACAGTGCGCGAGTTGATTCGCGAGCGAGTTTACCAGGAAGTGGGCGACTACAACCAGCGGCTTCGCACGGCGACGCCGCCGGAGCGATATCGCGGCCTCGTGACGCCGACGCAGGAAGAGCGGCGGCTGAATGACGCAACGTCGTCGCGAACGCGTGAAACAGACTGGAAGCGGCAGTTCGATACGGCGATTGAGGCCTACCAGCGGAATCAGATTCTTGTGCTCGTAGGCGACCGGCAGACGGAATCGCTTGACGAGACGATTCAGATCACGGCCGGAACTGAAGTGACATTTCTGCGGCTCGTGATGCTGGTGGGTGGGTGAGCCCCGTGGCCAGGTCGCCGTTCGATCCAGATTCATTCGCCAAACGCGTCGTGGCGGCGGGACCATCGGTATTCCGGCGCCATGGTGATCCGGATCGCGTCGGGCCCCTGCTGGAAGAGGCGCAAGGACTGGATCCTGGCGATCGCGCGCGGCTTGTCGTCACGCTGTTCAGGGAAGCCGATTCGCTGGCCGAACAGATTTCGCAATTACGCAAAGACCGCAAGGCCTTCATCGCCAAGGGCTCCAGATTCATCGGGCATCGCACTGATCTTGTGGACGTGGCCACGAAGTTGCTCAAGCGAAAACTCTCGTTTGCGCCGCAGGATCTTGTCTCACTGCTGAAGGGGATGGCTGGAGAAAGGGGCGATCGCGTTCATGCGTCATTGCATGTTTCCGGGACGGTACGACACATCGAGACCCACTGGGACCGCTATTCGGACAATCCGGATATTGCGAGGTATCTCGCCCGAATCGCGGAAGGCGCTCGAATCGTCGCGAGGACCTCGGAGCTGAAGCTCGCCGCCCGCATCGATGGATTGCTGAATACCGGCGCGCAGATTCCGCTCGAACGCGGTGAGGCGTGGACGGACGCGGCCATGTCGGACATCGAGACGATGAATGCGACGGAGCGCGACGCGTGGGCCGTGTTGCTCCAACACTGCCAATCCGCATCGTCGAGCAAACCGTCGGGGAAGTGGTCGAAATCGGCTGCTGCGATGTGCGAATCGATTGGCCGGGAGAATCTGCAGATCAGGCTGTCGAGTTGGTTCGAGCTTGTCGATCGGCCGCGTACGCGGCGCATGACGGATGTCAACTGGCGGACCGAGGGCGCTGTCGACGAACTGATTGCCGAGCCCAATGCCGAGACGCTTCGCGGTCTGTGTTGGATCGCGGGCATGAGTGAAAGCGTCGTCATGGCGCGCGCGCTCGGCGCTGTCGCCGTCTCGTGTTACCGCAAAGTCCCGGGTATCGGGCCGCGTGCGGTCAAAGTCGGCAATGCGGCCGTCTACGCGCTGGGACAGATGCCTGGCCGGGCGAGTCTGGGGCAACTCGCGATGCTGTGCGTGAAAGTCAAGTTCGGCACGGCCCAGAAGCTGATGGAGAAGGCCCTTGATGCGGCCGCAACGCGTGAGGGCCTTCCGCGCGATGAGATCGAAGAGATGGCCGTACCCAGTTACGGCCTGACGGAGGTCGGCGAGCTGCGCGGGGCAATGGGAGATTGCTCGGCGTTGCTGGAGATTCGCGGAACGGCGGGGGCGTCGTCCACGCGATTGACGTGGATCAACGACAGGGGCGGGGCGGTCAAATCGGCGCCGGCGACCGTCAAACGCGACTTCGCTGACGAGTTAAAGGAACTCAAGGCGTCGATGAAGGATATTCAGAAGATGCTGCCCGCTCAGCGGGATCGTATTGACAGTCTGTTCCTCGATCGCAGGACGTGGGCGTATGACACGTGGCGCGAGCGATACCTGGATCATCCGCTCATCGGTACGCTGGCGCGGCGATTGATCTGGCTTTTTGATGACGGTCGTGAACAGGTCGCCGCCGCCTGGCTGGCGGATGACGCCGAAGTGGCGCCGCACGGCGCCGGGCGGCTCGTGCGCGATGACGGGACAGCGTTCGAGCCGAGAGCGAACTCGTCAACAGTTCGCCTCTGGCATCCGATTTCGCAGGACGCCGCGCCCGGCTCAACGGAGACACGCGACGATATTGAGGCGTGGCGCGCGTTTTACGAGTCTCGCGAGATTCGTCAGCCGTTCAAGCAGGCGCATCGGGAAGTTTATCTGCTGACGGACGCCGAGCGGAACACGGGCGTCTATTCCAACCGATTCGCCGCGCATGTCATTCGTCAGCATCAGTTCCATGCGCTCGCCGCTCAGCGATCCTGGAGGAACCGATTGCGCCTGATGGTCGACGATTCCTATCCGCCGGCGCATCGAACGCTCAACGCCTGGAATCTTCGGGCCGAGTTCTGGATCGAGGGAATCGGGGACGACTATCGAGACGAGTACGTCCTTGATTCCGGCGCGTTTCGATACCTTGCGACGGACCAGGTTCGATTCTACGAAGTTGGGGCGGCGATCAACGCGTCCCATGCGTTCGGTGGCGGGTACGAGACGATGGGGCCCGACGAGGCGGGCAATCACCCGCTGCGGATCGACCAGATTCCGCCCATCGTCCTGAGCGAGATTCTTCGCGACGTGGACCTGTTCGTCGGTGTTGCGAGTGTGGGCGCGAATCCCGAGTGGCAGGATGGCGGTCCCGACGGCGTCTTCCGCGACTACTGGCAGTCCTACTCCTTCGGCGAGTTGTCCGGCTCGGCGCAGTCACGTCGTGAGATTCTCCGGCGTCTGATACCCCGGCTGAAGATCGCCGACGCCTGCACCATCACAGATCGATTTCTCGTCGTTCTTGGCAGGCGGCGGACCTACAGGATTCACTTCGGCAGCGGGAACATCCTGATGGAGCCGAACGATCAGTATCTGTGCATCGTTCCGAACAGCTCGATGGAACGGGCGGCGGACGGGGGCAAACTGTTCCTTCCGTTCGAAGGGGATCGCACGCTGGCGATCATTCTCAGTAAGGCCTTCATGCTGGTCGAGGACGACAGGATCAAGGACAAAACGATCGTAAGTCAAATCAATCGGCGTGTCTGAATCCGGAGGCCGTCTCCGCTCTTATTCCGCGGCGAGGGCGGCCTCTTCCCGATCGGCGATCTGTGTCCATTTCGCCGTTTCGTCAGGTCTTTCGAGTTTCTCACAGAGCGCCGCCAGCGAACGCGCCGTGTCGCGCAGTTCGTGATGGTCTTCGAGCTCCTGGTTGGACAGAATCGAATACGCCTCCAGCAGCGCCTTCTCCGCGTCACTGTATCGCGCCAGGCCCATCAGGCATTCGCCGTATCGATGGATATAGAGACCGAGCGTCGGATGGCCTTCCGGCAGGATCCTGCGGGCGTTGTCGACGGCGGCGGCGTGGAGCGGTTCGGCCTCCTGGAAGCGCTTCTGGTAATTGCGAATCCAGCCCAGATTGCTTCGGAGCGACTGCACGATCGGCAGGGATTCGTCGTGTTCCTCCAGTCCCTTCTCCAGCGCGTGAACGTACATGTCCGCCGCGTCGTCAATGCGGTCGATTTTCGTGTAGAGCGTGGCCAGATTGTTCGTTGTCAGCAGCGTGCTCGGATGCGATTCGCCGAGCGCCTTGCGCCGTCCTTCGAGCGCTTCGATGTAGAGGGCTTCGGCGCGATCGTAGCGCCGCATCGAGGCGTAAATCGCCGCGAGATTGCTGAGGGACGTGAAGATCCCGGGATCGTCGGGATCGATTCGTCGGCTGATGGCGAGTTCGCGCTCGGAGGCGTCGGCCGCCTTGTCGAGCTCGCCGATCTGATGATAGAACATCGCGATATTGTTCAGATGCGCCAGCGACTGGGGATGTTCCTCGCCGAAGACGCGTTTGCGCGTTTCGTAGGAATCGAGCAGGTAGGGTTCCGCTTCCCTGTATCGCCCGAGCGTGGCGAGCAGCCAGCCCATGTTTGTCTGCGCCGAAAGCGTGTCGAGGTTGTCAGGACCGTTGATGCGCAGGCGGCGTTCGAGACACTCGCCAAAAGCGTCGACGGCCTCATTGTACTTTCCGTTGGCGGCGTACGCCCGGGCCACATCATTGAGCGCCATCAGCGACGTATCGTCGTCGGGGCCGAAGGCGTCGACGAAAATGTCGCGAGCATCGGCCAGATGGCGTTCGGCCCTGTCCAGAACGCCCAGCCGGAAGTAGGTGTTGCCCAGCACGAACTTGACCTGGCCGCGAATGAGCGGGTCCTCGGCGAATCGTTCGTCAATGTTCTCCGAGGCGGCGTCGAGGGCCTCGCGGACCGTCACGTCGCGCCCCAGCGCGTCCGGCGCCACGGAGGCGAGGACGTCACCGTTGAAGAACTCGTTGACGGCGTCTGTGATCCGCTTCTGGTGGAGCGCTTCGTCCCGGGCGACTTCCGCGGCGATGCGCTCCTCGTCCGCGATTCCGCGCTGTCGCATCGCTTCGTCGCGAGCTTCGGCGGCGGCGATCGCCTGTTTCGTCGCTGAATCCCGCGCGACTTCGGCTTCGTGGCGCAGTGTTGTTTCCACGTCGTAGAGGTAGATCAGACAGCCGATCGCGAAGACGATCATGCCGACGAACAATCCGATGAATGTCGCCGTGACGCGATGTTTCTTCAGCGCCTTTCGCACGACGTACCACGCGCTGTCGCGCTTGGCTTCGATCGCCTCGCCGACCAGGTAGCGCCGGATGTCCTTCGCGATACCGCCCGCCGTCTGGTACCGCAGGTCGCGCTCCTTGCGGAGGCACTTCAGGACGATCTGATCGATTTCGTCGTCGAGTTCCTCGCGGATCGAGCCTGGCCGCTCCGGCGTAGTGTGGCAGATGTGATCGATCGTCTGGCGGAAGCTCTCGCCGACGGGATAGGGGAACCGGCCCGCCAGGGCGTGATAGAGCATGACGCCGATCGAATAGACGTCGGTGCGAATATCGATGCCCTCGGGCGTCGCCTCCACCTGTTCCGGGCTCGCCCACGGCAATGAACCGACGAACTGTCCCGTGACGGTCATCGCGGCGCCGAAGTCGTCGTTTTCATCGACCTTGGCGAGGCCGAAGTCGAGGACATGCGGCGAACCGGAGCGATCGACGCGAACATTGCCCGGCTTCAGGTCGCGATGGATGACACCACGCAGGTGGGCGACGTTGACGGCGTCGCACACGTGGGCGAACAGCTCAAGGACTTCCCGCGCCGTCGGACGCTTCTCGACGATGTAATCGTCCAGCGACCAGCCCTCAACAAAGTCCATGACGAAGAAGTAACTGCCGCTGAGCCTGCCGGTCTCCAGGATCGACACAATATTCGGATGGCGAAGCTGGGAGAGAATCTGAACTTCGCGTTCGAATCGGGCGACGCCGTGCGTTCCCACGAGCGGTCCCTCTCGCAGCATCTTGATGGCGACGTCGCGGCGCGTGCCGATCTGGGTCGCTCGAAAGACGACGCCCTGTCCTCCGCGAAAAACGTCTTCACGGATGGCGTAGCCGGTGAGCTCCGCGTCGAGTGTTCGACGGAGGTCGACGTCGGAGAGGTATTTGGACGACGATCCGGCGGGCGTCGCATGCGTGCTTTTCGCACGGAGGGCGTCGGCCTCGCGTCGCGCGGCGGCGATCCAGGAGATGTGGTTGTCATCCGCCGAACTGCCTGGACGCTGCTGACTCATGTAACACGAACTCGATGTAGTGCGAGAGGATGCAACAAGCCCCGCAAACGGGGCCCCAGTGATGCGTGCGACAACGGGCCGTCCGTTTCACGCGGGAATCAGGAAACGCAGACTCTTTTTTCGAGGCGGAGATTACGCCTCCGTGTCCAGAAAGCCTGACGCGGAGCCAAGTTGTTCCCGCAGGCGATCGTGGGCCCGGGCGCGAAGCATGTGAACTGCGCCCGCCGATTTGCCGAGCGCGGTAGCCACGTCCGTGATCGACTGGCATTCGAGGTCATATCGCCGAATGACCTCGCCATATCGATCGGGCAGGAGCCGGATCGAGGATTCCAGCAGCTGGCAGGCCTCCTTGCGCCGGACCTGCCGGCTCGGCGTGCTGATCCCCGCTTCGAGCATCTCGTAGAGGCCGACGAGGGAGTCCTCGAATTTCGGCGGCTTGACGCGGTTCTTCGGCTGCGGCTGTTTCTGTCGTTCCAGGCCTCGGATGGCGTCCTTCAGATTGTTCTGGGCGATACGGCGAAGCCATCCGGCGAAGGACTCGGATCGATCGGGATCGAAGGAGCCGATGCGCAGAAACGCCTCGAGGTACGTGACCTGCATGACGTCGGCGGGCTCGACCATCGAGCGCCAGACGGGATTGATCTGGAGCGTACGTTCGACCTCCGGGCCGAACGCCTGCAGGAGGGCGGTCAGCGCGTCGGCGTCTCCCGCGACGGCCTGTCGAACGAGCTGTTCGGTTGTCGGCGTGCTGTCTGTCATTGGATTACCCGGCGAGGTAATCAGTATATGTCGTCGGGCGTGGCGAACAAAGCACGAAAAAGCCCGCATCGCTTCAGGAAGCGATGCGGGCCGGATTCGACTGAATTGTCGCTTCAGCGGCTTACTTCGCGTTTCGTCGTCGTCGGCGTCGCATCATCAGCATACCGGCGACTGTCGCCAGGGCCGTGACACCACAGACACCACCGCAGACGGGGGCGTGGAAGAGCAGGCTGAAGAGAATGTTGAAGCCGACGGAATTCGGATCGCAGCAGTTCGTCGTGGCGCAATCCGTGCCGTCGCCCTGGTAGCGGCCGCCGACGGCGTTGCACTCGTCTTCCGACAGCTGATCGCAATCGGCGTTCATCATGCAGCAGGCGCCGAGACCCGGCGCCGGCGCGACCTCGTCGCAGACGTCGCCCAGTCCGTCGTTGTCCGAATCGAGCTGGTCGGCGTTCGGATCGTTCGGGCAGTTGTCGCAGTCGTCGATGACGCCGTCATTGTCCACGTCATTCTCACAACTGTCGGGGACGCCGTTGTTGTTGCAGTCGGCTTCGCAGTTCGACTCGCAGTAGAACGGAGCGCCTGTCGCCGTGCTGTTCTTGTCGATTTCGCACTCGTCGGGCTTGTCGTTGTTGTTGCAGTCGAGGCTGGACGTACCGTTGCCGTCGGGATCCGTCGGATCCACGTCGCAGATATCCGGAACACCGTTCATGTTGCAGTCTTCCAGATTCTGGCATTCGTCGGGGACGCCGTTGCCGTCGCAGTCCGTGCTCAGGCCGCCGGAGATATCCGTGCGGTCGTCCATCATGTTGCCGTTGCAATCCAGGAAGAGCGTCACGGTCGTGGACGTCGAGCTCGGTCCGGGCAGGGCGCCGGGGCCTCGGGCTTCGACGTCACCCACGGGGACGAACTCACAGGTAATCGTGACTTCGCAGTCCAGCGGGCAGCCGGCAATGCTCGTGTCGATCGTCAGCGTCGTGTCCTCCGCCGTAACGTCGCCGAATGTGGCGCCGGCGCAGGTCGTCGACCATGTGGAAGCGATGTTGGCCGGGCCGAGCGGCGGGGCGATCTGTCCGGAAACGCTGCCATCGAGGTTGATCACCACGACGCCGCCATCACAGACAGCCGAGTAGGGACCGCCCGGATCGCAGGCGATGATCGCACAGCCGGTCTCGTCGGCGACATCGTCGAAAGGTGTCTCCGGGCAAAGGTCGCAGATATCGGCGACACCGTCACCGTCCGCGTCACCCGCACAGGTCGAGCCGGCGCCCTGGAACGAGCCGCCAAGATCTTCGCAGCCGGACGCCGACGTCTCGACGCAGCCGCCGGTCGTCGGAACGCAGCACGCGCCGATCGGGGCACAGACGCACTCGTAGTCGACGACACCGTTCCCCTGGTCGGCGAGGACCGACGTTTCGCAGATCGTTCCCGGCGGGCAGTCGCCGTTGTTGCAGCTGAACGTGTTGTTGGCCGGATCGATCGTGATGTGGCAGTCTGTCGGCGGAATGCACTCGCAGACGAGAACGCTCGGGATGCCGTTGGTCACGCGGACGACGGTCGGCTGGCACGAATCGCCCGTATTGGGGCACATCGTCGGGACACAGCCTTCGCCCGTCTGCGTCGGTTCGCACGGCGTGAGGCACGCGTCATCGAAACCGTCGTTGTTGTTGTCGCCCAGACACACGCTGCCGGCGCCAAGGAAGAGACCGCCAAGGCCGTCGCAACCGTTCGCCGACACTTCGGAGCAGGTGACAGTGACGCCATCGACGCAGCACGCGCCGATCGGAGCACAGACGCACTCGTAATCGATGACACCGTTGCCCTGATCGGCGAGGACCGACGTCTCACAGACGGTTCCCGGAGGGCAATCGCCACTGTTGCAGGCGAAGGTGTTGTCGTTCGGATTGATCGTGATGTGGCAGTCCGTCGGCGGGATGCACTCGCAGACGAGGACGCTCGGGATGCCATTCGTGACGCGGACGACGGTCGGCTGGCACGAATCGCCCGTGTTGGGGCAGATTGTCGTGACGCAGCCCTCGCCCGTCGGCGTGGGTTCACAGACGGCGACGCACGCGTCGTCGGAACCGTCACCGTTGTTGTCGCCCAGGCACTGCGTGGCGGCGCCGAGGAAGGTTCCGCCGAGATCGTTGCAGCCATTCTGCGTCGTCTCGGTACAGGTCACGGCGGCGCCGTCGATACAACAGGCGCCCAGCGGCGAGCAGACGCATTCGACGTCATATACCCCTGGGGAGACCGGCGTTTCGATCGTCTCGCAGACGGATCCCGGCGGGCAGACGCCGCCATTGCACTCGACTTCGCCGGAGGTCGGGTTGATCTGGACGTGGCACTGCTCCGGCGGGATGCACTCGCAGACTGTGACGCGCGGGTCGCCATTCGTGACGCGGACGCGCGTCGGGAGGCACTCGTCGCCATCGTTGTCGCAGACTGTCGGCACGCAGGCGTCGCCGGTTTCGTTCGGACCGCATTCCCCTCCGCCGGCGGTGAAGTTGATGTCGTCAATGGCGCCGGAGCCGTCCATCATGACGATCATCTTCATGACGTTCGCGGTGGGGCCAAGGGCGATCGTGGCGACACCGTTGTCACCTGTGCGCGGAATCGTGAACGACGCGATCGGCGTGTTCGACGCGACACTGTCGAACAGCTCGACCTTGGACTTCTCCATGAGCGTGATCGGCATCGGATCGAAGTCGATCGCAACAAGCGAGTTGATCGTCACGGGGCCAACGGCGGAGAAGTCGAACGTGAAGAAGGTTCCGGCGTTGTTTGAGTCGTTCGGATTGTCGATGCGACCGTCGCCGTTGGTGTCATGCAGATCATTCGAGATGATCAGGAGCTTGCCGCGCGCCACGTTATTCACGAAGGCGCCGGAAGGGCCCGCAGCGCCGACGCCGGGACCACCGAACGCCTGGTTCGGCGTGCCGAGGTCGATGTCGCCGCCCGTCGGGTTCGCGGAGTCGAAGATGATGGCCGTGTTGAAATTGGTCAGCGCGGGCACCGGGTTCTTACCGGAGACGGTAATCGGTCCCGTTCCGCCGCTTCCGCAGACCTGGCCAACGATGTCGCCGGCCAGAAACGCCGAGCTATCGCATTTGGATTCGAAGGTGATCGTTTCCTGCGCCATGATTGGCGCAACGGCGAGACAGCTACAGACGCAGAATGCGACTGCGCGCACGAGATGAGACTTCATGGCTTCTCTCCTACGTATATGGAAAAGCGCCCGGACATGACGAAGCGCTTCTCCCCCCAAAGGTTATTCAAGGTCGTATTGTATTGCGGAAGCGTTGAAATAGTAAAGGGTTACGGGCGTCCGGAAATCGTGGCCAGCGGTTCAATTCTGGCGCGTTCCGTTCCGTGACAGGATCGCCGTCGCCGGCGCCGGTGTCCGGCCGTCGGCGAAAACGCATCGTCGACAACTGGGTGTCCGATTCGCCGGCCGAAACGCGGATGAAGTGCGGGAATCGGCGATGTCCTCGCGTCCGGCGGACGGAACGGGCTGCGTCAGGCTCCCGAACTGACGTGTTCAGACCTCGCGTCGAAGCGCTCGTGGCCGCTGAGAGGCAAAATCCGGAATCGCGTCGCAGGAATGCGTGACTCTGGCCATCGGGGCGGAATATATTATTATGGGTCACTCAAAAGTCATATCCGTTCGTGACGATCGTGGCGTCACATGAAGGGGGAAAACGTGTTCAGCAGCATTTCATTCCGTCGATCGCTCTGTCTCTTCGCGCTGGCGCTGGTTCCCGCCCTGTCGGCGGATCTTCAGGCGGCGACCAAGATCGATTTCTCCTTTGAAGATGATGGCGTCACGCCACTGCTCAACGGTCAGGCGATTGATCAGAATGAGGAGTTCGGCGTTCTGTTCGAGATTCTCTCGGCGGGACCCAACGCCGGCGCGGCGATCTTTGATTCGACGCCGGGACTGAATCCGGCGGACCCTGACCTGTGGGTCGGCCTCGGCAACATCCTGATTCTCCAGAACAACAACGGCGGCGCCGGCGCGATGACGGGCGATTTCTTCAATACGCCGAACGACGAGCCGGACGGCATCAACACCCTCATCTTCAACTTCTTCGAGCCGGTCACGCTGGAGGCGATCGACCTGATCGATGTGGATCAGAACGGTCCTGTCACAGTGACGCTCGCCGATTCGCAGGGACGCGAGCGCGTGTACTTCGTACCCGCGAGCTGGACCTACGACATCGCGGAAAACAACCTTCCGCCGATGGCGAAGGGCTGGGACACGCTGATTCTCTCGACGTTGATGGACCAGCCCGGCGAGGGCGGAAGCGTTGCGACGGCGAGCGAGGCTGCTGGCTTCGACGCGGCGGATGTCGTCCAGATGACGATCGACATCGACGGATCCGGCGCCGTGGACAACCTCGTTTTCGTTCCCGAGCCGTCCTCCGCCCTGTTGCTGATCGCCGGGGCGACGCTGACGCTGCGACGCCGTCGCCGGCGCAACTGAGCGTCCGCAACGCCATTTCCCGTGCAGAATTCCGATTGTGAATTCCGAGTGTCATCGTATGACACTCTCGGGGAACGTTCGGATTGAGCCCGCCCGCGGCGACTTCTAGAATCGCCGCTCATGCTTGTCCGTCTGCACAGCTTCACACTGCTCGGCATCGAAGCCATTGCCTGTGAGATCGAGGTGAATATTGCGCCGAAGGGCTTCGCCGAGGCGCAGATCATCGGTCTGCCCGACGCCGGCATCAAGGAAAGTCGCGAGCGCATTCGCACGGCCATCTACAACTGCGGCTATGCGCCGCCGGCCAAGCGGACGCTTGTCAATCTCGCCCCGGCCGACGTTCGCAAGGAGGGGCCGGCGCTGGATCTTCCGATCGCCCTTGGCATGCTGCTGGCGAACGAAGGCGCCGTTCCCGACACACTCAATCAGTTCATGATCGCCGGGGAACTGGCGCTGGATGGTCGACTTCGTCCGATCAAGGGCGCTTTGTCGATGGCGATGCTCGCGCGCGAGCAGTCCATGCGCGGTGTCCTGGTGCCGCGGGAGAACGCCAACGAGGCGGGCGTCGTCGATGGACTTGAGGTGATTCCCGTCGCGTCGCTGACAGACGCCGTGGGTTTTCTGACGGAGCAGCTGCCCCTGGAGCCTGTGGCGATCGATCTGGACGGCGCCTTTCGCCAGGCCGCCGCCTATGACGTCGACTTCGGGGATGTTCGTGGCCAGGAATTCTGCAAGCGCGCCCTCGTTGTCGCCGCGGCGGGGGGGCACAATCTCCTGATGCTGGGACCGCCCGGCTCCGGCAAGACGCTGATGGCCAAGTGCCTGCCGACGGTTCTGCCTCCACTCACGCTGGATGAATCGCTGGAGACGACGCGCATCTGGTCGGCGTCGGGCAAGCTGCCGGCCGGCGCCTCGTTGATGGCGACGCGCCCCGTCCGCACGCCGCATCACTCGGCCAGCGCCGCGGCGCTTGTGGGTGGGGGCACCGTCCCTCGCGCCGGCGAAGTCTCACTCGCCCATCACGGTGTCCTGTTCCTGGACGAGTTTCCCGAATTCCAGCGCTCCATTCTGGAGACACTCCGCCAGCCCCTGGAGGATGGCTGCGTCACGATCGCGCGATCCCACAGCAGCGTTTGTTTTCCGGCGGAATTCATGCTCGTGGCCGCGATGAATCCCTGTCCCTGCGGCTACTTCACGGACTCGCGCAAGCCGTGCAAATGCACGCAGCCGCAGATCGAGCGATACTTCTCTCGCATCAGTGGTCCGTTGATCGACCGGATCGATATCCACGTTACTGTGCAGGCCGTACCGTTCCAGGAACTTCGGGATCGAAAGCCCGGCACGCGCAGCGAGCAGATGCGGACGCAGGTGGAGGACGCCCGGCGCGTGCAGCGTGAGCGATTCGGGCCGAAATCAAATGAACTGAACGGCCGAATGGGACCGCGAAAGGTGCGGGAGCACTGCCGGCTGGACGCCGCCGGCGAGCAGATGCTCAAGCAGGCGATGACGGAAATGGGCCTCAGCGCCCGTGCGCACGACAAGGTGCTGCGCCTCGCGCGGACCATCGCCGATCTCGACACCAAATCGGATATTGCGGCGTCGCACCTGGCGGAGGCGATTCAGTACCGACAACTCGATCGCCAGGTGTAGCGCGGCGCAAACGACAAACGACGCCCGCGGGGGGCGTCGTCTGTCCTCACAGGAGTCGCCCGCGCGTGGGCGCGAGCGATGCACAGGGGTCGCACAGGACGCGCGTCCTGATGCGGCCATTCGGTTCCTTACGGCGCCCAGGCCGTCACGAAGCCCTGGATGTCGCGACCATCGACGAGGCCGTCGTTGTTGTAGTCCACGGCGTCGATGCCAATGCAGTTGGGCGTCGCCGCTTCGTAGGCGGTCGTGTCGAGCAGGGCCAGCGTGAACATCTCGATGTCAACCGTCGTCACGGCGCAGTCGCAGTCCACGTCCGCGTCGAGGCTCTCGCCGATCGTGACGAGAACCGACGTATCCGTATAGCCGACGTACACCGACTTGCCGCCAGACAGGCAGGGCGTGTCGAAGGTTTCGAACTCGCCCGTGCGACTGGCGCATGTCAGGACTTCGTACGATTCGCCGATCGCCGGGTCGTGGGCGAAGTCGAGCCGAAGCCCCCCGGCGAGACTCGCAGCGCCAGTGACGACGAGTTGATCGTGCGAGATGGCGTCGATCTCAATCAGCAGCTCGCCGGCGGAGGTCTGCGCGAACGTGTCGTCGATGGTCAGGACTCCGATCGAGGCGCCGGGAGAGGTCGTTCCGCCGCTCGTGACGCCGTCGTTGATGACGCCGGATCCGCCAAGCAGCCCGCCCTGGATGTCGACATCGCCGCTGGCGTTCAGGGTTCCGTTGACGATGGTCGAACCGGCTGTCTGCGTGTATGGGCCCGTGCGTGTCAGCGTGCGCGTCGCGTTGACAGTCACATCGCCGGACGTTGTGAAGCCGCCCTGGATACGGAGTCCGCCGCCGCCATCGACGATGAGCGCTCCCTGGTTGTCGAACAGGCGCGTCGCGCAGTCGATCAGGAGCTCGATTGCGCCGTCGGCGATGATGGCGCCCTGGTTCGTGATGTTTGTCGGGGCGCTGCTCCAGCCGAGATGGCCGGCGCCGCGGATCGTGTTGTCGACATTGGTCAGCGAACCCTCGCCCTGGCGATAGATCCAGTTGTTGGCGTTGTCCGACAGGACGATCGTTCCGCCACCTGTGAGTGACACGGGCGCGGCGTTGGGGTAGATGTAGGTCGAGTTGCCTGTGGACCCGAGTTCGATCACGCCGGTGTTGTTGATCGTTCCGCCCAGATAGATGCGTCGGTTGTTGGGAATCCGGAGCAGGCCCTCGTTGGTCAGGTCCGCGATCGCGGGCAGCGTGTTCACGGATTCAATGGCGCCGGAGCCCGAGGTTCTCAGCGTTCCCCCGGTGATACCGGATGTGGCGAGTGTGACAACGGATCCGTCGAGGGCTTCGATCACGCCGCCCGTGTTGTCGACCGCGGCGGAACTGAAGGCGAGTGTACCACCGTTTTCGGCGCGAAGAACGCCGGTGTTGGTGAATGTCGCGTTGGCGCCACTCTGGATTTCGAGCGGCGTTGGCTGGTCCGCCACAATGAGGCCCTGGTTCAGAAAGTCCGTCGGCAGGCTCGTCCATCCGAGATGGCCCGAACCACGGATCGTGTTGTCGACATTCGTGAGCGAACCTTCGCCCTGGCGATAGATCCAGTTGTGCTGCGAATCCGACATCGCAATAACGCCGCCGCCGGTCAGCGTGACCTCCGCGACGTTTGCGTAGATGTAGGTCGAAGAGCTGGTCGCGTCGAGGGTGATGGTCCCGCTGTTGTGGATGGTCCCCGTCAGGTAGAGGCGCCGGCTGTTGGGAATGCGAACCTGGCCCGTAGTGCTCAGGTTGTCCATGGAGGCAAGCGCGTTGGCGGATTCGAAGACGCCCGAGCCGGTTGTACTCAGGGTCCCGCCCGAAATGCCGGACGATTCAAGCGTGACGGTTGAGCCGTCGAGCGCCTCGATGACGCCGCCGGTATTGACGACCGTCGCGCTGTTGAACCGGAGGACACCGCCGTTTTCCGCGCGGGTCGTGCCCATGTTTGTAAACGTCGCGTTGGCGCCGCTCTCGATCGTCAGCGGTGTCGTCAGGTCGGCGACGATGAGGCCGTGGTTCTCAATGTCCGTTGGCAGGCTCGTCCAGCCCATGCGGCCGGCGCCGCGAATCGTGTTGTCCATGTTGACGAACGAGCCGAGGCCGGAACGATAGATGTAGTTCGTGCCGGCGTCAGAGAGATTCACAACGCCGCCGCCGGTCAGAGTGAGCGGAATGTCCGACGGGCGAAGGTAGGTCGAGCCGCCAGTCGATTCGAGATTGATCTCGCCCGTATTGTGAATCGTCCCGTTCATGTAGAGCGAGCGGCCGTTTGGGACACGAATGGTCCCAGTGACATTGACCGTCTGTGCGGCGCCGGAGACGCCGGCCTGAGCGTTTCCGGATTCGATGGCGCCACTGCCGGTTGTGCTCAGTGTCCCGCCGCTGATCGTCGAGGATGTGATGGAGACGGTTGATCCGTCGAGCGCCTCGACCAGGCCATCGCTGTTGTCGCCGTTGACACTGGTAAAGACGAGCGTCGCATTGTTCTCGGCGCGGACGACGCCTGTGTTGGTGAAGACCGCGCTGCCGCCACCCTGGATTTCGAGCGGCGTCGCCTGGTCGGCGACGATGTTCCCGGCGTTGTTGATGTTCGTCGGGCTGCTGGTCCAGCCGATCCGGCCGGCGCCTCGGATCGTGTTGTCAATGTTGTTCAGGGCGCCGCCGGACTCCTGGTAAATGTAATTTGTGCCGCTGTCGGTCAAAAGAATGGTCCCGCCGCCCGTGAGTTCGACCGCGCCGCCGACCAGCCGGAAGTACGTCGCGCTGCCGGTCGAGCCCATCGTCAGAACGCCGGCATTGTCAACGGCGCCCGCCGCAATTCGGAGGCTGCGACCGTTGTCGATCGTCAGCATGTCGTCGCCGTCGATCGTCAGGTTGTCAATCGTGATGTTCGTATCCAGGAGCGCGTCCGAGGCGGCGCCGTTACCGTTGTCAATGAACACGCTGTAGGTATCAACGCCGTTGGCCGGTACGACGTTGTTCAGCCAGTTGGCTGGTGTGTTCCAGCCCCCGGCGCCTCCGAACCAGAACGCGTCCACCTGTGCGGCGTGCGCCGGTCCCACCCCCGCGAATATCACGACCGTAAGGATCGCGACGACTTGGCTCCGTGTGTGATGATGCATCCAACGCTCTCCCGTGAAATCGGTGTGAATCGCCGACGCGCGAGAACGCCTGTGTTCTCTGGGCCCGCTTCCCGCTCGCTGCGCTTTTGGAGACTGGCGACAGAGATTCGAGCGGACTGTCGGGATTCAGGAAGTCGTACCCCAGTGGGCCGCGTTTCTGCCGCGGTCCATCCGCAAATTGGAGAGAATTTCCGATAGATCGTCGGCGGCGGGGGACGCGTTACCGAGACTCACTTGCGGTGGTGTCGGATCTCCCGAACGCGCCGTCGCGGGATCTGAAGCCCAATGGGGGCCATGAATTCGACGAGCCGTCAGCCAATGTCGAGGGCGCCCGCAATGGCCCCTGCGCTGCGGGTTCGCGGGCGTGGACCGGAGTTCGACGAAGCGCCAGGAATCGTCGCCTCGTGACATGCGCGACTATTTCGTCGCGGCTTCTGCGCAGAGGCTCGAGCCGGCCGGGAACGGGGGGGCGTCCACGCTTGCGAGTGAGGACTGTGGCGTCAGGCCGCAGTGACCTTCTCCAGGCGCTTCTTACCTTCGTCGATGGGAATAATCTCGTCGGGGCGATCGACGCGAGCGTCCATGATTTCGTGCCAGTAGATCAGTTCGAGTTCGCCGTCATCGTGTTCGACGAGCGCCGTGCAGTTTTCGATCCAGTCGCCGGTGTTGCAGTATTCGATATCCCCGATTTTTCGGCGAGCCGGCTGGTGGATATGGCCGCAGATGATCCCGTCGACGTTGTGGCGATTCGCTTCACCGACCAGGATCGCCTCGAAGTTGTTCAGGAACTTGACGGCGCCCTTGACCTTGCGCTTGATCGCCCCGGACAGGGAGAAGTAGGGCTTGCCGAACCAACGTCGGAATGCGTTGTAGATGCGGTTGATGACAACGAGTTTGCGATAGCTCCAGTCACCCAGGTGGGCCATCCACGGATGGACACGAACGGCGGCGTCAAACTTGTCACCGTGCGTGATCAGGAAGCGTCGGCCGTCGGCTGTTTCATGGATCAGGTCATCGACAACTTCGATGTCGCCGAACTTGTAGCCGATGAACTCGCGGAAGAACTCGTCATGATTGCCGGGGATGTAGACGACGCGGGCGCCTTTTCGGGCGCGCTTGAGAAGTTTGTGCATGACCTCGTTGTACTGCTTCGGCCAGAAGAAGGCCTTCTTCAGCGCCCAGACGTCGATGATATCGCCCACGAGATAGAGGTTGTCACATCGAATCGTGTCCAGAAAGTGATGGAACGGCTCGCTCTGTGCGTCGCGCGACCCGAGATGCACGTCGGAAATCCAAACGCTTCGAAACTTCATCTTCATCGCCAATATCCCTCGGGCCCCGTTCGGCGTTCACTGCAAACCAGACGCCGCATCCATGCGGCTCAGGCGTTTGCAACGCCGATGCGCCCCTCCAGCTTCTTTCCAGTCAGTTGTGCAATGAACGTGTCAAACGCGTCCAGCGCCTCGGCGGCGCCGTCGCGTGTCTGTCGGACGATACGCCTGGCGTAGTCGGGTTCCCGGTCGATGAACTCGCGAAGGCGTTCAGCCGTCAGGCGACCGCGCGGCACGTGCGCGCCCTGTCCCATCTTCTCGACCTGGTGGGCGTTGATGCGCTGTTCGAGACAATCCTGCGGCATGGCCAGCACGGGCTTGCCGAAGTACCGGATTTCGCCGAGCAGCTGGTTGCCGGCCGTCGCCATCACGGCGCGGCAGGTCGCGAGATCCTCAATGAACGGGAGATTGGCGACGGGCCTGTAGTCGATATGTCCATCCACGCCGGTCCGTGGCGCGCCGTAGACGCGGATGGGAATCGCCTGCGCCCGCAGCGCCGCCTCGACCTGCGGTGTGAACTCTTCCTTGCCGCGATTGAGGTATACGAGCAGGTGATCGCCGCGCGTCGGCTCCACGGCGCGGACTTCCCTGCGGATCGAAGGTCCGACAACGCGGACGCGATCCGAGCGTGTCTCCGCGTCAAAAAAAGCCGTCGCGATAACGCGGTCGGCCGAACCATAAAGGGCCTTGTAGCCGAGACCGTATCCGAATTGCCTGGCCGATTCGATCAGCGGCAGCCCGAGTCGGCAGTAGACGAGGACGGCAAAGTGATCGAACGTGATCCGCGGAATTCCAAGACGGCTGGCCAGCTTGTGGGTGTGGATTTCCGAGTCCGTGACAATGACGTCCGGCGCGAATTCGCGAACGACGCGTTCGATGCGTTTGTAGTTCGCACCGCGGAGCCAGACATCGCGCATCAGCGGGACATTGCCCGTGAGCGTCCTGAAAGCGCTGATCCGCCCCGATGCGCCGTGATAGAAACCGAGTGTCGGAATCTCCGTGACGTCGTGAGATTCGGATATCGACGCCAGCGCGTCCCCGCCCGCGAGCACGAGTATCTCGTGCCGTCTGGCGAGTTCGGGCAACACCGAGAGCGTTCTCATTGCGTGGCCGCGGCCATAGCCGTGAACACCGTATACGATGCGCAAGGTCGATCCTCCTCGCGGGTATTCTGAACTTCAGGTGTGTTGTGGGTGTTTGCGCCGCATTCAGGAATCGTTAATTGTCACACGCGGGGCGGCGCCCGGCCGGCGCGTTATAGGAACCGATCCTGTGCGTCATCCGGCGCGTTCTCGGCGTCGGGAAGTTCGAGATGCGATGAATCGATCCCGCGCAAAGCGGACGGGGGGGCGGCGCGACCATCGCGAGCGGAGCGAGAACGCCGATCGCGCTTCGCTCCACAACCTGATCCGGTGTCACGTCAACGACACTGTCGGCGCCTTGCGCCGTGATGTCCGGGACTTCGGCGCCAATCGAGATGGCGTTGCGAAGCGAGTCCGATCGATGCGACTCGCGAATCTGCGCGAACGACAGGGACGAGCGAGCGAAACTCCATCCCAGGCGATGCGCCATGCGCGCGGCGGGCGTGTCGAGTCGGCGCCCCCGCTCGAAGGTCGGCGCATTTCGCGCCCCGTCATGTCCGCTGGGCCCGTCGAGGCGGGACGCGCAGTCCAGGGTCCGAAAGTCATACTCTGACGTCCGTATTCGGGCGTGACTTAGGTCATTTACGTGGCGCCCATGCCGCCAACGCATGGACGCCACTGATGATCCCTCGTTCCGCACAACGTTTCACGGGCGCGGCGATGGGCCGAGCGCCCCGGCGTCCGGACACGGCGTCGACCATTGGTTCGCCTCGACCGCCATCGAGCGATGACCTGCGGTTTTCCCCGGCAAACCCTCAAATCTACGTATTTGCTGCAGTCTCGTCGAGGAGAGGACTCTATTCAACTCGTCCGAATACGGGTGTCAGCTAGGCGACTCGCGCAGAAAGAAATCACTGACGAACGTTGATGACGCCTCGTTGCGAGTTCGATATCTCTAGTCGGGGGGAATGTCTGATCTGACTGGGGGGCGTACGTCGGGCAATGCGCGCGAATCACGGCAATCCAAGTGAACCCAGGGACGCTCTGAGTGCGCCCCTTGCGTCGGACGGCGCCCGCACCTGGTGGACGATGGTTGTCGGGGCGGCGATCGCGTTCGTGATCGAGCTGGGACTCGCCGCGACCTACGCTTCGTTCGGCCCCGCGAAACGGTCCATCTACACGGCGATCTTCGACGTTGTTCCCGTGATCGCCCTGGTGACGCCTTTCCTCGCCTGGTGGACATTCCATCGCCATCGGTCCGGCCCGAATTCATCAATGCGACGAACAGATCGATGGCAGGTCGGACTGACCGTCATCGTTGCAGGTGTCATGGCGGCGCTGCTGAAGCTGGGCCTCATTGCCACGCTGGACAGCGGCGCCACGAACTGGTCGGCGCAGCAGAAGAGTGTGATTCAGGCGCTGGTGTTCGGATTCGCGATCAGTCCGATGACCATCATGATCGTCATGGCGCGTCATCACCTTGCGACGTGGGGACGCTACAGCATGGCGGTCTCCGTCGAGAACAGCCCCGGATCGCCGAGCCTCGTCGGGCGGACGCGCCGTCTGCTCAATGTGGCGCTGGTCACGACGGCCATCGTCGTGCTTGGCGAACTGGTATACGTCTACGTAGCGAGCGTGAGCTCGGGAACGGACGCGGTCTCAGTGGACCTCGTGGGGCGCCAGCGCATGCTTGGCGAGCGAATCGCCCTCGATGCGATGCTGATCGCAGATGACAAGCAGGACCAGGCGGCTCGCGTTGACCTGAATCACTCGATCGCCAGGATTCAGCACGTGAATTCGGCGCTGTCATTGGGTGGCGAGGCGATCGGCGCACGCGTTGGGCTGACTCCGGATCGTCGTAAGACGTTTGCCAATTCGTCTGTTCGCCTGTCCCGGCTGATTGCCGCGGCGCTTCATCTTGGCGGTGGATACGACCTGGGTGAGGCGGAACGCAATCAGGTCATTGCGCAGCTGACTCGGGAGAAGCTCGCGTGGGGGCTGGCCATGGATCAGCTCGGCGCCGATCTTTCCGGCGAGATCGAGGCCGAACGTCAGCGGCTTGCGCAGCTGGCGATTATTGCGGCGGGGGCCTTCGTCATCATTCTTCTGACGAAGTGGATGGTCATCTACCGCCCGATTCTCCGGCGACTTGAACTCAGTGTGAACGCGGAAGTGGATTCGCGGCGCGAGGCCGAGCGGTTCCAGGTGGTCGCGGAGCGAACGACCAACGCCGTGATCCTGGCCGACGCCGATCAGCGCATCCGCTGGGTCAACGCCGGTTTCACGGCGATCACGGGATACGAGCCGGAAGAAGTTCTGACCAAGCGCGTGAGCGACGTTGTGTGTTCCGACGAGGTCGACGACGACGTGATCGCTTCCGTCCGCGCGGCCCTGAGCGCCGGTGAAGGGCTTCGTTTCGCGGCGAGAAATCGTCGAAGAAGTGGCGAAGTCGCCTGGCTGGATGTGGATCTGCAGACGTTGCGGGACCGCAGCGGGGCGATCTCCGGATACGTCGCAATCGAGAGCGATGTGACGGAACAGGTTGCGCTGACGGAGCGGCTCTACGAGCAGGTGCACATGCTCGAAGAGGCGGAGCGAATCACGCGGATCGGACACTGGTCGTGGGACGCCGAATCCGACCAGATGACCTGGTCGCGCCAGATTTACGAACACTACGGACGCGATCCCGTACTGGGGCCGCCGAAGCTCGCCGACTATCCCCTGCTGCTGACGCCCGAAAGCGCCGACGAACTGAAGCGCCATGTGGAACATACACTTGCCACGGGCGAGTCGTTCTGCATTCGCATGAAGACCGCCAGCGCCAACGCCCGATGGACCGAGGCGCGCGGGCAGGCGCGACGGAATGACGACGGACGCATCGTCGGTCTGTTCGGCACATGTCGAGATATCACGGAACAGGTTGAGACGCAGGCCGATCTTGCGGAGAAGGTGGTTCGGCTGGAATCCGCCGAGCGAATCGCCAGTCTCGGCCACTGGTCCTGGGATGCGCAGACCGGCGAGATGACCTGGTCGCCCATGAATTACGAGCACTACGATCGAGATCCGTCGCTCGGGCCGCCATCCTTTGATGAATACCTCGCGATGCTCGCCCCCGACAGCGCCACGAAGCTGCGTCGGGCGTTCGGGCGCACCATGGAAACCGGCGGTCGATTCGTTGTGGATATTGCGTCGGATGGTGAGTCGCCGACCTGGGTTGAGAGTCGCGGCTTCCCGCAGTATGACGACGCCGGGGTCGTCGTTGGTGTGTTCGGCACGTCGCGCGACATTACGGAGTCCGTTCGGGCCAAACAGGCGCTCGACGAGAAGGTCACGCTGCTGGAGGAAGCCGAGCGAATCGCGCAGATCGGTCACTGGTCCTACGATCCTCGCACCTGCCAGATTACCTGGTCGAAGCAGGTGTACCGCCTCTATCGGCGTGATCCCGCCATGGGACCGCCCACGCGTGATGAGCATCGGCGCATGATCACGCCGGAAACCGGAGAACTGCTCAACGGCGCCATCGATCTGATGATGTCCGGCAAAGAGCTGCCGCCGACGCGCGTCCAGACGGTCGGCGCCCCGCAGAAGTGGCTCGAGATCCTCGGCCGGCCGACGTTCGACGACAACGGTGAAGTCGTCCGGATCTGCGGAACCGTTCGCGATATCACGGACCAGGTTCGCACGCAGAGTGTCCTGGATGAGAAGGTCTCGAGGCTCGAGGCCGCCGAAGTCTCCGCCAACATGGGCCACTTCACCTTCGACCTTCGAACGCTGCGGGCGCAATGGTCCGCCCACATGTTCCGTCTGATGAATCGTGATCCCGCGCTGGGGGCGGCGTCGTTTGAAGACATGGATCAGATCCTGACGCCGGACACGGCGGCAATGCTCCGGAATGAAATACACTCGGTCATGACGGGAGGCGTCGTACGCCCGCTCCGGATCGAGGTGCGCAGCGAATCCGAACCGCGATGGCTCGAGATTCGGGCGGAGGCGACGCGAACACGTTCCGGCGACGTTCGGGCGATTCACGGCTGCTGCCGCGACATCTCTCCGCAGGTCGAGCGAGAAGCGCAGCTGACGTCCCTGATCGAGGAACTGCGCGTGCGCAAACTGGCGCTGGATCAGTACGCGATCGTGACGGAGACGGACGTCAGCGGCTCCATCACGAAAGTCAATGACAACTTCTGCAAGATCAGCGGATATACCCGCAAGGAGCTGATCGGGCGGAATCATCGGATCGTGAACTCGGGACATCACCCGCGCGGCTTCTGGGTCGACATGTATCAGAAGCTCGCGAAATACGGCGTCTGGCGCGGCGAAATCTGCAATCGCGCGAAGGACGGATCGATCTACTGGGTCGATACGATCAACATGGCGCTCAAGGACGCGACCGGCGGAATCTCCAAGTACGTGAGTGTTCGCTTCGACGCAACGCCCCGGAAACGCGCGGAGGAGCAGGTCCGACGCAGTGAACGGGAGCTGCGGGAGATGAACGACGCGCTTCCGCTGATGGTCTGGACGATTGGTCCTGACGGTGACTGCACATTCCTCAACAAGTGCTGGACGGATTTCACGGGGCGCGAGCTGATCCGGGAACTGGGCGACGGCTGGACGCAGAACATTCACCCGGATGATCTGCAGCGAACGCTGGAGCGCTATCGCGAGGCCCTCGGAAACTGGGAGCCCATGGAGCTCCAGTATCGACTTCGCCGCCATGATGGGGAGTATCGCTGGATTCTGGATCGGGGCACGCCTCGATTTGCCGAAGACGGGTCATTCAAGGGGTATGTCGGCGGCTGTATTGACATCACTGATCAGAAGGCGGCGACGGATCAGGTCGAACGAAGCGAGGCGCAGCTCCGAGAGATGAGCGACGCGCTGCCGCTGCTCGTCTGGATGGCGGACGCGGATCGGCGCGTGGCGTTCGTCAACAAACGCGCGGATGATTTTCCGAGTCGCGTCGTGGGCGCGCGTCTCGATATTGAGTGGGTCAGTGACGTCCATATCGACGACGTGGATCGCTGCATCAAGGCGTACGAGGACGCCTACGACGCCAGGGCGCCCTTTGAGATCGAGTATCGAGTGAAGGATCGGGACGGCGTCTACCGCTGGATCCTCGGGCGGGGTGATCCGCGGATTGCGGACGACGGAAAACTGCTGGGGTATGTCGGCGGCTGCATCGATGTCTCCGCGCGCAAGAAGGCGGAAGAGGCGCTGGTTCGGGCGCGCGAAGACGCCGAATCGGCGGACCGTTCCAAGAGCGAGTTTCTGGCCAACATGAGCCACGAGATCCGGACGCCGATGACGGCGATCCTCGGCTACACGGAACTGCTGACGGACACGAACGATCGAATTGTCACGCCACAGGATCGCGCACAATACGTGGATACCATTCGGCGAAACGGCGAGCACCTCCTGACGATCATCAACGACATCCTCGACCTGTCCAAGATCCGAGCGGGCAAAATGACAGTCGAGATCATGCCCGTGAATATCGCCCGCGTTGTGCATGATGTCGTGTCGCTGATGAATGTCCGGGCGGCGGCCAAGGACATCGCCCTCAACGTGTCGTGCGCGAGCCCCATTCCCTCGACAATTGACTGTGATCCGGTACGGCTTCGCCAGATCCTGATGAATCTCGTCGGCAACGCGGTGAAGTTCACGGAAGTCGGCGGCGTTGAGATCGTCGTGTCGTTCGAGCGGGAGGGCGCGCTGGGCCCGACGCTGACGATTGCCGTCAGCGACACGGGCGTCGGTATGACGGGCGAACAGATGAAGAAGCTGTTTGCCGCATTCCAGCAGGCCGATACGTCCATGACGCGGCGATTCGGCGGCACGGGGCTCGGCCTGATGATCTCCATTCGTCTCGCAGAGCTTCTTGGCGGCGATCTCATGGCGGAAAGCGAGTTCGGCAAGGGCAGCGTGTTCACGCTCGCGCTGCCCGTCGCCAGGAGCGACGCGCCGATGACGTCGCCCGCCGAGTTCTCCGGCGTCGTCGTTGAGGGCGAGACCGCGAAACAGTCGCAGGCGACGACGTCAGCGAAGGAAGATGCGGGCGAGAAGCCGCTCGAAGGGCTTCGCGTTCTGCTGGTCGAGGACGGCCCCGACAATCAACGGCTGATCGCATTCCATGTTCGGAAGGCCGGCGCCAGCGTCACACTGGCGGACAACGGCAGTATCGCCGTCGAGTCCATGACTGTTGGATCAACGCTGATGGGGCCGCTGATGGATCCGGTCCCGTTCGATGTCATTCTGATGGATATGCAGATGCCCGTCATGGATGGCTACGAAGCCACG
>DAOPJV010000059.1:0-47363 GCA_035399845.1 Phycisphaerae bacterium | reverse complement strand
GACAGCTTGCCAACGAGCTGATCACTCGCCATCAGTCCACCGAGCCCCCCGATCTGAGGTTGCCCAATCGCGACAGACGCCGCCGCGATCGATCCGATCATCGCCACGATGAACAGCAGAAAGTCCGTCAGCACCACGGCGCGCAATCCGCCCATCGCGCTGAAGATGACGGTGACCGTCGATGCGATGATGATCGTCTGCATGGGCGAAAAATCGAGCAGGACGCGCCCGATCTTGATCGCGGCGAGCGAGACTGTCGCCATGATCCACATGTTGACGAATACACCCAGGTAGATGGCGCGAAAACCGCGAAGGAACGCGGCGGGCCGCCCGGAATAGCGCAGTTCATAGAACTCAAGATCCGTCGTGACACCCGATCGGCGCCACAGGCGTGAAAAGACAAAGACCGTCAGCATGCCCGAGAGAAGGAACGACCACCAGACCCAGTTACCCGCCACGCCATCCTCTCGAACAAGGTTCGTGACGAGATTCGGCGTGTCCGCCGAAAAGGTTGTGGCCACCATGGACGTTCCGAGGAGCCACCAGGGCATGGCGCGGCCCGACAGAAAATACTCGGCCGTGTTCCGCCCGGCGCGCCTGGCGATCGTCATGCCGATCAACAGGGCGATCGCGAAGAACGCGATGACAACAACCCAATCTACAGCTTGTAGTCGCATGGCTTCAGGTTCCTGCCCGCCCCGACGAATCAAGGTCGGCGGCTCCGTGGAGCCCGAACTCAGAGACGGTGGGATGACCGACGGCGTCTGACCAGGAGCTTCACACGTCGCGCCCACACAACCGCACTGTGGCAAAAGCGCTTGTACCCGACAGCCGTCCCCATCGCAATCGTGCGCCACTGACCAGCCGTCTCCGCCTCCACGCGGAAACCCCTGATCAACCGCCCCTGGCGAACGTCGTCAGAACGCCCGCCAACCGGCGCGTCCGTTACGATGCAACAACAGGAGCGGGACGTCGCACAACGCGCCACATCGACGCCGCGACGAAATACACCAGCGTCGGAACCATCAGCCATCGCCTGAAGCCTGCAAGTCGCTCGGCGTATTCGGCCGGGGGCGCCAGATAGACGTTCACGGCCAGGGCAATGCACGCCAAAAGCGAAAGCAGCGCAAGCAGGCCACAGATCAATGCGAGAGGTCGCCGCGATGCGCTTTGCCGGCGAGCGCTGGTTGTCGAGGGGGCCTGCGCCGCCCCATCGCCCTGACGCCGATCGGACGATGCCGCCGGCAATGTGGCGTCCGATCGGGCCCCGGCGAAGGACGCGAGAATGAGGTAGACAACGACCGTCAGCACATACACGGGAGGGAACAGAAAGAAAAGGTGAACCACATCAAACATGTAAAGGCCCAGCGCGAGCGCGATGCCGGCGCCCCACGCCATCATCGCCGGCCAGTTCACGAGCGATCCGCGCATCTCTGACCAGTATCGCGTCATGCCGAGCTTCGGAAACAACCAGTGCTCCGTCACGACGATGGCGCCCGCGGGTACGAGCAGCAGTCCGTAAATGCCGACAAAGTCCAGCAGGCCTGTGAACACAAATGGGAAACACGCGATGATCGTCGTGACAATGCCGACGATGAGCGTGACAAGCCAGCGCGGCCAGCCCGGCGTGATGACCTGTAACGCCAGACCCGCGCGGTACAGCGTCGGGTTGGATGTCGTCCAGCCTGCGATGACAACGGCAATCGCGCCCGCGACTCCCAGCATTTCGTAGGCGACGGCGCCTGAATCGAGCTGCGTCAGGCTCACGCCCTGCGCCAGCGCCGCCCCCGCGCCCATCACGCCGGCCGCAAGCCACGCAAGGTAATGGCCCAGGAACATGCCGAATCCCGAAAACGCCCCATACGAAGTCCGCCTGGCGTAGCGCAGAATCGCCATGTCTGAGAGACCGATGTGCATCGCCAGGTTGCAGATCCAGGCGAACGCCGCGATGTGCCAGAATCCGATCTTCGACAGCTCGCCATCGGGTGTGCGCCCTGTCCAGATGGCTCGTTCGCCGAGTTCCCGGAATTGCTCGAAACTCCGAATGGCGCCGATATGCGTCGCCTCTCCCAGCGCCGGCAGCGCGACCAGCGCCCCGGCGACAAACATCAGAAGCATCCAGGGGGAGCAGATCGACGAAAATGCCGCAAGCCGCTTAAAGCCCGCGATTGCCACAAACACGACGACGCCCCCGACCAGGAAGACTGTCAGCACAAAGCGAGCGTCCGTCGGATACCATTCCGTCTGCGGCGGAATTCCGAACGGCAGACGGACCGCCGATGCGGAGACCGTGATCATGCATCCGGCAAGCACACAGAAGAGGATCGCATTCAGGACGTTGTATCCGGTCGTGAACGCGGGGCCGCAGATCTTTCGCAGGTACCAGTAGAGCGTGAGTCGTGTCTCTGTCGCAATCGGCGCGCAGACAAACGTCCAACTCAATACCGCGAGCAGATTTGCCAGCGCAAGCCCATAGATCAGATCCCGCATGCCCGCGCCCCACGTCACGAACAACGCGCCGATGACGAATTCCGTCGCCGCAACGTGCTCACCCGCATAGGCGCCGGCGAAGTAGCCCTTTCCGCAGAGATGATCCTCGCTGACGGGGCTCCGTTCGAATTCGTACAGCCGATCCAGACGCTCAATGACGCCGGACTGAGAATCGCGATCCTGCATGTTTGCGGTTCCAGGGAGTGGCGATGACGACGGAATGTACCGCCCGACTCTGTGCGACGATTCCGACCGAAAACGGCCGAGAAACACCCCGCCGGGCACAATTTCCTTTACATAACCCACACATAACCATATTATCCAACAAAATCAAGCATATACCGGGCAACTTCAAAGACACCCCGATTGGCGACGCTCATGCTGGCTCAGATGCGACATCGCGAAATCCTGAACCACCTCAAGAATTCGGGCGGGACGCGTGTCGCCGCGCTGGCCAGGGCCATGCGCGTCACTGAGGAAACGATCCGCCGCGACCTTCAGAAGCTGGAAAAGGAGGGTCGGCTCGTCCGGACACACGGCGGCGCCCTGCCCGTGCTCGACGCCCGCTACGACCCGCCGTTCAACGAACGGCGAACGGCCCGGCTCGACGCCAAACGACGAATCGCTTCGAGCGCCCTGACGCACATCGCGGAGAACGACATCATCGCGGTCGACGCGAGCTCCACCGCTTTCGAGCTCATCCGACGCCTGCCCGATATCCCGTTGACGGTCATCACCAATGCCCTTCCGGCCGCCGCCGCGCTGCAGGACTACACGCGCGTGCGAGTCATCTCGACGGGCGGCGTCCTCGACCAGCGTTCCATGTCGCTCGTCGGATCACTGGCGGAAGACGCCCTCGACCGCTTCAACATCAACAAGGTCTTCCTGTCGGCCAAGGGCGTCGACATCGCAAGAGGATTGAGCGAGAGCGTCGAGGAACACGCGAGAATCAAACGACGCATGGCCGAGATCGCCGAGCGCGTCATCCTGCTCTCGGATCACAGCAAATTCGGTCTTCGTTCGACGATCTTCTTCGCCGATCTCTCCGCGATCGATCTCGTCATTACGGACAGCGACACGCATTCCGAATTCCTCGAAGCGTTACGCGAGCGGGATACGCCCGTCGAAATCGCCACCTAGAACCATGAAGGTGTCCATCTTCATCCCGTGCTTCATTGATCAGCTCTACCCCTCGATCGGTCTGCATACCGTCACACTGCTCGAACGCGTTGGGCTTGACGTTGAATTCCGCGCCGAGCAGACCTGCTGCGGCCAGCCTCCATTCAACGCCGGCCGCTGCCGCGAAGCCCGCGCCATCGCCGAACACTTCGTTCGCGTCTTTCAGGACGCGGACCTGGTCATCACGCCATCCGGTTCCTGCGCGGCGATGATCAAGCGCCATTACGTTGACCTCCTCGCCGACTCCGAGTGTCTTCAGGACGCCGTTCAGCTTGGTGAACGCGTCTGGGAACTCTCCCAGTTCCTGGTCGATCATCTCGGCGTCGTCGACGTCGGCGCCCGACTGTCAGGCCGTGCGACGATCCACGATGGCTGCCACGGCCTGCGAGAACTCGGCATCAGGAGCGCCCCGCGTCGACTCCTTGAACATGTCAGGGACCTTCGGCTCGTCGAGGCGCGAGAAAGTGAGACCTGCTGCGGATTCGGGGGTCTGTTTGCCGTCAAGTTCCCATCGATCGCCACGGCCATGGCTGACGTCAAATGCGGCGCCATCGCGGAGGCCGGCGTCGATTACGTCATCTCCTGCGACGCCAGCTGCCTCATGCATATTCAGGGGCTGCTCGATCGTCGCGGCGATGGAACGAAATGCCTCCACCTTGCGGAAGCGCTGGTGAGCGCATGACGCAGACCGCACGGCAATTCCAGCGTAACTGCGACACAACGACGAACGACGCGGACCATCGCTCGTGGATTCGCATCGCCCTGAACCAGGCGGGCGACGCAAGGTCAACCGCCCAGGCCAGATTCAACGACTGGGACGGCGCATGCGGCGCTGCGTCGCAGATCAAGTGGGAATCGCTCGATCACCTTGCTGAGAATCTCGAGTCCTTCGAGGCGAAGCTCCTGGCGCGCGGCGCCAGCGTTCACTGGGCGGAGACCGGCGAGGACGCCTGCGCGTACATTCTGCGCGTCGCCGCCGAGCGCCACGCGAAGCGCATCGTGAAGTCCAAGTGTATGACGACGGAAGAGATCGGACTGAACGAGCGACTCGAAGCGGCCGGCCTGAAGGTCGTCGAGTCCGATCTCGGCGAATTCATCGTGCAGCTTCGAAAGGAACCGCCCTATCACTTCGTCTTTCCCGCAATGCACCTTCGGCGAAATCGAATCAGTGAGACCTTTGAGCGCGAGATCGGCGCCGCGCCGACGGAGGACGCGGAATCCCTGACGCTCACGGCGCGCCAGGAACTGCGAAACGTCTTCCTTTCGGCGGATATCGGGATCAGCGGCGCCAACTTCGGCGTCGCCGATACCGGCATGATCTCGATCACCGAGAATGAAGGCAACGCCCGTCTGACGACCTCCATCCCGCGCATCCACATCGCCGTCATGGGCATCGAAAAGGTCATCCCCCGGCTCGCGGATCTCGCCCTCCTGCTCCCGGTTCTCGCAACCTCCGCAACGGGCCAGACGCTGACGTGCTACAACACAATGATCGGTGGCCCGCGCCAGCCGGGCGAAGTCGATGGGCCCGACGAATTCCACGTCATCCTGCTCGACAACGGAAGGACGCGTCTGCTCGCGGATCCAGGGTTGCGCGACGCCCTGCGATGCATCCGATGCGGCGCCTGCCTGAATATCTGCCCCGTCTATCGCAACATTGGTGGTCACGCCTACGACACGACCTACCAGGGCCCTATCGGCGCCGTGATCACGCCGCACCTGCAGGACCTGACCAACTGGAAACACCTGGCGTTCGCATCATCGCTTTGCGGCGCATGCACAGAGACCTGTCCCGTCGGGATTCGACTTCACGACCACCTGCATCACACGCGATCAATGGTTGCGGAAAGAAAGACCAGCGGACTCGAAGCGATGATGGCGCGGATGTACGCCTTCGCCGCCCTCCGTCCGGGCCTGTTTCAATGGTGCGGACGCCAGATGCGTCGCACGCTTCGGATGACAACGAGATTCCGTGGAGGCCGGCTGGATCCTTTTCGAGCCTGGCGTCACACACGCGATCTGCCCGCAGCCCCGGCGAAGTCATTCCACGACCTCTGGAAGGAGCGAAAAGCGTGAACGGCCGTGCCGCCATCCTGGCCCGAATTCAATCGGCGCTCGCCCGTCCGACGGACGTCTCGATCCGTGGCGACTCGTCCACGACCGCTGACCGCGCCTTCAGCCGTTTTCTTCCGCGGGTTGGGCCGGACGCTGACGCATTGGCGCGTCAGTTCGCCGAAAATGCCGCGTCACTTCACGCAGAGTTCCATCACGTTGATTCACGCGATCATCTGGTCGAACGGCTTCGGGAACTGGCGACGGAAAACGACTGGCGGACCATCGCCACGCATGACGGTCCATTGGCGAAACCCGCCAGCGAGGCCTTAAGGGTCCCACTGCATTGTGTTGGGCCTGACGATGATGCCGCCACACTCGCGCAATGCGACGCGGGGATCAGCGAATGCGACGCGCTGATCGCACAGACGGGGAGCGTGCTCGTCACGGCGGCGAGCGCCGGTGGCCGCGCCCTGTCCGTCCTCACGCCGCACCACGTTGTCCTCGCAACACGCAGTCAGCTCACGCCGGACCTGCCGACGGCGTTTGAACTACTCGCCCGAAAGTACGCCGACGCCTGCCCCAGCATGATTTCCTTCATCACGGGGCCGAGTCGGACCGGCGATATTGAACGGACGCTCGTGCTGGGCGCCCACGGTCCCCGGAGACTGACCCTGTTCCTCTTAGAGTCCGAGGAATAGACGAAGTCGCGGATAAGATGCGCCCTGGAACGCAGGAGCCATGCAGGAATCACAATGACGCCGAACCTCCCGACAATGGAACAAGTCGCCGAAGAAATCTGCGTGATCGGAAAACGCCTCTACGCGCGAGGGTTTGCGGCCGGCAACGACGGCAATATTTCCTGGCGAATCGCCGACGATGTCGTGCTCTGCACGCCGACTCAGATCTGCAAGGGCTTCATGACGCCGGATGACCTGTGCACGGTCGACATGAATGGCGCCCAGCTCTCCGGCAGGCGCAATCGAACGAGCGAAATCCTGCTTCACCTGGAGATCTACAAGGTCAACGACGCCGCGAAGTCCGTGGTCCACTGCCATCCGCCCCACGCGACGGCGTTCAGCGTCGCCAGAGTAGACGTCCCCAGCTGCGTTCTTCCGGAGGTGGAAGTCTTCCTTGGGCCCATCCCGCGCGCCGAATACGAAACGCCGGGAGGTTCCGAGTTCGCCAGAACCATCCGGCCCTTCGCTGAAACCAGCAACACGATCATCCTGAGCAATCATGGGACCGTCAGTTGGGGATCGACAGTCGAGCGCGCGTTCTGGCATACAGAGATCCTCGACGCCTATTGCCGAATCCTGATGCTTGCCCGCCAGTTGGGTCACGTCGAGCGGCTCTCCACGGCGAAGGTCAACGAACTGCTCGACCTGCGGGAGCGCTTCGGTCTCGGTGTTGACCCGCGCCGCTCTGCGGGCCAGCCGCTCGAGGTCAATGCGGATTTTGGCGTTGATGAACTCGCGAAGAAAATCGCCGAACATATCACGCGCGCGATGAAATCGATGTGAGAATCCGGACGATCGTGTTCGGAAGACGAGGAGCCATCTATGAACCTGCCGTCACACGTCAGCGAAGCTGCAATCGCGGCGCGACTCGATCGATTCGAGATTGAGACACCCTCGTGGGGCTACGCCGACACGGGCACACGATTCGGCAAATTCACTCAGGCGGCCGCCGCATCCACGTTGGAGGAAAAGCTGACAGACGCGGCGGAAGTCCATCGCCATACAGGATGCTGCCCGAGTGTCGCCGTCCATGTCCTGTGGGATTTCAGCGAAGGCGTCGATCCGCAGCGGGTCGCGCGCCGCGCCGCGGAACTGGGCGTTCGGATCGGCTCGATCAACCCGAACGTTTTTCAGGACCAACGCTATAAGCTCGGTTCCGTCACGCACGCCGACGCCGCCATCCGCAGACAGGCGATCGACCACATGATCGACAGCATTCGAATCGGCGAGCGCGTGGGCTCGAAACTCCTGAGCCTCTGGTTCGCGGATGGCACCAACTACCCCGGGCAGGCGATGATTCGGCAACGCAAACGCTGGTTCGCGGACGCCCTGCGCGACGTTCACAGTGCGATGCCCGCTGACATGCGCATGCTCGTCGAGTACAAGCCATTTGAGCCGGCCTTCTATCACACGGATGTCGCCGACTGGGGCATGGCCCAGACGTTCGCGCGTCACGCGGGCGATCGGGCGAAGGTCCTTGTGGATACGGGGCATCACCTGCCCGGCGCCAACATTGAGCACATCGTCGCTTTCCTGCTTGATGAGGACATGCTCGGCGGATTCCACTTCAACGATCGAAAATACGCCGACGACGACCTGACCATGGGAAGCATCGATCCGTACCAGCTCTTTCGAATCTTCTACGAGATCACCGCCTGGGAATTCGACGCGGGACGAGACGCCGATATCGCCTACATGATCGATCAGTCGCACAATCTCAAGCCCAAGATCGAGGCGATGATCCAGACAGTCGTCACGGCGCAGGAGCATTTCACGAAAGCGCTCCTCGTCGATCACGCGGCGCTGCGTAAGGCCCAGGCCGAAGGGGACATCGTCGCGGCCGAGCGGACACTGCGTGACGCGTACTACTTCGACGTGAGACCTTTCCTGTCTTCCTATCGACAGGGCCGGCGTGTGTCGGCCGACCCGCTTCAGGCCTATCGCGATTCGGGTTACGCCGAGCGCGTCGCCACGGAACGCGCCCCGAACAAGCCGGCGTCGACAAGTCAGTACGCCTGAACGCCTTCATCGCGAATATACCTTACGGAGACAACGATGCATCGCGGCCCGGCATTTGTCGCCTTCGACCTCGGCGCCTCCAGCGGTCGCGCCGTTCTCGGCGCGTTCGACGGTCATCGGCTGACGATGACAGAGAAACATCGATTCGCGAATGATCCTGTCGAATCAAACGGCGGCCTGCGATGGAACGTGCGGGGGATGTTCGACGAGTTGCTGACAGGGCTTCGCGTGTGCGGCGCCGACGCCGCCGACATCGAAAGCGTTGGAATCGACACGTGGGGCGTTGATTTCGCCCTGCTCGACGAGAAGGGAGAACTTCTCGAGGATCCGTATCACTATCGCGATCCGCGAACGCGCGGAATGATACAGCAAATCGAGGCTCGCATTCCGCGGGAAACGATCTATGCGCGCACCGGCACGCAGTTCATGGAAATCAACACGCTTTGCCAGTTATACGCCGCAAATTCGGGGCAGGCCGCCGACCTGGCCCGTGCGCGGCGCCTGTTGTTCATTCCGGATCTGCTCAACTACTGGTTGACGGGCGAAATGCGGAGCGAATTCACGATCGCCAGTACATCGCAGATGCTCGACCTGAACCGTCGTGACTGGGCCGTCGATCTTCTTGAACCATTGGGGCTTCCGACGTCGATTCTTCCTCGCGTCGCGCCCCCCGGCTCTGTCGTCGGACCGATCCGCACGGCGTTGACTTCTCTTCCGAGCCTGCGAGCCGCCGACGTCATCGCTCCCGCCAGCCACGACACGGCGTCGGCCATCGCCGCCGTCCCGACGCGGAATCGCAACTGGGCCTATATCAGTTGCGGCACCTGGTCGCTCGTCGGCGTCGAGCTCGAGGCCCCCGTTCTGACTCCGGCCGCGCTGGCCGCCAACTTCACCAACGAAGGCGGTGTCGGCGGGACGATCCGGTTTCTCAGGAATGTGACAGGTCTCTGGCTGTTGCAGGAATGTCGACGCGCCTGGGCGACGCCGGCGGAACAACCTTCCTACGGCGCGCTTGTTGCGCAGGCCACCGCGTCCGCCCCCCGGCTTTCGTTTATCGACCCGGACGCGCCGGAATTCGCCCCGCCCGGCGATATGCCGGCGCGCATACAAGCCTACTGTGCGAAGACGGGACAGCCCATCCCCCAGTCGCGAGGCGCCATCGTTCGATGCGCGTTGGAGAGCATCGCCCTGAAGCAGGCCCGCGTCCTGCGCCAGATTCGCGCGTTGACGCAACGCGGGATCGATGTTCTGCACATCGTTGGCGGAGGCGTTCGCAACGAACTCCTTTGCCAGCTGACCGCCGATGTGACAGGCCTGCCCGTGGTTGCCGGGCCGACAGAGGCGACAGTCATCGGTAATCTCATGATCCAGGCGCTTGCCCGGCGCCACGTGCGAACCATTGACGAGATCCGCGAAGTCGTCGGCGCTTCTTTTCCTCTGGCGACGTACGAACCCGATCGCGGCGCGGACTGGAGCGCGACGATCGCGAGGTTCGACGCGCTTGTCGGAGCCCCGGCGGTCAACGACAATGTCGCGGGGTAAGCCCGGCGTGCTTCCCGCCAATCACCTGTCGGCAACCACACATCGTGGTCCGCCTTATCCGTCTGTAAAAACGGGAAGGCGCTTTCGCGCCTTCCCTTCATGAGCCCGCTTCCTCTAGTCGCTTGTGATCTCGATCTCATCTAACGCGATTCGGCCCTTGGAGGAACCGAAATCGGATCCAAAGTCGAAACGAATCGCGGCGATATTCGACAGATCCAACGACGGGTTGTCGTGCGTGAAGTCCGTGAGCCGAATCCGAACGACCTCGAAATCGCTGGCCCATCCTGGGGTTGCCCCGCATTCGGAGAAGTTGGACCCGATACGCTGGAACGTATCCTGAATACCGCCGCCATAGACGCCGATACCGATCGCATCGCTCATCGCGCCCGCGCCGTCTTCGAGTCGGACGCTGAATGTCAGATCATCGTCCGAATCGATGTTGAGCGCGTGCTGCGTCATCTGACAGGCCCGAAACGAAAGATACGCGTACCCGGTCAGGTTCACGCTGGTCCCCGAGGCGTTCAGGTCGAGCGAATAGCTGTACGTCGTCCCATTCCATGAGGAGAGCACGCCGCCTCTGGACAGGCCGTCTGCGACGGCGCGAATGCGACGGCGATTCGCCCATCGTGATCGGGGGAATCAGGAATGGAAGAGAAGCCTGGCGATTCGAATCGGGTTCATCGACTGACCGCGCATGAGCGCGCCGATGCGGAAGAGCCGCGCCGACACACGAACAGCCGCCCATGTCGACGCAATGAGTATCACCGCCGAGAGCAGAATGTCCCAGATCGGGACTTCACCTGTCGCCAGCCGGATCATCATCGTCGGGGCGCTGAAGAGCGGAAACCAGCCCAGTGCGCGTGAAAGGAGACCGTTCGGCGCGTTCACCAGCGCCACGACCATGAGGATCGGCACAATCGGCGGAAGCATGATGTACATCGAGTACTGCTGGCTCTCCTTCGTGTTGTTCCCCAGTGAGCCCAATCCCACGAGCAACGCCCCGTAGAACACGAAGCCCAGCATGAAGAAGATCGCCGAGATGAGGATCACGCCGGGCCGCCATTCGAATCCGATCGCCTCGCTTCCGGCCCACGCCACAATCAGCGGGATCGGTCCGGCCATCGCGGCCCAGACAAACAACTGGAGCAAGGCGGCGCCGCTGAGTCCGAGGACCTTCCCCATCAGCAACTGATCAACCCGAACCATCGACAGCAGAACTTCGATGACCTTGTTTTCCTTTTCCTCGGCGACACCCGCAACGAGAAAGCCGGCGTTCAGCATCAGCGCGAAGATCAGGAGTCCCGCGATTCCCGCCGGGACCGCGAAGCCGAGAATTCTCTGGATCTGATTCACTTCCACGAACTGATCGCCGGCCCCGAGTTCGTAGAGCGTCACAGCGCCAAGACTCGCGCCATCCTCGTCGCCCCCGCGAATGATCGCCATCTCCGCGTCGCTGAGCCCCGCGCGCTGCAACAGGCCGAGTCGCAGTCGCTGCCGCACGCGCTGTGGCGCCGCAATGGCGCCGAACAGCTTCCACTTTCGAACGAAACAGTCGATCGCCTCCGTTTCGACATGATTGATCGGTACGTGAATAATCACGTCAATATCGCCCGAATCCAGCGCTTCTCTCGCCGCGTCCAACGTCGCGAACGTCCTGGAATCATCCGGCGCAATTTTCTCGAACATCTCTTCGAATCGACGGGCCGCGGACTCGATCTCCGTCCCCTTCTCATTCCGACGCCGCTTGTCCTCCTCGAGATCCGCCTCGTACCGTTTCGCGTGCTCCAGCAGGCCTGTCTCGTCAACGACGCCGACCTTCGTGCTCAATCCTTCGACGACGTAGCTCGCTGTCCCCAGCGACACGAGCATGATGAACCCGATGTACATCCCGATGAACACGGGCAGACCAAAGGTCACGATCAGGTAGGCGGGACGCTTGACGGTAAATAGGAACTCATACCAGGCGACGATTCTCGTCATCATTTCGCCTCCCCGCTGACCGAGACGCGGGAAGCGCCGGCGACGGATACGAAGACGTCTTCGATGGACCGCAGACCTTCGGACATGTGGCGCATCGTCCTTCCCGCCATCGCCATTTCCCGAAGAAAGTCGCTGAGCGTCCTGCCCTCTTTCAGATAGACATTCTTTGAATTCTCGACGCGCTCAACACGATCGACGCACGCCAGTCCCTCCGGCGCCGCGTCGATATCCACAGTGACCTGGTAGTCCGTGTGCGCCCGCCGGATCTCCTGCAGCGGGCCGTACAGCACGCGCGACCCACGATGCATCATCATCACGCGGTCACACAGCGCCTGCACTTCCGACATCATGTGCGTGCACAGGCAGACCAGCTTTCCCCGCTCGCGATGTTCCAGGACGAGACGTCGAACCAGTCGTACGTTGACCGGATCCAGCCCGCTGAAGGGCTCGTCGAAAATCAGCACGTCCGGGTCGTGCAGTACGCTGAGGAGAATCTGGAGCTTCTGCGACATGCCCTTGGAGAGCGTCGCCACTTTCTTCCGCGCATAGGCCGCCAGCTCAAATCGCTCAAGCAACGGCGTCGCGCGATCGCGCGTCTCCGCCCGGGACAGTCCGCGCAGCGCGCCCGTGTACTCGATCACATCAGAGATCTTCCGTTTCTGATAGAGACCTCGCTCTTCGGGAAGGTAGGCGACGCGCCGCCGAAACGTGTCCAGTCGATTGCCGTTGAGTCCGCCATCGACGCGTATTTCGCCGGCGTCGGGCCGGAAGACATCGAGCAGCATGCGGATGATCGTTGTCTTGCCGGCGCCGTTGGGCCCGAGGATTCCGAGCGTCTCGCCTCCCGTCGCCTCGAAGGAGACATCGCGAACCGCGTCAATACGGGAGGCGCCGCCGCCGAAGGATTTGGATACACCTTGAAATTCGATCCGCGTCAACGCCGTCTCCGCTCAGCGATCCCATTTGGAAATGGTCCAGCCGACAGAGAGCGTATCCGAATCGACCGGCGGCGTCAGCGCCTCACAGTCGCTTCGAGTGGTCACGACGCGGCCACTCGCCTCCCGACAGCGTCAATGCGTGTCGATGAGCGCCGCGACCATGTCAGGGATATCCAGCGTGTCCACCGAAGCGTCGCGATTGATGTCCGCCGTGAGGATCTCGCAGGAGGGAAACTGTGTTGCGTACGCCGCAGGCGACAGGATCGCTGTCGAGAACGCCGCAATATCAGCGCCGTCGATCGCTCCGTCGCAGTTCACGTCGCCGCGCCGCGCCAGGGGCGCCAGCTCCGCCAGCCATGTCATGGATATCTGCGTTTCGGGGTCGTCGCCAACCCCCGTCAACGTCAGCGCGTCGTCCGACGCGGCGCGAACCGCGGACAGCGACCAGCCGTCGACATTGGCGGCGCCTTGCGTCAACAGCACATCTCGCAACAGACGCGTACCATGAAGATCGTCCCAGACAAACGCGACCTGGGCGCCGCCACCCTCCGGGAAGAGAGTTCCGACGACGATGTCGCCGCGAGTGGATACTGCCGCCGGCTGCTGCAGGCCGGAGACGCCGGACGGAAAGGGAATCGATCGGGCGCCCGCATCCGCGGACCAGATGAAGCCGGAACCCCCGGCCATCCCGAGATCGCCGACGCCCGCAACGATTCGACCATCCGCTGAGATCGCCGTCGCCTCGCTGAAGACATCTGTCCCCAGGTCGATCAGCGTCACGCCGTCTTCGGCCGACCAGCGAAACGCCCGTCGGCCCGTCCCGCTGTTCCGCGAGCCGACAATGACGGCGCCGTCTGACGAGGCCGCGTAGGCCACACTCTCAACGCCGGGAGCGTCTCCCAGATCGACAACGCCCGTTTCCTGCGTCCAGCGGAACGCCCTCGTCAGCCCGGCCTGAAATGTCGTCCCGACAGCGACCGCGCCGTCCTGCGATAGAAACGTCGGCACGATGTGGTCATATGGATTGACAGGTCCCAGCGGCAGGAGCAATTCGCGGGGCGCGCCGGGGCGCCAGCGAAAGCCGCCGCCATCCGACGCGTCCCAACCCGAGAAATACACGCCATCGCCGGAGATGTTCTGAATCTGCAGACTGACACACGTCATGTCACTGTCGCGAATGCAGTCGAGGTCCGCGGGTCGCGCCAGAATCACGCTCGGGGCGCCGGGAGGTGAGAACGTCTTGTTGACGCCGATGAGGACGGCGCCGTCCGAGGTCATGTCGTTGAGACTGAGTATGTCATTCGGATCCCCCGACAACGGTTGAACCGGCGCGAATGTCGCCGTCTGGGCCAATGCCGTGGCGCCGCAGACCAGCGCCAACGCCGGAACGGCCAATCTCGAACTGATTTTTCGCCAGGTAGCTGTCATATCGAGCCTTTCTTCAGGGTTCCGATCCAGTCGGACAATCCCCCCGCCCGACTGGACGCGGGATCGACGTCTCACACGCCCCATCCGATCGCGGACAGGCGTCGCGGGGATCGGCGCCTCCCCGCAGTTTGGGGCCTGTCGTCACACAATCGGCGCCGGCGCCCTCGGAAGCTGAAGCAGGAATCGTCCGTAATCACCGCAATGGAATCTGCCGCAATCCGGCCAATTGCCGACGATTTGCGTCGCATTCGGACAAGGGGCGGAATCGACTCGAAGACACGCCCGGGCATCGCCGATAACCCAGTGAGGACCCAAAGCGTGCGCCCGAGACGCCAGTGCGCCGGGCGCCTCGACAGACCCAATGGAGGGCGCCGATCGACTTCCTGGCGTATCCCTGAGACTCGCCCATCATTTCGTGACGATTCGCCCGGACCCCATTTGACGATGCGCATTACCTCACGAATTCAAATCCTGACCACGGCGCTTGTCACGTTTACGGCGCTTTGCATTGGTCTGATTTCATTCCTGGGCTATCGCGCGCTGATTCACCAGGAGCAGAAACAGGCGCTCAGGCAGATCGTCACGACCGAGTCTCGCCGACTCATGCTCGCGCTGCGCGAACTCCAGCACGATGTCCGCCTGATTGCGGCGCTGCCCATCACAACGCTGGTGGCGGAAGAAGTCGAACAGGGTATTCCAGTCACTCAGGATTCACCGCTCAAGCACCAGCTGGCTGAGGTCTTCAGCGAAATCCTCCGATCCAAACCCCATTACGATCAACTGCGACTGATCAGTGTGTCCGACGAGGGTCACGAAGTCGTGCGTGTCGATCGTCGCGACAACGATGTCGTTCGAGTCTCCGGCGCCGGCCTTCAGCGGAAGGCCGACAGAGCCTATTTTCGCGAAGCGCTGCATCTACAGCGCGGCAGGCTTTACATCTCCAGGATCAATCTCAACCGCGAACACGGAGTGATCGAACGCCCGTATCGTCCGATGCTGCGAGTCGCCCTTCGGCTCGACGATCTGAACGGCGATCCGCTCGGTATCGTCATCATCAATCTCCGATTCGCGCAGTTTCTTGACGACCTCTTCTCGGATATTCCGAGTTCCCAGACACTCTACCTGACGAACGCGGCCGGCGACTATCTCGCCCACCCCGACAAGGCAAAGACATTCGGTTTCGATCTCGGGGCGTCCCACCGAATGCAGGATGACTATCCGGGCAGCGCCTCGGCGTTCGATACAAACGCCCGCGCAGATTCATCGATCTCACTTGAGGCCTCACCGGACGACGACCGGCTGCTCTGCGTCAGACGCGTTGCGCCCTTCAGGGATGATCCCGACCATGTCATCGTTCTCGGCATCATGGCATCCGCGGACGACCTGACGACGGAAGCCATTCCGATTCTTCGCCGGAGCGCGGTCGCAACCCTGATGATCCTCGCCGTGGCGTTCGTCGCGAGCGTGCTCGCGACACGCATGGTGGCAAGACCCATCAATCGCATCACGACGGCTGCGAACCACCTCGCCAATGGCGCCCCGGTCCCGTCGCTCCCCATCGATCGCAGCGACGAAGTCGGCGCCCTGTCACGCGCCTTCGAGCACATGGCCACGGCGATCGAACGAAAGGAGTCGGAAATCCTCAAGGTCAATGCGCAACTGAGCGCCGCCAATGAGGACCTCGAACACTTCGTCCACATCGCGGCCCACGACCTGCGCGAACCGCTTCGCAAGCAGCGAAAACTCGTCGATCTGCTGCTCCCGGAACTTCGCGAAGACGACACCAATGACGCCGCTTTCTATGCAAAACAGGTGTCGATCTGCTCAAACCAGATGCAGGAGATGATCGACGCATTCCGCGAACTGACGAGGCTGGAAGCCACAAACGAAGTCCGATCGGACGTCTCACTCCCCACGCTGATTCGCGAATGCCTGGCGGAGGTCGACGACCAGATAAGGTCTCGCGCCGTGCAGATCCGGTTTGACGACTTCCCCGCAACAACACCGATTTACCCGGAGCTGGCGCGGCGTCTGTACACGAACCTCATCCAGAACGCCCTGTACCACGTTCACGCCAGCACGTTCACGCTCGAATTCACGGCACAGGAATCCGAGGCCGGCTGGATTTTCGGTGTCCGGAATTCCGGCTCCTCTATCCCGCCCGATCGATGCAGGGAGGTTTTCAGCATCTTTCGGAAGGTCGGCAAATCCGATCCCGAACGAACCGGCCTGGGACTGAGTATCTGCAGAAAGATCGTCGAACGACATCGCGGTATCATCTACGTCGAATCGACGTCAGACGTGGTACACTTCCAGTTCACATTCGGAGGAAACGCGCATGAACATCAGGATCACGAATGACGGCGAGATCATCGTCGTGGATGACGACGAAATGGAACTGATGCTCGCTCAGCGATACGTTGAGCGTTCGAAGCTGACCAATCCGCTGATCACCTTCAGCTCCGGCCAGCAGGTCCTGGACCACCTTGAGCTCGTCGCAGCCGGCAATCACAAAGTCCCGGCGCTAATCATGATGGACGTGCGCATGCCCATGCTGGATGGATTCGAAGTCGTGGAGAAGATCCGCGCGATCGACCAGTTTGAGTCGATCCCCGTCATCATGATGTTCTCGAATTCCGATTCGGAGAGTGATATTCGCAGGTCGAAGGAAGTCGGCGCCAACGCCTACAAAGTGAAGCCGGGCGGCGGCGAGGAGTTCATCGCCTTCCTGAATTCGCTGGTCGACTGATCGCCATGAAACAGCGCTCGCCACTTCGCGAACCGACGGCGCGGCGGCCCCGGGGGGCCAACCACACTGAGATCGCCTATTCGAACGACCGGATCACGAGCGTGTCGTTCTGACCGCCAAATCCGAAGGAATTGCTCAGGCAGGTCCGGACATTCGCTTCGCGCTTCTGATTGGGAATGTAGTCCAGATCACAGAGCGGGTCCGGATTCTCATAGTTCGTGGTCGGCGGCAGCACCTGGTCTCGAATCGCGAGGATACAGGTGATCAGCTCGCAGGCGCCCGCCGCTGCGATCAGGTGCCCCATCATGCTCTTGACACTGCTGATCGGCACATTCGGGGCGTGATCGCCAAAGACACCGCGGATGGCCTTCGTCTCGATCTTGTCGTTCTCGGCCGTGCCCGTGCCATGCGCCGAAATGTAGTCGATGTCCGTCAGCGAGACGCCGGCGTCCTGAATCGCCATCCGCATCGCCGCGATTCCGCCACGGGCGTCTTCGTGGATATCCGTGATTCGGAACGCGTCCGCCGTGCTGCCGTAGCCGACGATCTCGGCCAGAATCGTTGCGCCGCGCTTCTGGGCGTGGGACAGCTCTTCCAGGATCAGCATGCCGGCGCCCTCGCCGAGCACAAAGCCGTCGCGCGTGCGATCGAACGGACGCGACGCCGTCGTCGGCGAGTCATTTCGATTGCTCAGCGCCGTCAGCAGGTTGAAGCCCGTCACGCCGAGCGGGTGGATCATCGAATGGCATCCACCGGAGATCATCACATCGGCGTCGCCGTAGCGAATCATGTTCGTCGCTTCGCCGATCGCCTGGGTACTCGCGGCGCAGGCCGTCAGTGTGTTGAAGCTCGGACCCTCGAGACCGAACAGCGTGCTGATATGGCCCGCCGCCATGTTCGGATCCTGCTCAGCTTCTGTCTCGGCGTGAAGACACGCGGCCGCGACTTCCGCCCATCGCTTCGAGTCGAGATGGTTTGTCTCGTAGTCCCATCCCTCGATCGCGGCCTTCGCGAAATTGCCGAAGTCCAGAGGTCCTTCGCCGCCGCCGAGGTAGATGCCGGCGTGCGTTCTGTCGAGCGCGCCGAACTGATCGAGGCCGGCGTTCTTCCACGCCATCTTGGCCGCGGCCACGGCGAACCCCGCCTGCCGACTGACCGACTTGTGTTCCTCATATTCCTCGGGCGAGAGATACTTCTTCAGATCGAAGTCCTTCACCTGCGACGAGAACGTCGTCGGAAAGGTCTTCGCGTCGAAGATCATCGTCGGCGAAACGCCGCTCTCACCGTTCAGCACGCGCCGCCACGTCTGCTCGATATCGTGGCCGAGCGGTGTGATCCAACCAATGCCTGTCACGACAACGCGCCTGCTCACGATTCAATCCTCCGAATGACGAGCGCGCCCGTCTGACCGCCCGACATCGCCCCGGCGAACGTCAGCGCCGTCTTCGCCCGCAGATCGATCGGGTCGTTTCTGATCACATTGATGTCGCAGTCCGGATCGAGCGTGTCCGTGTTCAGCGACGGCGGCGCGACACCGCGCTCCATCGCCTTCACGACGACGGCGATATCAATCGCCCCGCTGCCGGCGCCGTTGTTCCCGATGGCGCCCTTCGTCGCGATCACGGGGATCTGTGACGTGCGGGCGCCGAACATCGTTCGAATCGCCGCCGCCTCGCCCGCGTCATGTTCCCTGGTTCCGACGCCAAACGGATTAAGGACATCAATCTCGTCCGTCTTCACGCCGGCGTCGGCCATCGCCTTCTCCGCCGCGATCCGAAGCGCCCGGCCGTCCGCCTGGGGTTTGAACCAGTTCGAGTTGTTCTGCGAAGCGCCGAAGCCGCAGACTTCGCCGTAGATCTTCGCGCCGCGCGCCTTCGCGTGCTCGTATTCCTCGAGAATCAGCAGACCGCCGCCTTCGCCGACAACCATGCCGCCGCGATCCGAGTCGAACGGCCGACACGCCTGCGCCGGCGCGTCGTTTCGATTCGTCGCCATGCGACCCCACAGGGCCGGGCGCAGGAGCGCCATCGGATTGATCTTGCTTTCGGCGCCGCCGCAGATGCAGATATCCGCCGCGCCGCGCTGGATCGTTCGGAAAGCCTCACCAATCGCCAGATGCGAACTCGCTTCTCCGCAGGTGATCGTGTTGGACGGCGCCTGGCAGTCGTGAACGATCGTCACGTGACACGCGAGCATGTTCGGCAGGAACTTCAGCAGCCAGAGCGGCGTCAGATTGCGCATCGCCTCGCCCCATTTGCTGAGGCTGAATCGGCGATTGCCCCTGTCTTCCGGATTCTCGGCGGCCTTGCTGAGCGCCTCCGCCAGCTCCGAGAGATCGGCGCAGATCAGACCGGCGCCGATATTGGCGCCGAATCGCGTCGAATCAATGTTGACGGCGTCGGCCTCGCCGCGCTCGACGAGACACTTCGACTTGAGGCCGCCGTCACGGATCGCGAGATACGCCGCCGCAACGGCCAGCTCAATGTCACGCGCCATGACCTTCGCCAGCCGCTTGTACTTCTTGAAGATGAAGTCCCCGACGTTCAGCTCGTGGATTTCGCCGCCGACCTGGGACGCGAAACTCGACGGATCAAACGCCTCGATCCGGCGGACGCCGCTCTTCTTTTCGACCAGCGCGTCGAACGTCTCGTCGATTCCGATTCCCACGGGCGTCGCTACGCCGAGCCCCGTGATCACCACGCGTTTCTTGTTCATGATGGCTTCGGTCCCCTCGTTTGCGAAGGATGCCGCCAAATCAGGCATTCTTTGTGGAGACATTATATGAACTGAGCAGCGACTTGAACTCGTCCGTGAAGACGAAATTCTCCTCGGGGAAGACGAGGCCGCTCATGTTGTTGTCGATGTGGGAAAAAACGATGTCGATTTCGGCGAGCGGTTCGCCGTCGAGCGTAACGCGGCCGATCGTGGCGGCCGCCTCCTCCGTGAGATGCTCGATTTCCGCATCGTATCTGAGCTGATCGCCCGGGCGGACCTCCTTGAGGAACGAGGCCCGCTTCACCTTGGCGAGGATGACCTTCTCCTCGAACTTCCTCGCCTCGCCGACGAGGATGCCCGCCGTCTGGGCCATCCCCTCGACGATCAGGCTGGCCGGCATGACAGGCCAGCCCGGGAAATGGTCGTGCAGGTGTTCTTCGGCCAGCGAGACGTTCTTGATCGCCGTCGCCCGAATACCCGACTGGAAATCCGTAAACTTGTCGATCCAGACCCAGCGCACGTGTTTATGCCGCCAGCTTCGCAGTGACGTAATTCACGATCGTCTTGACCGTGAAAAGGTCGGTCATCTTCGCGACATCCGGATCCTTCTCGAAATCCGTGAAGTCGGCGTGGGGCATCGCGTTCTTCAGCGTCGTCATGCCCTTTTCCGTCATTCGGCCGTTCTCGACATACTCCGGATTGTTCATGATGTCGTCCGGGAACAGCTCGCCCCGAGGAATCTTGATGGAGAACGTCCTCTCGAGTCGAAAGACGATATCCAGGAAGTCGATCGACTCGGCGCCGAGGTCGCCGGTCAATGTGGCGCCCTCGCTGACTTCGTCGTCGTCAACACCCAGCGCATCGACCAGCACGTCCTTCACCTTCTCAAAGACTTCATCGCGACTCATCGCCATACCGTTTGATCCTCCATGCGGGCGCCATTGGCCCGTGGGCTTTCTGCTACTCGCCTGCGGCGGTGACCGCTGCCAACTGAACCGCCGCCGGTCCGCCCAGTAGTTCGAACCTTTGTTTCATTACCGAGACGAGCTTCTCGTCGGTTTCCGCTAACGACGCGTCCAGATCCGTCAGGTTGTAGTGTCGAAGTTTCAGACGCGCCTTGACGATTTCACCGCCGTCGGCGCCGCGACCGACCGCTTTGAAATCACTCTCCGTATCGTCAATCTGCACCGCCTCGGACGTCACTTCCAGCACGCCGCCCGGCGCCACAAAACTCTTATAATTCACGTTCTTCGCCTCGGCGAGAACGATCATGCTCTTCGAGAATCCCTGCGTGGCGCGAACGAGCCACGACGAGGTCTGTACCATCGCCTCCAGCATCATCACGCCCGGCATCACAGGAAACGTCGGAAAATGGTCCGCGAGGTATTCCTCAGCCAGACTCAGCTGCTTGCGCGCAACAATCCGCCCCTGGCCCGGGTCCATCGACACAATTCGATCAATGAGGATGAACTTCATTATTCGGCGGCTGCGCCACTCCGCTACACCTGATCCCCGCCGTGCTCCGCGCACAGCCGCCGATCAAGCAGTTCGTCGGCGATTAAACCCCGCGTTTTAGCCCAAGGCGGCCCGCTTGGCAAGGCGTGAGGGCGATTCCCTTTCGCCGGGACGAGATCGCCGGAAATTCACAACCCCGGCCCAGCCAACGCATTACGAACCCTGCTTGAGCAACTCGACCTCGATCGCCGTGTAGTGAGGCTCTTTCGAGCCGTCCGGCATCTTGCGCCGCTCATATTCCGCCTTCACCCGCACGCGATCTCCCACCTGAATCTCGTTGACCGAGAGCGGTTTGCCGTCTCGCGAAACCCTGCACGACGCCGCAATCTCCGCCGGTACGGTCATTGGCGTTCCGCCCTTGGGATCCGGGAGTTCCAGCTCCGCCGTCCGGTTGGCGTAGTCCACGTAGGTCACGACACCTTCCCGCGTCACGATGCGGGATTTCGATCCGCCAACGAAATACCACGCCCCCGCCCCGGCCAGAACCAGTATCAGAACCACGATCAGAGGAGACTTCGAACTCGGCTTCGGTGTTGGCTCGGCGGCCGCTTCAGACATGCGCTTCTTCTCCTTCAAAGCGACAGAGGCGTCGCATCCTGTCCAGGGGCCAGCATCCGCCCGAAATACACTCAGGTCAAGCGCCCCACGTCGAATTTGCGCGAACATCGCACTTCAGATACCATGACGCGCATGAAGACAAAGCGAATTCACGCCGTGTACATGATCCCCTGCCTCGTCTTTCTCGCGACGCTCCCCGCCTGCGACACAACGCCGCCAAAGGGACTCGCCAGGGGACCGATGGTCCAGATGGTGAATCCGAACGGTTTTACCGTCGTCTGGTATGACCACGATCCCAAGGCGACGCAGGCGAACGCCCGGGCCGCATCGGGTGAGATCTACCATGTTCGCGCGATCAAGGGCGACGCCGACGGACGCCGGGTCGCCGTCTTCAAATCCCTCGAGCCGGATACGGAATACACCTATCAGCTTGGCGACGAAAAAAGCGCCCACAGGTTCACGACCCGTACGGCCCCCCGACCCGACAGTGGCCCGAATGCAAAGGCATTCCGCATCCTCGCCTTTGGCGACAGCGGCTCCGGCGAGCAGGTTCAGTACGACCTGGCGAAGCTCATGCAGGCGCAGGCTCCCGCCATCGCCATCCATACGGGTGACCTGATCTACCCCGACGGCGAGCGGGAAGACTACCCCGCGAAATTCTTCGATCCCTACGCCAGCCTGATTGCGACAACGCCGCTCTATCCCTGCCCCGGCAATCATGATGTGCGAACCCGGCTCGCCGGCCCCATGTTCGATGAATTCGAACTCCCGCAGAACGGTCCGGCCAGCGCGACGCCCGAACGCCACTATTGGTTCGACTACGGCATGGTTCGCTTCGTCTCAATGGACACGAATATCTCCCTCAGGACGATGACCGACGAGATCGTCCCGTGGCTCGACAAGGCCCTGTCCGATCCATCGCCGCGTTGGAAAATCTGCTACTTTCACCACCCCGTCTATACCAACGCAAACTACGGCCCCACAAAGAAGCTCTGGAACACAATCGTTCCCGTCATGGAAAAGCGTGGCGTCCAGCTCGTTCTGAACGGCCACGACCACCTGTACGAACGCTCCTATCCGATTCGCGGCCAGAAGATTGTCGAACCGGGCGAGGGCGTCGTGTACATCACGACCGGCGCCGGCGGCGCGAAACTCTACACGCCGAAGGCGACGCCCATTCCCGAACTCGCGACCGTCTTCGAATCGGCTCACAGTTTCACGATCATCGACGTGACGTTTGACGCGCTGAACGTGAAGCAGATCAATGTTCGAGGGACGACGGTCGACGAATTCAGAATACCGCATCAGGCCTCGGCCCCGGCCGAAGGCGACGCCGACAAAAAAGAACTGGCGCCGGCGGCCTGAGACCACCCGCGCCGGCGTTCCGCTGATTTGATGTTCGGCGCTGGGTCTTAGTTGCCCGACAGCCGAAGGAAGATCAGGAATGAATCCTGCGCGACGCCGTCGCGATCGAACGGCGTGATGATGTCCAGTTTGCCGTCGGCGTTCACGTCGGAAAATGCGGTCCGGCCGATGTCGGCCACGGGATCCGTCGCCAGGATCGAAAATCCGTTCCAGAAGTCCTGAACGTTCGAACCCCGCTGGAATCCGACCATGTTGCCGCTCGCCGTGACGAACGCGTCCAGGTCGCCATCCATGTTCAGATCCACGAGCTGCAGCTGATTGATCGACTTGCCCTCGACGAGCTGCCCCAGGTTGTAAACGCTCCAGGGAAACGTCTGCTGCTGAATGAAGGGCGCTCCGGGGTTCTCGAACCACTGGACCAGGCTGAGCGTCGCGAAGGCGACGGCCACATCCGTGTCCCCGTCTCCGTCGATATCCCCCAGCGCGATGGCGTCACCGCCCTGATTGTCGGGATCGCGCTCGGACTGCTGTCCCAGGATGCGTCGCTCCCAGTTACCCGCCTCCGCCGCCGCCACGCCCGCTTCCGTCAGCGGATTGACGAGCCAGCGGATGTTGAACGTCGCCGAGGTCGGGAACGTCGCCACGATGTCCATGTCGCCGTCCTGATCGAGATCCGCCACGTCCAGGTCAGTGATCAGGTTCACGTCCAGCGTGATGACGTCGGCCGCCTGTGTCCATGCGCCGCCGTCCCGCGCATTGGCGCCTCCCGGATTCAGGAAGAGTCGAATCACATCCGTGTTGTCGACCTCGTTCGAGCCGAGCACGATGTCCGGCAGCCCGTCACCGTTCATGTCCGCAATCGCGAAGGCCGTCATGCCGGTCGCGTCGCCGGGAATGACAAACGTCTGCGAAATCGTGACTTCCGTCCAACCCAGCTGATCTCGCGGATCATCGGGCGCGAAGAGCAGAATCACGGCGCCACGAATGCTCGCGCCGTCGACCGGTGTGAAGCCCGTGTCTGTCGCCAGGACCGCCACGTCGGGATTGCCGTCGCCGTCGAAGTCCGTGACTTCGAGGTTGGTCATTTCGGAAATAGGACCGCCACCCGCGACGGAGAATGTGTCGTATGCGACCGCCGCGCCCGTGCGCATGTGAAGCTGAATCGGCTGGCTCTCGTTCGATCCGGACACGAGATCATCCAGGCCGTCACCATCCATGTCGGCGACGACGATCACGCGTGCGCCGGCCGTCGCTTCCAGCGTCGGATCAATCGCCTGCGAGGAGAAGATCGGCGCCGCGATCGTATTGGAGGTCGGCGTGACTGTGGTGGATCCGCCCGGGCCAAACGGGCCGCCGGGACCGAAGAAGACGAAGAGTTCAGTACAGCCGGTGCTGACAAGCGCCGTTGCAACCAGGCCTGCGAGAACACATCGAACACCGATACTGCGCATGATTGGCTCCATCCATGCCAACGCCGAATCCCCGCATCCATGCAATGCGACCCAGACGATCGACGCAATCGGCCATTCGTCTCGGGATTCGTGGTCCAGGTCCTTCGACGGAAGACGCGAACTCGCGTTCCGACGGGCGCCCGCCTCGGCCGGATCAGCTACGACACGACAGAACGGGACCCCGACTCTTTATCGGCATTCTCGTCAACGACTTCCGTGATATCCGTGTGATCGACCTCGCGACGCAGTAGAAACCACGAGATTCCCGTTGCGGCGTACGCATAGCTGACCGCGAACGCGGCCAGAACGCCCCACGTGAGCATGAGCCAGAGGCGAATCAACTGGCGCGACACCCAGGACGCGCCACCGAGCTCCGTCGCCGGGAACGTCCCATAAAACGCGGACGCCCCGGACAGGCTGGGCGATGTCCAGAGCGCTTCCAGTGTCCCGACATGTGGCGCGCCGCCCGCCGAATCCGCCGGCGCGGCGCCGATGTCCATGGTCATACCGAGGGCGCCCCCTCCGAACCAGAGCGACAACGCGACGAGCCACTTCAAGGCGGCAAACGCCACAACCCCGACAACAAACGACACGGCGTAGTAGAACAGCGTCTTCACGGGACGTTCGACCACGAAACTCGCCGCCCCGACGATGGCGTCTCCGGCGTCCGCGCCGCCCGCCACAACGCCGTACGGCGCCATCGGTCCCGCCGCGACACCGAGCGTGAGCGCGATCGCCATGATCGCGCCGCCCAGAATCACGATCGGAAACGCCACGCTGACGATGAGTTTGCCCGCCACGGGGATGGCGCCGATAAGGCCGAACAGCCAGAGACCGATCGTCGTTGCAAGAATCAGCAGGACGGGCAGCATCGGAATCATCGCGCCCTGCATCCACTGTGACGCGCAGACGTCCCTGTATTCCCGCAGACTCGGCTCGTCATTGCGCGCAACGGCGAGCGCCACGCCTCGGCAGATCCCCACGCCAACGAATCCCCAGATGGCTGACAATCCAAGGCCATAAAGGATCGCGAACATCGCGTGCATGGAAACAAGCCACGCGATGGTCATCAGCGCGGCGCGCCCCGCGGCCAGGAGCCCCCGCGGATCCAGACCGAACACGCCGGAAAGACACTGATCCTCGATCAGCCGGGACTGAAGCAGCAGCTCCCTGAACACACCCGACGCCGACGTCTCGCCGCCGGCGACAACGGCTTCGCCCATCGCGCTTCGCACGGACTGCGAATCCGCCAGCTGGGCGTACAGGGCGGATTCCGTCGTCCAATGACCGGCAACGCGAACCGCCACCGGCGAAGCGCTCGCCGGCCAGACGGCGTCAAGCCCCAGACCGAGGAGCACGGACGCAATCACGCCGCCCAGCGCCAGCAGCAGCCGCGTCGGCTGCCACAGGGCAATCCCAACGGCGCGAAACAGCAATGTGAAATCGAAGAATGTCGGGCCAACGCCGCGTCGCGCCTGAACCTTAGCGTTTGAATCCATGGCGATTGTGTATCCTGTCCTGATTGTTCGGTTTGCGGCCCGAATTATACGAAACCGCCGCCGATTGCTACACGCAACGCGGCGGCGGCTGTGGAATCTGGATGGCGGTCCGGGGGCGGCGTCCGTGGCCCCCCTATTTCCCGGCCCCCTTCTTCGGCGAATCTTTCTTCGCCTTGGCCGGCTTTGCATCCTTTGATGCGGTCCCGGCGTCGGCGTCGCTCTTTTTGCTCTCGGGAGAATCCGCGCTCGCCGCCTTCTTGTAGTTCTCGCTGCGATAGTCCGTCTGGTAGAAACCGGATCCCTTGAAGATGACGGCGCCGCCGGTACCGATCAGTCGCCGCACCTTCGTCTTCTCGCCACAGGTCTCACAATCGGCCTTACGAAGCGGCTGCGCCTTGATCGACTGGAAGACGTCGAAGACCGAACCGCATTCATCGCACTGGTATTCATACGTCGGCATCGTTCACCTCGTCTGTAGTCGGCGTCTCGACATGGGACTCCCCGGCGTCCGGCTTCGCGGCCGCGACGGCCACTTTGGCGGGTCGCAGGACCCGATCATGCATGCAGTAGCCGCGCTGAAATTCCTGTGAAACAGTCCCCGCCGGCGCGTCCGTCTGAAAATCCTGGAGCATGGCCTCATGCATCATCGGATCGAAGACGGCGCCCATCGCCTCGATCGGCGTCACGCCATGGTCCTTCAGCGCCTTGATCAGTTCTTCGCGAACCATGCGCACACCGACGACCAGCGCGTCGTTGGCGTCGTGCCCGGGAATCGCGTCGACCGTCCGATCGAGATTGTCCAGAACGGACAGCATCGATCGCGCCAGGTCCAGGCCCGCCGTCTTCATGGCGTTCTGATGCTGCTGCGTCAGCCGCTTGCTGATATTCGCGCATTCCGCCTGCGCTCTCAGCAGACGATCCCGCAGCTCATCCCGCTCGGCGCGCAGGGCCTCGAGTTCACTCGGCGGCGTCGCCTCGGCGTTCGGGGCGTCGCCCGACTCGCCCCGGCCGTCCGCTTCCGGTGTATCCATCGTCGTGTTTCTGTCTTCGGCAGTCATCGATCTTCTTTGATTTGTGCGATGCTCACGATTCGCACGCGGGTTGTCGCTCACTCAGTGTCACGCGCAGAAGTCGCTCGGCGGCGTCGGACTGCGCAACCGCCCTTATTCGAATTCGAAGAACTCCTTGAGCTTATCGAAGAATCCCTTGCTTTCCGGATTGACGCGGGCGTCTTCCGTCTCGGCGAATTCTCGAAGCAGTTCCCGCTGCCGGCTGTTGAGCTTTCGCGGCACCTCGACACGCACTTCCACGAGCTGATCGCCGAAGCGGCCGGTCCGCAGATCCGGCAGTCCCTTGCCGCGCATGCGGATGACTTCGCCGAACTGCGTGCCCGAGGGGACTTCGATCTCCTCCTTGCCGCGCAGCGTCGGAACATCCAGCGTTGCGCCCAGCGACGCCTGCGTGAAGCTGATCGGCAGGATGCAGATCAGGTCGTTCCCCTGGCGATGCAGGAATGGATGCGGCTCGACGCGCACGTAGCAGTGCAGATCGCCACGAGACGTCCCGTCGGCGCCAGGTTCGCCCTCTCCGCGCAGTCGAATGGCCTGTCCGTCCTGGATTCCGGGCGGGATCTTGACCGTCACGACGCGACGCTTCGGCGTGCGGCCGCCGCCGTTGCACTCATGGCACTTGTCGCTGAACGATTTGCCGCGACCGTGACACGCCGGGCACGCCGTGACGACGCGCGTCGTGAAGAAACCACCACCCGTCGAGCGTTCGACCTGGCCGTAGCCGCCGCATGTGTCGCAGGTCGACACCTTGCTGCCGGGCTCACCTCCCTTGCCGCCGCATCGATCGCAGAAGTCGCTTCGCGTGAACTCGATCGACCGCTCGGTCTCATGCATGACGTCGGCCAGCGTGATCACGACCTCCGTCTGGAGATCGACGCCCCGCGCGGCCCGTCGTCCGCCGCCACCGAACATGTCGCCGAAAATGTCACCGAAGATGCTGAAGATGTCGTCGGGACGCATGCGCGAGAAGTCGTGCGCCGTCGTACCGCTGAGGCCCTCGTGGCCGAAGCGATCGTAGCGTTCGCGCTGTTCCGGGTTCGACAGGACCTCGTAGGCCTCCGCCGCCTCCTTGAACTTCGCCTCGGACTCCGGATCGCCGTTGCTGCGATCGGGATGGAACTGCATCGCGGCCTTGCGATAGGCGCGCTTGATCGCGTCGGGCGCGGCGTCCCGCTCAACGCCCAGAACTTCGTAGTAGTCGCGCTTTGTCGCCACCGGCATCTTCACTTCCTGACGCGGCGAACTCGGCGCCCGAGCCCGTCCGCTGGGAACAGAACAGGGTATCTCAAATCCGGCCCGCAGACTTTCGACACGTCGTCAGCCACTCGGCCCGGGATCCCGGTCGCGCCGTGAATCCGCATCCCCGGCCGCAACCCGCGCTATTCCTTTGTCGGCGGAACGGCGCCGCGGGCGTTCTGCACACCGACGGCGCCGTTCAACAGGTCACGTATTGAGATTCCTATCGGACAGCGCCGGGAATCTTCTTGTCATCATCGTCGGCGTCCTTGAGTTCCGTGATCATGACATTCGTCATGAGCAACGTACCCGCGACGCTGGCGGCGTTCTGCAGGGCCGAGCGAACGACCTTCGCCGGATCGATGATGCCGGCCTTCACGAGGTCGCAGTACTCGTCGTTCCGGGCGTCGTAACCGAAGTTGCCCTTCTTCTCCAGGACTTCCTCGACGACGACACTGCCGTCCTTGCCGCTGTTCTCGGCAATCTGACGCGTCGGCGCCCGCAGGGCCCGGGCGACGATCGACATGCCCGTTCGCACATCGCCGTCGGCCTTCTTCGCGCCCGCCTCGATGGGCTCGATGCAGCGAAGCAGCGTCACGCCGCCACCGCACACGATGCCCTCTTCGACGGCCGCCTTTGTGGCGTGGAACGCGTCATCGACGAGGTCCTTCAGTTCCTTCACCTCGATCTCCGAGCCGCCGCCGACGCGAATCACGGCGACGCCGCCCGTCAGTCGGGCGAGCCGCTCCTGGAGCTTCTCGCGATCGTAGTCGCTCGTCGTCTTCTCGATCTGGGCGCGAATCTGGTTCGCCCGCGCCGTGACGTCCGCCTTCTTGCCGGCGCCGGAGATGATCGTCGTGTTGTCCTTCGTGATGACGACCTTCTTCGCGCGGCCGAGCTGGCTCAGTTCGATGCTCTCGAGCTTGATGCCGAGATCGTCACCGATGTACTGGCCGCCCGTCAGGACCGCGATGTCGCCCATCATCGCCTTGCGGCGATCGCCGAAGCCGGGGCTCTTCACGGCGCAGCACTTCAGAATGCCGCGGAGTCGATTGACGACGATGGCCGCCAGGGCCTCGCCCTCGACATCTTCAGCGATGATGAGCAGCGGCTTGCCCGACGTCACAATCTTCTCGAGCAGCGGAACGAAATCCCGAACGCCGCTGATCTTCTTTTCGAACAGGAGGATGTAGGGGTCCTCAAGAACCGCCTGCATCTCCGTCGTGTCCGTGATGAAGTACGGCGAAAGGTAGCCCTTGTCGAACTGCATACCCTCGACGACTTCCTTCTCCGTCTCGAGGCTCTTGCCTTCCTCGATCGTGACGACGCCTTCGTCGCCCACTTCCTTCATCGCATCCGCCAGCAGCTTGCCGATCGCGGCGTTGCCGTTCGCGCTGACGGTCCCGACCTTCGCGATGTCGTCGTACTTGCCGTTGACCTTGACGGCCATCTTCCCGATCTGCTCTACGGCGATCTCGACGGCCTTGTCGATACCGCGCTTCAGCAGCATCGGATTGGCGCCGGCCGCGACGTTTCGCAGGCCTTCCTTGAAGATCGCCTCGGCCAGGACGACCGCCGTCGTCGTGCCGTCACCCGCGACGTCCGACGTCTTGCTGGCCGCCTCGTTCACCATCTTGGCGCCCATGTTTGCGAACGGCTGCGGGAGTTCGATCTCCTTCGACACCGACACGCCGTCCTTCGTGATGCGCGGAGCGCCCCACGACTTCTGAAGAAGCACGTTGCGGCCCGTCGGACCCAGCGTGACTTTCACGGCCCTGGCCAACTGGCTCAGACCGTCCACGACCGTTTCGGCCGCGTGCTGATTGAACATCATCTGCTTGGCAGGCATATCTCGTTACCTCTTGATGTCTGTATTTCTGTTGGCGGCATCGGCCGAATCGCCGATGACGAAAGTCCATTCTTAGTCCAGGATCGCGAGCACATCCGCCTCGCGGATGACGGTGTACTTCGTTCCGCCGTAATCGACTTCCGTACCGGCGTACTTGCTGTAGCAGATGTCGTCGCCCACTTTCACGCTCAGACTCGCGCGGGCGCCCGTGTCCAGCATGCGGCCAGGCCCCACGGCCAGGCACTTGCCGATCGTCGGTCGCTCCTGCGCCGTCGTCGGAAGCACAATGCCGCCGGCCGTCACTTCCTCCGCCTTCTTCTGCTCGACAATGATCCGATCGTCGAGGGGTTTCATCTTCGGTTTGGCCATGTCTTTCTCTCGTATGTTCTCAGAACGCCGTAACGGCGTCGTGTGTGTCGTTCCAGTTAAACGTCTGCGATGGTATGTCGGCCGGGCGTTACATCATGCCGGGCATGCCGCCCATTCCGCCCATGCCACCCATACCTCCCATGCCGCCCATACCTCCCATGCCACCCATGCCTTCCATGTCGTGGTCATGATCGTGGCCACCGGCGTTGTCCGAAGGCTTGTCGGCGATGCAGCAATCCGTCGTCAGGAGGATGCGGGCGACACTGCCGGCGTTCTGAAGGGCCGTGCGAACGACCTTGGCCGGATCGATGACGCCGTCCTTCACGAGGTCGCCGTACGTGTCCGTCAGCGCGTTGTAGCCGAAGGAACCCGTCTTGCCTTCGACCTTGTGCACGACGACCCCCGGCTCGATGCCGGCGTTCGACGCGATCGTGCGGATCGGCGCCGACATGGCGTTGAAGACGACCTGGGCGCCGGCCTTTTCGTCATGGCCCTTCGCGCCGCATTCAATCGCCGCCGCGCGGCTGCGAATCAGCGCCACGCCGCCGCCGGGAACGATGCCCTCTTCAATGGCGGCCCGCGTCGCGTGCAGCGCGTCCTCGTATCGCGCCTTCTTTTCCTTCATCTCGCCTTCCGTGGCCGCGCCGACCAGGATCTGCGCCACGCCGCCCGCGAGCTTGGCGAGTCGCTCCTGGAGCTTCTCACGATCGTAGTCGCTCGTCGTCGCCGCAATCTCCTTGCGGATCATCTCGATGCGATCCTTGATCTCCTTCGACGCGCCGGCGCCTTCGATGATCGTCGTGTTGTCGGCGTCGATGTGGATCTTCTTCGCACGACCCAGGTCCTGGATCGTGACGGTATCCAGCTCGATGCCGAGATCCTTCATGATGCAGCGGCCGCCCGTCAGCGTCGCGATATCCTGGAGCATCGCCTTGCGGCGATCGCCGTAGGCCGGGGCCTTCACGGCGGCGACATTCAGAATGCCGCGCAGCTTGTTGACGACCAGCGTCGCCAGCGCCTCACCATCGACGTCTTCCGCGATGATCAGCAGCGGCTGCTTCGTCTGGGCAACCTTCTCGAGCAGCGGAACGAGCTTCGTCACGCTGGAAATCTTGTCTTCGAAGATGAGCACGAACGCCTTGTCCATCTCGACGTTCATCGAGTCGGGATTCGTGACGAAGTGCGGCGAGAGATAGCCACGATCGAACTGCATGCCTTCGACGACTTCGACTGTCGTCTCAAGGCTCTTGCCCTCGTCGATCGTGATGACGCCGTCCTTGCCGACGCGCTTGAAGCAGTCCGCCAGACGCTCACCAACTTCACGATCGTTGTTCGCCGAGATCGCCGCCACGCGAACGATGTCCTCGACGTTCTTCTCATCCACCTTGACCGGCTTCGCCAGCTTGGCGATTTCCTTGATCGCCGAGGTGATCGCCTTGTCGATGCCTCGGCTGAGCGACATCGCGTCGCAGCCGGCCGCCACATTGCGAAGCCCTTCCCTGAAGATCGCCTCGGCAAGGACCGTCGCCGTCGTCGTGCCGTCGCCCGCGGCGTCCGACGTCTTGCTGGACGCCTCCTTCACGAGCTGGGCGCCGAGATTCTCGTACTTGTCGTGGAGCTCAATCTCCTCGGCCACTGACACACCGTCCTTCGTGACGGTGGGCGTGCCCCAGCCTTTATCGAGAATCGCCGTCCGCCCTCGCGGTCCCAGCGTCGCCTTCACGGCCGAGGCCAGCTTCTCGACGCCGCTGAGCAGCGACGCGCGAGCGTCTTCCCGAAACGTAATCTGCTTTACACCCATGGATGCATGCCTCCTGACCTGCTTGGCGCCCGACCCCGATGACGGGTGGCGGGACTGTGAATTCCTGTCAATGCGTGTTATCCGTGATCGCCCGTCCGTCGGGCGCAGTCATCGCGTCAAAAACGCGGGCGCAGCGTGGCCGCGTCCGCGATCAATGTAGGGCAACCTTTGTGCCAAACCGGCCACCGACCGACATTCACACATAACCACTGTAAATAACACGAGTTACAGCCACACCAGGCGCCGCACAAAACGAAAACGGCCACTGCCATCATGGCAGCGGCCGTTTTTCGACTACTGGTATGGCTGCCGGTTCGGCAGCATTGGAGAGAATCCTACGGCATCGCCTGAAGCTCCTCGGCAAGCGACGATTCCGCCGGCGCGTACAGCTCGATCAGCCGGCCCGCCTCTCGATAGAGCGCGGCCTTGTCCATTGGCGAAAACGCCCCCGGTTCAACCCCCATGGCTCGATCCACTTCGATCGCCGATCGCGCCGCGCCGCCCGCCGCCCGCATTCGCCCGAGCTCCGCAAGGCCCCGGGCCGCCGAGACGCGCTCAGGATAATCCGGCGAACCGAAGTAGATCGGCGCGCTTTCCGGCGATCGATCTCCGGGAATCACGCCGATGACGACGCCGTCGTCAAACCCCACGTTGATCCGCTCGATCGGAACATCCCCGGCGTACAGCACCGGCGTCGCGGCTTCGTGCGGGAAGACATACTCCGGCGCCACACGGATCGCGACGAGATACCCGCGATCGACTTTGGCCCGCTCCCGGTTCCATCGCGAATGATACGGCTGATTCAGTTCGAACCGACGCGCATAGATCAGTTCGTAAACGCCGCCCGACGGCGCCTGATCGCGAGACACGGACAACTCCGGCGCCGCCGCCGAATCGACAGACGTTCCTGGTCCGCCGCTCGCGGCGCCCGCAATCAGCCACGCCGGCGCCGCGACGCCAAACCCAAGGACGACGATCCCGATCACTGTGTACTTCTTCATCATTCCAATCCCTCGAAGGCGTGGGGCGATGCCGGGCCGCGCCCAGCCCTGCAAAGGACCGGACGCGACCCGCGCGCCCTTCAGCACGCCGGCCCATGCGGATGAGCCGACGCGCCCCAACGCTCTCATTGATTTGTCAATTCGACGTCATCCAACCCGATTCGACCCTGAGCGCTGCCGTGCCCTGCGCCGAACTCCAGCCGAATCGCCACAATGTCCGTGAGATCCAGGCCGGAGCCATCTCGCAGGAAGTCCGTCAGACGAATGCGAATCGTTTCAAACTCATTCGCCCAGCCCGCGTTCGGTCCGCAGTTCGCCGGACCGCTTCCGATTCGGGCGTAGGGTTCCTCAATTCCCCCACCGTACGCGCTGATATCAATCGAACTCGTCGCCCCCGCCCCGTCGCGGAGCGTGACACTGAACGACAGGTCGCCGACATCCGCCAGCGTGAACGGATGCTGCGTTCCCTGTGCGGCCCGCAGGCTCAGGAACACGTCATCGCTGAAATCCCGCTGCGACGGAATCACTTCCATCTCATAGAAGTAGGCGGCGCCCGTGGACCAGTCGAACACAACGCCCGCGCTCGCGTCAGCGTCGCCCGCCGTCGTCATCCCGTTCATCGGGTCCGACGATGTCCACGTGAAGCCTGGCGCGTCGTCGTTCATCAGCCCCTCATAGACATTGGCCACGTCAAACGTGATCAGGCCACCTGAACTGCTCATCGCTGTCGATGGCTGCGACTGGAAGTCGTCAATCACGACACGTCCCGCGCCGACGCCACGGCGATAGAGACGATCGACAACCGCCGTCGCCGGAGCGCCGCTCGTTCGCAGCGACTCGTACTGTCGCCACAGGTATTCATCCGCCGGGATGTTCCCATCGGCGTATCGCTTCACGAGCGCCAGATAGGCCGACTTGGCGATCGCCTGAGCGTCGGCGCGACCGATGAGGTTGGGACCGCTCGCGTCGCCGAATCCGCAGCAGTTAAAGTCGTTGTGCCCCGCGCCCTGCACATACGTCGCCTGTCGGACACCCGTACAGCGATCGTAGATGTTGAACGGCAATACCTCATCGTTGTCCGCGCAGCCGTCGACGATGCCGTCCGCAGCGCCGTACAGAAGGTGGTACGTGACATTCAGCGGATTCGCGAGATCGGGCGTTCCCGATCCGAGATCGACATCCGTCGGCGCAATGCTGCTGACCAAGATGATGTCGCTCGCGTCGTAGTGGATCGACGTGTACGCCCCCGTGAACAGATCGTTGTAGGCCCGCACGACGCCTTCGCCGCCACGACCCTGTCCGATCCAGATGATGCGTGACGTGTCGATGTGACCGTCGAGCGCGCCGTTTGCGACGTTGACATCGCCCTGTTGATCGATGATCGCATGCGTGTGCTCGAGCGTCGTCTCCGCCGCCGCCGCGGGTCCGGCCACGCTGTTCGTGCGATGCGACATCACGATACAGCCATAGGAGGCCAGGTGGGACTGCAGATACTCGTAGTACGTGTACTGCTGGCCGTTTCCGTGACTGATCACGATCAGCGGAAGCTGCCCCATCGACGCAATATCCATCGGATAGGACGTTCGTTCGCCCGCCTGGCCCGGCGCGCTGATGCCGCTGACGAGATACGTCGCCGTATCCACGACCAGAGGCCCCGCCGACGTCAGGTCATTCACCACATAGAATCCGGACTCATCGCTGAAGCCGTCGATGAAATCGCCCGCATCGAGCAGACCGTCCTGATTGACGTCGATCACGACGTCATACCCGACACCCAGCCCCGTCCCCGCGTCGGCGTTGAGCTCGCCCGGCGCCGCAATCCGGAATGTGTTGGAGACGGTATCAACGGAGGAGAATGACAGCGTCTGGAAACCACCCATGCGGATATCCACCAGCGTCCTGTCCGTGTCCCACGCAAGTTCGGACTTGGCCGCCGTGACGTATACATCCGCCGTAACGCCGCCGATGGCCGGATGGAGCGCCGGATCGATCGCCAGATAGACCGGGCCTGCGGTATCAAATGTCCTGACGAAGCCGGCGTGCGGGTAGGCGGCCAGACTGTCGCAGGCAAGGTCCAGCATCGTCGGCTGCGGAATGCACGGATTCGGAACGCAGTCGGAACCGTCTCCGAAATAGACGCCGCTCATCTGCGAGCAGACGCATCCCGTCTCCTCCGAACAGACATTTCCCACACAACAGGCGCCTGTGATCGGCGTACAGTCCGCCGTATCGCATCGATTCAGCGCCCCCTGGAAGGACTCGCACGGATCCGAGCAGTCCTCCTCCAGCGCGTTGTAGCAACTGCCGTCTGGCTGGCAGCACGCGCCCATCAGGCACAGCTCCGAAGTGCACACACTGCCGTCGCCGAAATAGGACGCGCCCGGAATCTGATCGCACTCGCATTCCGACAGCAACTGGCACGTCGGCGCGGGATCGCCGGGGATGCAGCACGCGCCACGCGCGTCAGACGGCTCACACGGCGCCGAGTAAATAAGCGCCTGTCCGCGAATCTCTCCGGAGGGATGATTCGTCGTATGCACGTTGACGTACCAGAGCCCCGCCAGCAGATCATCGATCTGGGCCGCGACCGGATACGATCCGGGATCCGTCAGCGTCAGCACACCATGCTTCGGAGACCCCGGGGGCAGCGAGTAGATCGCCGGGGCGTTCACGCCCGGCGCCGCCGGTCCGTGTATGTGACTCACTGTCTCCGGGCCGCTCAGACCGTTGAAGTGCAGGTAATAGCGCAGCTCGTTTGTGTTCAGATCGACGCGAATCGTCCCGAAGCCGTTCCCTGTCGGCGCCGGCGCCGGCGGCGGGGAATGCGTGCCGATCGCCTCGCCCGTCGTCATCGTCATCGCGCCGATGATGTCGTTGCCGCAGTTTGTCCCGGCGAACGACGCAACGCCGCAGGCCTCGTCGCAGTTTTTTGCCGTGGCAACGATGCAGGCGCCGTCCGGAAGACAACATCGCCCGGCGGCGCAGTCGATCAGTTCATCGGCGCACGTGGTTCCGTATCCCTGCCAGACACCGTTGTACGTCGAGCACTCACAAACTTCGCGATAGAAACCGTCAAAGCAGATCCCCAGGTAGCAGCACGCGCCCGTCGGATCGCCGCTCGCCGTCGGACATACGCCCGACGGACCGCAAACTGATCCAACGCCGAACCAGACACCGCAGAGACCATCGCACGCGCTGAGCGCAACAACGCCGCAGTAGCCATCACCGATGCAACAGGCGCCGACAGGCTGATCGCAGATCGTCGTCACGCAGTCCGTTCCGTCGCCCTCGTACACGCTGTTGGCAATCTGCAGACACTCGCATTGGGTCATCTCGGCGCACGTCGCGACCTCACCCACCGTCGTGCAGCACGCGCCCGTCGGAATCGGCGAACATCCGTTCCCCGGGGCCGCGTCGTTCTGGCCGGCGTCATCGCACGAAACGCCGACGCCGGCGAACTGGCCGCACTGCGGCGTGCAGCTCGCCTCCGTCAGCAGTTCACAATCGCCGTTGGGAAGGCAGCACGCCCCGAAGTCGCACGAGTTCGGCAGGCAGATCGTTCCGTCGCCGAAATACAGACTGCTGAGCAGCTGATCGCACTCACATTCCGTCGTGATCGTACAGAACTGCCCCGCGATGCCCGACGCGCAGCAGGCGCCCGTGGGCGGCGGCGTGCACGGCGTCACGTAGGGCGTGATCTGTCCGCGTATTTCACCCATCGGATGCTGGATTGAGTGCACGTTCACGTACCACAGGCCCGCGACGAGATCGGCGATCTGGTTCGCAACCGGATAACTTCCCGGATCTGTCAGAACGATGGAGCCGATTTTCGTTGCGCCGAGCGGCAGCGCGTACACAACGGGGCCATTCACGCCAGGCGCCGCCGGACCATGAATGTGAGCCACTGTTTCGGCGCTCGTGAGTCCGTTGAACTGGATGTTGAACGACAACGTCCCCGATCCATGATCCAGGAAGAACGATCCGCTTCCGCCACCACTGGCGGGCGGGGCCGGCGGTGTCGGCGTATGCGTTCCCGAAGCCTGCGCCGCGTCCATGCTCAGGGAGAATTTCGAGATATTGTCACAGAGCGTTCCGTATTCCTGGAATTCACCGCAACGGCTGGCGCAGCGACTCGGGGTCGCCACGGCGCAGGTCCCGTTCGGCAGACAACAACGTCCGTTGAAACAGTTGACGAACGGCGGCGCATCACCGCAGACACTGGCGTCGCCGTGATAGGTTCCGCCGTAGAAGCACTCGCACTCCTCCTGCACCATGTCGTCAACGCATTGCGCGCCGAAACAGCAGGCGCCCGTCGGCTGGATCGTGCAGGCGTCATCCACGCAGTTGCTTCCGGCGCCAAGCCACTCGCCGCACGCGGCCGCGCAGCCGTCCTCCGTATGACCTTCATTACACATGTTGCCGAAGCAGCACGCCCCAATCGGCGCACACGCCCCCGGCGCGCAGGTCGCCCCCGAGCCAAGGTACACGCCGCCGTTGCAGGTACAGAAGGTCTGTGTGACGTTCTGCAGGCAGTCTCCGTCCAGGCAGCAGGCGCCACCGATCGGAAGCAGACACGGTACGGCGCCACACTGCGACCCCAGACCATTCCACATACCGCAGGCGGTCGCGCATTCGGACTGCGCGAAGTCATCGTAGCAAATTCCGTTAATACAGCATGCGCCCACGGGCGCCGGGCATGCGAATGTCTGGCAGCTCTCGCCCGCATGAAACACGCCGCCGAGCTGCCCCGTGCAGAAGCACGCCTGCGTGAGCACACAGCCGCCGTCTGTCAGACAGCAGGCCGCGACATCCTCCTCGCAGGACGTCTTTCCGGTCTTCAGAATCTCGACAAACGGATCCACGTCCGCCTGGTCGAGGAGGCAGTCACCGTTGATGTCCATGCAGGCGCAGCTGTCGATCGGTCCATTTCCGGCCAGCAGGCAGTTGATGAAGATGGCCACATCGGCGCTGTCCACGACGCCGTCGTTGTTGCCATCCCCGAGACAGGCGCATGCGCCGGGCACGGGCGGCGTGAATACGATCGTCAGCACGGGACGAACCGACGGCGTTGGATGGTCCCTGGAATCGAACTTCTTGGCGGTCGGCGTCGTCGATTCGTCGCCGATGACAAACCAGCCGCGGTTGGACACGGGGTCCAGCGCCCAGCTCTGTACTTCGGCCAGCATCGTGGGCGATGTCCAGATGTAATCGCCGATGTCATCGACACTCGTCGTCGCGCTGGCGACCACATCGTAGTCGCCCCCCGGCGACGCCCAGGTCAGTGTGTTGTAGTTGGAGTGCGTCCACGTGGCGTCCCCCATCGTCGCCGCCCCGCCGATGCCGCCGCCACCTGGCGCGATCGAGGTCCCCTCTCCCCAGTCCGCCAGCGCCCGATAGAGCGAGACATCCGTCGCGCCGGCCAGGTCGCTTGTCTTGGACATGTGCAGTTTCAGTTCGACGTATGTGATCGCCGAGCCGACCGGGATGGCGCCCTGCAGATCGAATCGCAGCAGTCCGCGCTTGATGTCCAGTCCCGCCCCCTCGAAGGATCGCCCCGCGAAGAACCCATTGCCGAGACCGTTGCTCAGTGCGCCGCCGCTCTCGTAGATCGTCGTGTCACGATCCGCCTGAAGATTGACGGTATCCGCCCGCGCATCCGCATGGCAGGCGAGGACGCAGAGAACGAGGGCGCCGATGTGCGCGTATCGAGATTTCATTCGAACCTGACTCCTTCCAATCCGTCGCGGTCGAATTCGGAATGAACCGACGCGCTCCCGCGCAACGTCGAACGAACGTGCGCCGCGATGTGAGACTGCGAGGCGGCCGCCCCTGCGAACGAGCGCCCCCCGGCCGCAGGCAGGGCTGCTAACAGACAACGCCCAGGTATTCGGAGGGATGCGGCAGCGGGTAGCCGGGGAACAGCTCCGAGAGATTCGCCTGGTTGCACATGAGCCGATCGAAGATCTCGGCGAGGAAAATGCGGGAATCCGTGCCGATGCAGACGTCGTTCGTGCCGCCGCAGGTGGACGAACCGACATTGTGAAGCGTGTCGACGCCGGGCCACAGACCCGCGTTGACAACCTGGCCGCCGCAGATGTTCGTGCCCATCATATAGACATTTGTCGCATATCCGTGATCCGTCCCGGCCGTCTGGGGCGTCACGGGAACGCCGCCGCTTGTCAAAGGCGGCTTGGCGTCCCGTCCGAACTCGCCCGTCATGTAGATCGTCCAGCACTTGTCGACGCCCGGCGCCGTCATATCCAGCCAGAACGCCTTCAGGTTCTTCGCGAGGCTCGCCATGAGGCCCCACATCGCTCCCTGCGTGCTGTTGCTCCCCTGGTTGTTGTGCGTATCCCATCCCCCGCTGCGCAGCGTGACGGTTTCCAGGCCGATGCCCGCCTTGAGCATCGCCGCAACCTGGCGCAGGCCCTTGCCGAGGTAGGATGTGTCGTAATCCTCTGTCGACGTGTAGTTGATCGTGCCGAGCAGGTTGATCGCGTCACGCGTCACAATCGACAGATCCTGCCACGCGCTCAACTTGTTCTGATTGCCGTACATCTCCACCATTGCGGCGAGCCACGCGTCCTGAATGGTGGAAGAGATGCCCTGGATCCCGAAATTCTCCGCATCCGCGACCGGGATCGCCTGAAACGGAGCGCCACCGAGCAGATGATCGTGCAGATTCGAAGCCACGCTGATGCCGCGAATCGGGCCGCCGTAGGAGGGCGCCGTCTCCAGATGGCGCGCCAGCATGCTGCCCTCCAGCGCAATGCCGGGGTTGGGCGTCGCCTGTCCAACCCATCGCTCCGCCGTGAAGTGCGAATACGACTGCCCCGGCAGCGTGCAGCCCGTGGCAATGGCGAGACCGCCGTCGTTCCAGATGGGGATCAGATCCGCAAAGGCGCCGGAAAGCGCCCAATAGCCGTCATTCAGCGAGATGAGGTCCTCGGGCGTGCCTGTTCCCGGCAAGGGGACGCCAAGCAGGCTCCCGGGCGCCCGAATCCCGTCGACCGGATTGATGTAGGCGTCGTCCCCGATGGGACAGACCATCGCGAGGCCGTCGGGACCGCCGAACAGATGGATGAAAATGAACGTGTGGTCCGGACAGCTTCCGTTGTCGGCGAATGTGCATTCCGGAAACCACATTGGCGCGCCGGCCGCGAACGCCGCAGCGCCTGTCGCGGCCGCCGAACGCGACATGAACTGCCGCCGCGTCATCCCGCCCCAGAACGTGTCGCCGCCCTGCGCCGCCCGCCGCATTCGGCGCGACACTGTGTTGTAGTCCCGACAGGCGTTCTTATCGTAAATGTCCATGAATCCTATCCTCGCTGAGGCGAACAGCGCCTCCGATGAGTTCGAAACATCCTCGCGAACCGTCGCTGCGCATCGACGGCGCCGCGCCGTCGCCGCGCGCGTCAATAGCACTGGTAGGAAGGCGACGCGAGCGCGAGGCTCGTCATCTCTCGTCGCGCTGTCAGCGACAGCGGCAGCGACACGCCACTGAAGTAGTTGGTAATCGTCGTTCGATCGGCCTGCGTCATGTATCCGCCCGTCAACGCGTTATCCAGCGCGTCGAGCGCGGCGGTGACCGACGCCGTCGGCAGCGCGGAAACAAACGCGCTGATGCTCGCGGCGCCGAAACTGTTGAAGGCCCATCGAGCGCCATGCTCCCAGCGCGTCCGCAGGTCGGCCCACTCTTCCTTCCCGTCCGGATACCCGTCCGGAGACTGCTTGTTGTATGGAATGTGGTCAGCGACGCTGAGGTAGCCGCCCACGAGCCGGCTCGACTGGAATTCCGTGCCCGGATCCGAAATCGTTGCGTTGCACGCGCGGGCCGTGGACGCCAGCAGATGGAGCGGACGCTTGACCTTTTCATCTCCGCAGTGGATCCACGTCTGCGACAGGATGACCTTCACCATCTCGGCGATTTCGTTGGTGTTCGGATCACCCCAGTTCGCGACGTAGGCGTCCACAACAGCCTGCTTGAGCGCCTGCGGCGGCGCGTAGCTCGACAGCCATCGACACATCTTCCCGGCAATGAACTCCGCCGTGAAAATGCCCATCTTGGCGGGATCCGTCAGGATATCGACGACGACATCGATCTCGTTCTCGCCGAGATTCGGGTCGTTGATCACATAGGTCTGCGGATTGCCGTTCGCGGGGAAGACCAGGTTCTTGACGCCCGTGTCGTGTCGCAGAATATCGAACGGCTTGATCGCGCCGCAGTTGGCGCCGCCGCCGTGGAATGAGTTCGGGACTTCCACCTCCCATCCCGTCAGCATTCGCGCCAACTCGACGATCGTCTGCTGGTCGTACCCGTTGTCCACGCCGAGCGTATGCAGCTCCATGATCTCCCTGGCGTAGTTCTCGTTCGGCGATCCCGCCGTGTTCTCGACGCCGTTCAGGTAAAGGAGCATCGCCGGGCTCAGGGCGCTCGCCTTCAGCAGGTCCCTGAACTTGCCAAGCGCATTCGGTCGGATGTGATGTGTATCCTCGAGCGTCTTGTAGCGGTTGTTGGCGTTCGGCATCTGGTGATACACGTTGAAGTGATCCGTCCAGAACTCCACCATCCGCTCAAGCAGCTGCGCCGGGCTGTAGATCGCCCGAATGACCCGCGCCCTGACGAGGTCGTAGCGGACCGCGAACATTGCGGCGGCGTCGTTGCCCGCGCAGAGATTCGCCCCGCCCGCCGATTCGGCCAGCGTCGGGTAGGGCCCGTATCCATGTGTCGGGTCCGTCTGCGTCGCGAGGTTGTTCTCGAAATCGATGTAGGGCTGCCACGAATAGGGATCAAGCTGCTGATTGAGCCACGCGTTGTAGCCCATTGTCGTGACATCGGCCTCAACGCTCGACGTCCAGCCGAACGTCGCCTTGTCGATCAGTTTGTGAATCGACGATTTGTCGCCGATCAGGATCGGACACGCCGCGGGGCCGGGCTGAATCCCCGGGCGCCCGGCCGAAGGTGTGAGCGACGATGACGACCCTGTGACAGCCGCCCCCGTCGTCGTTCGCTTTCTCACCTTCCCCTTTGCGTCCGGATCGGCGTACGCGCTCTTCCCGAACACGAGCGCCGCCAACCCACCCGCCAGCAGTTCTCGCCGCGTCCGGCGCGACGCCGCCTGCGAGTCCTGAGGCGTCGTCACGTCGTTCTCCGGCGCCGCCCGCTGTTCGTCGTCTGAAATCGTCAGGTTCTTTTCAGCCATATCCAAGGTCCCTCGCTGACCCTTTCGGAAAAGTTCGAATCACCAGGTCGTCGCGACGGTCCGACTCGAAGCGCTCGCGCGCAAACCGGGTGACAACGCCCGGATCGAGAAGATCCAGCCGCCAGGCCGTCATACAACGATCTCAGTTCACTTGATTCGAGCGCAGACGCGCCCAGTGCGAGCACTGGCGCCGCCGGAATCGTTTAGCGACGCCTTAAGCAATTGGCGCGCCCATGCGAGGAACACGCAGAGAGATTCACGCACGCCGGGATCAGCGGATTGCACGCAACGATATGAAATCCCGAAGATTGTGCGCGACGCAACTTCATTGAAGAACACGCACAGTGTCTGATGGACCGACGACACATCATGTCATCCGGCCGGCCGCGACCAGCCAAATGGCCAGGCGCAGCCACGCCCCCTGGCCATGCAGCGCCAATGGATGGCGCGAGATCCCCCTGACCCCGCTCGGTCCCTCGCCGTCGGCCTTGCCAAACGTATGTCATCGTCGGGAGACTCGGAACGCGTCGCTCGCAGCGCCGGATTTCAGGACGGTTCCGCGATCGCTACGGCCGAGATGTCTGCGCCGCCTCGCCGACATCGAACGCCGTCTCATCCACACGGTAGCAATCGCATATCGCGGACAATAGCGCGAACAGTGATTCCACACGCGACGCCGTGACGACGCCGGATTCGATGAACCGCCGATCGAACCACGTCGTCGATCGGAAGTACCGGTCCCGATCGACCATGTCGCTGAAGCGCAGGTACTGATACTCATACGCGTATCGCGCGAGCTGCCGGAAGATCTGGGCCGGCGGCATTACGCCGTTCAGACAATAGACATTGTTCCGAACATAGGCTTCCGCCTGCGCCCGCGTCAGATACCGCTGGGAAAGGAGATTCGCCTGGAAATCGGGCATCCGGCTCTGCGCGTAATCCGCCAGCGCCGTACCGATGGCGCCCGTCGCCCGACTGAGCGCCCCGAGATCCGCGCGGGCCCCCGCCATGACCGCGGACGGCGCATGATTCACAATCTCATCAAACAACGCCGCGAGCTCGCCATTCAGCGACGCAAAAGCGTCGCGCCGGTCGTCCGGAACAGGGACCCATCCGCCATCCACGGCCTGATGCGCCCACTCGTGAATGGTTCGCGCCGCCAGCATCAGGCGATCATACGTCGGGCTTGGCGCGTTCAGCCGTCGGCCCTCCGAATCCGTCAGGCTGTAGGCCACGAGATTCCGCTGCACGTGAATGTAGCTCAGACCACGCTGCTCCATCTCATCATGCGCGGCCGGGAGCTCATCCGGCCGTCGCAGCGACGCCAGAAACCTGGACGTACAGTCGCCGACGACGCGCAGGTCCGCGACAAGCCCCTCGGCGACAGGCGCCGAGATCCCCCCGGCGATCTCCCGAAACGCCGCCTCATCGCCGTCCCCACTCGGCGCCCACAGGATCTCCTCCGGACGCCCGACAACGAGAACGTTCGGCCGCGCCTCCTCCAGCCAGCGCCGCAGCGAGTCGAATCCCCCGGCGGAACCTGCGACATAGCGCTTTCCAAATGCGGCGATCGCCCCCTCCGCCGCGGCGCCGATCCGCTGGCCCATCGTCTGGAGCTTCTCAATCTGCGATTGTGTCGCCGCCAGCCCGGTTGGCGGTATTCCCATCAGCGGCTTGCCGCCCTTCGCCGCAGGTCGCCGCAGGTCCAGGTCATACAGCCTGCGAATCACGTCCATCGCGTCCGCCAGCGCGACAAACGTCGCCGCGTCGGGACGCCCCGACCGCGTCGCCCCCGCGCGGAACAACGCCACTTCCCTGTCACTCCGCGTCAGCCAGTAGGGCAGATTCTGAACGAACGCCGACAGGATCTGCTGTGTCTGGGCCATCCGCTCCTGATGCAGAAACAGATAGGCCGCAAACTCCTTGTTTGACAATTCGGGATCGAAGTCCGACGCGTACATCGTCCACGAGGCGCGATAGAACGGCTGGGAAAACGGTGGCGCCGGTTCGTCCGGTCCGGCGATCAGCACGTTCTGCATGCGCGGCGGAAGCCAGAATCGAGGGGAACGCGCCGCCAGATCCGTCGCGCGCGCCCAATACGCGGCAAACGCCGCGTCAAACATGTCGATCCAGTCGGTCGGGACTCGCCGCACGTCACGAACCGCCGCGCGAAAGGATGGCGCCATCCCCTCGGGGCTCAGGACCTCGGCCGGAATCACGAACGCGCGAGTCTGCCCGAGCAGGAAATCATGAATCAAATCGTGTTCTGACATGGATCGGCTCAGCGGGATGAATCCCGTCCGCATTGTCTCGCGCCATCTCAGAAACGCCAGCGGAAACACGTTCCATCCGCTCTGAGACCATCCGCTTGAACGCACGCATCTCTGTGTCGTTTTCGAAGATACCGCGCATCTCAATCGCTTCCGATCGGGCGACGGACGCCGAACGCCCCGTCCCGTACTCCTTGCGCTGCACCCACGGATGCGTATCGACGACAGACACAAATGCGATCTCGTCATACGGCAGGAACGCGACACGCTGAAAGCGCGTCCGAACGGCCAGCCCCGTGCGCGTCAGCGCCGCCTGGCAAGGTCGCTCTCTCAACGCGCGACTGAATCGAACCGCGCGCACGATGATGAATCCCACGAACATGACAACGGCGGCGACGGCGCCCCAGTCGCCCATGTACCTGACGAGCGCCTTCCAGTTGCTCGCGACGAGATAGACGGCGTAGAACTGCACGCCGATCGTCGGCACAAACCACTTCCAGTTCACGCGCGGACGAAAGATCGTGGTGGCGTCGTCATACGCCTCCCCGCACTCGGGGCATCGATGCGGCGCCGGCAACCCCTCCAGCGCGTAATCGCAGTGCAGACACCTGTCCTGTGGAGAAATGATCATTCGTCCGTCTCATCGCGAGCGCGGCGCCCTGCGGACTCCGCGCCCGGCCCCACGCCGATGCGCTCATTCAGACGCCGCTCAAACGTCCTGGCCTCGTCCTCATTATCAAAAACGCCCTCCAGCGAAATGTCCGCCTGCGGCGCCAGCAATCGCGTTCCATCGGCGGACATCGTTCGCGCGCTGACGCAGGGATGGACCGTGATCCGCGCAAACGCAATATCATCGTACGCCATCCGCCGAACCTCGCCCCGCCCGGGTCGCGCAACCACAGCGTCCTTCGTCAGCGCCACAAATCGCGGACCGACCGATCGGAATCGGTGGCGATGATAGACGAAAATGGCGCCCGCGAGGATCAGGCCCGCGGCCAGCAGCGCCGCGAGCCCGTACGCAAGACCGACGATCATCACGATCAGGAGTAACTCCGGCGAAATGGCGGCGGGCACATAGTCGAACAGGAGCGACTTTGTGAATGACCGCCGAAACACGACCGTCTCCGCGTCGAACGACAGCCCACATTCCGGACACTGATGCGCCGATGGCAGCCCCTTCAGTGAGTAGCGACACTGAAGACAACGCTCGTCGGGCGAGACGATCACGCGCGTTGCTCCGGCGCCGGCGCAGGCGTGGCGCCCTGCGTCAGCAATCGGCCTGTTCGCGCCTCCAGGCGTCGCCTGAACTCCCGGTATTCCGATTCGCTGTCAAACACGCCGCCGATGGGAATCGCGCGCGTCTGAGCCTCAACCCCTTCCAGCTCCAACTTCGGGTCCATCCGCACCACGGGACCGTCGTCCGCGATGTCCCAGATGTCCTCGTACGCCATCGTGGACACCCGCCCGGCCCCAAGGCCCGCGACCAATCCGGAAGGCGCCAGCGCAACGAAACGCCTCTCTCGCCGACGCCGTCGCAGCATCGTGTCGGTCACGACCATGCTCCCGACGATGATTGCCATCAGATACAGGTCACTCGCCGACCGCAGCCAGCCCACAGCGAACATGACGCCGACAACGAGCAGCGTCGCGACACGCATCCCCGTCTCAAGACGTTCCAACAGGCCCCGGCGCGATTCGCCCGTCGGCCGGAAGACGATCGTCTCGGTGTCGTAGGACAGCCCGCACTCCGGGCACACATGTGCGGTCGGCAATCCGACGAGCGGGTAGTTGCAGCGAAGACAGCGATCGACGTTCGACTCGATCATCATTCGGCCCGAAGAAACAAAGATCCCGCCCTATCCAGGCCCGCGCTGATGCAACGGACAAGCCGCGGAATCCGATTCGCTGCGACCTTCGGCCCGTTGCCGCCATCGTACGGTTCGTGCTACAATCTCAGGAAGGTATCAGTCTACAGGGAACCCGTTTCTGGGAACAAGCCGAATGGCCAAAACCGTCGACGACATGAAGGATCGCGTAGCCGACATCATCCGCCAGCTCCGCCCGGCCGTTCAGAGCGACGGCGGTGATATCGAGCTCGTGGATGTCGATGAAAACGGCGTCGTCACTGTCCGCCTCCACGGCGCCTGCGTCGGCTGCCCCTCCGCGGCGATCACGCTGAAGATGGGCGTCGAGCAATCGCTCAAGGACAACATTCCGGAAGTGACGAAAGTCGTCTGCGTCGAATAATCACGCGCAGCGCCAATGGGTGGCATTCTTGCCCTCAAAGGCGACGCTGTCCGGGAATTCGAGTGAGAATTTCCGATTTGCAGAACCGTCGTAAACG
>DAOPJV010000058.1:39831-47549 GCA_035399845.1 Phycisphaerae bacterium | reverse complement strand
AAGCTGACCAACATCCGCGCCGCGTCGGCCGACAAGACCGTCGTGCTGCGACCGCCGAGAGAGATGGCGCTGGAAGCGATGCTCGAGTACATCGAGGACGACGAGTGGGTCGAAGTCACGCCGGGCGCCTGCCGGATGCGCAAGCGCGAGCTCGATCCGACGATGCGGAAGCGCGCCGCGCGCGACGCCGCGAAAGCCGAGGCCGAGGAGATGGGCGTCTGACAGGACTCGCCGCGCCATGCCGGGCGTCGCGCCGTCGTTTCGCGTGACGTGTCGAAGGATCGAACCATGGGAACGAAACTGCCGAAGGAACTCCGCTACCTGTCATCCGTCCTCTCCGACCTCGATGACCTTGAAGCGCTGAACGAGAATACGGACATCAGCGAACTGCGCGAGGCGCTCCTCGAACGGATCGGCGGCATGCCGGAGGAGAAGGCGCAGAAGCGTCTGGATGATGACCTCGAACGCCTCGAGCTCTGGATGGAGGACACGGACGACGATGTCAGCGCCGCCCACTTCATCCTTCGCTACATGATGAAACCCAGCCTCGCGCGCGAGCTCCTCGAAGCCAGGGCCGCCGAGGACGCCGCGGCACAACGGCGGGTGAAGACCGACAATGGCGGGGACGCGTCGTGAGCCTGAATGACGCCCTCTCGGCCGCCCGCCGGACGGAACAAGTCTGGTGGGAGCAGATCTGCGACTGGGAGTCACTCGAGTACGGCGTGGCCTTCACCTGCGCGCGCTATCCGTCCGTCGCCGACGCCCAGCAGCTTCGCGACGTCTGGCTCGCGGAGATCGATGGCGCCGAGGCGATGAAACGGGCCGACGCCTATTACGCCGAGCGCAGCCTCTCGTGCAATCTCTGGACGCCCGCCTCGGGGCAGGATGCGGCGCAGGTCGAGTCCTTTCTCGCCTCCCGGGGATGGCGGACGGAATCGAGCGTCGTCCTCGCCCTGGCGAACATCGACGCGGGACCCGACGACCTCGAATACGAGGGGATTCGTATCCTGCCCGCCCGCGCCATGCGACGCGCCTATCGCGCGTTTCTCGAGACACTGCGTTCGGGCGACGCTGACGCCTGCGACGCCGCGTTCGATCGTCTCGACGACGCGTCGTACGAAGTGCTGCTCGCCGTCCGCGATGGCGCGGCGATCGGCGCGATCGGCTATCACGAGGTCGGCGACTTCGCCCGGCTCAGAGATTTTTCCGTATTCTCAGACCCAAACGACGACGCTGTCCGGCGCCTCCTGTTGGCGCACGAACTGCATCGTGTCCGGCGAATGGCGCCGCGCGTTGTCGTGGCCGTCTTCGAGGAATCCGCGACAGATGACATCGCGTTCCTGTGCGACAACGGTTTCGCCGAGGCCGGACGCCTGCCCGCGTTTCGCCGATCGGCATAGTTCGCGGCGATCGCGCCGAATTCGCCGGGGCGCCGCGACCCGTTGTTAATCCCGCCCGATCGACCACTTACGCGCGACGCGCGTCAGTCCTCGCGTGATCTCATCAACACATTCTGCGCACCATCGTGGCGCGATCCACTCCGCGTGAATCCAACGCTCGTGGGCGTACGTTGGCGACGAGCCGACGGCGCCGCATGTCCTGCGTCAGCGGCGCGCTCAAAGCGCCGTTCGCGCAAGGCCCGCCGCATCGCCATCCGCCGTGATGAATCGGGCGATTCGTCGCGCCTGTTGTCATCGCGCCGCCGCCCTCGATCGGGTCCTGTCGCCCTTCAGAATTGCCGATTTTCACTCTATGAACACGTTAAGTCTAAAGAGAGTGAACGCGAACGCGCCGCATCGATGCGCCGCGCGTCTCGTTGGTCTCTGTTCTGCGCTGCTCGCCATCTCCAGCGCCGCCGCGGCGACGCGCATCGGCGTGCTGACACTGACCGACGATCGGCAGCATCCGAATCTCAGCCTGCTGGATACGGCGATGGCGGCGGCGAACGCCTCCCTCGTCGCGGAGGGATTCGAGATCGCGTCGATCCCGTCGCTCACGGCGACGCAGCTGAACAACATTGACGTCCTGTGGCTGCCGCCGCTGGATGCGCCGAGCCCCGGTCTCAATCCGGCCTACACGTTCAGCGAGACCATCGAGGTCCTCGCCTTTCTCGAGCGCGGCGGCCGCGTTCTCTGGTTCGGCGACGCCGGTATCTACAACGAGGGCGACGAGTCCTTCCTCAGCGTGTTCGGTATCTCGAAGCTCGACGGCAACTACAACACGACGGGCCCCGTCAGCGCCTCTCCGCGCCATCCGATCCTGACAGGCCCCGGCGGCGCCGTTGCGACTGTCGCCGGCGCCGCGACGTTCGGCCTGATGGACACAAGCGCCGCCAGCGTCACGATTCAGGACGTTCTGACGGACAGCGCCGGTCCCGGCGCGTTCCTCAGCGTCGCGACAGTTCCCAATACCACGAATCCGAGCGATCCCGCCGGCCGTCTCGCACTGATCTGCGACGCGTCGATCTTTGAACAGTTCTTCACGAGCGACGATCACGCCGCGCTGCTGATCAATGTCACCCGATGGCTTGAGGCCGCCCCGGGTTACACGCCCAGCGCGCCGGCGTCGACGCCCGTCATCGTGTCGAATCTCGACGGCGCCTGCGCCGCCTGTGATACGACGACACTCACGTTCGCCGATGTCATGGCGTCCGGCTTCTCGATCGCCGCCCCCCTCGGCTCGGGCCGCTGCGACGTCGGCGGCATCGCGACGGACAAGTTGCCGACGGACTTCCTCGGTTACGCCATCTCCATTGCGACGACGTCCGATCTTGGCGCCAGCCCCGCCACCACTGTCACGATTCACTACGATCGCGCGACGCTTCAGTCCCTCGGGATCGACAGCGTCGCCGAGTCCGCGCTGAAGCTCTACGAATACGACGTGGTCGGCGAGACGGCGAGCGACATCACAACGTCGCTGAACACTGGCGCCCAGTCGATCAGCGGAACCCTGAGCGCGCCCGGCATCCTGCTCTTCGGCGCCCCCGTCGTGGCGGGCGACTGCAATCAAAACGGCGTGCCCGACGATTGCGAGCTCGACGGCGCCGACTGCAACAACAACAACATCCTCGACGTCTGCGAAATCGCCGCAACAAGCTCGGCGTCCGGAGGTCCCTTCTTCTGCCAGCAGGGCTGCGACGCCGACTGCAACAACAATGGCGTGCCCGACGCCTGCGATCCGATGGCGACGATCACGTTTGCCGCCAGCCCGGCCAGCGGCGGGACAGTTCAGCCGGGCGGCGCCCCGCAGTATGACATCTGCACGACGCTCAACATCCTGGCGACGCCGGCCGCGGGATTCTGCTTCTCCGGATGGAGTGTGGACTCCGGCGTCGCGCCGACGCCGAGCGACAACGCCGGCGCGACGATTCACATCACGGCGGACCAGACGATCACCGCCAACTTCACGCCGATCATCATCGATCATCCCGATTCGATTGCCGTCTGCGAGGGCGCCGGCGCCACATTTGTCGTCCTCCTCGACGCGGCCTATCGCCCTGGCGCCACATACCAGTGGCGAAAGAACGGCATGCCGATCGACGGCGCCACATCAAACGAGTACAGCGTCTCTGGTGCGACGGCCGCCCAGGCCGGCGACTACGACGTCGTCATCAGCAATGTCTGCGACACGAGCGTGACCAGCCAGGTCGCGACACTCACGATCACACAGCCGCCGACCATTCTCAGTACGCTCGAATCGTTCGAACTCTGCCGTAACGATGACACGGCGCTCAGTGTTTCAACCAGCGGCACGCCGCCCTACAACTATCAGTGGCGGCTCGACGGCGTGGACATCCCGGGCGAGACAGGCGGCACGCTCAACCTCGACGACGTTACGGCGATCGACGCGGGGCTCTACAGTGTCCGTGTCGCGAACGACTGCGGCGTGGATACCGCCGACATCGCGACGATCGTCGTGAATGAACCGCCCGTCATCGTCACGGATCCGCAGTCGCAGCGAGCCTGCCCGGGCGCCGACGTCACGCTGACGATCTCGCTGACGGGCGTCGAGCCATTTTCGATCGAGTGGATCAAGGACGGCGCCGTTATCGCGCAGACCACGGCGCCGACCTACACGATCGACGACGTCACGGCGGCCAGTTCCGGCGCCTATCGCGCCCGCGTCACGAACAGCTGCGGCATCGCCACGAGCGCCGAGGCGCAGATCAGCGTCGACACGCTTCCGCTGATCGTCACGCAGCCGGTCAGCGCCACGGCCTGCCCGGGCGACACGGCGACATTCCAGGTCTCCGCCGTCGGAACTGAGCGCGTTCATCGCTGGCGGTTCCGGCCGCTCTCCGGCGGCGCGTTTGTCGATGTGCAGCCCAGCGTCGATATCTCCGGGCAGGACACGTTCCGCCTCACGCTCACGAATGCCTCCAACACGATGGCGGGCGACTACCAGTGCATCGTGACGACGGCGTGCGATCCCGTCGGCGTCGTCAGTAACAATGTCACGCTGACCGTGAACGCGCCGCCGGTCGTCACGGAACATCCGCAGAGCCTCGTCGTGTGCGCCGGCCAGACGGCCACGTTCCGCGCGGGCCCCGTCAACGCGAGCTACAGCTATCAGTGGGTTTTCAATGGCCAGGCCATTGCCGCGGGGAACCCGAACTACGCCGGCCAGCAGACGACGGAACTCCAGGTGCTCGGCGCCAATGCGTCGCTTGCGGGCAATTACTCCTGCCGCTTCATTTCCAGCTGTCCGCCCGTTGTCTTCAGCAACGTCGCCACGCTTTCCATTTCCACCGGCGTCTGCGACTGCAACGAAAATGGTATCGACGACGCCGACGACATCGCCGGCGGCTTCAGCGACGACTGCAACAACAACGGCATCCCCGACGAATGCGACATCGACGCTGACAGCGCGGCGCCCGGTGGCCCCTGGTTCTGCGTGGCGGGTTGCGCCCTCGACTGCGACGATAACGGCGTTCCTGACACATGCGACATCGACAACGGCGCCGAAGACTGCAACAACGACCAGATACCCGACGCCTGCCAGCTCGATGGCGACGACTGCAACAACGACGGCATTCTCGACGAATGCCAGCTTGCCGATGACGACTGCAATCACAACGGTATCCTCGACAGTTGCGAGGCGCCCTTTGTCGCGGACGCGGGCGAGGACTTCGAGCTCTGTGCAGGGCGCACCTCAAACGCCCTGGGTGGCCCCGTTGTCGCCAGTGGTTCGACGCCGGGTTATACCTACGCGTGGTCGATCACATCCGGTCCGGCCGGCGGCGCCCAACTGCTAAACCCCACGGCGATGCGACCTCAGCTGATTGCCGCCGTGTCGGGCGTCTATTCGATTCACCTGCTCGTAACGGACAGCGCCGGCTGCACGGCAAGCGATGATCTCGTTGCCACGATCTACGACATGAGCGTCGACGCGGGGCCGAATCTGACGATCTGCGCGACGGCGACCGATATACCGCTGGCGGGCGTCGTCGATGGAGGTCTCGATCCGCTGAACTACGAGTGGACCGTCGAGCCCGGCAGCCCCAGCGTGGATGTCGCGCAATTCGGCGGCGATGGCCCGACATCGCTCACACCATCCTTCACGCCCGACTCGCCCGGCCTGTACACGCTTCGGCTGACTGTCACAGACGACAACGATCGCGCCTGTGTTCTCAGTGATACGCTGACGATCACGGCGGCGACGATGCGGCTGGAGGGGTCGAGCGATCTGTTCATCTGCGACGGCGCCACGACGGCGCCGCTCGATGTGCGCGTCGCGTCGGGCGGCACGGCGCCCTTTACCTACACCTGGTCGATCGAGGCCGACAGCCCCGACACGTCGACGACACAGTTCGGCGGCGGTGTTCATCAGCGAACGCCCACCTTCACGCCGACGACCGGCGGGACCTACACGCTGCGCTCTTTCGTCGAGGATTCGAGCAATCCGCCGTGCATGGAGGAGCGCTCGTTCCTTGTGCACGTGACATCGCTCGACGTCTTCGCCGGTGTGGATCGAACGATCTGTCTCGACACGGGTGGAATTCTCCTTCAGCCGGCCGTCACAGGCGGCACGCCGCCGCTCCACTACAACTGGACGATTGAACCCGGCGCCCCGAACCAGAACCATCTCCAGTTCGAAAGCCAGAGCGGTCTGCATCCGAACTGGGGCTTCCGACCGCAGGCCGTCGGCGCCTACACGCTCAGGCTCACCGTCACGGACTCGGCGACGCCGCCCTGCGTCACGAGCGACACGCGCATCATTCGCGTGACCCGACTCAATCTCGACGCGGGTCCCGATCTCGTCACGAAGGCGTTCCAGCCTTCGACGGCGCTCGGCGCGATCCCTGTCGTCATCGGCGCCACGGGCCCAGTTGACTTCACGTGGCGCATCGTGGCGGGGCCCTCGCTCGATCCGGCGCAGCTGAGCAATCCGAAGGATGCGCGACCCTCCTTCACGCCCGCCGCCGTGGGTCGATATGCGCTGGAGCTCGTCGCCGAGGCGGAAGAAGGCTGCACGCAGTCGGACCAGATCCTCATCGACGCCGTGATCGACAGTCACGCAATGGCCGTGAACGCCGAGGGTCGCGCGTACTACGAGCTGCAGCTCGACGCGCCGCACACGCGCGCCGACGTTCGATTCAATAACGCCGACAAGGGACTGCAGACGACCGCCGAGATTATGCACGCGGCGACGGGGGCGAGTTTCCCGCGACAGGTTGTCGTGAGCATCGATCCGTCAACGAAAGCGTATGTCCTTGTTGTTGCGATCTACATGAGCGAGGGCGAACTGGCCGGGCTGGCCGACGGCGCCGTTCTTGTGCGCTGGACGCCCAGCGCGAGTGAATGGCGGGCCGCGGCGGAGGGCGAGATCGAGGCGGGCTTCTATCCGGCCAGGCCTACGAAGGACGACATCGGACGGCGGGGCCTCGATAAGGATCGCAAAGTCGTGTGGGCCATCGTCGATGTCGACGGGACGTTCACGATCGGTATCCCGGGCGAGACGCTGGAACCTACGGCCGGCTCGGAAACGCCAACGACGCAGCCGACTCCCACGAGCGGGGACATGTGTGGCATGGGGGCGATGGGAATGATGACCACGCTCGCGCTGACGCTCGTCAGCCGTCGCCGCAGGCCGCGCCGATTCAGGCGCGGGGAGTAGGAACGAGAAGGGATTCTCGTTCCAGCGATTGCGGGGATGGGGACGAGCAGGGAATCTCGTTGCAGCGAGCACGGCTCGACTCTGACGCAGGGCCATCATTCAGAGCCGCCGCGTCCTCGCGGCGACGTTTCGCGCGCGACGTCGTCTTCGATTTCGCCACGCTGAGGACAGCGAGGCTCTGATTGCGGACACGAAGCGCTGCGCGTACGCGCTTGCGGGAAGGGATTCCCGCCGGATGTGGGTACGGGATGGGAATCCCGTACCAGCGTCCGGGACGAGGAACGAGAAGGGATTCTCGTTCCAGCGATTAGGAATCTCGTCATAGCCATCACGGCTCGACTCTGACGAAAGGCCATCATTCAGAGCCGCCGCGTCCTCGCGGCGACGTTTCGTGCGCGACGTCGTGCATGTATTCGCCACGCTGAGGACAGCGAGGCTCTGATTGCGGACACGAAGCGCTGCGCGTACGCGCTTGCGGGAAGGGATTCCCGCCGGATGTGGGTACGGGATGGGAATCCCGTACCAGCGTCGGGATGAGAATCCCGCAGGGACGAGGAACGAGAAGGGATTCTCGTTCCAGCGATTAGGAATCTCGTCATAGC
>DAOPJV010000058.1:0-39731 GCA_035399845.1 Phycisphaerae bacterium | reverse complement strand
CGTCGGGATGAGAATCCCGCAGGGACGAGGAACGAGAAGGGATTCTCGTTCCAGCCCTTACGCGACGCCGCTGTGCATTCGGGCGCCAGGGGGTTGCGACTGGATGATCTGCGCTTCGGCGTCGAGCATTTCGCTCCAACGCGCCTCGACGGACTCCGTCGAATCCGGCAGCTGTCGCGCCAGGTCGATGAAGATGCGATAGTGACCGTTCTCTGAGGCCCACAAATCGTCGTACAGCCGACGCAGTTCCGTGTCCTCGCAGTTGCGCGACAGAACCTCGAACCGTTCGCAGCTCCTCGCTTCGATCAGCGCCGAGATCATCAGCCGATCGAGCAGCTCGGCGGGACCCCGGCCCGTTCGCACAAGCTTGCGCAGCTCGGACGCGTAGTGATTGCGATGATGCTTCGCCAGTCGACCGCCGCGCCGCGCGAGCAGTCGCGTGACGATCGCCAGATGATCGACCTCGTCCCGCGCGATCGCGCTCATCTTCTCCACCCAGTACTCGGGCGGATTGGGCTCCGGCCAGCGATTAAGCAGCTCGAGCGCGTTCGCCGCCGCCTTCTTCTCCAGGTGCGCGTGATCGTTCAGCAGGGCCAGCGGATCGCAGAGCGCCTGCTGCGCCCACGCGTCGGGCGTCTGGTAACGAAGCGGAAGATCGGCTGAACGTGACATAACGCCTACACGCAGATGCGGCTCTGAACGACACTGAACCGACGCGAAACGAACGCGCTGTCGCACAGCGTGGCGTTGCCCGCCGGATTGCCGCCGCTGACATGGAAGTCGCTGAACGCCGCGGCCTGGTTGACGAAGATCTGCCCCGACAGATTGCAGGACGTCGCGGCGCCCGCCTCCGTCAGCGCATCCACGGCCTTCGTCAGCGTCGCCTCATCCGTGGAGTAGATTCCCGCCGTGATTGCGCCGCACTGCGTCGCCCCCTCGGCCGCCAGGCGAACGCTCTGGTCCGTGCTGTCCGTGGCGATGATGTAGGAGATGGGTCCGAACATCTCCCGCATGAACAGGTCCTTGCGGGCGCCGTCCGTCTTGAGGATCAGCGGCGTGTGCACGCTGGCGTCGGGGAAGGCCTCGTTCGCCATCTTCGCCGATTCGCGCAGGATCTCGGCGCCTTCGCCCGCCGCCTGGGCGATGCGAAGGACGGTTCGATCGTTCTGAATCGCCCCCAGCACCTCCGTCGCGCGACGCGGATCGCTCAGCATCCAGTCGACCGCCTTGACGATCGCGCCGGCCACATCATCGAACGACTTCTTCTCGCCGCCGACGTGGATGCCGTCCTTCGGGATAAAGATGTTCTGCGGTGTCGTGCACATCTGCCCGGAGTAGAGACAGAGCGAAAACGCCAGGTTGCCCGTGACGGCCCGCAGGTCGTCGCAACTGTCGAGGATCATCGTGTTGACGCCGGCCTTCTCCGTCAGGACAACGGCCTGCGTCGCCGTCTTCTCCAGCCAGGCGCCGAACTCGGGACCGCCCGTGTAGTCGATCAGGCGGACCTCCGGGCGAATCGCCACATCCTTCGTGATGGGCTCGTCGATGGAGTCCGCGAGCAGCGTGATCACGTTCGGATCGAAGCCCGCTTCCTTCAGAACATCCCGCGCGATCTCGACAGTGATCGCCAGCGGCAGAATCGCGCCCGGATGCGGCTTCACGACGACACTGTTCCCCGTCGCCAGACTCGCGAAGATACCCGGATAGCCGTTCCACGTTGGGAACGTCGAGCAGCCGATCGTCAGCGCGACGCCGCGCGGCATGATGCGATAGCGCTTCTCCAGCGTGACGAACTCTTCCTTGCCGACCTGCTTGCGCCACGTCGCCGTTTCCGGCGTGCGCTTCATCTCGTCGTAGGCGTACGCGACGGCCTCGAGACCGCGATCCTGCGCGTGCGGTCCGCCCGCCTGAAACGCCATCATGAATCCCTGGCCCGTCGTGTGCATCACGGCGTTCGCCAGTTCGAAGCTGCGTCTGTTCAGGCGATGCAGGATTTCGAGACAGACGCCGATGCGCGCCTCGACGCTCGCATCCCGCCAGCCGGCCATCGCATGCTGCGACGCGCGAAGCAGGGCGTCGAGATCAGACTTCGGATAGGTCACACCGAGCGCGGGGCCATAGGGCGACTTTTCATTGCCGATGCGCCCCACTTCGCCGGGCTGGCCTTCGAGGGCGAATGGCTTGTTGAGTCGCGCCTGGAAGTTGGCGAGCCCTTCGTCCTTGGCGGATTCGCCGTAGATCTTTCCGCTGGGGACTTCCGGATAGGCGCTCCAGTAGCCGCGCTCGCGAATGGCGTTGCAGGCGGCGTCCAACGTCTTGCGATGCTGTTCAAACATGGGATGGCTCACGGGTCCGGACTCCTGGTTGCGATACATCGTTGCGGAATTCGCCGGATTCGCTCGCAGCCGTTCGGCGCGATTGCACGAATCGGCATGAGGCCGGTCGAAAGGGCGCCCCGGGCGACCAACGGCGATCCGACGCGAAACCAGACATGATAGCGAACGGTCCGGTTTTCGCACGAGGGCGAAAGGCGTGAGGAGGCCGCGGTTTCAGGGAAACTGGGCTCGTACTCGACCTCGCATGCCTGCCTTTGAGGGCGAGGCTGTCCGGGAATTGTGTCGCCCTTTCAGGGCTAAACCCGAGGAAAAAACGCTAACCACGGGTTGCGCTCCGACCGCTATGCGGTCTCCGCTCCACCCGTGGCTAAAAACTGACGCTCCTTCGGAGCTGTGTTGGCCTTGGAAACACTGGCGTTTACGACGGTTCTGCAAATCGGAAATCCTCACTCGAATTCCCGGACAGCGTCGCCTTTGAGGGCAGGCATGCCACCCTGCGCGGGGTCTCAGAAGCGCGAAAGATCGCCGTTGTCAGGCGCCGAGTACGGCGGCGACGAAGGCGGCCACGTCCAGACCGTTGGTCACGCCGTTCTGATCGACGTCGGCCCGGGCGATATCGCAGCCGCTGAAAGTCCCAGGCGCGAGCAGGGCTTCGACGAGCAGCGGGGCGTCATCCAGGTCGACTGTCCCCGAGCAGTTCAGGTCCCCGGCCATCGGCAGCGGCACATTCGCCATTGCGACGATCGTTCCCGTCATCGAGAACTCCGTCGTCACGCCCGTGTCCGGATCATCGATGATACCGTCGGCGACGAGGTCGATCGTGAGCGTGAGCAGGTCGCCGTTCCGCGTGATCGTCCCCGAGAGATCGTTCGGAAGCGGATCGGAGTCGATCAGGAAAGGACCCTCGGGAATCTGGCCGTCGGCGAGTCCCGTCGCGTCGACATTGATCGAACCGAGCATCCGCATGTCATTGTTCGTCTGCGTGAAGTCGGCGCCGATGATCTGGGCGGGCGCGCCGGGCGTGTCCATCACCACGTTGATGTCGCCCGCGCCCGCCGTCACGTTGACGCCGGCGAGGCAGGTGATGATCTGAACAAAGCAGAAGTTCAGCGCCGTCGGCTCCGTCGTCGCGACGCTCAGGTTCGTGATGTGGATTTCGCCGAACGGATCGCTGATCGCTTCAAGATCCGCCGTGATCAGGCCCGAGACGCCCGACATGTCCGAATCCGTGTCGGAACCGACCGGCGTGTCCAGCATGATCGTGACAGTCACATCCGATTGGGTCGGAATGACGTTGAAGTTGATCGTGGCGGCCTGAAGGTGGGGGGCGCCGACGAGCGTGGCAAGACAGAGGGTAACGACGTGGATCGACGGCGTGCGCATAAGGAGTCCTTCTTCCCCGGAAACCCAGTTCGGCGCACGGTCTTCCCTTGCCGCTACGTCCGACTGCGGTCGGAACGAGCCTAAACAATCGGCTTCGCCCGCGTCAATCTTTTTCCGCGGGCCGGCGCCGGGGTTATCGAATGGCGTTGGTCATGGCTGCGCGGCCGGTCTCGGCGATCGCCATCCCGAGCCACTGGAAGAGGAAGTCCAGCAGGTTCGTGACCAGATCAATCATCGTTGCCAGGAAATCGAAGTCTGCCATCGCGAGGCCTCCGCGTCGGGGTATCGGGTGAACCGTCGTCTCCGATATCGGGCGGTTCTCCCCGCGGGGCCAATTCCGAGGCCGATCGCGGCGTGGCCTATCGCTTTTCGGACGTTGCCAGCTTCGAGTCGGCGCCGGCGTTCGGCGTCACGAAGTGCGAAGACTCACCGAACAGGTCGCGGCGAATGATGACGCCCAGCGGCGTTGTGTAGTAATTGTGGATATAGGACGAATATTCCTCGAGGGCGCTCTGCCAGTCGCGGCCGCCGTCCTCGATCGCCCGCAGGGCGAAATAGACGCCGTCGATGCCTCCCTGGTGGCGCGTCACGATATCGGCGATGAGGATCTCCTCGGCGGACGCCCGAACGAATTTCCAGTCCAGGTCCTCCGCGTGAAACACGATGCGATGAAGGTGCTCAATCCGCCGCAGCAGCCGATGCAGAAAGTCGTGTGAGTGGATCGCCAGACTCAGTCGTTGGGATTCGCCCGCCGTGATACGCGGCATCGCCTCTCTCCTCAGGGTTATCCGACCGATTTGTCGGAACCCCCGTTTGACCCGGTTTCGGGCCGTTCATACACTTTTATCAGTACGCCACGATTCAACGATCCGATGTATCAACATCCAAATCGACATCGACGCCGATGACTCGCATTCTAACGCGGACCCGGCGAATACTCCTGTCTGATGTCGGGGATCGTCACATCGTGGGTGACACCAATGACGATGTACGAATTGCAGCGCTTCGGGTTCGGCGTCGTCAGGCGGATTGCGGATGGTCCGCCAGCCCAGAGTCTTCAACCACCGCCCGATGTTCGGGCCGAGCGAGAGGTCGCCGCGACGTGCCGACGCTAATGGTGTTACAAGGCCCCGACAAAGGCCAGCGCTTCCGCGTTCGTAACGACCACGACGTGATTCTCGTCGGTCGCGCGTCCGAAGCCACGCCGCTGACGGACTATACCGTCTCGCGCCGTCACGCGGAACTGAAGCGATCCGGCCGAAGCTGGATGCTCGACGATCTGCGAAGCGCCAACGGGACTTATCTTAACGAAAAACGCCTCGAGCGCCCCACACGTCTGAAGGATGGTGACAAAATTCGGATGGGCGCGACGATTCTCGTCTGGGACGGCAGCGAAGGGGAAACGCGCGTCTCGGGCGCGACGCTCTCGGCCGACCTCGTCGACCTCGACATCGGCGGCGCCGCGGGCAGCTCGATCATCGGAACCGTCGGGACGGGGGACGACAGCATGATCCTCGCGTCCCCCGCGGCGGCCGAAGCCGTGCGTTCCTGGCGCGTCATCTCGGCGCTGCTGGACGCCGTCGGCGCAGCGCTCACACCCAAACAGCTGACGCAGCGTGTTCTCGACCTTGTCTTCGAGGAGGCGCCGGCCGATCGCGGCGTCATCCTGCTTCTCGACGAAAAGTCCGGCAAATTCGAAACGGAAGCCGTTCGCGCCGTCGACGAGAAAGAGGATCGCGTGCGCGCAGGGCGCAACATCATCGAACATGTCGTTCAGAAGAAAGAGGGCGTTCTCTGCTCGAACGCCATGAGCGATTCCCGCTTCAATCGACCCGACGACACGAGCATCAAGGCCATCGGTCTCTCCAGCGTCATCTGCGTGCCCATGATCGCCCACGAACGCGTCATCGGCGTTTTGTATGTCGATTGCGCGATGGCGAAGCACATCTACACGGAAGAACAGCTCCGTCTCGTCGCCGCGATCGGTCAGATGGCCGGCGTCGCCATCGAGGACGCCCGCCTCGTCAACGAGCGGATGCGCACGGAACGTCTGGCGGCGGCGGGCGAGACAGTCGCCGCGCTGTCACACTACATCAAGAACATTCTCCAGGGACTGCGCGGCGGATCGGATGTCGTCGAGATGGGCCTGCGCGGCGGCAAGACAGAGACGATCGAGCAGGGCTGGGAGATCGTCCGGCGCAACCTCGACAACATCTTCGCCCTGACGATGAACATGCTCGCGTTCGCCAAGCAGCGCGAGCCGCGGCGCAGCCCCGTGCAGATTCTGTCGCTGCTGTCGGATGTGCTGAAACTCGCCCGGCCCCGCGCCGACGAACGCGGCATCCTGCTCAAGACCCGGCTTGACGACAATATTCCGGCGATCCATGTCGACGAACATGGCATCCACCAGGTCGCGCTGAACATCATCAACAATGCGATCGACGCCGTGCCGCGCTCAGAGGGCGTCGTCAACGTGACGCTCGAGTTCAACGAGGACGAGAACGCCGTCATTCTGACCGTGGGTGATAATGGTGAGGGTATTCCCGAGGACCTGCGCGAGAAGATCTTCGACGCGTTCTATTCCACGAAGGGCCACGGCGGCACAGGGCTGGGGCTCGCCGTCGCCAAGAAGATCGTCGATGAGCATCAGGGCAGGATTACCGTCAAGAGCGTGACGGGCGAAGGCACGCTGATCCGTATCGTGCTGCCGGCGACACCGCCCGGCACCTCCATCGACAGCGCCGCCACCCACGGTCCCGCCGTCTAGCCCGGCCATCAGCCGGATCCGCGCTCCCCGCAGGGCGGGTTCCACCCGCCGCAACGCCCGGTTCTCCACGGCGCTCGGGGCGCCAACCCGACGCCGCGCTGCGATTACGGCGCCAACAAGCTCGTGACAAATCCCTCGACATCCAGACTGTCCAGCGCCCCGTCCTGATTGATATCCGCCCTGCAGCGTGTCGCCGTTGTCGTCGACGCGGAGTCGATGATGGCCGCGACAAATGGCGGTACATCGGAGGGACCGACAGCGCCATCCGCATCCAGATCGCCCGGTTGGATTCGCAGGGCGTCGGCGCCGACGGCGAAGTCCGTCTGAAACGTCGTATTCAGCAGATCCGAATTCCAGATCTCGGCGTAGATGATGTCGTCCTCGAGCACGCGCTGCAGCGCCCCGACGACACCGCCGTCGCCGAAGCTGCTGGCCCCATGCTGCGTTTCGCTTCGCGCGAACTGCACGCTGGCGTAGCTGGACATCGCCGACGCCTGCAGGAGGTCATACATGCCGGGGTAGACGTCGTGGGCGTTGTGCTGTGTCCACCAGGCGGAGAAGACGCCGAAGCGTTCGCCGATCGTCGCCGACGCGTCGTCGACAACCATCTCGGCAACGCTGTCGCTCGCCAGCACGGGATGCACATCGACATCCAGCGGCTTGTCGGGAAAGGCCGCGGCAAAGGCGTCGATGATCGTTTCCCAGGAGGCGACGTGCAGCGCCGTCGTGTAGCCGGCGGCGTTCCAGTTCTGTGTATCCGTCGGCGTGGATGGCAGCTGCATCTCGAAGCCGTTCGCCGTCGCGCTCGTCATGTGCACGAGCGTGATCTGGGGATGATCGTTGTAGCGCTGGCCCAGCGCCGCAATGAACGCCGTCCACTCGTCGAGGAAGCGTCCGTCCCAGGGAAGCGGCATGCGCTCGGCCACGCAGGGCTCAATCTCCGGGTTGCAGCGGAAGAAGAACTCGAACGCCTCCGCCGCCGGCGCGGCGCCCGCGGGCTGATAGAGCCAGTCCGGTTCGCCCGTAGCGCCGCACACGATGCCAAGAGAGACCTGTGTGTCGTTGTCGATCGCTCGCTGCAGCTCCGCGTCGAGGATCGTCCAGTCAAAGACGCCGGGCGCTGGTTCGAGGTCCGCCCAGAGGACGCGCACGAGCGTCCCATCGACAAATGGCAGGGCGGCGACAGACGGAACCACGGAGTGACTGAACGAGGTCGTCGGCGGACAACTGCAGTAGATCCCTGAGGGTGGGCAGATGACAGCGTCGGCGGCGCTGTGGCCCGCCCCGAACAGGAACACTCCGATGATGATCATCCGCCGCATCGACTCGCCTCGATTCTCACTGGGATACGCAACGTGGAAATACCAACACGGAGTCCAACGCCGATGGCGCGGGGCTATTGCCTGACTTTTACCCAGCGTCCGGCAATGTGAGCCTGTCATCCGGTTCATCGCCCCGGCACATCGCGTGCGCCACTGTTCTCAGGTGGCGCAAGTCCATCGATCGGGGCATCGACCCGACAGAGTCCGTCGACGAGGCGTCAGAAAGTCGGGCCGAGCGTCAACCAGGTCAGACACGTGGTCACGCGAAAGAATGCTCGTGACCGGCGCCGATCGCGCCGGGCGGCATTGGCGCGCGATCGCGCCCCGTCGGACGAGCCGGGAAAATCTCAAAAAAATCGCTCACCTTCGGTGTTGGCGCCGGGTCCGACATCTAAGTGTTCCGGGGCCCGCGATTCTCGATGCGCAAGAGCCGAAATCAAAAGACCTGCAGGATTCGCGCCCGATTTTGACATTGAATCTCACAGCCGCTCCGCGCACAATGCGGCTTCCTCGCAAAGGGATTGGAGTCCTCCGTCATGAATTCAATGAAGAAGACGACCGCGATCAGTCGCGTCGTGATGGCGTTGGCCTGCTCCGTTCTCCTCGCCGGTCCCGGCGGTTGTCAGACGGGACTGCTCAACATCGGGACGCCCGGAACGCCCAACCCCTTCGGTCTTCTCATCAATACCGATCTCGCGAGTGATCTGCTCGGCGCCGTTCGCCTCGGCGACGGAAACAACGTATTCCTGTACGGCAAGTTCCTCGACAGCGGTCTCATCGAGCGCATCGACGGCGCCAGCTTCCGCAACGCCGATGGCCAGGTCGCCAAGGTCGAGCTGCTGAACGGCTGGGTCTCGAAGGCGACGAGCTTCGACGGGTCGACGCTGACAATGAACTACGAGGAGATCAGCGCCAGCCGGCTCAAGGGAACCGTTGACATCGTCTTCGCCGGCCTCGAAGGGGATGACGCCACGCAGAGCATTCCCTTTGATATCGATCTCGCGCAGGCCGTCGCCGATGTGACATCGCAGATTGAAAGCTACCTCGGCGTCGATCTGTCGGATTCGGCGCCGCCGACCAATCCCGTCGGCAAGGTGCGTCTGCCCGACGTGCACAAGGGCCAGAAGACCTCGAATCCCGATCAGGTGGCCCAGCTCATCCTGGCCTTCGTGTCCTTCCATCGCGCCGCCTTTGGCGCGATCGGCTACGTGATCGTCCAGCTCATGGGCGGTCTGATCAATGTGATGGCCAACCTGCTCGTCGGCGTCGTCGCCGCCGTCACACAGGCCGTCGTCGTCGCGCTGTTCACGCCCTTCATCCTGATGGGTGAAGTCCTGCGTGTCGCCGTTCTGCAACCCGTCTATACCGTCGATCTGGAAGTCGATCTCAATCTCAATCCGCCGGGCTTCCGTTGAGAATCCGCTCGGCGCGAGTCGAGACGACTATTGAAGAAATGGATTGTATTGCTTTTCGTCGCCGATCGTTGTGACGGCGCCGTGGCCCGAAAAGACGCGCGTCTCCTCCGGCAGCGTCAGCAGCCGCTCTTTGATGTTGCGAATCAGCTCATCGTGATTGCTGTTGGCGAAGTCCGTCCGGCCGATGGACTGCTGAAACAGGGCGTCACCTACGAACACGACGCCCACCTCTTCGCAGTACAGACTTCGACTTCCCGGCGCATGGCCTGACGTGTCCAGCGCCAGCCATTCCGTATCGCCGAGTTTCAGTTCGCCGCCATGCGGCATGTCGATTGTGGCGTGTTCGCCGACATCGAGCGGCATGCCGAAGGCGGCCGAGCCGTTTTCGTTCGGATCCGTCAGCGCGGGGGCGGCGGCGTCCGCCATGTAGATCGGCAGGTCGGGAAAGGCCTCCATGATGTCAGGCACGCCGGCGATGTGATCGAGATGGCCGTGTGTCAGGATCATGGCGTCGGGTTTCAGCCCCTTCTCTTCCACATGCCGGATGATCCGCTCCGGCGACGGCGCGAAGCCCGGATCGATGATCCAGCAGTGTGGTGTGTCGGCGACGGCGACAACGAAGCTGTTCTCACTGAACTGGAAGTCAACGAATGTGGCGATGTGGATGGATGCGGACATAGTTGAATCGAGATTCGGCGTCTCGACGACGCCTGCGGTCGGGGGCTCAGTTTCCCGGGGCAACGTAGCCGATCAGCTGCGTTCCGTCGAGAACGAATAGGGCGTCGCGACGGACGAACACGCCCGCGAATTGGTTGATCGGCCGCGTTCGGATGTTCGAAGTCGCGCTGATGGCCGGCGCCATGCCTGTATTGAAGGCCAGCCGGCTGATGCGCAGGGGCTCGCCCTGCGGCGCCGACGCGTTGGTTCGGTGTTCGCGTTCGACGACCACGAGCTCGGCGCCTGTCACGACCGGCGGCTGGGCGAACGGCATCTCCCGCCCAGAGTGTCGCCAGGCCAGCGCGTTGGTTGCGAGATTCACGCCGATGATCATGCCGGGCCGGCCGACGGCCACATACGTGGCGGCCTCGTCCAATGCGATCCACTCGGCGTCGGCGACAGACGGAATCGTGATCCGTCGTTCGAGCGCGCCCGATCGCAGATCGAGCGTCATGATGGCGCCGTCGGGGCTGACCCAGGCGGCGAGTTCGCCGCGCGTCACGAAGCGACGCTGGGCAATGGGCTGATTCAGGGAGACGCGCCATCGCTCGCCAGCGCCCTGAGCGTCGAGTCCCGCGGCGAAGTCCGTCGAGAAGATGACCGGCCCCGCCGTCGTGGCGATCAATGCGTCGACGGCGTCGATCCGGGTTGGCGATGCGTTGAGCGGCGCGCCATCGGCCAGGGCGAACGTGTTGATCGTGGCGCCGGCGCCGGACTGTGAGAGACAACAGATGACGCTGTCGCTGACTTCGATCCGGTCGGGGATACTCCCTTCAAGTTCCTTCCGCCAGATGATGCGACCACTCGGGGCGTCGATGCTGATGAAGTGGCGCTGGCTGTCGATGGCGTACAGGGCAGTCGCCGTCGGCGCCACGCGGACCCAGCGATCCGCATCGACGAGATCGTCGGCGTCGTCGCGGCCCGGTGTCACGGGAAGTCGCCAGGCGACGCGTCCCGATCGATTGTCGACGGCAAAGAGCTCGAAGGAGGTCGCGAAGACCAGCGACGATTCCGTCGCCAGGAGGCAGCGCGGCTGATAGGGGCAGGGGACCGGCTGGCGCCAGATCGAACGCATCGTCGAGGGCGCGAACGCCTCGACGGCGCCGGCGGAGTAGGTGATCAGCGGCGTGTCGAACATCGCGTTCGTCGGCGCCCGCTCGGGCTCCAGGACGGCGACACTGTCCTGAAAGATGCGTCCGCTCGGCGCGACGTCATCGGCGCTGATGGCGCCTCCCGCCGCGAGGAGCACGACATACGTTACCCATCGAGCGTGTCCTTCGATTCGTCGCACTGCGATCTCCCGCGCGTGCGCTGTCGCGCGCCGCTCAGTCGTCCTGCTTTTCCTTCTTGTGGCCGCGAATCCAGTCGGCGAGTTCTTCGGCCATGGCCTCGGCCATGTCGGCGGAGTCGGTTCGGGAAGCGCCGCTGGAAGCGACGATCTGAATGCGCCCCAGAGTTCTTCCGCCGCCGCTGAGATCCAGCAGCATGACGGCGTAGGACTTCTCGCCGGTCACGACGCCGAGCCCCTTTCGTTTGTGATACCACATGACCTCGCTGCTGATCTGAAGCGGCTGACCCGCTGCGGCGAGCGGCGCGTCCTTGCCTTCCGTCAGCGCCTTGCGGCACGCGGGGCCGAATCCACTGATGAAGTCGCCGGGGACCAGATTGCCGAGTCGCGACGTGGGCGCCGTGGCGTTCACACTACCGAAGTTGCGCAGGCTGCTGGGATTGACGCCGCCGATGGGCGTGATTTCGGCGGAGGCGCCCTTGGCCTCGCGCAGCGTGCGTCGCGCCGCCCACGAGCATCCCGTGGCGTTGACGAGCGTAACGGCGAGCAGGAGAGAGAAAAGCTTGTAGCGATGCATCAGTTTGACTCCGAGGGAAGCGCAGCGGTTCTCCGAGCGGTCCGGCCGATTTCAACAATCGTCGGGATTCTAAGTTCGGCCGAATCGGGGTCAATCAGAGGCGTCGCCGCGTGTCCAGCAGGGGCGCCAGGGCGCCGTCCCAGGCGTCGAAAGCGGGCCAGCGATCGTGCGGAAAGATGAAGACGTCGCGCTGGTTCTCCTTGAACAGAAAACGCGACAGCAGTCGCATGGACTCGGTCATCAGGCGGGCGTCGTTGGTGGGGCGCGGCGACGAATCGGTCGGCGTTTCCTGTCGCCAGGCGTCGGACAGCGCCTGGATGTCGCCGGCGGCGCCGGTCTGCAGCTCGAAGGCTGCGCCGCGCGTCAGGCGATAGGCTTTCAGCCTGGTTTCGTCCGTGTTCTTTCGTTTGACACTGGCGCGAACCACGGCGATCCACGTGGCGGCGCTGACATCGTTCAGGTACGCGAACGATGTCCGATGCGGAAGTCGCAACGCGTCGTCAAAGACGCGCTTGTAGGCGGCGGCGCTCTCGAAGGCGAGTGATTCGGCGGCGGCGCGCATTCGTCGCTGGACGGGCGTGAGATTGGCTTCCGTCGGCGCCAGAAGGAACGTCAGCGCCTCGTCGATGGACTGGCGGTAGATGGACATCGGCGCCGTACCGTCGCAGGGCGCGGGGCAACGCCCCATGTCGAAATAGGCGCAGCGATCGCCGTTCGGTGTTCTCTGAAGAATGTCATAGTCACGGCAGAGGTCAAACGCGTCTTCGAGCAGGCGCACGAGCGCTTCGGCGTCCCTGCGTCGCGGAATGGGACCGAAGTATCTCGCGCCGTCGTCTCGAATGACATTCGTCGGCTCGAAGCGCGGAAAGGCGGCCGCCGGATCCACGCGGAGCAGGGCGCAGGGACCGAAGCCGAGCATGGACGCGTATCGATCCGGAAAAATGTCGCGGGCGATCCGCCAGTGCCAGAGCAGCCCTTCGAACGCGCCGCGCGTGCGTTTCCAGCGGATGCGGCGCGTGATGTCCCCAAGCTTGGCGCGTTTCGTCGGCTCGTCGCTCGAATCCGCGGCGAGCCTCGGCGGGACGACGCGGCGCAGATTCTCGCACACGCTGAGGAAGATCGGCGTATCGTCCGCGTCGGAGAGAAGATAGACGGCGCCGAGGGCGGGCAGGGCCTTCGGGTCGAGTGGCGCGGCCGGCGAGACGTCGATCGAGGCGTCGAAACACGCGTGAACAGGGCCCGGGTTGTCGGCTTTCTCCGATGGCATCGAGAGGGTATTGTTCGGCGACGACGGTGATTTCGCCATGGGCAAAGATGGCGCAAGGTCGCGAGAGTGACAGTCGGCGTGACAACGATGAGTGAGTGCGGATGCGGGCGCTGGTAACGGGTGGCGGCGGGTTTCTGGGGCGAGCGATCGTCGAACGCCTGATTGCGCGCGGCGATCAGGTTCGAAGCCTGGCGCGCGGCGCCTATCCAGAGCTGGAAGCGCTGGGCGTCGATGTCATTCGGGCCGCCCTGACGGATGCCGGCGCCATGGATCGCGCATGCGCCGGCGTGGATATCGTCTTTCATGTTGCGGCCAGGGCGGGCGTCTGGGGCGCGTACGACGATTACCACGAGGTGAATGTGAAGGGGACGCAGAACGTGCTGCGCGCGATGCGCGCGACGGGCGTGCGCCGTCTCGTGTACACGAGTTCACCCAGCGTCGTGTTTCACGCGGGGGACTGCGAGGGCGCGGATGAATCGACGCCCTATCCCGATCACTATCTGACACACTATCCGAAGACGAAGGCGATCGCCGAACGGATGGCGCTGGCGGCCAATGGCGCCGATATGGCGACTGTCGCGCTTCGGCCCCATCTGATCTGGGGACCTCGCGACAATCACCTCGTACCGCGCATCCTGGCGCGGGCGTCGAAGCTGCGTCGGATCGGCCGTGAAAACAAGCTGATCGATACCGTGTACATCGACAACGCCGCCGACGCGCATCTCTGCGCGGCGGATCGCCTGGCGTCGGGCGCCGCATGCGCGGGCAAGGCGTATTTCATCACGAACGGAGAACCTCGTCCGACCTGGGACATCGTGAATGCGATCCTGGCGGCGGGGGGCAGGCCGCCGGTCACGAAAGTCGTGTCGAAGCGAATCGCGCTGGCGGCGGCGACAGTGATGGAGACTGTCTATCGAGGGTTGCGCCTGCCAGGCGAGCCGCGACTGACGCGGTTCGTGGTCGAAGAGTTGTCCAGCGCCCACTGGTTCGACATTTCCGCGGCGCGGCGCGATCTTGGTTACGCTCCGAGCGTGAGTATCGACGAGGGGCTCCAACGCCTGAAATCGTGGCTGGAGACGGGCGTCGTCGCAGAGGCGTCGTCATTGTCGAACGGGCCCCGCTGATTGCCTGCGACGCCGATTCGAGGCCGGATTGTGCCGAGGGCCCCGGAATTTTCGCGCTTGCCTGACGTCGTCCGGCGGGGGACCATCGTGAAGTCGGGGCGCGTCCGTCAGGGGGCGTCCGATGGTTGACGATGGGATTTCGGCCGATCCTCGGGGGCGGTCGGAGATTGAGCGAAACGCGGCGCCTTGGCGACACTTCAGACCAGATCATGGCGACAATTTCGAGCGGGACTGATCGCGGCGGATGCGCTGGCGATTGTTCTCGCGTACATGCTTGCCGACATGATCCGCTGCTGGGCGTATCTGCGCGTCGAGTGGCCCGAACTCCTGGCGGACGGCGAGAGCAGCGTGCGGATGCACATGAAGGTGCTCGTTTTCCTGCCGATCGTCTGGCCGCTGATCCTGCATCGCCTTGATTGGTACAGCCAGCGCTGGCGGACCTGGGTGGACTCGGCCCGCGCCGCCGCGATTGGCGCGATCCTCCTGTCATTGTTCGTGTCGGCCGCGGCGCTGCTGCTCGAGCGTGATCGATTTCCCAGGATGCAGATCGGGCTGCTGGCGGTCCTCGCGCCTGCGACCTCGCTGGCGGCGCGAGGTATAACGGCTGTAGTCGCCCTGCGCGCCGGAGGGCGACGTCATCGGCGTTTGCTGATCGTCGGGACGGGGCGTGACGCCGTGCGACTGCGGCGGCTGGCGTCGAAGTCGCTGGTCGGCAGGCCGCATATTCTCGGACACCTGCGGGCGCCGTGGGAGACCGGAGAACCCGAATCGTCCGTCGTCGTTCTGGGCGGGATGGAACGACTGACGTCGGCCCTGGACGAAGATTTCGTGGATGAGGTCCTGTTCTCCGCGCCGCTCGATCGGCTGGCGGACATTCTCCCGTTCGTCCGGCAGTGTGAGGAAGTCGGCGTCCCCGTGGGGATCCAGGCGGAGTCATTTGCGTGTCACAGTCTGCCCGAAATCGTGGACCTGCATGGCCTGCCGATGCTGGCGTATTCGCCGACACGTCACGTGCCCGAGGCGCTGGCGATCAAACGCGCCCTGGATATCTCGGTCGCCGTTGTCGGAATCCTGGTAACGGGGCCGATAATGTTGATATGCGCGATTGTCATACGGCTGACGTCCGGTTCGCCCGTGCTGTTTCATCAGCCGCGGAGTGGTCTGAACGGTCGCACCTTCATCATGTACAAGTTTCGTACGATGGAGGAGGGCGCCGAGCGGAAGCAGGCGGAAATTGCGCACCTGAACGAGTCCGATGGACCCGTCTTCAAAGTGGTCAACGATCCGCGCGTGACGCGCATCGGGCGATTTTTGCGCCGCTGGAGCCTCGACGAATTACCGCAGCTGTTCAACGTGCTGAAGGGCGACATGGCCATTGTCGGGCCCAGACCGCCGATTCCCGCGGAAGTCGCCCGGTACGATCGCTGGCAGCGACGTCGTCTGAGCATGCGTCCCGGTCTCACGTGCCTGTGGCAGATCAAAGGCCGACATCGCATCGGATTCGAGGAATGGATGCGGCTGGATCTCTACTACATCGATCACTGGTCGCTGCAGCTGGATTTTCTGATTTTCTGTCGGACGATTCCGACGGTCCTCGGTGGAACCGGGGCCTGACGCGCGACGCGAGAACACATGGGCGACACCCCTCTGGCGGGGGGCGTCGTCGGCTGGCGTCGCTTGTGAAAAATGAGTACCATCCACGCATCGCCTCGGGGGAAAGAGGCTTCGCAACAACGGATTACCAACCTGAGGAAATCGCCTTATGAAGGGCGCCAAGATCCTATTTGCGCTGAGTTGTCTCGTCCTGATCGTACCGGGGATGCTGACGGCGGATGATGTGGAGTCCGGCACACCGGAGACGCCGCTGGCGCAGCGCGTCCGCGCCGTCCTGCGCGTCGATCAGAAGACGATCGCCGCCGGCGGTCCCGTCATGGTCGAGTTTGTGCTGCAGAACCTGACGAGCGAGCCTGTCGATCTCCGCGTCCCGGGGGCGCTGGCGAGCAAGGAGCCCACGAACAACGGCATGGGGCTCCCGCTGGAGCATGTGTTCTCGGGCCCGCGATTTCGGGCGCTGGAAGTCACCTCGGAACTGAATCCTCAGCTTGGCGATCGCGTCGTGCGCAAGCCGCAGTATCCGGTTCCGACAGTCAAGCTGGCCCCATACGGCACGATCGGCCTGCGGTTCGACGTGACGCGATTCTACCCGGCGCTGCATCAGGTCGGGACGTATGTGCTCAACTGGCGTCCATATGGCGGCGAGCTTGAGACGGGACCGGTCACGATTCAGGTGATCTCCTACAAGGAAGCCGTCATCGACACGGATATGGGCCGCATGCGAATGCAGCTCCTGTATGACAAGGCCCCCAGGACAGTCGAGAACTTTATCCAGCTGGTGGACGAACGGTTCTATAACAATCGCCTGATTCACACGATCGTGCCGGGCAGCTTCCTGCTGACGGGCTGCCCGAATGACAACGGAACCGGCAAGCGCAAGGACGGCAAGACGCTCGAACCCGAGTTCAATGACACACCGTTCGACGTCGGGACTGTCGCCATGGCGCTGATCGAAGGGGATCCGAACTCCGGCAGCTCGCAGTTCTTCGTCTCGCTGGCGCGATTGCCCTCCTGGGACGGGCATTACACGGCGTTCGGCAGGATTGTCGGACCGGAATCACTCGCCGTTCTTCAGCGGATTGCCGCCACGCCGATCGATGAGAATCAGCGACCTCGCCAGCCGATTCGGATTCGCAGCATCACGATTGTGGCGCCGACATCTGTCGTTCGGGCGAATCCGTAGTCTCACGACCCACGAAATACTCCTCGCAACATTCAGGCCCTGCAGGCGCCACGCGATGGCGCGTGCGTCATTGCGCTCTGTCAGAAGTGTCGAGTCGATTGGCGATGTCCGATCGCCGATAGCACTCCTGTCCAGGCGGGGCGGCGCGCGACTTATCGGCGCCCGACATTCCAGGCGCTGCGGGCGGGGGGATTTCTGTGTCGATGGTTTTCAAGCGAAGGACTGGGGCGGCGATTCTGATCGTCGTCTGCATTCACGCCGGCGGTTGCTCGGTCCCCGTTGAGCGCCACGACTGGTCGCAATACGACGGGCCCGGGGCGGAGCACTTTCGCGAACCACAGTACGAACTGCCGTTTCACGAGGACCCACTGGAGCCGGTCAATCGCATCGCCTTCGGGCTGAATACCGCCATGGTGGTCGGGATCGCGGCGCCGATCTCGTCCGGCTGGCGACAGATCGTTCCGCAGGAAGTTCGGACACCGATGGTTCGCGCCGCGAACAATCTTGAATTCCCGCGTCGCGGCCTGAACAACCTGCTGCAGGGCAGGAAGAAGGAAGCCGGCGACGAGGCGGCGCGGTTCGCGATCAACAGCACGGCGGGCGTTCTCGGTCTGTTTGACGTCGCGGCGGAGAAGGGAATCCGAGCGGCGGATACGGATACGGGCATGACTCTCCGGCGTGCCGGCTGGGAGAAAAGCGTTTACCTGACGCTGCCGTTCGGCACGCCCGGAACAGCGCGGGACGTGGTCGGTGGCGCAGGTGACGCGCTGCTCGATCCGACGATCTATTTCTTCCCGGCGGCGCCGATCAAGGGGTTCATCCAGGGCGCCGAGCGAATGGACGCGGTTGAGCGGTTCGTGACGACGCAGCGCGACGCCTACGAAATATCGAAACGGATGTACCTGGCGCGTCGTCAGGCGAATCCGGTCGTGAGCGATGAGAGCGTGGAACGAGGCGCCGCGGCAGAGACGCTGGCGTACGCCGCGTTGACGCCACGTTCGCCGGAGTTCGACCTGCGGGGCAGGACGCATCGTGTTCGCATCGCCGCAACGGGCCGGAGGCTCCCGTATGACCTCTGGATGCGGGAGGAGGCGGCGCCGCTCGTCGTGCTGTCGCCGGGGTTCGGCGGACATCGTGAGTCATATGCGAACATGGCCGTGGCGGAAATGTTCCACGACGCGGGCTTCTCCGTGGCGACATTCAGCAGCGCGGCCAATTTCGAATTCATGAATCGGGCGGCGTCGATCGTTCACCCGGGATATGCGCCAATTGATGCGGCGGATGTGTTGAACGCCGCGGAGGCGGTCTGTCGTGATATCGATCGAAGGTATCACGATCGCGTGACGCGGCGGGTGATGGTCGGTGTGTCGTTCGGTGGAGCTCACACGCTCTATGCGGCGACCCTGTCCTGCCGACACTCAGCGCAGGCGTTCGATGCGTATTTTGCCATCTGTCCGCCGATTCAGTTCGCGCACGCGGCGCAGGCGCTGGATGACTTCTACAACGCGCCGCTGTCGTTCCCCGAGGAGGAGCGCGACGCCCGGGTGATTGCAATCATGCGAAAAGGCGCGGCGCTGGCGATGGGCGGGGCGGGGCGCGTCGAATTGACCGAGGCGGAGGCGGCCTTCCTGATCGGTCTGAGCTATCGCATGGCGCTGCACGACGTGATCTGGACGGCGCGGGAACGCCATGACACAGGTGTACTGAAGACTGAGTGGAATGCGCTGTCTCGCGCGTCGGCGTCACAGGAGATCTTCGACTACTCGATGATGAAGTACGCCTACGCCTTTCTCCTGCCGGAGCTGGAAGCGCGCAAGGGCGTCATTGACAGGCCCGCGGCGATGTTCATCCGATCCGATCTGCGTCTGTTGGAGGGGCCGCTCCGATCGCGCGCCAATGTGGGCGTCGCGTTCAACGCCAACGACTTTCTCATGGCGCCGGGAGACGCCGAATGGCTGAATCGCGTCTTCGGCTCGTCGCGACTCATCGCCAGTGAGCGCGGTGGCCATCTCGGGAACCTTGGCGACGACGCGTGGCGCGAGCGCATCATCGCGCAGGTGAATCGCCTCCTGGGCGCCGCGTCACTCGACGCCGATGCAGACGCAGGTCAGGATAAAGTCGTTCTCGACGAGGAAACAAATGGGCGCGGCGTTCCGCGGTAGACCCGCGTCGCGACGTCTCCATGTGTGACCTTGATCCTCGGACAGAAAGCAGCAGACGATCTCGTCGTTCGTTTTGACGGTCGCCCCGACGAAGGCGCGCCGATTGTCGGACGCCAGCGTCCATACGGGCGCGTCGCTGGTCAGGCCTGACGCCGCGAACCAGGTTTCGCAATTGTCGTCGCTGTAGTGAACGGCGCCGGGGTTATGCCCGGCGATCAGCGTTCCGCCGGACACAGTCAATTCCAGCGGGACCACGTCTCCGACGCGCCGCCAAAGTTTGTCATCGGGGCGCCATTGATAAACGCCGTGATGGTAGAGCGCGGCGTAAACTGCGTTGTTCAGGCGGGCGAGATCAAACACCTGTGAGAGCGGAGGCAGGCCGTCGCTCTGACGCGCCCATGTTGCGCCGCTGTCCCTGGAGACGAAGACGCCCTGATTGTCTGAGCCCGCGTACACGTGGCGATCGACGCTCAGCAGGGAGCGGATGTGCAGGTCCGTCAGGCCGACATTCGCCGTCTTCCAGGTTTGCCCGGCGTCCCCCGAGACGAGCACGCCGCGCCGATGTGATCCGGCAAATGTCTGATTGCCGAGCGTGGCGAGGCAGAGGATGCGAGCCTCTCCGGCGATCGCGTCCGCGCTCGCGCGCCACGAGTCGCCCTCGTCGTCTGAAAGAAAGACGCCGCGATCCGTCCCGGCGACGATCCGCCCGCTGATCGATGCGAACGCGTTGACGCGGGCGCCGGACGGCAATCCATCGCCGACGCCGATCCAGCTCGCGCCATTGTCGGTCGACCTGTAGATGGAGTGAGTGGCTGGGAGCTGGCGGTTGATGATCGCCTCGCCGGAGATCGCCAGAACGGCGACGACGGCGACGAGTAGCGCGATGGCTCGCAGACGCTTCAAAGCGACTCCGTAGGGGCTCACGTTCGTCGCCTCCGCTGCCGCAACGATGGGGCGGACGCGAGAGACGATCGACGTTTATTCCTGGGAGTGCGCGAGGTATTCGCGCCAGCTCTTTACATCCGTTGGTTTGTTTCCGCGGCTGACGATGGCGCTGACGAATCGTTCGGCGAGCTGCACGTTCGTGATCAGCGGCACACCGTGATCGACGGCGGCGCGGCGGATCGTGTAGTCGTTGCGCAGCTCTTCTTCCGTCGCGTTCTTCGGCATATTGATGACAAGATCGAGGGCGCCGGAACGGATCAGGTCCAGCGCGTTGGGAGAGGGGCTGCCGATCGGCCATCGCGTGACCTGCGCTTCGACACCGGCGGCGGCGAGGAAGGCGGCCGTGCCTTCCGTTGCGAAGATCGGGATACCGGCGTCGGCCAGGGCCCGGGCGCTCTCAAGCATCAGGGCCTTCTGTCGCATCGTGCCCGTGCTGAGCAGGACGGCGCGAACGGGAACACGATAGCCCACGGACTGCATCGCCTTAAGGAACGCGTCGTCGAAGTCGTCGCCGAGGCAGCCGACTTCGCCCGTCGATGCCATCTCCACGCCGAGCACGGGATCGGCGCCGCCGAGCCGCGTGAAGGAGAACTGCGGCGCTTTCACGCCGACGTATTCCAGCTCGAAGATCGAGCCGTCGGCGCGATCGAGCTTTTCGCCGATCAGGGCCCGCGTCGCCAGCTCGATGAAATTCACGTTGAAGACCTTGGACGCGAACGGGAAGGAGCGCGACGCCCGAAGGTTGCATTCGATGACCATCAGCTTGTTGTCCCGCGCGATGAGCTGCATGTTGAAGGGACCGCTGATGTTGAGGGCGCGTGCGAGGCGCCGGGCGACGATTTTGGTGCGTCGCGTGGTTTCGATATACGTGCGTTGCGGCGGCAGGACGAGCGTGGCGTCGCCGGAATGCACGCCGGCGTTCTCAACATGTTCGCTGATGGCGTAAGCGGCGATCTCGCCGTGCGACGCGACGGCGTCGATCTCGATTTCCTTGGCGCCCGTAATGAACTTCGATACGACCGTCGGATGTTCCGGCGAGAGCGTGACGGCGCGCTGGAGAACCGCCTTCAGGCGTTCTTCTGTCTCGGCGACGGCCATGGCGGCGCCGCTGAGCACGTAGGAAGGTCGAACCAGGACGGGATAGCCGACGCGATTGGCGAAGGCGATGGCGGCGTCGCTCGAGCTGACTTCGGCCCACGGTGGCTGCTGCACGCCGATCTCGTCGCAGAGCGCCGAGAAGCGATGCCGATTCTCGGCGTTGTCGATGGCGTCGACGGAGGTGCCGAGGACCTTCACGCCGGCGGCGGCGAGCCGCGTCGCCAGGTTGTTCGGCGTCTGGCCGCCCATGGAGACGATGACGCCCTCGACATTCTCGCGTGTCGCGACGTCGATAACGTTCTCCAGCGTGATTTCGTCGAAGTAAAGACGATCGCACTCGTCGTAGTCCGTGCTGACAGTCTCGGGGTTGCAGTTCAGCAGGACCGTCTTGTAGCCGAGCTTGCGGAGCGTGCGAACGGCCGTGACGCAGCACCAGTCGAACTCGACGCTGCTGCCGATGCGATAGGCGCCGGAGCCGAGGACGAGGATCGACCTGCCGCTGTTGGTCGTGACGTCGCTGCTCGTTGCGTGGTAGGTCAGATAGAGGTAGTTCGTCTGCGCCGGGTATTCGGCGGCGAGCGTGTCAATCTGGCGCACGCACGGGAGCAGGCCATCGCGGAATCGCTGTTTGCGAACGCTGGTTTCCGTTGAGTCCGTCAGGTTGGCGATCTGTGCGTCGCAGAAACCCATGCGTTTCGCCTCGAGCAGGACGTCGCTGGAGAGTCCGGCGTCCGTGATGGACTCAAGGCGCTTCGCCATCTCGGCGATGTTGCGGATGCGTTCGAGGAACCAGCGATTGATCGCCGTCAGTTCGGCGACGCGATCGATGCTCATGCCCTCCTTGAAGGCGCGGGCGATGGCGAACATCCGTCGATCCGTCGGCTGGGCGAGTTCCTTTTCAAGGTTCTCGAAGGTCTCGCCGACCGGCGGGACGACGCCGAGCGGGCCGACCTCCAGCATACGCACGGACTTCTGCAGCGCTTCCTCGAAGGAGCGGCCGATCGCCATGACCTCGCCGACGGATTTCATCGAGGAGCCGAGCCGCGTGGAAACGCCGCGGAACTTCTGCAGGTCCCAACGTGGCGCCTTGACGACGATGTAGTCGAGGGCGGGCTCGAAACAGGCGCGCGTGACGCCCGTGACCTTGTTGGCGACGTCGGTCAGCAGATGGCCGAGGGCGAGCTTGGCCGCCACGAAGGCGAGCGGATAGCCCGTGGCCTTCGACGCCAGGGCGCTGCTGCGAGAGAGTCGCGCGTTGACCTCGATCACGCGATAGTCATCAGAGTGCGGATCGAGGGCGTACTGGATGTTGCATTCGCCGACGACGCCGAGGGAGCGGACGACGTGGATGGCGATGCTGCGGAGCTTGTGGTATTCGACGTCGCTGAGCGTCTGGCTCGGGGCGACGACGAAGGACTCGCCCGTGTGAATGCCGAGCGGATCGACATTCTCCATGTTGCAGACCGTGATGCAGTTGTCGGCGGCGTCGCGAACGACTTCGTACTCGACTTCCTTCCAGCCGTTGAGCCACTCCTCGACGAGGACCTGCGGCACATGGGCGAAGGCGGCGCCGGCGCGATCGCGGAGTTCGGCGGCGTCGGCGCACATGCCGGAGCCGAGTCCGCCGAGGGAGAAGCCCGATCGCATCATGACGGGATAGCCGATCTCGTCGGCGGCGGCGAGGGCCTCGTCCATGCTGTGGACGGCCTTGCTGCGCGGGACTTTCACATCCAGCGTTCGCATGGCCTGGTTGAACAGACCGCGATCTTCCGTTGTGCGAATCGTGTCGATCGGCGTGCCGAGGACACGCACCTTGTGTCGGGCGAGGACGCCGGAGGCTTCCAGCTCGAGACCGCAGTTGAGGGCCGTCTGCCCGCCGAAGCCGAGAAGGATGGCGTCGGGGCGTTCCTTCTCGATGATGCGTTCGACGTATTCAGGCGTAACGGGCAGAAAATAGACTTCGTCGGCAAGGCCTTCCGACGTCTGGATCGTGGCGATGTTCGGATTGATCAGGATACAGGCGACGCCCTCTTCGCGCAGGGCCTTGATCGCCTGGCTGCCGGAGTAGTCGAATTCGCCGGCCTGGCCGATTGTCAGCGCCGAGCTGCCGAGGATCAGGACTTTGCGCGGCAGGTCGAATGGGGCGGTGGAGACGGCGTTCATCCGATCATCTCGAGAAAACGATGGAACAGATCAAGCGTGTCACGAGGACCCGGCGCGGCCTCGGGATGGAACTGCACGCTGCGAATCGGTTTGTACTCGTGGCGGATGCCCTCGTTCGTGCCGTCGTTCGCGTTGACAAACCACTGGCGCCAGCCTTCCGGCAGCGTGTCGCCGTTGACGGCGAAGCCATGGTTCTGGCTCGTGATGTAGCAGCGATTGGTGCCGATCTCGACGCACGGCTGGTTCTGGCTGCGATGGCCGAACTTGAGCTTGTAGGTGTCGGCCCCGGCGGCGAGGGCCAGCAGCTGATGGCCGAGGCAGATGCCGAACGTCGGAATGCGATCCGCAATCGCGCGCCGCAGCCGTTCGATTGTCTTGTCGGCCATCTTCGGATCGCCGGGACCGTTGCCGATGAAGAGACCGTCGAAGGGCTCGCTGTAGAAGTCGTAATCCCACGGGACGCGCCGCACGCGGGCGCCGGCGACGACCAGCTGCCGGATGATGTTTGTCTTGACGCCCGTATCGATGAGGACGACGCGGGGGCCATCCGCGCCGTAGTCGCGGGGCTCGCGGACGCTGACTTCGGCGACGAGGTTTCGCTGGTTGGGATCGTCGAAGGGGACGTCGGCGCCATCGACCACGATCTTGCCGAGGATCGAGCCGCCGCTGCGCAGTCGCTGGGTGAGCGTGCGGGTATCGACGCCCGTGATGCCGCAGACGCCGGACGCGGCGAGGTATTCGTGAAAGCTGCGTTTGGCGGACCAGTGAGAGGCGTCGTGGCTGAGGTTGGCGACGACGACGCCGGCGGCGTGCGGGCTGACGGACTCGAACCACCTGGGCAGGCCCGTTTCGTCCGTCTCGTCCCCGGGGACGCCGTAGTTGCCGATCAGGGGGTAGGTGAAGACGACGATCTGTCCGCGGAAGGAAGGATCCGTGACGGTCTCTGAGTAGCCGACCATCCCGGTGGTGAAGACGACTTCGCCGGCAACGGAAGCGGGGTTTCCAAAGATCGTTCCTTGGAATTCAGCGCCATCTTCCAGGATCAGCCGACCGACGATCGGTTCGCTCATGCCCCGCGTCTCCACTAGGTAGAGAGAAGATAGCACGATGCGGGGCGACGCGAAACGGCGATCGCATAGCGGCATGCAATTATGTGGCCTGATTCTTGTCACGGGCGTCGGCCCGCCGGATAATTGCGATCGGGGCGTTCGGGCAGGATGCCCCCACAGGAGGCCGGATACATGTCAATTGTGGTTGAATGCGGCAAGTGCCGTATCAGGAAGAAGGCGCCGGATCACATGGCGGGCAGGCGCGTGCGCTGTAAGTGCGGCGCCGTCCTGGCGATCCCCGCGATCGTGGAAGCGGCGCCTGCGCCGACGCCGAGCGAGCTGGATCTCTCCGAGTTGTCACTCATGTCGGAAGGCGAGGCGATCGCCGCGCCGGCGAGCTGCCCGAAGTGCATGGCCGTGATGGCGGAGGGGGCGATTCTCTGCGTCAACTGCGGTTTCAATAAGGAAACGGGCCAGAGCGTCTCGGCGCAGGAGCGCCCCGCGGAGGCGTCGGAGGCGGCGGCGACCGAAGATGGAGCGACGGCGCTGAAGCGGAAGAAGGTGGACGCCAATCCGCCGCCGGCCTGGGTCGGCTCGCTGGTCAGAACCTGTGTCTTTCTGGCGCTGATCGCCGGGTTCGGTTACGGCGCCTATCACATCGTGCAGGCTGTCACGTTTGATCCGACGAAGCAGCTCGAAGAGGACATGACAAAGGTCTCGCCGAAGATGCACGTGTACGACGTCGTGAAGGTCATTGGTCGACCGCCGAAGGAAATCCTCACGGAGCGCGACCCATCGAAATCTGACAACGTCGTGAAGTTCGTGCCGAAGAAGCTGTTCTGGTCCGCGGACTTCATGGAGAAGCACACGGAGGAGGATCTGCAGTTCGGCTTCTCGTTTGTCTACAAGTACACGGAGCGTGAGCAACTGGTGATCTGGTTCAATCCCGATGGCGAGGTCGAGTTCATGGAGAAACACGATCCGTTCGGGATGCTGTTTGGGCGATAAATGTCGAACCTACCGATCAACAAAGAGACGGAAGACGCGGCGGCGCGGGATCAGCGCCGCGCCCGGGAAGCGGCGATTGAGACGCGCGGGGCGGCCTTTCGGGCCGCGGCGATGTGGATCCCTGTCGGTCCCGTTCTGTGCATTGTGCTGCTGGCCGTGCTGAAGAAGGCGCTGCTCTCGGCGCAGGAGCTGGCGACGGAGCAGGCGGGCTTCCCCACAGAACCGCTGATGCCGCTGACGCTCTTCGCCGCCTATGGCGCGTGCTTCGGCGCGTTCGTCGCGTGGCGGATCATCAGCTCGTCAGGCGCCGTGGGCGGCCCCGTGCTACTGGTCACGAGTCTCTGCATGCTGCTGACCTTCGTCATCAGCGCGATCGGCGCGGCCGTGATCTTCGGTGGTATGCCCCTGTTCGCCTGGCTGGCGATTGGGGCGACCGTTTTCTTCGGCCTGCTGGCGGCCTGGCTGGTGAATCAGTTCCTCGGGTAGCCCGTCGCGTCGGATGAGGCGAACACCCTCACCGGCAGGGTGGCATGCTTGCCCTCAAAGGCAAGCATGAGAAGTCGAGCGAATCGCCCACGCGCCGAATCTCCAATGTGGCAGGCCGGCATGCTTGCCCTCAAAGGCGAGAGTGTCCAGGAATTGTTGCGCCCTTTCAGGGCTGAATTCGATGATCGGTGGCAAACCCAGGGCTGCACGTCGACCGCTTCGCGGTCTTCGTTTGCCATGGGCTGTCTTGTTTCGCTCTTTCAGAGCGTTCATTCTTCCCGCGAACACGGGAGTTTCATCGCGGATTGTCTACGCTCCTTCAACTCCCGAAGTGCCGGATAGACGTGCCCTCAAAGGCGAGAGTGTCCGGCGGGGTGGCATGCTTGCCCTCAAAGGCAAGCATGAGAAGTCGAGCGAATCGACGATAGGCCCCATCTCCAATGCGGACGTGGCTAGTCGCGTCGCCGTGAACTGAATATCTCCGGCGGGCCGCGCCAGTCAGAGCCGACGTGTCCTCACGGCGGAGTAAGGTCACGTACGCTCGATGATGCGTCACGCTGAGGACAGCGAGGCTCTGACTAAGACGTTCGGTTCGCGGCGGCGCCATCTTCGCGACACTGTTGTCGCCGTTCATGCCGCTTTTCCGCCCGCGTGGACCCGCGCAACTGCGGGGCGTCACTGACCGTCGAAGTCGCGTCCCAGGTCGAGGGCGCCCCGGGCCACTCATCCGGAATCCTGGCCTCCAATCCCGATCCAAGACTTCAGAATTCTTCCACTTCTCGTGGCATATCCGTACGCCCCACGGGTACTTCCCCCAACTGATCACAGGCGGCGAAGTCACGGCGGGGATTCCCTCGCGGTTGTTTCGCCTCGTCACACAACCCAGGAGGAGACAGAAATGAACCGCTTTTTGAGCTTCGCGTTGGTCGTCGGGCTGCTGAGCTGCCTGGGAATGGAATGCCCGCAGGGAGGAACGATCGGGATTCCGTCGGGGGGCGGCGAACTGGAGGGGACCGTCAGCCAGGTCACGGGCGAGCGGATCATTGCGCCCTCGGCGTCGTCGACCTCGTCTGGCTCCGTTGACGGCATGGCCACGTTTGCTCTCAGCGACGAGCTGGACGGCGAAAAGTCCTTCTCGATGTTTCTCAACGGCAACGCCGCGTGCTTCAGCAACGCGATGCGGCTGAAGCCCGGCATCAACAAGGCCGGTGAGTTCATGGTCCTGGCGCGCAACGCCGCCGATTGCGAGGAGATCGACCAGTATTTCGTCCGCGTTTTCGAGGACGCCACGCGCATCAATGGTGATCAGCAGCCCGTCCGTACGGCGCTGCTGGAAGGACCAAAGTTCTCCGCCTTTGGTGACGTGCAGATGACAGTGGACCCCGATCTCGATCTGATTTACGTGGTGTCGCCGCCGCCGTCGGGTGAGACGTTCGTCTGGAAGATCTTTGTTTACGAAGGCGTGTCGCTGGCGAGCTTCGACGGATCCGTGTCGCCGGCGCGAACGATCGTGATGCCGAGCGGTGAGCGGCCCAAGCTGACACAGATCACGAGCGACGACGCCCTGCTCTACAATTACAGTGGCTTCAACCGCATCCCCAATATCAGCCAGCGCGACGGCGAACTCGCCAGCGCGGAAATTGAGGAGTTTTCCTTCAGCGATATCGCCGCGTTCGACATCGACAGCGAAGGACGCGTGTGGCTGCTGACGGTCAAGAGCACGACGCTCGGTCAGCCGCTCACGGCGCTGGTCCGTCGCCTGACGGCCGACTTCAGCGACGAGGATCTGACGGTCCTCGTTACCTATGACGGCTTCCCCGGGAACATCCACGTCGATTCGAAGGGCGCCGTGTATATCTATGCGGGCGGCGACCTGCGGATCTACGACACGATTGAAAGCGGCACGGCCGACACCATGCTGGAGCCGACGCGCGTCGTGTCGAGCGTGTACTTCGCGAGCAGCGCGTTCATCCTGGTCGATTGATCCGACTTCGTGCGGACAAGGAAGTTCAGGTTGAAAGGTGGGCCGATGGGCCCACCTTTTTTCATGGTTGCTGTGGAGACGAAGGGCGGGAGACGGCATACCTATCGTACGTGACGCTCGGAAACGCAGGCGCGACGAAGGCGGACCTCGGCCGGGCTGAATCGCCCGGTCGCCGTCGCGCCATGATGTCACTTGTTCCGCCTGATTGCTCGGCGGTAATCGTCAGCGCATACGGCTCACCCTGATTTTCGACATGTCGTGGATCGAAGTCAGTCTGCAGGAAGTAGCGACTCTTTGTCATGACCGCCTGGTCTCCCATCCTGAACAGCCCCCTGGTGAACGTCGTCGCCGCCATCACCGACATCGCTGATTTCGCCTCCAATTCGATCGTTGAGGTCGACAATCTCATCACAGGCGGCGCCGGCGAAGAACAACAGGGCCCAACACAGCACGAACAGCTCTTTCCTCAGTCTTGATATCTCTGTCTCCCTTTCCGCCGAAGCGGGAACTGACCACCGAGGTGCGACCCGACGGCTGAGCCAAAGCGATCGCGGGTGATTCAGCGGAGGGGAGGCGGCGCGCCGCCTCGGATCATTGCGGTATTTTGCGATCGTCCGAAATGGGGCGGTCATGGAGGCGGCGCGGGCGACAGAAACCGCTGTCGAAATCGGGTGCGCGATGGCGCTATGGTGGCGCCGGCGTAACCTCGACTGTGAGGATCGGCGATGCAAAGCGCCTATGGCATGACAATTTCGTTGGTGGCGCGTTGGAGCGCCCTCGGTATCGTGGGCGTGACGCTCGCATGCGGAACGAATGAGATACCCGACGTCGGTGGGAGCAACAGGACAACGATCACGACCTGTAATGGCTGCACGAAGCTTCCCGCCGGCTGGCTGTTTACGTCGGGCGCCCGGATTCTGATTTCTGACGGAAAGGGTGGCGGCAGCGCGTTTCACGGGCGCGGCGCCAATCTGCAGGACACGCGCGGCTGCGTCGCGTGTCTGTGGGACGCCGAAGAATCACCGCAGGAAGTGATGCGCCGGGCTGACGAACTGATCGATCGCTGGGGCGCCAACTTCGTGAGACTGACGCTGGAAAGCCACGCGCCGGGCTCACAGCCGTTTGCGAAGCACGGCGATTCGATTCTCGCTGACGACGCGTATTTCTCGTCGATTATCGATATCGTGCGCCACATGACAGCGAAGGGCGTCGTCGTGTTGGTGTCGCTCTGGATCGAGCCGACTTTCGATGAATTCGGCGCGCCGACGGTCGAGACGGACAACGTGTGGCGCAAGCTCGCCGGCGCCTTCGTCGACGAGCCGGGCGTCATGTTCGGCATCTGCAACGAGCCGGAATACAACTTCGACGGCGCGCGGGATGCGATTGTCTGGGCGGCGCTGAATCGCGCCGCGTCGGTCATCCGCGAGGTGGAACAATCCGCCGGCGCGGCGAACCACGTGATCCTCGCCCAGGGCCTGGGAGACTGGGCGCGACGCCTGGATTATTTTGTCGACCATCCGATTTCCGCCGGTGACGGCGGAAACATCGCCTATGAGATTCACTACTACAACCCGATCGGCGACCTCGACAGGCTGCTTGCGGGCCCGGCGGCCACGCTGCCGGTCGTGATCGGCGAGTTCGGTCCGATCGACGAGCCCGATGCGCCAACGATGACGCTGGAGGACTGCCGACAGCTCATGGATTTCGCGATGTCGAAGGAAATTCCGTTTCTGGCGTGGACATTTCACCAGAATTGCCCGCCGAACCTGATCGAGAACGACGTAGGTGACGCGTGCGGCGTCGGCATGGAACTCCGCCCGACAGCGTGGGGCCGCCTGTTGCAGGAATACCTGGCGAAGGCGTGGTAGCCGTCGAGTCATGGGGACCGCGTATGGCCCAATGCAAACAAAGGCCCTTACGCGCTTGGATTTGAATCAGGGGGAACTGGGCAGAGCCGGATTTGAACCGGCGACACACGGATTTTCAATCCGTGCGCAGGATGGCGTAAGTGATGAATCTGCAACGGGTTGTGAATTGGTCGATGCGTGTCTTGCCGATCAGCTTGCCGATGGCGGCGCGGGAGCGGTAGAAATCGACGCCGATCTGGCCCGAATCATCGCGGCTTGGCCGGGGCTGTCGCGCGATGTCCAGTGCCACATTTTGGAGGCCTTGGGCAACCAAGACCGAAGCTAGCTGCGAAAGACATGCTCGTAGTCGTACTCGCCGCGGGTCAAGACGGACTCCTGCGACACGGGCGCCAGCTACCCTGCGTTGCCTTCAAAATCATCCAAGAACTCCGACGCCGGATCGACGCCTGTAACAAGTAAATAGTCCCTCGCCCGCGTGCAGGCCACGTACAGCAGATGCCGCTCCGTGTTGTAGACCTCCTCCAGGTCCGAGGCGTCGCCGACTTCCTCGATGCGTGATTGGAGGGGGATCACCTCGTCATCGCAGGCCGCGACTGCGACCGCTCGGAATTCCAGGCCCTTCGCCAGGTGCATCGTTCCGATACTCACGGCGTCAGCTTTCTGGTTCGCCCCGTGCATGCCCTGATGCGCCAGCCCCGCCGCATCGATGGCCGCTCGGGCGCGATTGAGCTCGGCGTCGGACCTGACGAAGACACCGATTTCCTGCGGCTCCAGACCTTGATCGACGCGGGCGGCGAGCCACTTCGCGATTGTGTCGCGCTCCTCGTCGAACGAGTCTGCAACCAAGACTTCCGGCTCCGGTCCGTTGAATACTGAAATCGTCCCGCGCCGGTCCTCGGTCAGCCCGTCGACATCGCTTGTTTCGGGCCCAAGTAATCGGTCCGCCTGCCGGCGAATCTGGTGCGATGTGCGGTAGTTGATACGCAGCGTTTGTGACCGGCCGCGAACATCGACGCCGAGCGACTTCCACGAGAACGGCGTCTGAAAAATCCTCTGACCGAGATCGCCGGCGAAGAAGAGACCATCAGGTCGCTCGCCAGCCAGTGCCGCCAGGAACCGCAATTGCGGAACGTTAATGTCCTGCGACTCGTCGATGACCGTGTGGTCGAACGGAATCTCGGCTCCGCCGCCAATTGCCTCGGTCAGACATCGGAACACTGACGGCATCGTCAGCAAGCCGGCCTCGTCGAGCGACGCGCGAACGCGCTCGAAGATCGCCCAGAGCGTCTGGCGCTGCTTCTCGCCGATGCGTGTCTTTCGTCCCAGCCGCGGCACGACGCGATACGCATCCCACGAGTCGATCTGCCACTCGTCCACGATCTCCCGCCACTCGCCCATCAGGATATGGTCGGTGAACTTGTGCCCCTCGACACTTGCCGCCGCCCCGCGGATCGCCGACCACAGATCGTCCTCCGTCGCAAGCTTCGGCTTGCCGAACTGCTCCGTGAACAACTGCACGCCAACGGCGTCGATCGACGCGACCGCAATCCGTTCTCGCACCGACTTCTCATTTCCAACGAGTCGATCAAGTCGATCCCGCAGTGCATCGGCCAGAGGGTCGGAGAACGTCGTCAGCAACACGTGCGAACCCGGATGCCTCCGCGTTAGATGTACGGCCCGATGCAGCGCGACGATCGTCTTGCCTGTTCCCGCCGAGCCCGAAACGCGGGCCGGTCCGTTGTAGCTCCGCTCGACAGTCTCCAACTGGGCGGGATGGAGAAAAACCGTCCACTTGTCCCACGGGTACGCCAACGCCCGCTCGAGCTCCTCGACGTTGGTCATCACGCGGAAGCGTCGCTTGGCGTCCGGATGCTCGAATGGATCGACATCCCCCGCCACCGGCGTCGCCGGCACAGGCGCGGAGCCCGTCGCTAGGTTTAGCAGTGCCTCTGCCGCCTCGGCGGGCAAGTGCGGCGCGAGATCGAGCAGTCTGTCTTCGTCGGCCGCCTTCACATCTTCGAGCCACTCCTCTGGCACGCCGTACGAGAGCAACGCCTCGTCGGCGATCGCCTCAAACAACCGTGGCTTCGGCGGCGCAGGCTGCTCGACTTCGACATATCTGGGAATCTCGACGACGCGCTCGCGGATCTCGACCAGCTGCATCGCGCCGGTCGTCGGATGCCGCTCCAGCTTGCGACGCTCGGCCCAGCGATAGGCATCGTCATGATGATCGACGTAGCACAGCATCAGACTGCCGTCAGTGCGATGGACGATGATCCGAATGTCGTCGTTGACACGGACCGACCAGAAGCGCTTGTCCTTCACTTTGTCGAGCTTGTGAAGGCGCAGGCTCGGATGCGACGGGTTGGTCTGAAGATCAAATGCCGCCGTCTTCGCCGCCCCCTGCTCAACGCTGGTGAGCTTGGCGAGGCTGTCGGTGAATGAATCGGCGATGCGTAATTCCACTACCAACCCCAATCGACGCGGCTTACGCTATCGCTTCGTTATCTTGGGCCCCACATACACGACGAACAGCGGGTCCTTAGCAGTGACTGGCCATGAGAAGTGTACGCGGAACTTCGGAGTGTTCACTTTGCCATGCCACGGACAGAAGAGTGTTTCGCTTTCATTAAGTGGATGGCGGAAACTAAGCTCGTGTTCAAAGTCCTGCTTCTCCGTGTCGGAAGAATCTGAAAACATGGCCCGGTCGCCCTGAAAATGGAGTCTTGCGATTTCGTGACCTTCCGCGCTGCGTTGCCCGTCTTGATCAAAGCAGACCTTAAACCGCTCAAGTACCTCAAGGATTTGCAGGATTCGATTTGCCGCCGGTTGCTCAAACGGATACCCGTCCAACGGCGCAAAGCACGAATCACTGATAATCAAGTTAGTGCAACTTGAGCGCACCCGAGTCTCTAACTCAGTCCAAGTTTCCGGAGATCGTTGCCACGCCGTTAATACGCTTTCAAGTCCCAGAGCATCTACGAAATTCGGTACGTCAATATCAGTTCGTGCCTCATTGTTCTGAACGTGAGTGACGCGAATTGGCGATGACTCCCAAGACGACGGTCGAGCACTAACACATGCGCTCTCTTGGTCCAATAGGCGGCACGCAGCTGATTCTCCTAACCCTGTGTCGGTCACAACTTCATGATTGCATTCGAAATAATCGTCTCCCGTATGACGTCGCGAATCCTCCCAAAAAGGCCCGGACCGAGTCATCCACTGCATAATCGCCCGGCGCTCATCATCACTTTCAAGTTCACGTAACGCCCGTGGCAGCGTCAGTTGATCTGTGATCTGAGCGTTTACCAGATTCCGATGGCAGTATAGCTCTAGTCCGAATCGTCGAACGGCCAAACGTATCGCCATTAGTCCCTTCACGGCGTCACGGAATGTTTCTACACTTGAAAATTGGCCGTGAAGGGATAGCTCATTGAATATCAACTGCATATTATGCGCCCCAGCCGGCAAAGTGATTCATATCTTTGTCAAACTGGTCAAAGAACCCTTCAGGCCACACGTCGATGTTCCCTGAGTCATCGATATTCGGGGATATCACTTGACTGGACCCCTCTTGCCGGCCTTGAAAAAAATGAACAACGGCCTGCGCCCCCGAAAGCACCTTTCCCTTCACTGCTCTGCGCACACCATTAAGTACGTGATCGCTGTGAGTCTCGATGAGGACTTGGACCCCAGCACTTGCAACTTCCGAGAGAAACTCACCAATCAAACCTTGCCCGGCCGGATGCAAATGCACCTCGGGATTCTCTATCAATAGAATGTCTCCGGAGTCAGCGGAAAGGGCTGCGATAATGATAGGCAGTACTTGAGTTAGGCCGAACCCCGAATGCACTGGACGATGAAAATCAGTATCCAAAGACGTACGAATGCCAAGCGTCAGTGCATTTGCCTGAGGTATCTGCCGGATCTCGATCGCACAACCCGGGAAAAATGTGTCCATCCTCGCTTCCACTTGCTTGAGCCTGGTCTTGGCCAAATCAGGCAGGGCCAATTCGCTCAAGACCTCCTCATCACGGCCGGCATACAGGAGGCTGACTGCATACTCGCCCGAGGGACCAACAACTGATGCGACTTGAGTATCTTCAAGAGGATAGACATCTCGTGGCCCTACCCGCTCTGCCCGAATGTAGCTCATTCGCCACAATCGGCTCGCAAGATTCATGGAGGATTCATCCAATTCATCGGGCATCAGATATCTCAACCGGTCCGGTGCCTTCGTAGTTTTTCCGCCAATGGTTATGGAGTCGATCCCCATAGACATCTCGGACCTGTCACCGGACATTACCCATTCGTAGCCTCGATCATTGTCGATGAGACCAATCGAGACGGATTGCCGACCGTGAATCTTGTCGACCACATCTGCAACCGTCCCAAGCGCAACGGACTCACCGTTTAGGGCTGGGCGTACTGTCCACTCATGCTCCCTTATCGTTTGATGTAAGAGCACCAGTGCTTGCAGGACAGTGGACTTCCCTGATGCGTTAGACCCCGACAGGAGTGTCAATGGCCCAACAGGAAGTCGGAGTTTCTCAAAACACTTGAAACAGTCGAGGTCAAGTCTCGATATCATCTATTGCCTTCCCGAGTATCGCGCGTGACTTCTGAAAACGCAGATTTACATTTCGAGCGTCATTAACGCCATAGGTGATCGCCCTTTCGAATTCGTAGTCACGCAGAAGTGTGTAGAACGCGCTCCGCAATTGGTCACGTCTGGCCTCAACTTTCTGCGTCGAAAAGCCCGCCAGGAACGTTGTCATCACATCCCAAAGCGATGCATTCAAGGGTGATCGCTTCTCCTGCCCAGGTACGTGCTTTCGGAATGCGTGTTTACCGAAGATCTTGAGATTATTAGCTAGACTCAACTCGAAGTCCTTGGACAGGCCGGGTAATAGCTTGCTCCCCAAGAGATTCATCTTCATCAGTGCCATCGCAAGGAATTCATCCATGTCGCCACGATAGGCCCCATACGGCAGTAATTGAAAGGCACAAAAACGATTGACGAATTCTCGATCCCTCATCGTGCTCGATTTCAAACTCCGTCCCGTCGCGTTCAAAAACAGCGCCTTCTCGGCTTCGTCACGAAGAAATCGCGTTGCAGGGCCAGTATAGAGAGAGTTGCGCATTTGCTGCCGTGTTAATGGCACTCCGCTGTTTACGCGTTCAAAGATATCAAGACGCGCCCGCTCCGGAACCTTTGCATCGATCACGTACAAGACGAGATTGCTATCTTCGACGCGATTCTGGAGCTTAGGAGACAGCTCCCTGAAGAGCTTGCCATTTAGCGCATCTTGATCCGGTAGTTTCAGACGGAGCTCGTTCCCGACGAACGCAGAGAAACTAGACAATCGCTGAAGTCCATCCACGACCACCATCCGGCCAGCTGCGTCTTCGGCGAGATAGAAAACTGGGAGCGGAATCCGCATGAGGACGGACTCTATCAACTTGCTTTGTTTGTCATCAGACCAAATGAATGCTCTTTGGAAATCGGGGTTCATCACAAAGGATCCCTTCTCAATCCTTCTTAGGACATCATGAACCGTCCGAGTTTCGTGCCGAATTAGGACCGTATCGATTGGGTAATCCCCCCAACCCGAATCCTCATCCGATCCCAAGCCTTCGACGTCTTCCTGGTGCGGATCGATCCTCTCGTCTGTCATGGAATCTCAAACCTCGTCTTTGCGACGCGCTCAATTCCCTCGTCAAACTCACCCCGTCAGCCAGAGCAAAGGGTAATCGGTAAAATCTGCGTCTGTCCCAACTGCCAATACTATACGCCCCTTCACTCCACCCCAAACACCTTCATCACCTCATCCCCAAGATGATTAATCACCTTCACCGCGATCCGCCCGCTCTTCGGCTTCGCGAACGGTCTCGACGTATCGCTGTTCAGCGTCGCCCACGCGTCCTCATCGATCTCCGCCTTGAGCGTCGTCTTGAGCGATTTGTACGGATCGTTCGCGCCGAGGAAGTACGCGTGCCGCACGAAGAAGCTCTCTTCGTTGTAGTCCGTATCGATGAACCAGCAGGCGATGCCTTCGGCGCCGTCGCTCCTTATCTCGCCGGTCTGCGGGTGAAACACATCGACGCCGTTGATCTTCACGCGGATCTGCTCGCACTCCTCGATCGTGGCGCCATCAGGCGCGTCTTCCGGCGGCAGGATTTCGATGTCCGGCTCGCCGAAGATCACGAACAGGTTGCCCTTGCCCGTGTTCTTCAGGTCGTCGGCCATGTGCAGGTCGGCGTTCATGCGTGCCTTGAGCACGGGGATCGCGCCGAGCTTGCTGAACTCCGACGCGTGGGCGCCATAGCTGAATGCGCAGGCGATCAGCACGTCGAAGCCGGCATCCCCCGCCTCGCGGGCGGCGCGGACAAGGTCCTGCCGATCGACGGTCCCGAACTCCGGGCCGATGAAGATGCCGGCGCGCTTCTCGGCGCCGCTCTCCTCGTCGCCTTCTGCGTAGCGGCCTTCGGCGCAGATGTAGGTCCCGGGCCAGGGCGCGATCGACGTGAAGTTGATCTTGTCCTCCTTGTGGGCCTGCTGCACGCCGGCCGTCTTGAGGTTCTCCAAAATCACCTGCGCGAAGTCGGTCCCCTCATCCGAACGCGCGGGGCTGCGGGCCGGGTCGATCAACTCGTCGTTCTCATCGACGCCGAGCGAGCGATGCGGTGAAATCGATTCGACGGTGAAGGGACCGGCGACGCGGACTTTCTTCTTGTCCTCGTAGGGCTTGTCGTAGAGGTATTCGAACTCCGCCTTGGCGGCGATGGACGCGTCGATCTCCTTCTGCCGGGCGATACGGGCCGCCCAGAACTTCGCGTGCGCTTCGATCGCTTCTTCAGGCCACGGATCGGCGGGCCGTTCGGGCAGCGTCTCGTGCGTGTAGTCGCGCTTCAGGTTTTCATTGATGACTGTCAGTGCATCGCGCATTTTCTTGGTGGGCGACTTGGGCGACTCCGCAGCCTCCGCCATGAAGACGGCATGCGATTTCGCCGAATCGGCATCCCACGGGCCTTCCGGCTCGCGCGGTACTTCCCACTCAAGGAACGCGTTGGCTGGTGCATCTTCGCCGGAAAGTAGCTTGACAGTCTTGCCGGGCTTTGCGGTGAAGTCGATCGACTTGCCCGCGCGACCGCCGGTCGTGACTTGGAACGGTATCTTGTGCCCTGCGAGCGTCGCGTTGAGATCGGCCAACGCCTGCTCGACGGCGGGTTGCATCCGCTCCCAGATGACGTCGATTTCGGTGTTGTTGGCGATGGATTTCAGCGTGATGTGGGGAACGCGTTCGTAGACAAAGCCCTGGCGAACGTTGTTGCGATAGGCACGATTCTCGAATTCGGCGGGCAGATCGCACCGTGTAATCTCGGCTTCCTTTTGAACACCCTCCTTGGAATCGGCGAGCACGTAGTAGGGATAGCGAGCGCCCATGACGCGGGAGCGGGCCAGGGCGAGCGCGACGCGCGATGTGTCGATCGTGATCCAGCGACGGCCCCATTGTTCAGCAACAGCAGCAGCTGTGCCAGATCCACAAGTCGGATCCAGGATAAGGTCGCCCGGGTCCGAAACCATCAGTAGGCATCGCTGAACAGCTTTCGTGCCGCTCTGAACGATGTAAACCTTTTCCTCGGTAAAACTACCGGTGCCTGTATCGCTCCATTCATTATTTACTGGAATGGCGGCGAAATCGAGGAGACGACGAACATACCGAAGCGCTTTCCCACCCTTGGTCAGTCGTGACGAGAGCTTCAGCCGATCAATACCATCTTGATTGGTTTTCCAGCCGCCCTTACTTGGGCGATACATCTCGCCGTATAGGTGCACTGGAACTCGTGTGCTCTCAACACCCGTCTGAGAAGTCATATCGCCCGATGCCACAAGGTGCCAACCGCGTTCTGAGAAATCGCGATCATAGTCTTCGGTGGCGCGAATGCTACGAACCTCAATGCCATCTGGACTCTGAATACGATTGTATGACAATGCCCCTTTTTCCCCCGCATCTTTTTCACGGTAGAGTTGCCGATACTTGACAACCTCTCGATTCTTCGCGTACCAAACAATGAAATCATTAACGGCAGCCAGGACATTGGTGCCAATGGCGGGGCTCCCGGCACCGGTAGTCTTCTTGTATTGGATTAATGAGCAAAAATTGTGCTCACCGAAGACCTCATCCAATATCGACCGCACGCGATGAACATTCTCATCCCCAATCTGAACGAATATCGACCCCGACTCCGTCAGTAGATCGCGGGCCACCGTCAATCGCTCACGCAGGTACGTCAGATACGAGTGAATTCCATCGCGCCACGTATCGCGAAACGCCTTCACCTGTTCCGGCTCGCGGGTGATGTGGTCGACGTTGCCGTCCTTCACATCGCGGCTCGTTGTGGACCACTGGAAGTTGGAGTTGAACTTGATGCCGTACGGCGGATCGATGTAGATGCACTGGACCTGGCCGCGCAGGCCTTCGCGCTCGGCCAGCGATGCCATGACCTGGAGGCTGTCGCCGAGGATCATCCGGTTCGTCCAGTTGGCGTCGTGCTGGTAGAACTCCGTCTTGGCGTCGTCGTCGGGCAGACCGTTGAAGTCGGCGTAGAGATCGGAAAAGAGCAGCGGCGCCTCGTCGGTCTCCTCCTGCTGCTGTGCCTTCTGCGTGCGGCGGCGAAGGTCGTCGATCAGCACCTTGGGATGGATCTTCTCCTGAATGAAGAGCGGCGGCGCCTGGACGCTGAGATCGCCCTCCCGCTTGCCCCGCCAGATGAGCTGCGGATCCAGATCCCGATTCCGCTCCGCCTTCTCCTTCGCCAACGCATCCTCCGATCCCGCGGCCTGCGGGTATGTGACTGTGACGGGCGACTGATCGCCCTTCGCCATGACGGACTGGTACTCGGCCGTGGGAATGTTCTTCCGCGAGGCGTCTTCATGAAGCAGGGTTTCGATCTGCTTGGGGGATTTCGTCTTGGTTTTCTTCTTCTTGGCCATGGTTGGGGTTCGCTCGCCTCAGGGGGGCTGATCAAATAACAGTCAGATGAGATTTCCGTTGAGAGCCGGGTTCACATGATGTGAACCGCCTTTCGCTCGGGCCTGACGGGCTCCGAGTCAAATAGCCGTCAAATAAGCCTCCCCGGAAAATCACAGTTTGCACCGTGCAAACGAGGTTTATTCCGGACGAAGCCTATCCCAGAGGGGCCTCAGTCAAATAGCCGTCAAATAAGAAACTCTCTTTCGCCTATTTCCGCCCTAAACCCAGTAGGGAACGTAGTTTGCGTGCTTCCGAGACCCGCTTTCGGGGTCAGCCCGCTTGATGAGGCCCCGATCGACCGAATCACGAATCACCCGCGAAACCTGCGACGAGTTCCTTTCTTCGATCCCAAACCGTTCCCTGAGACTGCTATTCGTCATCTGTCGCTTGGTGACGTATTGCAGGCAGGCATGCTGATAGCTGGCCCGCATTCGATCGTCCATACTCATATCCGAAAACGACCGATGAGCAAAAAGCGTTGCCCTCGTTGAGCCCGGTGGCGTTTCAAACAACGGCGCTGGTAGCTGATACGCTTCGACCTGCGAAATCACCTTGTCGATACCACTGCCCCGCTCCTCGCAAACACCGATACGGCGCATGAAAGACGCAAGCGCCTCATTTCTCGATCTCGGCGGGAGATCAAGGAAACGATTTGGTTCAACCAGCGGCTCACCAGGGTTGGTAATTTCGATCCGACTATCGAAGATCTCTATCATCGGGCCTGCGCCTGTGACAGCGAGATCCTGATGGATAATCACGTTGGCGGCCAGCTCGCGAATCGCGAGTTCCGGATACATCGGAACAGAGCGACGGAGCGCTTCCCCGATGACTTCGTTTTCGGGGAGCAGGTTCTTGATGTACCCGACCAAGCCCTCAAACCCAGTTGCATAGCCGCGTGCACCTTCCTGCTCACGCTTCGTATTCGTCCGACCATCCC
>DAOPJV010000057.1:0-47561 GCA_035399845.1 Phycisphaerae bacterium | reverse complement strand
ACGACGGTTCTGCAAATCGGAAATTCTCACTCGAATTCCCGGACAGCGTCCCCTTGGAGGGGGAGCATGCCACCCATTCGTGCGTGGCGCGACACATTGACACCTCGACCCGCCACCTATCGCGCGGCTTCAATCCGTCGTGTTTCGGGGAGCATCGCGAGATCGGCAAGGCGCGACAGCGGGATGTCACCGACGACGACGTTCGCGGCCGGGACGCTTGCCTCCAGTTGCAGTCCCGCGGCGGCCATGACGTCGAGCGACGCCTGCGCCGTATCCGACGCCAGCACGCTGACGGTCACGCCCTGCGCGCTGATTCGCGGCGACTTCTTCAGCGCCTTCGTGTCGACCAGCGCCGATGGGGACGCGCCCGCCATCAGACTGAGCAGCGGGGCTTCCAGGCGACGGGCGATCGTTCTGGAACGCTCCGCCGCGGCGTCAAGCCTGTCGGCGGCGTCCGCCATCACGACCTTCAGCGAAGGCGTTGGTCCCATGGCGCCGCCGCGCTGGCCGAGCACGGCGTCGAGCAGCTCGCGCGCGAGGGCGTCGTGCGGATGGGCGTCGAGAAAGGCGAGGGCGTCATCCGCGCCGGCGAGGCCCGCCCGGATTCTCGCCGCCAGCCGATAGACATCCGGCGCCGTCGACGGCGCCTCGAACCGCGCCGTGCGCAGTCCCGACAGCCATCCCGCGACGGCGGTGTGAAACGCCCGCGTGTGCGTGATGGAGACGCGATCGCCGCAGACAAGGACCGACGTTCGAACGTGGCCCGCCTGGGATCTGGCATTGAGCTCAGTGATGGCGGCAAGGTAGTCCGACATCCGCCATGTCGGTGGAAGGACCGGCGAGTCGACCGTCTCGCGAACGATCTGCGGCAGGTCCTCGACGGCGAAGAAGTCCGCGATGTCGTACGTGACGCTGATCAGTCCCAGCATGCGCTCGGCGGCGGATTGCGTCGTGATCAACAGTCCATCGTCCGTGAGAACGAAGTCGAGCGGCTCCCGGGTTTTCGAGCACGCCCGAAGAACCGTCATCAGGGCGTCGGCGAGGGAACCGGCTTCGATCGTTGCTGAGAACGTCGAGTCGCAATCGTAGCCCGCGGCAAAGACGCTCGCGGCGTCAATGCGGATGTCCGAATCCGCGGCGACGGCGAGCTGATCGATGGCCGACTCGAGAGTGGCGTTATCAAACACCATCTCCGGTACGGATCGATCAAAGGCGGGTGTCGAGGCTTCGGTCTGTGCGGGCGCTGTGGGTTGAGTCGCGTCGCTCTGCGTCACGCCCTGCGAGTCAACACGCTCACTCGCCGACTGGGGCGCCGATTCGATGGAGGAATCGAGTCCGGCGGCGGCAAGGACGTCAACGGCCTGATCGACGGGGACAAGGGTGTTGAGGGTTCCGGTCGGAGTTGATTTTGCTGTTTCGGCGACTCGCGGATCGTATGCCAGGAAGTCGCGGCCGGCCTTGGCGTCCACGAGTCGTTCGCCGTCCACTGATGTCGAGGCGCCGGAAGGACGCGCAGTGGCGCTGCTCGTTGTCGCCGTTCGCGAGCTCTCGACAGATGGGTCTTGCGCCTTGGCGGCCTGAAGCTCTCGAATGAGCTCCTGCGCCTCCTCTGACGTCAGATTCCTGACCGGAAGGACGTATCGTGTTCGGGCGCCCGCATGCGTCGCCTTGTCCTTGCCGACTTGTTCGGAGGAAAACAGCGAGGAGACGGCGGGAATGTCGCCCATGACTGGAGTCTTCGATCCACCTGCCGAATCAGCGTTGGACGCATCGTACCTTTCCCCTACGAAGAAGACATCGCCCGAATCGACGCCGCTATCCGTTGGATCGTTCGCCTGATTGGCGACGAACCGTCCAAACGAATCCGAGTCGTGACTTTCGCGAATCTCAAACCGCAGTACAGATTGACCGGCGGCGGATTGGAGTGCGACGTCTCCCAATTCAAAGTACACCTTCTGGTCCTGCGGGGCGACGTCAACGCCTCGGTACGGGAACCCGAGCGGCGTCGGTGGTCTGACTGGATCGTTCGACTGTCCAGCGTCGTACCCCTCAACGTTGAAGGGGCTCGCGGCTTCACCTACCAGGGCGAACGCAACCGGGAAGTCGGGGTCCGATGACGTTCCAAAAATCGACTTGTCGTCGTCGTGAGAGTACGCGTAGGCGAAGGACGAATTGACGCCAAAGACCGCGGAATCGTCGGCGTCGTCAACGTTCGACAGTGAGGCGTCGAGCGTTGTCGTTGAGGGCGAGATGAGCTGACTCGGCGTCGACCTGGCGCCTCGCACGACAGTCCAGAAATCCACGCCCGCGGATTGCCCGACACGCGTCTGTGCCTGCGCCCAGTCCCGCGGATCGTCCAGCGAGGATATGACGGAAAGGATTTGTGGTCGCTGGGACTGGCTGAGCCCCGCGTTCCCGCCACCTCCGCCTCCGGCGTCTCTGAGGTCGCCCCTTCCACTGGCGCCATACCCACCAGAAATGAACCCGCCTCCTCCGACGCCGCCGGCTTGCGCCGAGTCGTATGCGTAACCGCGTGTGGCGCCGGCGTGTTCGTCTTCATCGGCGGCGGCCATGGCGGCGTACCGCGCTTTCAGTTCCGGGACCTTGGCCAGAATCGGGACGCCGGCGTCGACTTCATCCGAGGCGCCCGATGTCGCTCTGACCCGACTGAAGGGGACGCCCAATGACGCCGTCGGTTCGACAGGGTCAGGCGCTGTGCCGGCGTCGCTCAGCTGACGGCCCAGTCGATCCACTGGCAGGAAACGGTCCTCCAGCTCGACTTCGCTCAGGCGTCGATCCAGCATTTCAGGCGGATCATTCGACCCGGAGGCTTCAAATTGGAGCAGGAGGCCGCTCAGGTCGTTTTCGATGAGCAGGTCGTGTGTCTCAGTATTCCGGGAACTGATTTTCTCCCGATCCCGAACGCTCTGCTCAAGATCATCCAGTGTGTCGCGCATCCACAGGGCGTTCTCGTTGTCCGGCTCGATGACCAGGACCTGGTCGAGAACCTGGATCGACTCGCCCAGCCGACTTTCCTTGCGGAGTTCGGCGGCCCGGTCCATGAGTTCGCTGATATGGCGAGCCTTGGTTTCCTGGATCAGCGCAATGCGCTCCTGTTCCCGTTGTTCAGGCTCGTGTCGGAATGTACGGATTTCGGATTCGGAATTTAACTGCGCTTCGTCGTCTATGAACTTCTCCAGCGCGACGATGCGTTCCCGGAAACGCTCCGTCAGGGCGGGGTCTGTCTCGTTTCGCTTCGCTTCAATCGTCTGTCTCGCAACGTCGAGCATTCGGTAGGCGACTTCGAAATCGGAATCCAGCACGCTCACGCGGATTTTCCGTTCAATTTCGCGCTGCTTCAACTCCTGTTCGGTCAGCGCCTCGTCAGAATCGTCGGGCGCAATCAGCGTCCCAACACGGAATCCGTCGTTGTCAATCGACTGCGACTCCCGCGCGAATCGCAGATCGTCGAGGAGCCTCTGCATCTTCTGATGATTCGCCCTGGTCTGCGTTACGACCAGTTGGCTGTTCAGCGTGTCGACGGAACCAAGGGTTCCGCCCGCGTCCCGCCAGCTGTTCGGGGCAATCTGAGACTCGATGCGATCGATGAGTGATTGCATCGTGCCATCGAAGGGTGTTTCGTCTTCCGTCGTCGCGTCCTCGACTCGCGACGTTCCCGGGACGGAACCAATGAGATCCTGCACATTGTAAACGTGTACGAGCGTGCGATTCTCAATGTCGTCCTTCGTCGAGATGCGCACAATGCCTTCGTCGACCTCGACGCCGAGGTCCACTTCGCCGCCACTGACTTCGTCGAGAATCAGGTCCAGGGCCTTGCCGTAGGTGACATTCGACAGGTCAAGAGAAACAACGGCGTCCTTCTCGATGGCCACAGCTTCCAGTGCGCTCCAGTCCGGAACGATGTTCAACCCTGTCTGAGTCCGCAGTTCGTCGACCACGTCTTCCAGCGTCGCCTCGTCGAATCGCACATTGTCGGCGCGGGTTTTCAGCACGCCGCGCACCCTGCGCGTTTCCTCGGATTCGCCCAGTTCCTCCGTTGACATGCGTCGCGCCGCGATTTCCGGCCAGTTTTTCGGGTAGGCTGTTTCGGTGACCTCTGCGACATCGGCGACACCGTCGCCGTCCAGATCGCCATTGGAAATATCGGCGCTCTTTTTCGCCTCCTGGGCCTGTTGCAGGGCCAGCTGATACCGGTAGTAGCGCTCACCCGCGACACGCTGATCCACTTCCGCCGTCCAGGACTCGTAGCCCGCCGCGTCGACGATCAGCCGCCGAGTGATATCGCTTTCCGGCGCCCAGTCGTTCGGAAGTTCGACGGGGACGTGAATACGAACCGGCTCACCACCCAGCGTGACGCGGAACTGTTCGACGGCGACGAAGCTCGTGTACTTCGTCATGATCTGGTAGGTCTCGCCGATGTCGACGATTTCCTGGCGCCAGTCTTCAGGGAAATTCCCCTGCTGTGCGGCCTGAAGGTCTCGATTCATGATTGAATCCACCTTCGCGCGGGCCCACAGGCTCGACAGCGCCGTGTGCCGGGGCTCGTAGTCCGGCAGCGTGACGTCGATCGTACGTTCGAACGGACCATTGACCGCGTCGCCGCGAATCGTGATGACGCCATCGCCCGGCGTCTCGTAGCGGGCGTGGACGATGATGGGGCGTTCGTCAAAGAGATCGGGCAGCGTTTCAGGCTGCATATCGACGATGTCCAGGTCGTCGGAGAACTCGATTGTCGGATTGAGCAGCACAGGCGATCGCATCCGAAGTGCGAATCGTTCGGCGGCGGCGAAGGCGTCGTCATTCGAGAGAATCACGTCACTTGCGCCACGGCCCGCCTCGGCCATGCCGTCGAGCAGGTAGCGATTGACGCTGTCGCCGATACCCATGCTGAAGAAGCGCGTCCGGCCCGCCGTCTGGCGGATTTCGTCGATGATCGACATGTCGTTGCCGACTTCACCGTCTGTGAGGAAGCAGACGACGCGCAGCGGCGCCACGGACGTGTCCTCGCCCCTCGCCCTGGCGGCCAGATCCGCCATCGGATCGACTGTGTCGTCGGATTCGAGCGCCATGCGCACGGCGCCCATCATCTGTGTGCCGCCGTCGCTGTCGTGCTTCGCGATGAAGATGTGGGCGTCGTCGATATTCTCGCGCGTGGCCTCGCGCGGCGTCTCCCAGAGCCGTGTCGCGTTGTCGCTGAATGCGATGACGTTGAATGTGTCGGCGGGGCCCATCGCCTCCAGGGCGTTGGCCATGACCTGGCGTGCCTTGTCGAGCGGAGCGCCCTTCATCGAGCCCGACGTGTCAATCACGAAGATCAGTTCCCGCGGAACCAACTCGTCGAATTCCACGCGAGCGGGTGGATCGATCATGATCGTCACGAAGTTCCCCAGGTCGCTCGTGTGCGTGAGAACACTGTCCGTGATCTGGTTCGTCACGGGTCGCCAGCGAAGGACAAAGTCACGATTCGGAATCTCGCGCTCATTGTCGAGATCGATGACGCAGCGCGTGGGCAGGCCTTCTTCGTTGAACGCCTCCTCCTTCAGGAGCGTGTCATGCAGGGGTGTCTCGATTTCGCTGATGCCGGGACCGCCCGTGTCCAGGGCGACACTGATTCCAATGTTGTGTCCAGCACGGACGCCGGGACTCGCTGACGGCGGCAGAATTCGTCCGGCGTCCGGAACCGCGGCCGTTCCCTGTCGCAGCATGCCGCGATCGAAGGCGAACCAGCGATTGCCGACGTAGCCTGTGCCGTTCGAGTAGATGGCGCCCGCCTCGTTCGGCCCGCCCTCGTAGTCCGTGATGAAGGTCGCGACTTCCGACGTGGCGTCGCTAGCGCCGTCATTCTCCCACGCCGCCGGATCCGTGATTTCGATCGGCATGGCCGCGTTGAAGAGCCGCAGCAACTGGCTCGAGGCAATCTCCGTTTCCGATTCGATCTCGCGGAATTCGCCGGGCGCCAGGAGGTTGACACCGTCGCGCGGGATGGCGAAGCGCTCGGCGTCGCCAAGCGGTCGCTCGTCCGACGTGGGGATGTACCGCGGCGCGACGGTCATCGGAAATGCGAACTCGCAGACGCCATCCTTCGGCGCAAGCGTCTCGACGTAGCTGATCTCAACGAGGACCTCCGCGCCCGGTTCGATGTTGGCGACGGACTGGGTGAAGATGTTCGGGCGTTCCTGTTCGAGCAGCGCCGCCACATGTCCCTGTTGCTTCGCGGCTTCGTAGATCTGTTTGGCTTCTGCGCGTTCGTGAACTTCGCCGACGATGACGCGATCGCCGATGCTCATCGTCATGCGATCGACGGCGCCATTGTGGCTCAGTGGAAACGTGTAGACCGCCTCGATCTTGTCGTGGTACGGATTGTGAAACGTCTGCCAGAGCGTGACGCGGGCGAATCGGCCCGAGATGTCGACGTCGACGAACGTATCCTTCAGGGGGCAGGGGCCCATGACGCGGCCGGCGTGGTCGAGGGCCGTCAGCGCGCCGCCTTCCGGCGCGTAGATGACGTCGGCATGGGATCGTCGCTGCCCACCGGGATTGAAGGCGATGAGGACCGCGATGAGGAGTATCGCCGCGGCGGCGGGACTGAACTTCGCCAGGAAGGGACGCCAGTTGCGAATGCGCAGCGACGCGTCCGCCTGGGCGGATTGTCTCGTAGGACGAGGGGCGTTGTCTCGTTGTCCGATCGCGTTTGACGCCTGCGCGGGCTTGCGGGACGTCAGCGTCGCGAGGAGCCGATCGCGGCCCTCGGCGGCGGCGCTCACGTTTCGTGTGTGCCACTCCCGGAGCAGGGCGTCGAGCTCTCGCATTTCCGGGGAGTCGTTGTCGAATGGGCCGTGTTGTTCGTCGAATCGATCGGTCATGACTGGGGAACCTCCCGCATGGCGTTGGCGAGTCGCTGTCGCGCTCGAGCCAGAAGCTTGTAGAAACCGCTGCGCGACAAGCCGAGCGAATCGGCCGCGGCGTTGGCGGCGTCGTCTTCGAGATAGAACAGGTGGATGGCGAGTCGCTCGTCGTCCGGGAGTTTCTCAAGGGCGCGTGACAGTGATTGCATGCGCTCCGCCCGAATGGCGGCGTCACTGACGCGGGGCTGCTCCCGATCGGCGAGTCGAATCGTCATGGCCTGCTCCTCGTGATGGTTTCTGCGTCGAGCGGCGCGGCGTCGTTCGGCGCAGACGCGCCGGGAGATGCCGATCAGCCACGATCGCAGCGCCCTGGGCGAAGCGACCTGTTCGAGCAGATTGAACGCGCGAAGGAAGGCTTCCTGCGCCGCGTCCGTTCCGTCGCCGTCGCCGCGGGATCGGCAATACGACACCACGACCGCGGCGTGCCGGTCATAGATCCGGGCAAACGCGGCGTGATCGCCCGCCTTGGCGGCGGTCAGATCCCGATCCTCAGGCGTCATCACAAGCTCCAATGGCCAGTCGGAGGAGGTGTGTCCACTGAAATAGTAAAAGAAATCGGACGCCAGTGCGTCAACGCGGGTCGAAAGGAGGAACCTGACAGGCGAAGCGCGTCAGGGCGCCGGAATCGCGGCCGACGTCTCGGCAACGGACGACTCCGGATGGCATTGCGGACAGGGCGTTCTGCCGTCCGCGATCGCGTCCGCATAGCGTTTGAAGACGGTCAGGTTGGAGGCGAAGATCTTCGCGGCGCACTCCGCATCGGCGCGATGAAAGACGCGGCCGCGGGCGGAAGCGATGAACGGATACTCAGTGACATCCACGATGCCCGGCCAGGGTTCGCGATAGTCAGACAAGTCGCTCGTCGGCGACAGGCGCATCTTCTCGACAGCCGGCTGCGACGCCTGCGCCGGACTTGTCGATATCCCGGCGGACGGCGCGTCGGGCGCCGAAGGTTCCGTCGTGGCGGCGGGCGCCGGGGCGGGGGTCGCGTCACGATTGGCCTGATCGGGGAGCGCGGATCGCACTGTGTGCGCCGGTTCCGCGGCGGCCTGCTCGCGATTCATCATGTCGACCATGTAGTAGAGGACGCTGCCGACGCTCAGGATGGCGCTGATGATGGCCGCGATCGCCACAAACGTCAGCGTCGCCTTTCGCTGCTGCCGTTTTGACGAGATGTCTTCCGCGGCGCAGGTCTCCAGCTCGTGGAGCAGTTCCGAGGCGGTCTGGAAGCGCGCCTCCGGATCGACTTCCAGGCACTTCTCAAGCAGTCGTCGACCCGCCGGCGTCAGCCCGGGGACGGCATCCAGGTTGGGGGGCGGCGGATTGCGATGAAGGTTGATAACGATTGAGCGAGACTTGCCGTTGATCAGCGGCTTGCCCGTCATGGCGTAATACATGACGAGTCCCAGGCTGTAGAGGTCACTGCGCGTCGTTGTCTCCCTGCCCTGCGCCGTTTCCGGTGCGATCCAGCCCAGTGAGCCGACGGCCTTTCCGCGCAGCCGATGACTCACGTCTTCGCCGGCGACATCGGCGAGTCCGAAGTCCATGAGCTTCATGTGACCGTGATCGTCGAACATCAGGTTGCTCGGCTTGATGTCGCGATGAATGATGTTGCTGCGATGCGCGAGGGCCAGCGCCTTGACCGGCGCGATCATCCACTCGAAGAGTCGACGTGGTTTGATGGGACCGTTGCGTTCCACGTGCTCCTTGAGCGTGCCGCCGTCCATGAGCTCGAGGGCGAGAAAGACATGGCCGTGATCCTCGTCGATTTCGTAGATGGCGACGACGGCCGGGTGCTGGAGCCTCGCGACGGCGCGGGCCTCCTGCATGAAGAGATCCAGGTTGAGTCCGGAGCGTTCGGTATCCGCGCGCGTGCGCGTCAGGATCTTCAGGGCGACATCGCGTCGGAGCGAGTCATCATGGGCGCGCCAGACGACGCCCATGCCGCCGTGGCCGAGCAGCGACTTGGCCATGTAGCGGCCGATCTTCCTGCCGGCCCAGCTCATGTCGATGGCGACGGAGCTCGAGTCGTTGTGACTGACGCCCTCGTTGTAGAGGTCCGTCCGGCCGGAATCCGCGCCGACGCGATCCCTGCGGTAGCGGCTGATTTCGTCCGCCGGAATTTCCTTGGCGCGCCAGTACTCGCGACACTCTTTGCATTTGAGTTTGCGACCCACGAGCGTTCGGGCGAGCCGATAAGCGTGGCCGCAATGCGGACAGACGACAGCGACGCGTTCGACGTTGCGATGATCGCTGGGCTGGTCCGAAAGAAAGTCGGTCATAGCAGATGGCGGCGTGACGCCGTGAACTCACATTCCCGTCAGCGATCATATGCGGGCGGGGGACAAGTTTTCCCGCCATACACTGAGGCCGCATTCGGACCGTCAGGATAACGGGGCGGGCTCGCCGGGAATTCCGATCGGACGCCGCGCGAGCGCGCAACCCTCCAAAAGAACCGTAGCATACGCTCGGGGCCGCCGATTCACAGCCGCTTTATGAAATCTTCGCGCGGAGCTGCTTCACGAATCCGTTCAGGACGGGCTTCGGGAGGGTCGGCAGGCCGTAGCCGGCAATGTTCTCGGCGCTCAGCATGTCGTCCAGAACAGCGCTGACCTTGGTGGCGCTCGGCTTCAGGCGGCTTGAAATCTCGTCCGCCTTGTCGAGGGCGCCGTTCGCCATGGCGCTGATGAACGACACAATCAGGGAGGAAATCTGCTTGTCGGACAGGATATCGCCGGCCGGGACCGGGGCGCTTCGTTCGTATCGGCCTGAATCGCTGGTGGAACGTCCGAGTCCGGCGCGGCCGGCCCGTGTCGGCTCGCCCGGCGCGGCGCGATCCGCCATGATGCGCCGCTGGTAGGCGAAATCCTCGGCGGCCGATTCCTTGCGATGCCGTTCGAACGCTTCGTCGAGCGGTTCCAGCGGGATTTCCCCCGAGTCGGGCCGAGGGATGTAGTTTGTCCCCTCGCAGTGCGGACATTTGCCGGGACGACCGCCGGCGTCTTCGGGCGCTCGCACGACTTTGTTACAGTGTTCGCAGTGGAATTCGATACTCATCGAACGACTCTTGCAGGCGTACTGGATCAGAACTCGTCGTCGGACGAATCGTCAGACGTTTCCATCGGTTGACGTCGCCCCGCGGCGCCAGTCGCGTCTCTCTGCGGCTTACCCCTCCAGATCAATCGTACCGGCGTCTCAGGGAAGGGTAAAGTTTCGCGAAGCCGCTTCTCCACAAACCTGCGATACTGATCCCGCATGAGCGCGGGATTGTTCACGAACAGCACGATCGTCGGCGGCAGAATCGACACCTGCGTCGCGTAGTAGATCTTGGGCTGGGCGCCATGCTTGTCCGACGATGGCTGGCGGGCGCCGAGCGCGTCGTCAATCGCCCGATTCAGTTCGCCCGTTGTGACGCGGGCCCGCGCCTGGTTGAAGAGTCCCTGCGCCGCGTCGATCGTCGACTGGATATTTCGCGCCTGCGTCGCCGTCGTGAAGGCGATCGGCGCGTAGGCGAGGTGCGGCATCGTCTTTGCAAGATAGTCGGCGTAGTCCTCCGCGTTGGCCTGACCCTTTGCCAGGTCCCACTTGTTGACGACCATCAGGCACGGCTTGTATTCGTTGATGACATACTCGGCGAGCTTCTTGTCCACCTCCGTGATCGGCGCCGTTGCGTCGATCAGGAACAGGATCACATCGGCGCGACGGATCGACGCCAGCGCGCGATGGGAGCTGAAATACTCGATGCTGTTCTTGTGCTTGCTGCGTCGCTTGAGCCCCGCCGTGTCGATCGCCAGAAATTCGCGGCCCGCCATCTCGAAGCGGACATCGACCGAATCGCGGGTTGTCCCCGGCACTTCGCTCACGATCACGCGATCGGCGCCGGCGAGGGCGTTGATGAACGTGCTCTTGCCAACGTTCCGCCGGCCGACCAGCGCAATCTTCATGACGGGCGCCGTCGGTTCCTCCAGTGAGAGATCGCCGAGCATCTCGACGATCCTGTCCAGCAGACCGCGCCGATTGTGTCCGTGGAGGGCGGAGACGCAGATCGGCTCGCCGAATCCCAGCGAGATGGCGCCGCCCGCCTGGATTTCATGGGCGGGCGTGTCGGCCTTGTTGGCCACGAGCAGGACGGGCGTCTGTGTTCCGCGCAGCAGCCGAGCGACCTCGGCGTCCAGCGGCGTCATCTCCGTCAGCAGGTCGACAACAAACAGAATCAGCGAGGCGCCGGAAATCGCGTATTGAATCTGCCCCTCGACGTACTCCGTGAGGTTGTCGTGGTCGTCGATGCCGTAGCCGCCGGTATCGATCAGTTCGAAGTAATGATCCTCATATTCGACGACGCCGCTCACGCGATCGCGCGTGACGCCCGCCGTCGGCTCGACGATGCTGATGCGCTGTCGTGTCAGGCAGTTCAGCAGGGAACTCTTGCCGACATTGGGTCGGCCAACGATTGCAACCATGGGTAGTGACATTGAGAGAAGTTATAGCCGCAATCGCCGCGGGCGCGTATCGCCGCCGGGGAGGGGATTGTCGATGAACGTCCGCATTCGGATGGGAAACGGGACGATCCAGGGCGCCGCCACTGTGGTCGCCCGCCGTCAGTGGCGCCGTCATGCGATGAACAGGATCCGCGCCGAAGCCCGATGATCAGCGGGCCAGTCGAAGGAGGTCGGCCAGGGCGTCCAGTCCCGTGCCGATTCCCGTGGCCGTCGGACCGGCGGGGCCGAGCAGACCGCTGATGCCCGTCAGCGAAAGTCCTGTTCCAAACACGTCCGTTGCGGCAGTGACACAACTCAGCGCGCTGAACGCGACACCGACGGACACCACCAGCAACAGCTTCTTTGTCCGAATTAGGCGTTTTCGATTCATTCCACTCGCTCCTCGTGTCGGGCGAGGTGTTGGACGCCCCGAGATCGAGGGTCCCGGTCCGACTCCATTCGTCCCGAACCACCTCATCCACTCAGTGTCGATCGGACGCCGACGCGTGTCAATCAGAATCTTAACCTGTTGTTAATATTGCGGTTGCAGGCGTCTCGCGTGACGCGTCGCCGCGCACGAATTGCGCTGCGCCTTGTGCGTGGCGTGGCGCCGACGGCCGGAGTTGCGGCGCGGTTGGTGTTGATCGAGTGATTCCGATCGGGATGGCTACCGCATGAATTGCTCAATCATTCGCACGACACGCTGCGTTTCCCGCGGATCGCTCCGGGTGGACACGGCGTTGTTGTCGATGCCGCCGAAGAAATGGAGCAGCGGCAGGCCCGCCGCCAGGTCATCGGCGTAGCCGCCGAAAATCTGGCTGCGATTTCGCAGGGCCGCCCGATCTTCCATCTGGACGCGCTGTTCCCAGCCCGACAGGGCCCACGGCGCATAGAAGTTCGGGACCGGATGCGTCAGGTCTCCGAGATCGTAGATGGCTGTGTAATACGTCTGGCCATCGGGGCCCGTGAAGTCCGGCGTGCGGTAGATGACGCCATCACGGTACTTCGAACGTCGAGCGGACTTCTCCGCCCAGTCCGACGGGAAGGTCATGCCGCCATTGGCGGAGGGGGGAAGCGCGGCCTCCGCCGCCGTCAGGAGCATGTCCGCCCGGGCGGCGGCGATGGCGCGATCGAGGTCCCGATCGTACTCAAGCCGTCGCTGTGTCGCGGCCAGCAGTTCATCAACGTCGATGATTTCGCCGGTGTTCGAATCGGACGCAAGATCGACGACGATGGGTTTTGAGGACGGCGCCGCTGTCTCCTCCTCGCCCGTGTCATCCAGCAGGAGAACGTCATCGGCGGCGGGCGCCACACGCGATGGCTCGGACTGGCCGACGGACCCGTCCGGCGTGTCGCCCGGGTCGTATCCACGCTTCCGTGCGATGGACTTGCGCGCCGCCGTCAGCTTCCGCCAGTACGGTGTCGCGTCGATCTCAGAGGGCAGTCCGCGCAGGTCGAATTCGGCGTTCGCGATCAGCCGTTCGGCCAGGTCGATGTCGCCCACGCCGAGGGCCTCGCGCGACTGAATGACGCTCAGGCGGACACCCCGAAAGACCGAGGCGACATTCGCCCGGCGTTCCTCCTCGATGATCGACAACGCCTCGCGATCGCTGTCCGACATCAGGCCGGCGGCCCGTCGGGCCACGAGCATCCGCGCGAAATTCGCCCGATCGTCGGGCGCGAGCCGATACGCCTTCTCATAGAGGCGGACCGCCTCTGTAAACGCCTGTTGGTCAAACAGCCGATCGGCCGTTGCGACGATCCTGCCGATGTCGGCGGCGTCCACGTTGGCCTGTTTGCGTCCGTTCGTCTCCCGGACCGCCTGGTCAAGGAGATCGGCCGGGCCGGCCCTCAGCGACTCCGCCAGAACCAGAGCGTAGGCGCAGAAGGTAAAACGCGAGACGAATCGTGCGGCTGGGTTCATCAGAACCTCCCGAAGTTGCGAGCGTCGGCGAGGCGTCCCGCGTGGGCGAGACAGCGAGAGGGATGATTGCGCGGCGAAACTCATCGCCGGCGGCGTTGCCTTATTGTTACCGGTCCAGGGTCGCGATTCAAGTGCGGCGGGCCGACTTCAGCCGGATCGTGATACAAGCGGGCGCGAGCGACGCGTCGCCTGTCGAGCGCCGTCCGGCCAGGGTGATGAGTGGCGGAGCGACTTCTGCGGGTTTTCAGGCAATTCTCGCTCGATTCCCGTCGGTTGTTCGGATGTTCCCGACCGGGGTATGGGCGATCCAGCATTCATTCCGATGTAATCAGCGGGGCGAAAAGTTCGTCTCGCCGTGTGGGAGTCACTCAGAAGCGTGTCCAGATCGTTTTACAGACGGCGCGAGGCCGAGGCCGAGCGTCGCCATTACGTCATCGACCCGTCCAACGCCATGACGGGCCGTCGCGGCAGTCGCCTGCTGATCGGCGGCATCATGATTGTCTGGGTGTGCGGCTCGATCACTTTCGCCTACTGGCTGGGCGCGCCTTACCTTCGGCAGCATCGCAACGACATCGATCCGGTGGAAGCGAGGCTCATGGCCGACGCGCTCGAGCGCGCCGCGCCCCGTTCGGACGACGCGCCTCGGCATGTCGCTGACACGGCGCGGCTCCACGCCCTTGAGTCGCGTGTTGCGGAGGCTGTCTCGCGGATCGATGAGATTCGCGACCAGGGCGATGCGACGGAGCTCAATGAGAAGTTGCAGCGCGAGCTGACGGGACTGCGGGAACAGATCGCGGCGTCGCAACGGGAGATCGGTTCGCTGCGTGGCGAGCTGTCTCGACTCAGTCAGTCCGCCGACCGCACGAAGGACAATCGACTGGCGATGGCCGACGCGAGCGGCGCTCCGCACGTGTCGACGGATGAGTCGCCCGCGATTGCCATTGGGAGCATGAGGCTGCCATCGCGATATGTCGCATTGGGCGCCGTCGCCCTGACGCTGCTGGGAAATGTCGTGTCGCTCTGGTTGATCTTCTCTCGCCGGCGATCACCCTTGAAACTGTCGCCGGCCGACGAACAATTCCTCGCCGCTGTCCTCCCTCGCTCGACGCAGGTCGCGGCGGATGGGGCCGACACCGACACGTCGCTGGCATCGGACAATTCAGTCGCGAAGTCCGCCGAATGCGGAACGGACACCTCCGACGCCGACGCGATGATCGAGGAAATGCGGAAGGCGTCTGTCGCCGGCATGGAGCCATCGGCGTCCGAAGAGGATGAACCGCCCGCGCTGCTGATCGTCGTGGATGAGGACGTGGACTACCTGACGGCCCGCGCCGGGAAGATCGAAGTGATGGCCGAGAACCGGCTGGGACTCGACTTCGCCGTCCGAATTACGGACCGTGAGCGGGCCGGTCTGGCGGGCCGCCGCGTCACGGATTCGGATCAACGGAGCGTCGCATGAGGCAGCCGCCGCCGGAACCATCGACAAACCGTCACTTGATCATCGCCATCTGCCTTATTCTGTGGATCGTGGGCGTGTTCGGCTGGGTCGTCCTGTTCGGCGAACGCTACATTGGTCCCAATTCAGATTCCGCCGCATTCATTGCTCGTATCGCCGATCTGCGGTTATAAAATAGTGACACCGCCCGTGACGAGGGTGGAGATTGCGCCGCGTGATGCGGTCCCTGGTTGTCCGAAACTCGAACGTCGCTGCGAACTTACGCCGCCGCGATGTTTGTCCGACGCTCAAACACAAGCCGGAGGCGCCCAACATGCCCAAGCTGTATGCAAGCATTCTCGACGTCGTGGGAAACACGCCGCTCGTTCGATTCAATCGCATTATCCAGTCAGACGCCGAAGTCTACGCCAAGCTCGAGTACATGAATCCGCTGGCCAGCGTGAAGGATCGTATCGCCAAGGCGATGATCGAAGCGGCCGAGCATGAGAAGAAGCTCTCGCCGGGGACGGAGATCATCGAACCCACGAGCGGCAATACGGGCATCGGCCTGGCCTTCGTCTGCGCCGCGAAGGGGTACGCGCTGACGCTGACGATGCCCGAGTCGATGAGCATGGAACGTCGAATGCTGCTCAAGGCCCTCGGCGCGAACCTTGTCCTGACACCCGCGGCGGAGGGAATGCCGGGCGCGATCCGTCGGGCCAGGGAACTCCATGAAGAGCGTCCCGGCAGTTTCATGCCGCAGCAGTTCGATAACCCGGCGAATCCTGAAGTCCATCGCCGCTCGACGGCCCAGGAAATCTGGAATGACACCGACGGTCGCATCGACATCCTCATATCCGGAATCGGCACCGGCGGAACAATCACGGGTGTCAGCGAGATCATCAAGCAGAAGAAACCGGAGTTTCGATCCGTCGCCGTCGAGCCGGAGGAGTCACCGATTCTGACGCAGATGCGCGCCAAGGAGCCAATCAAGCCGGGGTCCCACAAGATCCAGGGCATTGGCGCCGGTTTCGCGCCGTCCGTCCTGAACACGGAGATCTTCGACGAGATTCAGCGCGTGTCGTCGGATGAGGCGATGTCATGGGCCCGACGCGCCGCCAAGGAAGAGGGCATCCTCTGTGGTATTTCCTCCGGCGCGGCGATCTGCGCGGCCGAGCGCGTCGCTTCGCGGCCCGAAAACGCCGGCAAGCTGATCGTCGTGATCCTCGCGTCCTCAGGTGAACGCTATCTGAGTACGCCGCTCTTCCAGCAGGCGCCCTGAGTTGCCTGAGCCGTCCCGACAATCCGAGAACGTTCGCTGGCACGCCGGCCATGTCTCGCGCGAGCGTCGTCGCGCGCTGCTTCGACAGGCGGGATGCACCGTCTGGCTGACGGGGCTGCCCGCCAGCGGCAAGAGCACGATCGCCTTTGCGGTCGAGCGATTGCTCGTCGAATCGGGTCACGCCGCCTATGTGCTGGATGGCGACAACATTCGCCACGGCCTCTGTGGGAACCTCGGTTTTTCGGCCGAGGATCGCGCAGAGAACATTCGCCGCATCGGTGAAGTCGCGAAGCTCTTTGCCGATGCGGGGCAGATCGCCCTGACATCGTTCGTCAGTCCCTATCGATCCGATCGCGCGCTGGTCCGCGCCCTGCACACGGCGGCCTCGCTCCCGTTCCTGGAGGTCTTCGTGGACACGCCTGTCGAGGCGTGTGAGACGCGCGACCCGAAAGGTCTCTACAGGAAGGCTCGGGCGGGCGAGATTTCCAACTTCACGGGCGTGAACGATCCCTACGAGCCGCCCGACGCCCCGGAACTGACGCTGCGCACGACAGAAATGTCCGTCGAGGATTGCGCCGAAAGGGTCGTGGAACTGCTGACCCAGCGGGGCGTTCTTGACGCGTAGCGCCCGTCGCCGACGCGGCGGGGCACGTTGCGCTTCGTCGTCCCACGAGCGTGGCGCAACGCCCACGCGCTGGGCCGATCTCCACATGCACTCACGCGCCTCCGACGGTCACTACGAGCCCGCCTATCTTATGAAGCTCGCGAGCATCCGCGGGCTGTCTGTCGTCTCCCTGACAGATCACGACACGGTTGCCGGCCTGGGTGAGGCGGGCGACGCGGCTCACAATCTCGGAATGACATTCGTCAGCGGCGTTGAGCTGGACGCGGCCTGTCGTCGCGGAACGATGCACATTCTCGGCTATGGCTTCGATCCCTCGGCGGAGAGCATTCGTGTGCACCTTGCCGCGGCCCAGTCGGCGCGATGGCGACGCAATGAGCGCATCTTTGAGCGGCTTCGCGCGATGGGGATTGAGATCGACGAACAGCGTCTCATGGAACAGCGCGGGCGGATGGCGCTGGGGCGTCCGCATATCGCCGCCGCCCTCGTGCGTGGCGGTCACGCAAAGGACTACGCGTCCGCCTTTCGTGATTACCTGGGTGAAGGTGGCAAGGCCTATGCGCCCGGCGTCGAGATGACGGCCGGCGCCTGCATATCGGCCATCCGCAATGCCGGAGGGGTGGCGGTCCTCGCGCATCCGGTCACGCTTCGATGTGAATCGGACCTGGAGCTGGAAACGCTGGTCGCGCGTCTTGAGTCGGAAGGTCTCGGCGGAATCGAAATCTGGCATCCCGGGCAGAATGAGATCTGGCGACGGCGTCTGACGCGACTCGCGAAGCGGTTCGATCTCGTCGCGACAGGCGGATCGGACACCCACGTCGTCTCCGATCACGAGAAGCGCGGCGCGGGGTTTGGCGAGCGCATCGATGCGCGCATCGTCGACGATTTGATGTCTCGAATCGCGCGATGAATGACGCATCGTCACGCGCGCGCGATTCACGCAAAGGGCCGATCAACGGAAAAAATATGTGTCGATTTTTTGCAACGCGCCGGACAGGGCTGTCACGGGGCGTCCGGCGGGGTCCCGTTGTAAGTGCTGCAAAACAGGTGGGTTATGGGTGGGCTCGTGGATTGGCGGGGGTTTTGACGCGACGATGGCGGCCCGGGATCGGATGTTGCGCCCCGATGCGCAACTTAACTCGCCACATTGGCTTGCCGACGACGCAAGACAGCCACGGGTAATGGACCTTTGTGGCGCAATCGGACCGATTTCATTTTAGAGGGAATCGAAACATGGCCATGAACTCTGGCAACATCACCAAGGCGAAGTACCAGGCGGACATCAAGCGAAAGCAGGCGTTCTTCAATCGCTGCCAGCGACGCTTTAAGGTCGCCAAGACGACGGGCGAGAAGACGTTCCTGAAGAACGAAGCCAAGCGGATCTGCATGGAACTGCGACAGTGCAGCAAGAACTGGAAGAACTTCGGCTTCGGCGGCTGCGCCTGGGTCACGAAGAACTTCAACATGGTGAACTTCACGACGGGCGTCAAGAAGACGACGGGCCGACCGACGGCCAGCCGCAAGACGACGAGCAGCAAGGCCTCGACGCGACGCACGTCGGCTCGACGAACGGGCACGACGCGAACAAGCTCGCGCCGCACGACGAACGGCTCGAAGGTTCGCTCGAACAGCCGAACGCGCTCGAGCGCCGCTCGACGCAGCTACGTCGCCTGGTAAATCCAGCGACGTCACCAGACTTCCACGCGCTCCGGCGGAGAAAGTTCGGGATTGGAGGCATCCCGAGTTGGTCTCCCCGGAGCAAAAGCAACCAAGCCGAGACGCGATGACGGTGGATACCGGTCGCGCTCGGCTTTTCTGCATTTCCGCCCCGGGGGACGGAGGTGTCCGCAGTCGGAGGCGACGATCGGTCAGCCTGTCAGGGACGAGAGTTGTTACAATGCGGGGCATCGCGTCCGCGCTGTTTCCTGCGGGCGCGCGGGCGCCTCGTGGCCGCCGGAAGAGGTCTCATTTCACCCCGAACGAACTTCCGAGTTCTGACAGGCGCAGAGGATCAGGAATTCGTGCCGACGGAAATCCGAACGAAGCGAGATCTCTGCAAAGCCATTGACGATCTGATTGCGCGCCATGACGCGTGCGATCGCACGCTTGAGTCATATCTGCTCGCGATCCTCGGTGGTCTGGTCATGTTCAGCGATCGCCCGTCGCTGACGATGACGGAGTTTCTGGGCCTGATTGAGTCTGGTTTCACGGGCGCGCCAGTCGCCTTTGAGGAACAATGGCGACATCAATACGACGGGTTGTCGCGAGATGATCGCATATACGCGGGCTGTCGCGCAGAGATTGTGCGGCAGATTGTCGACCTCCGTGAGATGGACGAGAGTGGGACCCTGCAGGGGGAGTGGCGCGAATTCGGCCTGGACGCGCCTCGAGGCGAGCGGTGGTTCAACTTCGAAACAGTCGGCTACCTGGGATGCGCCCTGGCGGGTACGTTCAGAATGCGGGAACCCGGTGACGAGCTGGCATACCAGGTGGAGTCGATTCCCCCGGCTGTGCGGGGCGAAGCCGAATCCGAGGAGGCGGGGCGCCGGGACGACACGATGAGACCGCCGCTGAAATCGCCGGCGGTCAGCTGGGAGAGGTTCAACGCGTTCTTCGTTTGCGGGCGGATCTATGAGTAATCCGCCTCGCCTGGCTCATCGGGCGCGTGCAGGGCTTCTTTCTGACGAACTTCCTATTGCGGCGCACTGTGTTCGCTATACTCCGCCGCATGAACTTTTCACGAATCCTCCTGTGGGCGACGATTCTTCATTCCAGTGTCGTTGCGACTGCAGCGGCGCCACCGCGCCAGACCGATCCGTCTGAACTCGGGCCCGGTGTCTCCTATCGCGCCTATCAGGTTGCGCCCGGGATCTCACGCGTCTGCGAGCCCGCGCCCGGGCAGACGCCCAACGTCAGTGAACGCCGCGACACGATCTACTTCGACGGCGCCGACTTTGGACTCGAAGATGACTTCATCGCCGTCGTGACGGGCTATCTCAATGTCGAAGCGCCGGGCGTACACACGATGCGTCTCACGAGCGATGACGGTTCCATCCTGTTCATCGACAACGAACGCGTCGTCTGGAATCAGGGGCCACACTCGAAGCAGGACGCCGACGGCGCCGTCCGCCTGGATGCGGGACTGCATCCGCTCCGAATCCTCTACTTCGAAGGCGCCGTCGATCAGCACCTCTCGCTTTCCTGGAAAAGACCGGACACGGACGCCTTTGAACTTGTTCCATCGTCTGCGCTGCGAACGGAAAAGAACATCACGCGCGTCGTGTCCCCCGGCGTGAAGAAGACGTCGATGGATGTCGAAGGAATCCGGCCCGGTGATGGGATACCGCTGGAGTCGGTCCATCCGGGCTGGCGCGTCGAGACGATTCATCCCGATGACTTTCAGCCCATGGTCGGCTGCATGGCGTGGCTGCCCGACGGTCGCCTGCTCGTCGGGACGTTTGAACCGCGCAACAATGGGATCATTCTCACCAGGCCGAACGGCACACTCTGGGCGCTCTCGAATCTGAGCGCCGGCGATCCGAATGACATCAAGGTCGAGCGCCTCGCCGAAGGCTTCTACCATCCGCTCGGCGCCTGCGTCGTCGACGGCGCGATCTATGTCGCACAGCGGGATGAGATCACAAAGCTCGAGGACAGTGACGGTAACGGCACATTTGAGACGCGGACGACGCTTGCCAGCGGATGGATCAGCGACAACTACCATCACTTCACCTTCGGCCTCGACCATCATGACGGTTATCTCTACGCGACACTCTCCGTCGCGATGGAATATGGCGACAACGAACTGATCGAGGGCGAGATTCGAGGCAAGAACTATCCCAACCCACCGCATCGCGGCGACGCGATGAAGATCAACATCAGGACGGGGGAAATCGAATACCTGGCGGGGGGGCTGCGAACGCCGAACGGCGTGCTTGCCAATCCGCGCGGCGATGTCTTCGTGGGTGAGAATCAGGGCGGCTGGACGCCCGCCAGCAAGATCAACCAGATCGTCAAAGGCGCCTTCTACGGGCATTACAACGAATGCGGCGCCCGAACGCGGCGCTATCCCGCGTCGGGGGCGCCGTCGGATTTCGTCGAACACCCCGTCAGGCTCCCGGCGCTGTGGTTGCCGCAGAATGAGCTCGCCAACTCGCCCACATCAATGCTCTGGATCGACGCGGGTCCGTTCAAAGACCAGATGCTCATCGGTGAACTGACGATGGGGGGCATCCGCCGTGCGAATCTCGAAGAGGTCCATGGTCAGCTTCAGGGCGCCGTGTTTCGATTCACGCAGGGGTTCGAGGGTGGCGTGAATCGACTTTGCCGGGGCCCGGGCGGCGCCATCTACGTGGGCTGCATCGGCGAGTACTGGGACTGGGCGTGGCGCGGTACCCGCACGGGGCTGCAACGACTCGTTCCCACTGGCGCGCCGGTGTTCGAATTCCACTCGATGTGCGCCCGGACCGACGGATTCGAGATTCGGTTCACGGACAGCGTGCCCAGAGCGATGCTGGAGACGCCATCGTACTACACGATGAAACAATGGCGCTACGTACCGACGCCGGAGTACGGAGGACCCAAGGTCGACGAGGAGGTCCTCTTCGTCTCGAAGGCCGACGCCGCGGCGGACGGGAAGTCTGTGCGCATCACGGTTCCGGGATTGAAGCCGGGGCGTCTTGTCTATCTCCGGACCGACCTGAGAAGCGAGACGGGTGAGCGCCTCTGGTCACCCGAGGCGTGGTACACGCTGAACGAGATTCCCGGCGCGGCGAGCCGCGCCGAGCGCGCGGCCGAGAGCAATACGAAGGAAACACGCGTTCTCGTGTTTTCAAAGACGACGGGATTCCGGCACGAGTCGATCCCGGATGGCGTGCGGGCGATTCATGAGATCTGCGACAAGGACGCCATCGCCGTCGAGGCCAGTGAGGACGCGAACCAGTTCAATGATGACGATCTTGCTCGGTTCGATGTCGTCGTTTTCCTGAATACGACGGGCGACATTCTGGATCCGTCGCAGGAAGCGGCCTTCAGACGCTGGTACACGTCGGGGCGGGGATTCGTCGGCGTGCATTCGGCGAGCGATACAGAATACAAGTGGCCGTGGTACGGAAAGCTCGTCGGCGCCTGGTTCCGGATTCATCCCCATGTTCAGGAGGCGACGATCAACGTTGTGGATGCGACACATCCGGCCACGCGCCATCTGACGCCCACGTGGATTCGCACGGACGAGTGGTACAATTTCCGGGAGTTGCCGGTTGCGGGAACGCGCGAGCTGCTGGCGCTGGATACCTCGACGTTCGAGGGTAGTACGATGGCGTCGCATCATCCAATCTGCTGGTGTCATGCGTTCGATGGTGGTCGCGCGATCTACACCGCCGGCGGTCACACGAGTGAGTCCTACGCCGAACCCGCTTTTCGTGAGCATCTGCGCGGCGCCATCCGCTGGGCGGCCGGTCTGGATGAGTGACCCGGTGTCGGCCGGCATGTACGGCGTTCGGACGACGACGAGACAAGTCCATTGGCTGGGTTCGATGCGAGGGTCATTTGTCGCAGCAAAAAATCATGGATCTGCTGATTCAGGAACCCGCGCCCGACACAACCCGACTCGCATCGGTCGGATGTTGGTTTGATCCCGCCACGCGAGAAGCGTGTGAGATCCGTGCGCCCGCCGGCGTCAATCGATACATGATCTGGTCCGGCGTGATCTCCCGCGCCATGGATGGCCACGGCGCCATGTGGGATCTCGCGCCGATCTGGACGGGATTACGCGACACGAGCTTTAGCGGGGGCGATGTCGTCCACCTGGCGATCTCGCGCCTGGGCGAGGGCGCCCGGTACAGGGCAATGCGACTTGCGCGGCTCAGCGAGGAGCGGGGGGAGTATTGCCGGACGCTGTTTGATGGGGCCGAGTTGATCCACGCCTCGTCGTCAGCGGAAGTGAGCGAATCGACGCCCCTGTCGGCGGATTGGGCGTATACCCTGGTGACGCCGGATGGCGCCCCGTGGAGAGAGACGCTGGAGAATCTGAATGACGACGAAATCGGATTCGGTGGCGGCGGCGTGATCCATGTGAATGTCATCAATCAGTCGTTGTTGACGCGGATGCTCGGACTCGGTGTGGTCATTCTGTCGCAAAGCGACAAGCGCTACGCGCCATTTCCGATCATCTATTCCCCTCGAACGATCGGCGACGAACTGATTGAGATCCTGTCGGCGGAATACGGCGGGCTGGACGTCATCTCAGACGAAGACGATTGGCGAGCGTTTGATTGAATTCGCTCATCTTCCCTAACCGATCATGACAGCCAGGGCGCGACCAGTCGCCGCGATCGATTGAATCGGCGCCACAAGTTCATTCTGAATGTACGGCGCAAAATCGGGATGGCTCCATTCCGCGTCGAGCCCGACAATCTGCTCAAGTTCCGCGCGCAGCGAGCGAACCTCGTCGGGGGAGAGAATGACGTACTCCGCGTCTTCGTAGTCCGGGCCGAGCAGCGAGCGACCGTTGCTGAGAAGCCGAATCATCTTCGATTCGACACGCCCCTCCGCTCTGCGCATCAACTCCTGGAGCATTTGCCACGTGGTTCCTTCGGGAGATTCAGCCTTTGCGTCGACAGAAAGCGTGTCGCCACTGTGCACGACAGCGCTCGGAACGCACTCAACAATCTCGACTTCCTCGTCGTCAAACTGTTCGGCGTTGAATCCGTGGCTGATGAGTTTGCGGGCGACCTCTTCGGCGACCTCAGGATCCTCAAAATCGAAGTTCTGCTCGTCCGTCAGGAATGCGGACAGCGCTTTGACGTGTTCAGGCGCGCCACTCCCGAAAATCGAATTCCAGAGACTTTCATCGAACGAGTAAAGGTACCAGTTGGTCGACATTATCGTGTTCTCCCGGCCAGGTCCCGATTGGAACCCGTTCAGCGCCGCAGTCTATCGAGTGACGCTCGGGGGCGCCATCCGCGCAGCAGATGTCGTCGTTCCGGGACGCGTCAATCCGGTAGTAAGACAGAGATAAGGGGGCGTGAGAGAAGGTCTTCAGACGTCGCGATTTCGTCGTTTGGGCGAACGCTCGTGATGTCGCGGTGTAACCTTGAAGCGCGACGCGAGTCGGAACTTCAAATCGCTTCACCACAGGCGGGGCAGCGCGGCGTGTCGAGTCCTCTCAGAATTTCGCGGCACTTGCGGCAACGCGTCTCTAGGACGTCAGCGGCGCCCGACAGCCGGTGAATCGCGGCGTACAGGAGGATCGCGATCGCGGCCCCGATGAACGCGTCCAGATACACGGCCGAATCTTCGAGTCCCATCGCGCCCAGCGCCGCGCCGCTGAATTCCGAGCTCGTGCCACTGATGAACGTCGGATGACCGCCGGATTGCGGCGTGGCCGGGGCGTCGTTCCAGAGCGTCCAGTAGTAGCCTGAAAACGGCCAGCAGAGCAGCAGCGTTCCAACGACGCTCAGCAGGATACACTGAAGATTCGAGGGCCGGTGTCGCATCAGATCGTCTCGCCGCATTCAGGGCAACGGGGCGCCTGTAATCCCATCAGGATATGTCGACATTTGCGGCATCGGCAGAAGGGATCCTCCGATTCGATGCCGCCATATCGCCGTGACAACCATGCGAACGTGATGACCGCGACAAGGGCCGCCGGAAGAATCGTCGGAATCGTGTGCACGAGATCCGATTGCCAGAGCGGCGCCAGGGTTGGAGACGCCCCGGTGTTTCGTCGAATCCACTCCTGTCCGCGCGAGGCGACGATCGTTCGACACGACTCCCGGGTCCAGACGCTACTCGTTGGCGAGAGTGTGCTGAGCCCCTTGCCCGAGCGAAGCGTCACGCGCCAGTGCCAGCCGGCGTAGACGGAGTGGAATGTCATGGCCAGGAGGAGCGCGACCAGTGACCGCGCCAATGCGGGCATGACACGTCTGGCCGGGCGATTCAGATCATCGCGCGAATATTTCTCAGGATGATCCATGGGAACGCGCTCCGGATTTCCCCGTGTGCCCTCACGCGATTGTATGCGCGAACGACCGAGAGTATCCCGGGCGCTTCTTTTGAATGCGATCGATGAATCGCGGGGCGATGATTGCGTCAAACACGCGCACAATTCGTTGACTCGCGGATCGCCCGTATCTACGATCGATACTTGTGACGACTGCAACTGTTTCAGGAACAGTCACGATGGCGAGCCGCCATACGCCTCAGGGATTGGAAGGTCATTAGATGAAACACGGAATGAAACTGACGTTGGCCGCCACGATTCTGGCGGTCTGGGCCGCGACCAGCGCCTCCGCGCAGACGCTTGTCTGGTCAGAGGAGTTTGATGGGCCCGCCATCGACTCATCCACATGGACGTTCAACACCGGCGGGAGCGGATTCGGGAACGGTGAACTTCAGTACTACACGGCCCGCCCGGAAAACGCGCGCATCGAAGACGGCAGCCTGATCATCGAAGCGCTCCGAGAGAATTACCTCGGCGGCAAGGCCTTCACGTCGTCGCGACTCGTCACGAACGGACGATTCTCCTTCAAGTACGGAACGATCGAAGCGCGCGTCAAACTTCCCGACGTCGACTATGGCATGTGGCCCGCCCTGTGGATCATGGGCAACTCCTTCGGCGCCCTCAACTGGCCCGCGTGCGGCGAAGTCGACATCCTGGAGTTCGGGCGACTCGACGGCTACCAGGCGGGCGTTGTAAATCGGCGTGTCTCGTCCGCGGCCCACTGGGAACTCGCCGACGACCATACCTACACGACGGAGTTCATCGACATGCCGTCGCCGATGCACCTGGACTATCACCTGTTCAGGCTGGAATGGACGCCGACGCTGATCCAGATGTCTGTCGACAACATTCCCTACTATTCACTCGATATCAGTGATCCCGTGAACAACGATGTCGAGGAGTTCCACGAGCCGATGTTCCTGCTGACCAACGTCGCCGTCGGCGGCTGGAATTTCATTGAGATCACGGATCCGAATGCGATCACGGCGCAGTTCCCGGGTCGCATGTACATCGACTACATCCGCCTGTACGACAACGGTGACACCGAACTGCACTATGGCGATGATAATCAGGAGACGGGGGACTTCGGCGTCTTCACGGAAACGACGCCCGTGAACAACAGTCTGGCCTATACGGTCGACGCGGATCTCTATATCTGGAACAACCTGACGGAACTGGCGGCCGACCCGTTCGAAGGCGCCGAAGGCTGGCACTTCACGGCGGCGCCGGGCGCCTGGTGGGGCATGGGCGTGCTGTCCAGCCAGTTCGATCGAAACATGAAGAACTACAACGACGGCCACATGCGCTTCCAGATGAAGACGACATCGACCGCGCCGTTCAAGGTGGGAATCAAGAGTTCGACGTCGGGCGAAAGCTGGGTACCGTTCAACGACGAGCGAAGCTACGGTCTCGTTCGCGATGGCGCCTGGCACGAGGTCGTGATTCCGCTGAACGCCTTCCTCAACTGCGATTTCAATACTGTTTCGCAGATTTTCATGATCGCGGCCGATCCCTCCGGGGCGCCGTTTGAATTCTCGATCGACAACATGTACTGGACACCCAGCGTGGCCCGGCCCACGCCGGAGAACGGGAACTTCGGAATCCTGACTGAGGATCCGGCGCACAAGACGGCGGGTGAGTATCAGCTCGGCGTCGATGGCGAAGTTTACGTCTGGGAGCACACGCTCGTTGAAGGGACGCAGGATCCGTACGAAGGATCGTCGAGCCTGTCGTACCAGTCCGCGCCGGGGCTCACGTGGTTCGGCGCCGCTTTCACACCGACCATCAAGTACAACCTCTCCGCCTTCCGCTACCCGGAAAGCAAACTGCACTTCGCGATGAAGACCACATCGACGGCGGCCTTCCGCGTCGGCATGCGCAGCGGCAACGTGGACGATATCGGGCAGAAGTGGATCAACTTCAATAACGGCGCCGATCCCTATGGCTTCGTACGCGACGGCGCGTGGCATGTCGTCGAGATTCCGATGACGCAGTTCCTCGACTCGGTCGATCTGACGGAAGTCAGTATCCTCTTCCAGCTGCTTGGCGTGGATGGACCGATCACGAATATCGAATTCGACGACGTCTGCCTGCTCAACGGCGGGACCGCCGTATCGCCCAACGCCGGCAATCCCGTGGCCGACGCCGGCGCGGACCTCGTCGTGATCCTGCCGACCAGCAGCGTCGTGATTGACGGCTCCAACAGCCAGGATGACGGCGTGATCACGAGCGTCTCGTGGCAGCAGATCAGTGGACCTTCGACGGCGGGACTGAGCGGTGAGGACACGCTGATCCTGACGGCCTCCAATCTCGTCGAGGGTGTTTACAAGTTCCGGCTGACAGTGACGGACGACGAATCGCTCGTCGGGATTGATGACGTCTTCGTGACGGTCGCAACGCCGGAGCCGAAGGCGAACGCCGGACCGGATCAGGCGATTGAGCTGCCCACGCAGAACAGCGTGACGCTTGCGGGCTCGGGTTCCGACGCCGACGGTGTGATCGCGTCTTATCTCTGGACGCAGGTGAGCGGACCGACGACGGCGGATCTGACGAACGCCAATTCGGCCACGGCCACGGCGGGCAATCTGTTTGTCGGCGCCTATGTCTTCGAACTGACCGTGACGGACAATGATATGAACACGGGCAGCGACCAGATGACGGTCGTGGTAACCAATCCGCCCCAGAACATTGCCCTGAACAAATCGACGACCGTCTCCTCGACGGGCAGCGGAGATCTGGTCCGCAATGGCGGGTTCGAGGCCGGCGTCGGTATCAGCGACGCTGAAAACTGGCAGCTCCTTGCGTTCCCTGCGGGCAGTTCGATTGCGACAGCCATGCGCGACATGGATACACCGAACAGTGGCGACTGGCGCCTTTCGTTGTTTGTCGCCGGCGCCGGGGATGGCGGGCCAGTCGCGATGAGCCAGCAGGAAACGCCGGCGGGCTCTGTCGTCAGTGGTGAAACCTACAGCCTCACGGCGCAGGCCCGGCGCATCGGCGCGCTCGGACCGGGCGTCGTCGCGCAGATCAACCTGCAGTGGCTGAGCAGTACCAGCGGCGTCGTTGGAACCACGGGCTTCCTCGAAATCGGCGGCGGTCTTACCGAAAGCTATGCGCCCTTCGGGTTCACCGATCTCGTCGCGCCGCCGGGCGCCGATCGGGCCCTGATCCTGCTGCGACTTGCCGGCGGCGCCTTCGCCGGCTCGACGGCCGAGATCTCGTTTGATGACGTGTCACTCACGACCGATGGTCCTGCGCCGAGCGGTGACGATGCCGTTGACGGTGATGACCAGTCGATCTGGGCGAGCGCCGCTGGCGAACCCCAGTGGCTCGAAGTGGATCTTGAGGGTCGCTACGACATCAGCCAGGTGGTCCTGAAGTGGGCCGGCGCCTACGCCGAGTCATACGACATCGACGTCTCGGACGACGGGATGGTCTGGACGAACGTCTATTCGACGACAGGTGGCGCGGGTGGAACCGAGACGATTGACCTCGTCACGACGGCCGAGTTCATTCGGCTCTTCGCGCACACGAATGCGACGAGTGATGGCTGTGCGCTGCGAGAATTCGAGGCGTACGGGTATCCCGCGAACGCGACGACGCCGGGCGACATGGATCAGAACGGCGCCGTCGAGCTCGCGGACATCACGCACTTTGTGGACGTGATGCTGGGCAGGCCGCCGGCGCATCCGGGGATTGCCCAGGCGAACGCGGACATGAACAACGATGGCCTTCGCAACGGAAGCGACCTTCAGTTGTTTGTTGACGCCCTGACGCAATAGCCTGGGGCGAACTCGATGGGGAGCCCCGCCGTCGTGACATCGATGTCGCCGGGGCGACATGAGCCTGGCACAGGCGACTGATAAAAAAGCGAAACAGGACGGTGAGCCAGCTCACCGTCCTGTCTTATTGTTGGTACCCAAGATCGGAGTGATGGCGCCACAACACGACCGCCGTCGGGCTAGCAGCAACCCTCCGGGCCGCAGCAGTCTCCGCTGGATTCGATCGTGGCGTCGTACGCCGCGCCCTTCGTTTCGCGCGCCGAGCGAATGGCCGTTCGCCTGCAGTCGAACGGCTGGGCGATCGCTTCGTCGATCGCCTCGCGCGGTTCGATGAAGACGAACTGCTCCGCGTAGGGACCTGTCTGGAGCAGATCGAACGTCTTCTTACAGACGGCGATGCGGACACCTCGCGGGTAGCGATGGTTGTCGTCGTCCATGACGGACGAAAAGGGGCCCTTGTACATGACGGCCTGGCGATGTTCGAAGCAGGGGCCCTGTTTGCCCTTGAACGCACGGACAGTCATGGAGCGAAACTCAATGCCCTCGACCGTCTGCCATGCGTTGTGGTCATACTTCAGGACCTCGACGCCGTGGAACCCGGCGTCTTCGAACGCCCTGAGAAAGAGATCTTCCCGATAGGCGCCGCTGAGGCAGCCGCTCCACAGGTTTTCGTCCCGAGTCATGTGTTCGGGGACGTCTTCGTCGCACACGACGTCACTGATCACGGCGCGCCCGCCTTTGCGAAGAACCCGGAACATCTCGCGGAAGAGCTGCGCCTTGTCTTCGGGGCGGACCAGGTTGAGGACGCAGTTCGAGACGATCAGGTCGACCGAATTGTCCGGGACGACGGGCTCACTGGCCGACAGATCGGCGCAGAAAGCCTCGAATTTTGAGAGGTCCTCCGGCGACTTGATCGGATGTCGCTGGAGCCAGGCGCCTGTCTTGTCGAGGTCGAGGCGGAGGTCCTGGATCTTGGCCTTGCGGAAACTCACATTGGCCCAGCCCACATTGTCGGCGACCGTCTTCTGGTGCTTCCGGGCGAGGTCGAGCATGTCATCATTCATGTCGATGCCGATAACCCGCCCGTCGGGGCCGACACGCTGTGAAATGATGTAGCAGGCCTTTCCGGCCCCGCTGCCCAGGTCGAGGACTGTCATGCCGGGCTCGGCCCATGCTGTGGGATCCCCGCAGCCGTAGTCCTTTTCGATGACTTCCGCCGGGATGGCGGCGAGGTACTTCTTGTTGTAGGTGGACGACGGGCAGCAGAGCCCCGGTTCGGCCTCTCTGGCGCCGTCTGAGTAGCGCTGTCGTACGGCCTGTTCAACGTCCATCTGGCTTTGCGTCGTGCTCAAGCGTTCGTCTCCCCTGCGGGCGGATTTCCAAGGGCCCGGCGTTTCCAATATAGCGTCAGAGTCCCCATTCCGCGCCGACCCTGCCGGATTGCGGGTTCCAGGACCGGAAACACGCGGCTCGCCGAAAAAAGGGCGCCCCCGTCGTCGGCCGGGAAGGGATGGCGATCGGGCGAGGGCGGGGGGTGTAAAATGGCCTTGCCGGTCCTGTTGAATCGGGTATACTCTGGGATTCTGCGCCGCAGTCTGCGCACCTGGCGGACGGGGCGGTGTAACGTGGTGTAATGGTTTACCAGACAGTGATTTGGCATCCAGGGTTGTTATGGCAGTTTCGTTGCGACTAGTACGATTGGGTCGGCGACATCGGGCTTTCTTCCGCGTGCGCGTGGCGGATGAACGATATGCGCCGACGGGACGCTTCATCGAGGAAGTCGGGCACGTGGACCCGTTTGAGCAGGACACGTCTAAGCGTGAAGTGCTCAACCGAGAGCGAATTGAATACTGGCTCGGCGCCGGCGCGAAGGTCTCGGATACCGTCGCTTCGATTCTCAAGCGAAACGGCATCGGCCGACCGCAGGACGCGACGTCGAAGGCGGCGAGCTGATTCGGCGACAGATCACTTGTCACGGCCCATGCGAATTGATGTCGTGACATTGTTCCCGGAAGTGTGCGAGCCTTATTTCAGGGCGAGCATCCTTGGCCGGTCGCAGGCGTCGGGAACGGTAGAGATCGCCTGCGTGAATCTGCGAGCGTTTTCGTCGGACAAACACCGAACGGTGGATGACCGACCTTTCGGCGGCGGCCCGGGCATGGTGTTGATGTGCGGGCCCGTTTTTGACGCGGTGGAAGCGATCGAATCGCAGGATCCGCGGCCGGCGACACGAATCCTGCTGACGCCCCAGGGGCGGCGCCTGGATCAGGAACTGGCGAGTGAGTTAGCGAGTCGGCAGCGACTCCTCATTATCGCCGGGCATTACGAGGGATTTGACGAGCGCATTCGACTCGGACTGAAGCCGATGGAGATTTCGATCGGCGACTACGTGCTTTCCGGAGGAGAAGCGGCGGCAATGGTGCTCGTTGACAGCGTGGTCCGGCTGCTGCCGGGCTCGCTGGGAGATGAGGGATCGGCGGCGGAGGATTCATTCTCCATCAGCGCCGGGGAATCCCAGAGATGTTTGGAGTATCCGCAGTACACGCGGCCTCGCGTCTTTCGCGAGATGGAGGTCCCGGAGGTACTGATGAGCGGCGATCACGGCCGCATAGATGACTGGCGAAAGCAACAAGCCCTGGAGCGAACCAAGGAACGGCGCCCGGACTTATTGACCGGAAGCGATTCGGAGAGCGGCGATCACTGACGATTGCGATCGTGAGCCGCGGAGAAGAACGATGAAGAACAAGTACATCGCCGCAGTAGAAGCCTCGAACATGAAAAAGGATGTGCCCGACTTCGAAGTCGGCGATACCGTCTCCGTCGGCGTGAAGATCGTCGAAGGAAACAAGGAGCGCATTCAGCCGTTCATCGGCGTCGTCATCGGTCGCAAAGGCGGCGGCATGACGGAGAGCTTTACCGTCCGGCGCATCGTGAACAACGAAGGTGTCGAGCGAATCTTCCCGCTGCACTCCCCGCGCATCGCGAGCATTGAGGTGCAGCGACACGGCAAGACCCGCCGGGCCAAGCTCTACTACCTGCGCGATCGCGTCGGCAAGTCGCGACGACTCCGCGAACGACGCGTCTTCAAGAAAAAGGGCGACGCCCAGGTGTCCGGTGTGGCGCCGGCGGCCGAGTCCCACAAGGCCGAGCCCGAACCGGCCGCGGTCTAGTCGCCCCGAAGCCCGCCCGATCGGGCCGGCGGCTGGGATTGGAACTGCGCGAAGAATCACCGCATGATATGGCGGCGCGGACGGATTACCGTCGGCGCCGCCTTTTTTTCGGGAGCGGGATGATGTGGCCGTTTCGACGCGAATCCGGGGCCCTGGGTGAGCGAGCCGCCCGCCGATTTCTGAAGCGTCGGGGCTGGCGGATCCTGGCGGCCAATTTCAAATGCGCCGCGGGTGAACTCGATCTCGTGGCGGACGATGGCGAGGCCATCGTCTTTGTCGAGGTCAAGACGCGGACGCATGATCTCGACGCCGACCCCGAGCAGAATGTGGATCATGCAAAAAGGCGGCAGCTGGAACGCGTTGCGAAATTCTGGCTGGCGGCCAATCATCGCCCCGATCGGGCCTATCGCTTCGATGTTGTCGCCGTCCTCATGCGGGATCGCGACGTTCTCGACGTTCGCCTGATCGAGGAGGCGTTCATCCCCGACGGGTTCACCTTCTGATCGCGATCGGGTTGTTTGGCGATGCATTCGCCCGGCCCTCGGAAACGTGGACGATTGCGGCGGCCGGACGCCTCGCCACGGACGGCGGTTTCAACTAGGCTACCTTCTTCGATGAGTTGGATTGATTCACACTGCCATCTCACCTACGACGGTCTCGCCGATCGCATCGATGATGTACTGGCTCGCGCGGCGGAGGCCGGTGTCACGGACTGTGTCTGCATCGCGACGGACATTGACAACGCGGCGCAAACGCTGGCGCTCAGCGAGCGATACGCCAACATCCACGCCGTCGCGGGCGTTCATCCGCATGAATCCGGCAGGGTATCGCCGGAATGGGCCGACCGGCTGCTCGAGATTGTCTCACGCGTTGATGTCTTCGCCGTCGGCGAGATGGGGCTCGACTATCACTACGATTTTTCGGATCGGGTCGATCAGAAGCGCGTGTTTGAAAAACAGCTCGAAATCGCCGCGGAGGTGGGCAAGTCGATCGTGATACACTCGCGAGAAGCTCACGATGACACGATGGCGATTCTCCGAAATGCGGCGCCGGCGACGGCTGTCGTCTTCCATTGTTTTACCGGTACGATTGACGAGGCGATGGAGATCATCGAGGCGGGGTATTGGATTTCGCTGACCGGCGTGGTCACTTTCAGGAAGTCCGATGAACTTCGTGAAGTCGCCCGGCGAATACCGTCCGATCGGATCATGGTCGAAACAGATTCCCCGTATCTGTCGCCCGAGCCGGTCCGCAGCAAGCGGCCCAACGAGCCCGCCTACGTCGCCCATACAGCGCGACGGATCGCTGAGGTTCGCGGCGAGGAGATCGAAGCGTTCGCGTCGTGTGTGCGCACGAATACGATTCGATTCTACAGACTTCCCTTGGAGAACACCGCAGGCGTCAGGCCGGCGGTTGACGCGAGGTAGGCGCAATCCAGTGCATGCGACACACGAACGAATAGCTATTGGGATTGATGTGGGTGGAACGGCGATCAAAGGCGGCGCACTTGACGCCTCCGGTCGCATTCTCGCGCAACGCGACACGGCGACGTGCGTGGACAGCGGCGTGCAGCCCATTGTCGATCAGATCGCCATCATGGTGAAATCCATCGTCGATGTTCTCGAGATCGACGAGTCTCGAATTGTCGGGCTGGGCGTAGGCCTGCCCGGCCTCGTCGATTATTCCGACGGTCGGGTCATCAACTGCGCAAACCTGCCGGGCTGGGAGAATGTGCAGGTCGCCAAACGAATCGCCGAGAAGACCGGCGTTCGTGTCCTGATGGAGAATGACGCCAACAACGCCGCCCTTGCCGAAGCGAGGCTCGGGGCGGGGAATGGTGAGGCCTCGATGGTGATGCTCACGCTGGGGACCGGCGTGGGTGGCGGCATCGTGCTCAACGGCGCGTTGTGGCGGGGCGCAGACGGAACAGCCGGGGAGCTGGGTCATTCGATCGTGCATCCAGGTGGCCGGCGTTGCGCCTGCGGCCAGGCGGGCTGTCTCGAGGTCTACGCGTCCGCCAGCGCAACGGCGAGGACTGTGGTCGAGTCGATCGAGGCCGGCGCGGCCTCGACGCTTGCCGAGCGCGTTCGCGCGGGGCAGCCGATTGGCGCGGCCGACGTCGTTGACGCCGCGAAGGCCGGGGACGAAGTCGCCCGCGCCGCGTGGGACGCAACCTGCAAGTACCTTGCAATCGCCGCGATCAACCTTCAGCACGGTCTGAACCCGCAGAGCATCGTCCTGGGGGGCGGCATGAGCGCCGCGGGCGACTTTCTGCTGGACAACATCAAACACCAGTGCGCCGAAATCATGTCGCATCGACTGGGCCGGCGGCCCGACCTGCGGCTGGCGACACTGGGGAACCGCGCAGGTTTCATCGGGGCGGCGCTGACGGCGCTGGACGCTTAGGCGATGGGCGCGGCGACAGGTCGCAGGCGTTCGGATTCCCTGATTGTCGTATTCGCCAAATATCCAACGCCGGGTCGCGTCAAGACGCGGCTGATCGGCGAGGTCAGCGCCCAGCAGGCCGCCGGAATCCACGCGGCCTGTATTGGTCACACGATGGGCGTCGTCACTCGCGTTGCGAACGCCGATGTATGGCTTGCCATTTCACCCGACGACGCGGATTTTTCCGCCTTCGCCGGAGGGGCGGCGCGCATCGCCCCGCAGGGCGCGGGCGATCTGGGCGAACGCCTCGCCCGACTGTCGCGCGAGGCGTTTGACGGCGGCTGTCGGCGTCTCGTTCTCGTCGGATGCGATTGTCTTCAGATGGCGCATGGCGATGTCTCCCTGGCCATCGAAGGGCTCGAGGACCGGGATGTCGTGATTGGCCCGGCGCTCGACGGCGGGTACTATCTCCTCGCAACGCGGGAGTTCACGCCCGGCCTTTTCACACGCGTGGACTGGGGCACGGATCGTGTCCATGCGCAGACGCTGGAGCGAATCGCGGCGGCGGGGCTGACGTATCGTGATATGCGGCGCCTGCCCGATCTGGATCGCCCCGAAGACCTGCGGCGGCTTCTCGAGGACGAGGGGGCGACGGGAGAGATGGCGAGACTCCGCGACGAACTGATCGCGATTACCATGGAAGGAGGCGCCCGTGGCGGCGACTGACGACACGATTCCGCAGAGCCGAATTCTGATCGTTGACGACAACCATCAGAATCTCGAACTCCTCGAGGCCTACCTGGAGGATGCGGCCAACATCACGACGATTCGCGCCACCAGCGGCGAAGAGTGTCTTCGACTGGTTGGGGAACAAAGCCCGGATCTCATTCTGCTCGACATCATGATGCCGCACATGAGCGGATACGAAGTCTGCAAGGCGCTTCGTCGTGAAGAGGCGACGCGGGATATCCCCGTGATTCTCGTGACGGCGCTGCATGAAATGGCCGACGTGGAACTTGGCATGGACGTCGGCGCCAACGACTTCCTGACGAAGCCCGTCAATCGCGTCGATCTTCTCGCGCGCATCAACACGCTTCTCCGCGTCCGCCACTTCGGCGAAGACGCCTCCGCCTGACGCAACCTGGACGCCGAATGCTGACGCAGGCCTATCGAATCGTGGATGAAGCGGATCGCCGCGTCGTCCGTTACGCCAACGGGTTGACCGCGATACTCGCGCGACACGGCGCGGCCCCGACGGCGGCCGTGCGCATCTACGTCCGCGGCGGCAGCGTCATGGAAGGGGCGCATGGTGGAGCGGGTGTCAGCCATCTTTTCGAGCACCTGATCACCTGCGACGGCGCCGGGCCCCATACCGAAGAGGCGATGCTGCGTCTCGCGGACGATCTGGGGGGGCTGGTCAACGCCTACACGACGACCGATCACATCTGCTATCACGCCAATGTCTCCGCCGATCGAACGCGCGACGCCCTGGACATGCTCGCCCAGTATGTCGTCGCCCCGCGCCTTTCCCGCGCCGTCTTTCAGCGCGAGCTGGGTGTCGTTCAGCGTGAACTGGAGCGGGATCGTGACGATCCCGAGACGCAGCTGGAGGAACTCGTTCAGGAACTGCTCTACGATGGCCATCCCCACGCCGCGCCCGTGATCGGCTATCGTGATCGACTGTTGTCGCTGACCTACGAAGACTTAGTTGCGCACAACCATCGCGTCCACTGCGGTGAGAACATCGTGGTCGTGATCGCGGGGGAGATCGAACTCGACGCCATGACCGATGGCGTCGCGGCGATATTTGAGACGCTTCCGCGGGGCCTGCGCGTCGATGGCGCGCTGCCGGACCCGCAGCCGATCGTGGCGCCGCGCCGCGTGACGCGACAAATGGATGTCGAGTCGGCCTCCATGACCCTCGTCTTTCCGACAGTGCGGGAACGGCATCCGTCGGATGCGCCGCTTGACCTGCTGGCGTCCATTCTCCTGGACGGTGAGTCGGCGCGGCTGGTGAAACGACTTCGATGGGATGAACAGATCGTCTTCGACATCGGGGGAACGCACGACAGCGCCTGGTACGCCCCAGGTGGCCTCCAGATTTCCATGCAGTGCGATGCGGACAGTATCGAAGCCGCTGAAGCCGCCATTCTCGAGGAGATCGCCGCCATCGCGACGCGGCCCGTCACGCACGACGAACTGCGTCGCGCCATCCGCCAGAACCTGACGACGATCCTCTACCATCGCGAAACGGCGGAAGGCTACGCGACGCAGGTCGGCGAGGACTATCTCGCCACAGGTGACATCGCCTACAGCGACGCATATCTCGATCGGCTTCGCGCGGTAACGCTCGAGGACGTGGCCGACGCCGCTCGGCGCTACCTGATCGATCGGCCGTTTGTCTCGGGACGCATCGTCCCGCGCAGCGAGGCCGGCGACAGCGGCGCGGTTCGCGCTCGCCATGCCGACTCGGCGCTTCAGCGCGAGACGTCGTCCAGTGGCCTGACCATCCTCGCAAAGCCAATGCGCGACAGCGGGTTCGTCGCCATCAGCGCCAACTTTGTGGGCGGCGTTGTCGCGGAAGATGAGCGAACCAATGGCCGGTTCAACGCGCTCGGCGGCGTATGGACGCGCGGTTCGCAGGCGTATTCGGCCGATGCGATCGCGACGGCTTTCGCCGATTGCGGCGCATCGATTCAGGCGACGAGCGGACTGAATCAGTTCGGTCTGAGCTTCATCGCCCTGGCGGAGGATTTCGACGCCCTCTGGCCGCTCTATCTGGATACGCTGCGACGTCCCTCGCTGGCGGAAGAAGAGTGGGCCAAGGTGCGCCCCTCGATTCTCGACGCCATCGCGCGGCTCGACGAGAGCTGGCACACGGAACTCGTCAGATTCGCTCGCGAAAAGATGTTCGCAACGAGTCCCTATCGAATGAACCGCATCGGTACCCAGGCGTCGGTCGAAGCGATCGACGCGGGCGCTATTCGTGAGACGTTCAACGCGTTTGTTCGACCCGCCAACGCGACGCTCGCCATCGCCGGCGGAATCTCGGACGCGATGCTGGATCGGGTTCGACGCGACCTGGAGGACTGGAATGCGCCGGGGGAGCGATGGCGTCCGGATCCCGCGGCGTCGGGCCATGCGTCATCCGGCGACCAGCTGTTCCTGAAGACGTCTTCGGAAGATCGCGAAGTGGCCGGCGTGTTCATCGGGTTCCCCGGTCTGAGCTACGCGGATCGATCTCGCCGGGCCGCCGTATCGATCTTCGACACGATGCTGGCTGGCTACAGTCTCGCCAGCGGGCGGCTCTATCAGGCCCTGCGTGGCGGAGAAAACGATCTCGCCTACGAGGTGGCCGGTATTGGCTTCTCCGGCCTGCTGCCGGGGTATCTCGCCTACTCGAGTGGCTGCGAGCCGGAGGGCGTGAACGATGTCTATCGCGCGATGCGGACCCAGATTGATGCGATTCGCGCGGGCGAATTCGATACCGATGAAGCGCATCGCGCCAAGTCCATGATTCGCACGGGGGAACTGGACAATCTGCAGTCGGCGGCGGAAGTCGCCACGCGACTCGCCGTGGACGAAGCCCTGGCCCTTGGCGCCGATGACTGGCGGCGTTATCTCGATGAGGTTGAGGCGACGACCGACGACGAGATCCGCGAGGCCGCGGCGCATTTTCTTGAACGGGCGACAATTGTCGTGACAACTCCGGCGCCGGACCTCGTGGAGATTCAGGTCTGATCAGGCAAGACCGCCGCTGCGACGCCGTCCTGCCGGCCCCGACTTATCGCAACAGGTCATTCACACGTCGAAGCACATCGTTCGGATCCATCCGGTCCTGCACGCGCCGGGCGACATGCATCCAGACAATGCGGCCGTTTCTGTCGATGAGGATGTTCGCAGGCAGCGAGACGTCCATGTCGTGAAATGGCTCGTGATGTTTGAGACCGTAGGCGGCGATGGCCGTCAGCCGCACGTCGCACAGGACGTCAAACGGCAACTTGTTTTTCTCGTGAACCCGCTTCGTGTCTTTCAGTTCGTCCGCCGCGATCGCGATGATTGTGCCGCCCGCCGATTCGAGCGCCCGCTGTACGTCTCCGAGACCTCGGAGCTCCGCCACGCAGAACGGTCACCAGTGCCCGCGGTAAAAGACAAGCAGCACGGGCCCCTTTCCCTTGTAGGAGGACAGTTGAATCGTCCGGCCGAGTTGATTCGGCAGCGCGAAGTCGGGAGCGTCACGGCCGACGGCCACAACGTGCTGGTCCGCCGGAAGCCGCATCAGCACGAAGACAGAGCTGAGAAAGCCGACGCTGAGCAGTGCGCTGAGTGTCCCGGCCCCGAGCGTGATCCAGGTGCGTTTGCGCACGATCGCGATCAGGCTGAAGGTCAGACCGGCGACGGCCAGGATCGTATTGGGCAGCGCCTCGGAGCGAATCCAGGGAACGCCGATGAGCAGGAAATACGAGATCCCACCCGTTGCCGACATGGCGAGCCCAATCCACGCCCAGCGATGCGCGGCCCTGCGAGCATTTGTCATGGTCAACTCTCCGGCGTCATCCGATCGACGCCACAAAACGACAGCAGATCCTCAAATCGCAGGCGCCACGTGTGTGTGGTCCGCAGATGCTCGGCGGCCCGCCCGGCCATCTCTGCAGCGTTCTCCGGATGACGATGAAACGCCCTGGCCAGCGCGATCAGTTCGTCCGCGCTCTGGAATGTCTGAAGATGCCGCTCGCAATCCACCAAGCGCCGCCATTCTGAGTCCGCCCAGTTCGGCGGGCGCCGGACGATCAGTGGTCTTCCGGCGGCCAGCCACGCCAAGGCGCGATCATCGGCGTGCGGCGACGCGCCGAGGCAAACCATCGCGCCCGGGCGCGTGTCGCTCTCGACGTCTTCGGGTCGGACCGCGTAGGCGGCGAGCGTGGGATGGTCTTCCCAGCCGGCGCCCCGCAGTTCAAATTCGATTCCCGCCTCCGCCATGCGGTTCAGCAGCGACTCGGCGACAACACGGCCGCCGAGCGATCCGGCGATCCGCGAGGTCAGGCCGGCGCGGACATCGTCGCTCTGGAGGCGTATGTTCAGCGCCGACTCGGCCTGGGCAAGCGCGTCGGCCGCGAGGTTGTCTTCATATGTGTCAGCGTGACGCGCGATCCACTCTCTGGCGTGGCGCCAGAGTCGCTGATGGGAGGCGAGGTGAAGACCCACATCCTCCGCGTCGATTCCCCGCCAGTCGCACATGGCGATGATTCGGGGGGCGCCATGCGACGCCGCTGGCGCTGACGGAACCGGCGCCCCGGGAAGCTGCGTGCGAAGTCGATCTGTCGTGACGCCGGCGGCAATGGCGGCGTCGTATTGTGACTGCGTGCGGACGCAGACACGCGCCGACTTCGGAATCCTGCGCAGCAGTTCATCCGTCGGCGTGTCAGTGTGCGTAAGCACGATGGACTGCGGCGCGTCTCCGACGCCGAACGCCAGCTGCGACGCGGCGCAGTCGATCAAAAGCGTGAATGTCGGACTGAGCTGGCGGATGCGTCGCTCGATCGTCGCCGGCGCCATCAGGGTCGGATCATCGGGGACGCAGCAGAACACGGCCGTATTCGGTCCACGGGCGCCGGCCTCCAGCGCGCGGGCCCAGCGATGCGTTCGCTCGTCCGCGCTGTTCGACGCGATGAGGATTCGATGCGCGTACGCGTCCTGCGTCGCGCCCGGATCCGCAGCGTTTTCGTTCCGTCGCTCGCCCACCTCCGAGAGCATCGACGAGATGCGCTCCGACAGCGCGCGAACGTCGGTCCGTGAGAACCACGGCCACGCCAGCGCCCGTTCCGGCGGCAGAAACCCCGGGCGATCGACGAGGTGATGAACCAGTCGATCCCAGGCGTCGGGACCCACAAACAGCAGAAGGCGTCCGCGACGAATCAGCCGCGACAGATCGTGCAGTCGCAACGCCGCCGCAACGCGCCAGGCCTCGGGTTCGACGACGAAAATCGCCTGGTGGGCCCGCAGCCTTTTGCTGATGGCGCGAATTGCCACGCCGTGCCCCATTCCCAGCAGAATTGCGTTGCCGGCGCCGGGCTCGAACTGTTCCGCCAGCGCGTCTTCACTGATCGACGGCATTGTCGTTTCGCCGAGCCAGCGGGTACGGCCGTCCTGGTCCGTCCAGCTGAAGGTGTCGGCGCCGTCGCGACCCATCGTCGGTATCAGAGATGAGGGCGCTGCGGATTCGACGACGACCCTGGCCGATTGCGGAAGCGTGGCGCGCAGCGCGTCGAGATTCGCGCGCAGCAGGGCGTCTGAATCGTTGATGGGGCGGGCGGCGTCCGTGCCGGCGAGCGTCATAGTCCGTCCAGTGGATGAGGTTATTGGAGTGTTCCGAACCAGCGATCGAAACCGACCCAGACGAGGAAGGCGATCCAGGCCACCCAGACGCCGACGCTCAGCATGACGCGCGATCGACCGATCTTTGGCGCGTGCTCTTTCTCCCAGGCGTGATCATCGTTTCGGGTTGCTTGTGTCGGCATGTCGAGTCCGTTCGAATTCCAGTGTCGCGGCGTCGGGTTCAGTCGTCGCAGGGTTCGCTGTCGGCCTGGGCGGCTTTCTTGTTGTCGGCCAGCGAGATCTTGTAGGCGTCGTCAAACGCTCTGTCAAAGGAATAGACCGCGTCGAAGTCCTCGATGCGATCCTCGGGCTGCTTCTGCAGGACGCCGTTGTCAACCAGAGCGAAGACGATCCGGCCGAAGTCCTTCGTCTCGCGAATGCCCCACGAGTTGAGCACCGCCGGCGCCAGGAGTCCCCAGCGCGAGAGGGCGTAGTCACGCAGTCCGAAGCAGAGATCGGAACCGCTGACATGGCGGTTCATTCGGTCCATCAGGTCGAGCGCGCCACCCATCTGCTCGACCAGCTGCTCGACGGGATCGGGCAACTGGTCCGATTCAATGAGCTCCGGCAGATCCAGCGGGTCAATCCCACGCTCCTGAAAAAACTGAAGAAGCCGCGCGAGGGCCGGGTTCATCGGTCCGTGCATTCGCTGGACCGTGTAGTCGAGGCCCTGCCGCAGGAACTCAAAGGCGGCGGGGGAGTACCGCTCGAGTTTTCGGCAGATCTCGTTCAGTTTGGCCGCATCATCTTGCATTGTTGCCATAGGTCCGTTCCGGCGCCGGGGATTCCGGCGGGTTTCAGGGTATTCTACAGCCCCGTATCGTTTTGTCCGGCATTTCCGCCGCCATCGTCGCCACCTGGCCGCTTTCCGCGGCCGCGTCGGCCACGACCGCGTTTGCCGCGACGCCGCCCGCGGGACTTGCGATCCTCACCACCCTCGGCGTCGCCACTCGCCTCCGGCCCCGTGGCGCCGTCCGGCGCTTCTGTCGGCTCGATGGACGGCGGCGGAGCGTCTGTCGTGTCGCCGGTCGGCGGGCGATCACCCGTCTCCGATCGAGGCTTGCGACGTCTCGGTCGATCCTCACGCTTCTCCGAGGGTCGGCCGTCGCCGTCGCCTGACTCGGAACGCCGCGGACGATCGGTCCGAGCCCCGCCGCGCCGGGGAGGTCGCCCCTTGTCGCTCGGCGCCTCGCGTCGGGCCTGTTCCTCTCTGATCTCCTCGGGCGTTCGCTTCGGCAGGCCCCGCTCAAGAATCTCCTCGACGCCGATCGTCTCCATCTCGTTGGAGTCGTCGTAGATGACCATCAGCAACTGCGTAAGGATCTGTCGGTCCTTGACTGTGCCGACGCCGCGCTCTGTGCGAATGCGCGATCCGTTTCGCGGGAGCTTCTTGTTCAGTTCCTCGTAGCCTTCGTGTTCATAGCGCAGGCAGCATCGCAGGCGGCCGCAACGGCCCGATACCTTGCTCGGGTCGAGCGTCGCCTTCTGGAGCTTGGCCATCTTCATGTTCACCTGCCGCAGCTTCTTCAGGAAGTTCTTGCAGCAGCATTCCCGACCGCAGATTTCGTAGTCCGCCACAAGGCGGGCCTCATCGCGGGCGCCGACCTGGTGCATCTCGATCCGTGTGTGGTATTCCTTTGCCAGGACGCGAACGAGTTCCCGAAAATCGATGCGATCGTCTGACATGAAGTGGAAAATCACGCGCTCACCGCCGAGCAGATGCTCACACGTGACGAATTTCATGTTCAGCTCGAGTTCCCGGGCGACCTGCCGGGCGTGCAGGAGCTTGCGAGCCGCGTCCTGATTCAGGTGCTCGGCCTCGGCAATGTCCTGGGGCGTGGCGGCGCGGATGATCTTCCCCGCCTTGAACTGGTAAAACTCCGGGCCGCTGCGCTTGGCGTAGCCGACGACGTCCTCTCGACTGATCGACTTGTCGCAGCCGGTACAGGTCAGGCTGACCTGTTCGCCGAGCTCCATGCCGCGATTCGTCTGGACCACGACCTTGCCGCCACAGGCGAACGTCTGGCCGGGGCTGTAGCGAAATTCCCCGATGTAGCCCATGTAGCCGTATCGCACGGCGCACGATGGGTAGATTTTCTCCATCCCGGCGCCGCATTTGGCGTCGGGACTGCATCCCGTCCGTTGCACGCTGAACCTGCCGCCATGCTTGGCGTCCTCAGGGTTCGGCAGCACATTGAGTTCCATGACCATTCCATGTCCACCTTGGTATAAAAGAAAGACGCCATCGGCGCTGTCGCCTCGCCGCCCCGGCCAACGGGCGGCTGCTTGCGGCGGAGTTCGCGTCACGAGAGCGTCATAAGCCGTGGTGGGATCATACCATACGAACGGCGGGGCGGGGAGGGGAATCCGGCTGGCGGCCCAGGGGGCGCCCTGGGCAGTTGAGATGTGGTGAATTGTGAAGTGGTGATGTTGGGCCGACGCTGGATTTGGCGATGCACGCAATTGGCGATTGGGCAATCGGGCGTCCTCTGAGGCCACGGGGAGCGGACCGAACCGCGACCGCAAGGGAGGGGGCCGGCGAAGTCAGACAGGTCGATAGACGCCCGCGCCACAGCGCGACGCGGGTGTTCCTGTCAATCGAATCCAAACCGCCGCCTGGCACGAACCCACATGCGACGGACCGCCGGGCGCAGGTGTCCGGACAATGACGACCGCGGATGCCACATCGATCCGCCGCAGGAACCTCTCGATGAGACGCTATCTCCCATTCGCGTCGTATGCCGCCATCCTACTCGCCATCACGTCGATCTGCGGATGCTCCTTTCCGGCGCCGTGGCCTTCCAGTCCGCTCTACGGACCGCCGGCCGACGATCCCGACTGGGTCGCGCCGGCCGATCGCGCCGCCGCCATCGAGGCCATGGCCGGACACTACGCCCACTACGACATCGTCGCCTACGCAAGCGACACGCCCGCCGGTCCTCTCTGGACCTTTGTCATTTCCTACGGATTTACGGATCTCGTGGTGGAGGATGGCGAACTCGTCGAATACGACCGGTTCTGCCATGCGGAGTACAAGGCCAACCAGAACTTCGAGACGACCTTTCCCGACGCGGCGACGCAGGCGATCACGCCGCGAAGCGCCGTCGTCGATGTGTACCAGGAAAACGGCGCCTGGAAGCTGCGTCGCCCGGCAACACCCACGCTGATCGGCGCCGATGGCGATCCCGATGCGCCGCTGCCGACGGACCCGAATGAGATTGCGGTCAATGACGATGACAACGACGGCAAGCCCGGCGTCAGCGTGTTCGTGAAGCTCTACGGCCTGATCGATGGTGAGATCTACATCGCGCGGCGCGAGATCTTTGAAAACGACATGACGCTGTACGCCGACGGGAGCCTTCGCGGCGTCGTCGTCGACAGTTCAGAGCAACGCGTCATTGCGGCGTCGCTCGACATTCTCAACACGCCGAACAACCCGAATCAGTGGACCGACCTCGGACTGAGCCCCATCATCCTGATCCCGATCCCCGATGACATCGACACGTGTGAAGAACTGATGGCCATGCGCGACTCGCTCTTTCCGCCCGAGCCGTCGTTCTGACGGGCGTGGATGCCCTTTGTGAAGTGGTGATTTGCGATGTGGTGGTGGCGGACCGAATCGCGAGCGCAAGGGAGCGGCCAGCGCAGCCCGACGAACTTATCGCCAACGAATCCCCAGGGCGACGCAAGAAGGGCCTCATTGACGGTTTCTGTCAACACGGTGTTTCACTGTTGCCCCTCGGAATCGGCAATCTGGCTCACCGGAAAGCAGCGATCCGTGCAGATGTATGTGAGTGTCCGATCGTAACAGCCGCACGGGCGCCAAGCGCGGAATTCCGCACTGTCCAGCCACTCGACGCCGATCTCCTCCGAACAATGTTCGCCTTGCAGTGATGAATCCTCGCCGGGCCTGCGTCTGGCGAGTTGCAGCAGCTTCTTCCCATACTCGGACGGGACCGGCGGCTCCGGTGGCTTGCGTCGTTTCATCGATACACCTGTTCATGGAGGGGCGGATGCGGTGGGGGCGCCGACCACGCGATCTACGCGCCGGCCAATTTTACCCGTGCGACTACTGGATGGTCCATCATGGCCGCGACTTTTCGTTACGATGTGATCGCAGCCCACCTTTCGTCCCAGACCCGGCTGGAGTAGTCCGCAATGAGTAACCACCTCACGTATTTCGCCGTATTGCTCCCGCTTGCTGGCGCCATCGCCGAAACCCGCCCCGACTGGCTCATCGACGCGTCGCCATATGTCGCCCGATGCGATACCTCGGCCGACGGCCGCGACATCGCGCTGGACAACGGGCTCGTCCGTCGCCGATTCCGCATCGCGCCCGACGGCGCGACGGTTGCGTTCGACAATCTGATGACGGACGAGAGCCTGCTCCGGGCGATCAAGCCGGAAGCAATCGTCACGATTGATGGTAACCGTATCGAGATCGGCGGCCTCGCGGGCCAGCCCAACCTCGCCTACCTCACGCCGCAGTGGACCGACGCGATGACGCCACGGGAGGGCGCTCTTCACTATGTCAGTCACAACGTCGACAGGATCACGCCGCGCTTCCCGTGGCGACGCGTGCGCCACTGCGCCCCGAACGCCGCGTGGCCACCTGCCGGTGTCCATCTGAGAATGGACTACGCTCCGACGCCGAGTGACGACGGCGCCACCTCGCCACCGACCATCCGGGTCAGCGTTCACTACGCGCTCTGCGACGGAATTCCGCTCCTGTCCAAATGGCTGACGATTCAGAACACCGGCGATGCGCCCATCACGATCGATTCCTTCACCAGCGAACTGCTCGCCGTTCCGGAATCACCGGCAATGCCATCGCGATCGCGTGGTCCCGCGGCGCCGACATCCCTCCACGTCGAAACGGACTACGCCCTCATCGCCGGCAACGAGAACAACTGCCTGCACACCGTCCACTGGACGACCGATCCGGATTACACGACGCAGGTGGACTACGAGCTGCGCACGCCGTGCCTGCTGCAGGTCCGTCCCGAGATGGGACCCGCAGAGACGCTCACGCCGGGCGCCTCGTTCGAGACCTTTCGCGCGTTCGAGCTCGTTTTCGATTCGACGGACGCCGAGCGCCGAAGTCTGGCCCTTCGGCGGATGTACCGCACGATCGCGCCGTGGACGACGGAAAACCCGCTGATGCTGCACGTGCGGTTCGCGGACCGTGAATCGGTTGAGCGAGCGATCGACCAGTGCGCGGATGTCGGCTTCGAGATGGTCATCCTCTCCTTCGGCAGCGGCTTCGATATTGAGAACGGGTCGGCGAGATATCTGGCCGAAATGAAGGGCTACGCCGACTACGCCCGTCAGCGCGGCGTTGAGATCGGTGGCTACTCGTTGCTCGCCTCGCGCACCATCGGTCCCGATGACGATGTCGTGATGCCGGAGGGTATGCGTCCCGTCTTCGGTCACTCGCCCTGTCTGTGCAGCTCGTGGGGCGACGCCTATTTTCAGAAGCTGCGAGAGTTCTACGAGCAGTCGGGCTTTACATTGCTCGAGCACGACGGCTCTTACCCCGGCGATGTCTGTGCTTCGACGACGCATCCGGGGCATCGCGGCCTGGCGGACTCAAGATGGAAACAGTGGCGACGAATCGCGGCATTCTACCAGTGGTGCCGCGCGAGGGGCGTGTATCTGAACGTGCCGGACTGGTATTACCTTGCCGGCGCCAACAAGTACATGATGGGTTATCGCGAAACAAACTGGTCGCTCCCGCGCGCCCAGCAGCTCATCCACACGCGTCAGAACATCTACGACGGGACTTGGCAGCGGACGCCGAGCATGGGCTGGATGTTTGTCCCGTTGTCGGAGTATCACGGCGGTGGCGCGGCGGCGACGATCGAGCCGCTGCATGAACACATCGATCACTACCGGCGAATGATCCGGAGCAACCTGGCTTTTGGCGTGCAGGCGTGTTATCGCGGGCCACGGCTCTATGACACGAAGGAAACGCGCGACATGATCGCGGCCGAAGTCGCGTGGTTCAGAAAGTACCGCGACATCCTCGAGTCGGATCTGATCCACGGGCGTCGCGCTGATGGCCGCCGGATCGACTGGTCTCTGCACGTGAATCCGACGCTGAAAACAAAGGGCATGGTCGTGGCCTTCAACCCGCTGGAGTCGCCCGCCAGCGAAACGCTTCGCGTGAACCTGTACTACACGGGCCTGACGAAGACCGCGCACCTGCGACGAGGCGGTGGCGCCGCGGAGACGGTCGAACTCGATCGATCGTATTGCGTCGACATCCCGATCGAGCTGCCGGCGAATGGGTTCGGCTGGATCGCGATCGAATGACAGGGCGGGGCGGACCGAACCGCGACCGCAAGGGAGGGGGCCAGCGTAGCGTGACATACCGATCGCAGGGCGATTCACAATGTCTCGCGCGTCATCGGGCGCAGATGTCGATCACGTTGCGCCAGGCAAGCTACACCCATGCGGACTGCGGTCAGGATTGATTCGAGGGCGTCGATTGCCAGTGGCGCCTTCGTCCGGCTTCGAGGGCCCGGTACGCGTACATCATGAGCCCCGCCATCGCCAGGACGAACAGGGCGCTCACGGAGATGACGGCGAACCACTTGGGATGAAACTGGTCTCGGACGGGGCGGTATCCGTCGATAGCGCTTTTCGTCTGGGAAAATGCCAGGGTGAAGAAGAAGCGATTGATGGCGCCGTCCCGTATTTCTACAGGATCGCTATTCACTTCGTCCTGTGGCGCCGGCCGCCAGTCGGAAACGACGGTTCCTTCCGGGAGGCGATCCGACTCGACAAAGAGGTAACTGTCCACCAAATAGATCGGGGCGAAAGTCAGAAACATCCACCAAAACGCGACACTCAAGAGGACGGGGAAAAGCAGGAATACAAACCACACGCGCCACGTCGCCGGATGTTGTGGGCCTCTGGGTTTCATGCTTCCGCCACTTTCCGGACGCCGGGGAATTGCGACAAGGTGGACGATACGGCCGCCGCCATCATGAGATTCAGAACGGCTGGTGCGTCAGGACCTCACGATCGTCGCGAGGGCTCCGTTGCTGCGACGGGGCGAGGTAATACAAAGGCCCGCGCGGGAAGCTCTCGCATGCACGACTTCTCATGCTTGCCTATTGGGGCGAGACTGTCCGGGAATTGTGTCGCCCTTTCAGGGCTAAACCCGAGGAAAAAA
>DAOPJV010000056.1:0-48370 GCA_035399845.1 Phycisphaerae bacterium | reverse complement strand
GTTGCTTGAACTCCGTCTCACCGTCGACCTCATGACATCGCTGGGCGAGCTTGTTAGCTTTGCTTCCGATGTCCGACAATCTTGGCCGTATGCTATCAAACGGAATCGGCTTCGTGCCTAGAACCGGTGGCGCAGGTCGAGGGCATGGGTCTGATGTCGCCGCCTCAGGCTCTACGGGCTCTGACGCCTTGCGACACGCGCCACTCATTCCGACAACGATCACCACCAGCATCACGAAAACAACATGGCGCATGACAGGCCCTCCCGATCACTTCCCCATGTCCATCCTGACATGCCAGCAACGGCCGTGCAAATGCTGATTAATCCTCGTGGGCTTCGAACAATCGCGATTGCGTGCCAGCAGGCGGCGTTTTTTGCTGTTGCGCTGCTGATTCGTTGAATCTGGGCGCCGAAAATTGTCTGTAACCCCTTGTCACTGCGGCGCACGGCGTCGACGCGGCGTTCCGCAAGTTTCACACGATTCCACACCCAGGGCGGCGTTCCGTGCGCCGCCGGTATAATCGTGGCCAACCGGCCCGGCGTCAGATCGCCGCGGTCTCGGGCGCGGCGGGCGCTTCTGTCGAATTCCGTCCGTCGCGCCCGGGGCGAGCCGGGGAGAATTCGACATGAGTGGCGCATCATACGACTTAGCCCGAGACATCCGCGATCTACTTCATTGCATTGAAGTCTTGACCACCGCATACCCTTGGAGAAAGAACCAATGGACTGGAAGCGAGTATTTCATGGCTCCAGATGCAGAAGCGCGGCTCGACTCGCACATCGCCCGCATCATGCAACAGCCTGACGGTTCGGTTCATAGGGCCGCGGCGGACGGTGTTGCCGACGATATTCTCCAGATGGTCCACACCGCGTTGTATGCTCGGGCGGACATCCCTAGAAACCCAAACGCGCCGAAGGGGTGTGCGCATTTCAAGTCAGAACAAGTCGGGCCACTGAAGGCCGCATTGGCTCTTCTCGGCACACACGAAGACGGCGTCGAATATCTGGATTTCAATACAGGGGATGACGACACACCACCCTCCGCAGGCCCAAACGTCACGCTCGCAGGTACGGATAACCCGCCGGCCAACACGTCGCCGATGGCGGCAAATAACTCGCACACTGCCGAGGCCTCAGCCGTTGACGAGTTTCTTAAGTCTCACGACATTGAGCGGCTACATGTCGAAATTCTCGTCTATCTCTCCGGCCAGAACCTTGCACAAACTGAAACCGCGACGGCAGTCGGCGTATCAAAAGTCGAATCCACGGTCAGGCCGTATTTGAAGGCCCTGAAGCAGTGGGGGCTTGTCCGGCCACCCGCCGGCAAGACTCGCAAGTACTTGGCCACTAATCTAGGAAAGGCCGTCGCACATAAGGTCAGTCCTGAATTGACGAGAATTCCGTAGGAAAGTCCGTCGGAAGAACGCCGGTTCTTTGAATGTTGGCCCGCTAATCTGCGGGCATGTCAACCAGACCTGAACTCACACCTCTGAATATCACCGCGAGACGACTCCGCGTCCCGGTCAAGTGGCTTCGTGCCGAGGCCGAATCCGGGCGCATTCCATGCCTCCAAGCAGGCAAGCAGTACCTATGCGACCTTGAGGCGGTTGAGGCTTCGCTCCTGGAGCGGGCGCGCGAAACGCCCCAAAAAACCAGGAAATCGGCAGGTTTGCGCCCGAGTCTACGATGAGAGTCCAGGAAACGCGAACGCCCGGACACGCGAGCAAACGCGGCCGGGCGGTTCCAGAATACTGTGATGGTGGCAGCCATCGGACGATCCCTTGAACGTGACCAGCGTGTGGGATCTGACGAGCAGATTGTATCAGGAAACACCTGACCTCGCCATCAAATTCTGTGAACCTGCCCGGCCACTTTATGAAAGTGGTCACATGACTGATCTAGGACCTAATCGATTCCTTCCGCTGCGAATGCGATGTCGCCGCGATATCCAGTTGCGCGGCGACGATCGTGGCCTGACCCACGACATGAAGCGCGCGGCCGTCACGGCGATCGGAGGTGCACAGTGACACCAACGATCATCGACCCAGCCGAGAGGTTCCTGTCGGCGCTTTTCCACATCGCCCAGGGTAGGACGGCGCCAGATCCAGAACGCGGCTACGCCATAACTGAGGATATGTTCGAGGACGCCGACCATCGCGCGGTATTCCGCACGCTAATGGCATTCGTTGTGTCCGGTGTGAAGCCGACGACAGAGGCCGTCAAGAGGATCGCGACGGACATCGGCTACATCGGTGTTGAGACCATCCTGAACCCCAACAACGCCGACCTGATAGACGAACTCCCGTACATAGAGGCGTCCGCCGCGGGCTTGAACTCGTGGGCGCTGCGGCTGGTTGAGCAGGACCGCAAACGCCGTCAGGTGGCGCGGCTCTGGAAGCGACTTACTTGCACATCAAAGGAGCCTGTTGGAATGGCGAGCAACAGAAAAAGAGACTATTCAGACTTTGAAACGGTTCGAGAGTGCGTTCTGGATGGCAGAGCGACCGGTGTACGTGCGTTTCGCAAATACATGGCATTGGCGGCCGAAGCCGCGGACAAAGGACTCACCGACCACGCGTTGCAATACCTGAAGACGGCCCATACTGCCGCTAAGTTGGCGAGATTCATCACCGACGACGATTTGGAACGGTATGTTCCCGACCCGTACACGACCCAATCAATATCGCCTGTGGTCAGGCTGCCACGATTCTCCAAGAGACGGCGAGGGGGGGGGCGATGACGCTGGAAATCCAATGTAAGAAGATATCGCGGACGTCTGACGCAATGCTAGTCGTAAGCAACGGCGACGGCAGCGCGTTGGCCGCAGAGACTGTACGTCTCGGAAACAACGACGCCCGCGAACGATTCATAAAGCGCGTTGGTCGTGACGAAGCTGAGCGTACTGAGCTTCGCGCCGAACTGCTGAAGTTGTCTGCGGGCTTCGCCAATCAGATTGAAGCGGACGATAACGCCGGCGACGACGAAGGTAACGCGGCATCACGTTTGGCAAGGCTGGCGCAGTCTAGTGGGGCGGAGTTCTTCTGCGACCCCGCTGGCGAGACGTTCGCCACTTTCCTCGTTCGCGAACACTACGAGACGCATCGACTGAACAGTCGTGCGACGAAACGATGGTTGTCGGCGTTGTATTTCCACGAAACCGGGAGCGCTCCGAACGCGGAGGCGATTGGTGGCGCACTGTTGACGCTGGAAGGAATCTCAGCCGAATCAGGCGTCCATCATGACGTCCATATCCGGTCCGCTCTGCAAGGCGACAACATCATACTCGACACTGGTGACGACGAGTGGCGGGCAATCATCGTGAACCGCAACAGTTGGCGCATGGTTTCTAGCGACGCTTGTCCGGTCAAATTCAGACGCGCCGCCGGAATGCAGTCATTGCCGGTACCAGACAAAGGAGGCGACATTCAAGAGCTTCGGAAGTTCGTGAACATCGACGATGCGGGCTTCGTGCTCTTGTGTTGTTGGATGGTCATGGCGTTGAGGCCGACCGGTCCATATCCCATCCTCATGTTCAATGGTGGGCAGGGAAGCGGGAAGTCGTCGGCGTCCAAAGCGGCGAGGCGATTCATCGACCCATCGTCAGCGCCGTTGCGACGTCCGCCAAAAAACGAGCATGACCTACAGATAGCGGCTTCGAATGGCTGGGTCCTGTCGTTCGACAATCTATCTGGCATAACGACCAGCATGAGTGACGCGCTGTGCACGCTGGCAACAGGTGGCGGACTCAGTACGCGAAGGCTATTTACGGATTGCGATGAGCAGTTGTTTCATGCATCCAGGCCGATCATCTGCAATGGAATCGACCAAATAGGTACACGCGCCGACCTGTTGGATCGGTCTATCGTTCTGAGGCTCCCGGACATGGCCGATGAGGACCGCGTTGATGAGTCGGAACTATGGGCGGGCTTCGACGACGCGGCCCCACGAATCTTCGGCGGACTGCTGAATGCGCTGTCAGTGGCGATTCGGAACATAGGTTCCGTCAAGCTAAAACGACGCCCGCGAATGCTGGATTTTGGGAAGTGGGGCACGGCCGCCGAGACCTCAATGGGGTTTGAGGCTGGCACGTTCCTCGACGCCTACATGGAGAACCGCGAGAACTCCGCAAAGGGCGCCGTCGAGGACTCACCAGTGGCCGCGGCGATCGTCTCGATGGTCGAGGAATGTGGACACTTCAGAGGCACGGCATCCGATTTGCTTAACCTGCTATCAGATCCACGGTACGCGACGGAAAAGTCTCTCAGGCATAAATCCTGGCCGCAAAGCGCGAGGGGACTCCGTAACGTCGTGGACCGAACGGCGCCGGCGCTTCGGCATTGCGGAATCAGCGTAATTGTTGGCGACCGCAGTGGCACAAAAGGCGCCCGCATCATCGAGATTCATGCCGATTGTAATGAACGCTCAGTACGCTCAGAACATTCAGAAATCCCGCCTGAAGGTAGCGCCAACGACGATTGTGCACTGAGCATATCTACTGAGCGTGCCGACAACGCTGATACCCGTTGCTCAGCCGACAACGGTGATACCGAGCCAGAATCGACGATTGCTGAGCGTACTGAGCGTACTGAGTGTGACCGTCCGACACTGAGTCCCGACAACGATTTGGGCCCGGCCCCAGGCGAAACCCACCTTCAGTGGGCGGAGCGACAACGTCGCCTTCGATCTGAAGGAGATGGAGACGAAAGGCGAGCGACAGCATGAGTAGGCAGAAGACCGACGCCGACCCCATCATCATGTCCGCCGTGGAAGTGGCCCGCATGCTGAGGATTTCCCGCAGGAAGGTCCAATTGATGGCCCAGGCGGGCGAGATCCCGCATCGTCGGATCGGCAAGCTGCTGAGATTCCACAGGGAATCGGTAGAAAACTGGCTGAAGAATGTAACGGACGAATGATTGACCCCGAAAATGCCGACCGGCATAATCACAATCCAGCAATGAGCGAAACCCTCAAGACGTCACTGTTGGATGCCATCGAGCGCGATGGGCGCACGTTGAACGCGCTCGCCATCGACGCCGGCGTCAGCTACTCGATTCTGTATCGGTTCGTTACGGGCGAGCGGCGGACGATTACGCTGGATGTCGCCGAACGCCTGTGCGTGGCGCTCGGTCTGAAGTTGAAACCCGATCGGAAGGGACCCTAGAGCATGGCGACGATCCTCAGACGCAAGGGACAGAACGGCGTGACATACGCCGTCCAGGTCTATCTCACGCCCGACGACCGCAAATCGTTCGGATGTGGTCGCGTGGACAAGAGAGACGCCGAGGCCGTCGGGCGCCATATCGATCACCTTGTGACCGCGTTCCAGATCGGCGAGGCCAAGAGCATTCCGGCCGGAACGGCGGCTTGGGTGGCGTCGATCGCGGGAACGCAGCTAGAGAAGAAGCTCATCGAGGCGGGGCTCGTGCGGAGGTCGGAGCAACGGACGGCGACGATCGGCGAGTGGATGGAGCGGTTCATTGCGTCGCGCCCTGACGTGAAACCGGGAACGCGCGAAATCTATCGCCAGATCGAACGCAATCTCCGGGATTTCTTCGGCAAGGACCGCGACCTTCCGAGCATCACCCCAGGCGACGCCGACGAATTCCGCGCGTTTCTGGTCGGTAAAGAATCGCTTGCCGAGAACACGGTCCGGCGCCGTATCGGTTTGGCCCGTCAGGTTTGGAGGGCGGCGATGCGACAGGGGATCATATCGTCGAATCCGTTCGATCATCTTCCGGCGATCGTCCGCGGGAATCAAAAGAAGTTTCACTTTGTATCCCGTGAGGACTACGCCGCCCTGATTGAGGCGGCCCCCGATCAGGACTGGCGGACGATCATCGCGCTGTGTCGGATTGGCGGTCTTCGATGTCCTTCGGAAGTTCTGGCCCTGAAGTGGGGAGACGTTGATTGGGATCGCCAGCGCCTCCGCGTTCCGTCGAGCAAGACCGAACACCACGAGCATGGCGCCGAGCGGATCATTCCGTTGTTTCCCGCGCTTGAGAGTGTCCTACGTGAGGCGTTCGACGCCGCGCCAGAGGGGGCGACACACATCGTCACGCGCTACCGAAGCTCGCGCCAGAATCTCAGGACGACGTTCCGGCGGATCATCACGGCGGCGGGGCTAACGGCATGGCCCAAGTCGTTCGTGAACATGCGAGCGAGCAGGGCGACGGAGCTTGTCGGCGAGCATCCTCAGCATGTCGCTACGGCGTGGATGGGGCACTCCGCGGCCGTCGCCTCCGAACATTATCTTCGAGTCCTTCCCGAGCATTTCGATAAGGCCTTGCGCTGCGAATTCGTTGCTGACGTTGGCGCATCGGCGTCCGATTCGGCTCTGTTGGCGCACGAGACCGACGCCAAAAACCGCGATATTCGCCTAGAAACGGGGAAGTGCGCCGACGTGCGCGAAATAGACTTGTGTCTAACTGGCCCCCAAGGATTCGAACCTTGACAAACAGATCCAGAGTCTGTCGTGCTACCATTACACTAGGGGCCAAATGGTCCGTACGAGTTTAGCCGGGGCGTCGGACGTGTCAAGCCGTGACGGGGTCAGAGGTTACGCGTTGCTCCTATCGGCGGGTTCCGTCCGGGGCGTCGCCACGGGGGGGCTTGTGGCCATCGGCGGCGAATCGCCGTCCTCCGCGTCGGTGTCAGCCGCGTTCTCTTCCAGCGATTCAACATCCGCATAGGTTACGGGGAACGTGCCGAAGAGGCGCGTCTTGTAGATCAGGGCGCCGGGTCCTTCGGGGACGGCGTTGACGCGGACCATCCAGGTGCCGGCGAACACATCATGCAGGGCCTGGCGTTTCTTTCGAAGGAACGTCGGGACGAGGACGAGGCCCGAGGTGAAGACGCCCCCGATCATCAGCAGGATCCGCTTCATGAGCTGCGGCCACGGCGGCTTGTTCCCGTCGTGAGCGATAAGGCGGATACGGGCGATGCGATATCCGATCGTGCCGCCACGGAGGCGGCGCATCAGGATGTGGTACGCGAAGACCAGGATGATGATGATGGCGATCGTGCTGAAGAATACGGTTGGCCCAAGGGCTTCACGCGTCAGACGCTGCTGTTTGGCAAGATCGCCCTTCATCTCGCGGATTTCTTTCGGAACCCAGATAAGGGATACGATCATCACCGGAATCGCATAGAGCCAGGTGACGACAAAGAAGTCGATCAACGCCGCGATCACGCGGCGGGGACCGCTGGCGTAGTCCTCGGTCCTGTAGATCACTGTCGTCGGCGTTTCGTCCATCCGGGCGAGTATATCGCCATTTCGGGCCGTCGCACGGCGCCCGGCTTGGCGATGAGAAGCGTCGCTTGCTATGCTCTATTCCGGCGGTCGCCCGGCGTGGCTCGCGGGGCGCGCCTTGGAGGAATGTCAGTTCCGGAGGATTGGGACGCGTGTCGATCCGATTTGATCGCCGGGCGCCGGCCCACGCATCGAGCGAACGCAAACCGCCCGACGGGCGTCGTGTTGTGTTCAGTATCCTTCTGGCCGCCATCGCCATTGTTCTGCTGACACCTGGCGAGGCGTGGGCGTGGGGTCCCGGCACACATATCAAGCTGGCCAGCGACCTGATGAAGAACCTGGCGCTGCTGCCGGGGGGCGTGGCGGCGCTGATTGCCTCCCATCGTCGGTTCTTTCAGTTCGGCAACGTCGCGACGGACATCGTGCTGGCCAAGAAGATGAGCCGCGTGAAGCAGATCTGCCATCGCTGGGCGACAGGATTCAAGCTGCTCGAAAACGCGGAGACCGACGCCGCCCGGGCCTTCTGCTATGGCTATCTGGCCCATCTGGCCGCGGACACTGTCGCGCACAACAAGTTCCTGCCACGCCAGATGGCCGTCAGTCGCTGCACGATTTCCTTCGGTCACTTCTACTGGGAGGTCCGCGCCGACGCGACGTTGCGCGAAGGCCACTGGAAGCGGCTGAACAAGCTCATCCATCAGGATTTCAGGGAACCCGAACATCTCCTCGAGTCGCATCTGAAGGCGACGATGCTCTCGTTCCAGACGAACCGTGCAATCTTTCGGCAGATGAACCGGCTCGCGTCCGAAAAGGCGTGGCAGCGCTCCGTGCGATTCTGGGCGCGATTGAGCCGCCACGACCTGGATCACAATGTGCTTGCGTCCTATCACAAGGAATCCATGGAGCGAATCGTTGATGTGCTGTCGCTCGGCGAGAATTCGTCTGTGCTGCACATCGATCCCAACGGCAACGCGCTGCTGGCCTACGCCAGGGCCCAGCGTCGACAGCTCCGCCAGCTCAAACGGGCCGGCATTTCCGATGTCGAGCTGGTACGCGAGGCGGCCGCGGGACACGCGCCGGAAAGCCGCGCCCTGACGATCCTGGGGGACGAGTAGGGGAGTCATCCCCGCGCGAGATTTGTTGACTTGCCGGATCGGGCGGCGTAGCGTCCTATCAGGCCGACGTTTGCGAAATGCCCCGGACGCGTCACAATGCGGGTTTTGCCCGATAACCCCGTGACGCCTTGTGAGCCCCATGCCTCCCGCCGAGCCTCTGACCGCCAAACCGAGTCACTACGCGACGAAGGTCGTACGATGGGTTGGACCCACGTATCGCGCCCCGCGGAGTGAACGGATCGGCTGGGGCGCCGTCGGGTTCGTCTGTGCAGTGGTTCTTGGCGTGGCCGTGGCTCTGACGCCGTCTCCGCGAGGCATGGGCACGCATCGCGGCCTGGGGCTTCCGCCCTGCGGATTTGAGTATTCGACGGGGATGCCCTGTCCGACCTGTGGCATGACGACGGCGTACGCACTGACGGTTCGCGGACGAATCTACTCGGCGATCGTCACGCAGCCCGCCGGGTTTGTGCTGTGCATCCTGACGGGCATCGTGGCGATATACGGCGCGTATGTCGCGATTCGGGGACGCGCGATCTGGATCAATTGGGACCGGATTTCGACGCGGCTCGTACTGGCGTTGGCCCTGCTTGTGATGGGCGGCTGGGGATTCAAGATGGCGTATTGCCTGATCTACGGCGTGCCGCCGATGGAAGGCTGACGTCCAGACACGGAGAGTGAATCAGTTGATCCGAAGCACCATTCGTTCAAAGCGTTCGGCCGGCGCGTTGGCCGCGATGTCCCTGATGCTGACGGCGACACTCGGCTGTCAGCTGGCGTACCTGTTCACGCCGGATGTCACGGAAGAGGTCCAGCCGGAGTACACGATCGGTAAAAGCTCCGTGGCCGTCCTGGTCTGGGCGGATCAGAGCGTCAAGGACGAGTACCCGCAGGCCCAGGCCCAGATATGTCGATCGCTGTCACATCACCTGAAAGAGGGGATGCCGGACGCCGTCGTCGTTTCGGCGCGCAAGGTGCTCAGTCTGCAGGATGAATTCGACGCGACCTGGGATCAGATGAAAACCAACGAGCTCTGCAAGGAGCTTGACTGCGAGTATATCCTTCGCGTCGATCTTGAGACGTTCACGACCCGCGCCAGCAGCACACCGCACCTGCGGAAGGCGCGGATCGACGCGTCACTGAACCTGTACAAGAAGGCGGAACGCGAGGCGATCCAGTCGGTATACCAGGATGAAGTCCGAACGCTCTATCCGCCGGAGTCCAAGCACGGCGCGTTCGACATGGATGAGCGGGACCTGATGCACTCGGCGATCGAGTTTTTCTCCGTCAAGGCTGCGAGAAAGTTCTATGCACATGAAATACTGCTCGAAGACAAGCGCGATTAGGCTCGCCGGATTCTCGCTCTTCGTGTTGGCCGGGCTGTCAGGCTGTCAGAGTCTCGCCGGGTTCTGGGTCGGCATGCAGGGCGGCGAGCTCATCAAGCCCGAATTCGAACTCACGGACGGACCGCTGCTGATCCTGTTCGACGATCGGGCGGGTCGCATCGACCGACCTCAGGCGATGCGCCAGGCGCACAAGGTCGTGTCGGATCTGTTCGCCGAGCGCTCCGTCAATACGCGCGTCATTCCCTTCACGGAGTGGCAGCGATTTCGCCAGAGCGCCGACAAGTACGATCGACTGACGATCCGCGAAATCGGGGAGCGACTTGGCGCCGAACAGGTGATCTACGTCGGTGTCGAGAAATTCGCCACGCAGTCTCAGGAGGGCGCGCCGATCTTCCAGGGCGTCTTCGAGGCGCGGGTGAAGGTCATCTCGACGGATCGCACGCGGGATGTCCGGATGTGGCCGCGAGATGGCGCCGGTCATCGGGTCGTTGTCACGACGGATCCGACGCCCATGGACGGCGACACGGGCGAAGGCGATGTCGCCGACGAACTCGGCGCGAAAATGGGAGAGAAGGTCGCGAAGCTCTTCTACGAGCATCGCGAACACGAATAACCCGTGACGCGCGTACTCCACGTACTGGACTCGAACTGCCACGAAACGCACGCCCAGACGCTCGAGATCCTTCGAGCCCGTCTGGACGGCGCCGGCGGGCAGCTGGTGGCGGCCGTCGATGCGGAGAGCGTCGCGCGCCTGAGCCCTCATATCGGCGCCCGCGTCGCCCTGACGCCCCGGCGCATCTTCAGCCCACTGAATCTGGCGCCCAGACTGCGATCCCTGAGCGAGCGCGAACGCGTGGACGTCGTGCACGCCTGGAGTCCCCAGGCGGCGGCGACGGCGCGCGCCGCGGCCCCTGGCGCGCCGCTCGTCGTCACGATGCTCGATCCGTCGATGGCGCCGGCGACGGCCAGAATGATGCAGTCGATCGACGGCGACGTTTCTGTGATCGTCGGATCTCAACGCTCTATGCGCCTGCTTCTCGAAGCGGGCGTGGACCTCGATCGAATCGCCGTCATACGCGGTCCCGCGGATTTCGGCGCTGTCAATCGCGCGAAGCAGGAAGGGCATCGCGAGCGCCTCGTTGGAGACGCGGGGCCCGTCATCGCGCTGCACGGTCCCGCCGTTCGCGGTCAGGGGCACTTCGAAGGTGTCTGGGCCTGTGCGATCGTTCGACAGATTTTTCCGAATCTGCGCGTGCTGCTTCCCTACGCGTCCGCGGAGCGAGCGCGGGTGCGGCGTTTTGCGATTCGGATGACACATCCCGATTTCGCGATTCTGCCGGATTCGCAGATGTCGTGGGCGGAGATCCTCAGCGCCGCCGATGTGTTTCTGGTTCCCGCGATCGGTGATATCTGCACGGAGCCGATGGGCGTGGCGATGGCGTCGGGCGTCGTGTGTGTCGGCTGCGCCGTCCATTCCGTCGCCGAGATCCTCGCCGATCGTCACAACGGTCTGCTCTGTCGCGACGCCACGATGACCTCGCTGGCCGAGCGTCTCATCACGGCAATCGAAGACCGGGCGCTGGTGAAACAGGTAACGGACGTCGCCCGCAGCCAGGCGTTCGAGGTCTTCGGCGTGCGCGCGTTTGTCGATAACTACGCCCGCGCCTACCAGAATCTCATGGACCGAAAACCTGTCGCCGACGGCGTCAGCGATACGGCCATGGTCGCCTGATCGCCGCCATTCACCGACTTGCCCGCCACAGGTGAAACTCCTCCGCCGCGCCAGCCGATATGCGGTTGTGGCAAATACGACCCCATCCAGCTCGTCAAAGCCGTTGCGCGAACGACTGCGTCACGCTTACCTGCAACACGTTATCGCTCCCGGGCTTCGGCTGTCGGGACCGGGCCTGACGGACCGACTGGCGCGGCGTGTCGGGCGGGGCGTCTATCGCCTGGGCCCGCCGATCCGACAGATCGCGATGTCCAACGCCACTCGCGCGCTGGGGGACATCTACTCGCCGGCGTCGATTCGCCGGATCGTTGAGGCGTCGTTTGAGCACGCCGCGCGATTCTGGGGCGAGTCCCTGTTTATTCAGCAGCGCCTGGCGCATCAGGACTGGCGGAAGCACGTGTCACTCGGATCGACGGGATCCGACGACGCGGCGGCCGACAGCTTTCCGGCGACCTTCGAGCGGATTCGCAGCCAGGGCCGAGGCCTTATTCTGACCACGGCGTATCTGGGCAACCCGGCGATCGCCGCCGTGACATGGGGGCGAATGCTCGGCCGGATTCACGTCGTCGCGGACTTCGACAACCAGCCGATGATCAAGGCGTGGCGAACCGACCTCGAAGGTCTGCCGTGCATCGAGATCATCGAGCGATCGGAGGCGCTCAGCGTTGTCCCGCGGATCCTGCGGAACGGCGGAACGATCTTCACGATCGGCGAACACACGCGATATGGTCGGAAAGGTGTTCCCGTGCGCTGGCTGGGCCGCGACATTCGCGCCTATCGAACGATCGGACTGCTCGCCGCCCGATATGACGCCGTGGTCCTCCCGATCGCCTGCACGCGTCAGAGCGGTCCATTTTCCTTTGACATGCGTATCGAACAGTCGATCGACCCGCGAGCGCTGCGTCAGGAACCGGACGAAATTGTTCGGACGATGATTGCTTCGCTGGAAACGGCGGTCATGCGGGCGCCCGAGCAGTATCTGTGGGCGACGTGGAACGCCGTAGCGGCCCGCGCGAGCACGGAGCGCGCGCCGACGGCGGCGAAGGACCCCCGTTTCGAATCCGGCGTCGGTCAGACGCTGCGTCGTTGATTTCCATCTGATTGAGATGCGGCGACGGCGCAGGAGCGGACGCGCGCGGGAATTTCGCGCCGCGTTCAACCTCCCACATTGAATCGTGTCCGTTACTGGAACGGGAAGCGCAGCGGTGTCGTTCCCCAGAAGACGTTGAAGAGTGTCGGCGTCGCAAGGGACGTCAATGGCGGGCAGAACGCCGGCTCGTTCGGCGCCGCAAGCTGCGCGTGCGCCCAGGGCGTGACGCCGAGGACCATGAGTCCCGCGAGCGTCGCGACGCGCCACCAGAATCCGGGCGCCGGCATGTTGTTGGGTTGCTTCTCAGGCGTTTCCATGTTGGATAGATTGGCTCAGTCGGGATCGGACTCAAGCTAATCCTCAGTGAGGTCCGTCGTCTGCGGTCGACGTTACGGGGCCGATCGGTCTCCGCCGTGTTACGCAGTTATCGGTCGGATGGGCGATCACTGCGCAGGACCGCGAATAGGCTCGCAAATCGAGCGTAAACACCGTATTCTCTCCGGTTTAACACAGAAACCCAATGACGCGAGCTATCTGAGTCTTCGAATCGGCCGGGTGGGGCGATTGCTTGCTCCGCCGTTGCAAGAGAGGGATCTGACGCGTGACAAACGACAGCCAGAAGGGCGGACTAAGCGGCCATCCGAAGGGGCTTTATCCGCTGTTTTTTACGGAGATGTGGGAACGCCTGGCCTTCTACCTGCTTCTGGGCATCTTGGTTCTTTACGCAACCGACACGGAACGCGGCGGCCTTGGGATGCCCAAGACGCTCGCCACGGAGATCTATGGCACCTACCTCGCTTTCGTCTATTTCACGCCGTTTCTGGGTGGACTGATTGCCGACCGGTTTCTCGGCTATCGCCTGTCGGTTCTGATCGGCGGTGTCTGCATGGCGGCGGGGCTGTTCACGCTGGGCGTGCGCGGGGAAACGCAGCTCTACATCGGCCTGTCGCTGCTCTGCCTCGGCAACGGACTGTTCAAACCGAATATCTCGGCCATGGTCGGCAACCTCTACGAACCCGGCGATCAGCGTCGCGACGCGGGTTTCAACATATTCTATATGGGCATCAACATCGGCGCGGCGCTGTCGGCGCTGCTCTCGGCGCCGTTGCGCAACCTGTTTGACTTCAACGTCGCCTTTGCCGGCGCCGGCGTCGGTCTCTGCATCGGTGTCATCGTTCTGCTGATCAACTGGAAGAAGCTTGAGCGGGCGGATCGTCAACCAGAGGTGGACGGCCGTGACGCCAGCTTCGGGCAGATCGTCCTGACCATCCTTGTTCCGGCCGCGCTGTTCGGGTTTGGCGGTTGGTATTTCTTCAAGGACGCCGCCTGGGTAAAGGACTCGATCGGCGGCATCACGTTCGGCTTCCTGACGGGCATGCTTCCTGTCATCTTCTACTTCTTCACGCTGATTGTCCGGGCGAGTCCGGACGAACGCCCAGGTCTTGCGGCGCTCATGCCGGTCTATGTCGCCGGTGGCGCGTTCTTCATGGTCCTGCACCTCAACGGCGGCCTGATGACGTTCTTCACGGAGAACAACGCCAGTCGCCGCGCCGAATGGGTTCCGTCGGCGGTGCAGGAGTTCTACACGCAGAAGGCGATGCCTTCCTACTTCAGCAATGCCGACCCGAGTCTGCCGCGCCCCGACGCCGATACGCTTGTGACGTGCGACGACAAGGCCGAGGCGATGTTCGGCGCCAAGCGAATCTCCGAATCCGCCGTTGCACAGGTTCTGGAACGGAATCCGGACGTGCGGGCCATGGATCCGAAGACCGACGGTAAGGAAGCGGCCGAAAAATGGGCATTCCTCACACTCGGCGTCTTTGCGGATGATCAGGTCAGGGTCAAGACATCGAAAGACGAGCATGGCGTGGAGTCGGTCAGTGTCAGCATCGAGCCCGAAACGGCCGAACCCAAACGGAGTATTCTCCTGCTTCGCAAGAGCGAAGGCGCGGGCGATTTCCCCGTTCTCCTCGTGACGCAGGAGACGTTTGACAATGTGTACAAGAAGGCGTCAGACGCCCGATTTGAAAAGGGTGAATTCGCCAGCGTCTTCAACGCGGAGCTGGTCACAAGCTTCCTCAATCCGCTGTTTGTGGTCCTGCTCACGCCGGTCGTCGTGGCGTTCTTCGCGTGGCGCGTTCGGCTGAACAAGCCCGTCAGCACGGCGCGCAAGATCCTCTACGGCATGCTGATCACGGTCGGCGCCGTCCTCATCATGGCGGGGGCGGCGAATCTGGGTGGCGATGGAACGGACAAAGTGACGCTCATCTGGCTGGTGTTGTATTACGCCGTGATTACCGTCGGCGAGCTGTGCCTGTCGCCGATGGGCCTGTCGCTCGTCACGAAACTCTCGCCGAAGCGCCTGGTAGGAGTGATGATGGGGGGCTGGTTCATGGCGACGGCGATCGCCAACAAGCTGTCAGGATTCCTGAGCGGCCTGAAGCCGACGACAAACATCTTCCTGATACTCGGCGTCGTCCTGTTCGCCATCGCGATGGTGATTCTCGTCCTTCAGCCGATGCTGAATCGGGCGATCAGGAAGTACGGGGCCTGACGCGTCCGCGAATGGAGACGTGCCGGCACATTGGGTTCACACGTCAGTTGCGTTTCTGTTGAAACAAGAATACGAGGGTGTCACACTTGAATCAGTTTGAAGAAACTCCGCAGCCACTGGGATACGGAGCGCCGGAGCCGCCGGAAGAGAAGACGCTGTTCGGACATCCGCGCGGCCTGTACGTCCTGTTCAGTACCGAACTCTGGGAGCGATTCAGCTTCTACAGCATGCGCGGCGTGATGACGCTGTACATGGTGCAGGTGGTCCTTGCGCACATGACCGCCGAAAAGGGCGCCGACGCGGCCGGAGGCTTTGCCGACCAGGTGTACGGCGCCTATCTGGGATTCGTCTATTCGGCGACGTTCATCGGCGGCATGCTGGCGGATCGCCTGCTCGGGCAGCGCAAGGCGATCTACATCGGTGGCATTCTGATGTCGATCGCGCACTTCATGCTGACGACACACGCCATCATGACCAACGGTGCGGATAACCCCACGGAGCTGAACTACCTGTTCTACCTGGGGCTCGGGCTGCTGGCGTGCGGAAACGGGTTCTTCAAGCCCAATATCTCGACAATCGTCGGTACGCTGTACACACCGCAGGATCAGCGTCGCGACGGCGCCTTCACGATTTTCTACATGGGTATCAACGTCGGCGCCACGGCCGCCAGCTTCAGCAGTGGCGTCGCTCAGGAATGGGGCTGGTACCTCGCCTACCTGCTCGCCGGCGCCGGCATGATCGCGTCCCTTGCGATCCTGTTCCTGGGACGGAACTGGGTCGGTCCTCGCGGACTGGCGCCGGAGGGCGCGCGCCTCACAGGGCCGGGGCGCTTCGGCATTCCGAATGTCGTCCTGCTGATCCTGGGCGTGCTGATCTACATCCCTGTCGCCTCGTACCTGATGTCGAAGCCCGAGAGCGTCCAAAACCTCACGAAGTGGCTCATCGCCCCCGTCCTTGCATATCTCATTTACGAGATTGTGCGCGGCAAGGGTGAGGAACGAGGTCGCATGATCGTCATCATCGTGCTTTGCGCGTTTTCGATGGTCTTCTGGGGCTTCTTCGAGCTTCAGGGCAGCACGATTATCCGGTTCGCAGACCTCGATGTGAGCATGCAGATTTTCAAGTGGAAAGTGCCTTCGGCCTGGTTCGGCAACTTTGTGAATCCGTTCCTCATCATCCTGCTCGGTATCCCCTTCGCGTGGCTGTGGGTCTGGATGGATCGAAAGAAGATCGAACCCTCGACACCTCTGAAATTCTCGCTGGGGTTGATACAGGTTGCCGGCGGCTTCCTGCTGCTCTGGGTCGCTTCGAAACAGGCGGACGCGGGCGGGAAGGGAAGCATCATCCTACTGACGCTGACCTATCTGCTCTTCACGACGGGCGAACTCTGCCTGTCGCCTGTCGGTCTCTCGATGATCACGAAATTGTCGCCGACGCGACTCGTCGGCGTCTTCATGGGCCTCTGGTTCCTGGCGCCCGCCATCGGCAACGTCCTGACAGGCGGCATCGTGGGCCGGATGGTCGAGGCAAAGGGCTTCACGCATACCTTCATGGTCATCACCATCACGATCGCAGCGTCCTCCGTACTGCTCGCGATCCTTGTGGTCCCGCTGAAGAGGATGATGCACGGCGTGAAGTAGCGTTCCGCCACATCACAATCATCAGGTTATTTGTGTCAATTCCGCCCGGCGACGCCTTGTGTCGCCGGGCTTTTTTCTGACTGGAATCGTGGCGTCCGCCAATCGCCTCGAACTCTGGCTGCCGCGACTGCGATCCGTTGACATCGGCCGCGCGAGTTTGACGACGCACGACGTGTTGCGGACCGCTATGCGAGGTCGGCACGCTGAAGGCGTGCAAGAGCCGAAGCCCGGGGTAAGTGAAGCCCGCATAGCGGGCGAAACGCAACCCTGGGTGTTCTGTCAGATCTCTCGCCCAGCTCTGAAGAGGCGATACAGGAACTCGCCAGGAGTCAGAGACGCCGCGTCCTCGCGGCGGAGTCAACCGAACAATGCCGTTCTACCATTCGCGACGCTGAGGACAGCGAGGCTCTGAAGGGCGCGGAAATACGGCCCTCGGCGATTGCCGCCGCTACGTCGCGGCGACATCGTTGCTGATTGAAGTTGGATGCGCCGGCGTTGCGAGGCTTCCGAAAACAAGCAGGATCTGAGTTCTTGCAGCCGCGCCAGGTCGGCGCGGCTGCGAGGTGATCGTGTTGCGACGGCTTCTTACTTTACCGTCATCGAATCCGACGCGTGCTTCGGCAGGGCGAGCTTGTTGTAGAGCACGAACACGACGGCCGTACCCAGCATGATGGCGCCGAAGGCCATCCACATCAGGTCGGGGCGCTGCATGTCGCGGGCGAGTTTGCCGTAGAGCTGTCCCGAGAGAATGCCGCCGAAGAGGTTGCCCAGCGCCACGGCGACGAAGTAGTAGCCCATGTAGAGGGCGACTTTGTCGCGCGGGGCGATGCGGCCGACGTATTCCTGGCTTGTCGGGCTGGCCATCATTTCACCGATGGCGAACGTCACGAGCCCCACGACCACGACGATCAGGATCGCGCCGATCGGACCGATCATCGTGCCGCCGGCGATGGCGGGAAGACCGATGCCGATGGCGGCGATGACCATGCCGACAATCATCGTTGTGAACTGATGGAAGCGCCCCATCATGAAGGAGATGAGCACCTGGAGGAGGATGATCGAAAGGGCGTCGATGTTGACGATGTGCTCGGGGTTGACCTGGCGGCCTTCGTCCATGCGATCCCAGATCGTCGGCCGATAGGCGACGTCACGGACACTGAGCGCGAGAATCTCGGCCGGGATCGCCTGGTCACCGTTTGGAACGCGATCGGCCAGGGCCTTGAGCTGCGCCTCCGTCATGAGTGGCCCGTGCTCGAGCATGCTCGTTCGCAGCTCTTTCTTGTACGTGTCGGCGGCCGTCGCTTCGTACGGCTTTTTGCCGCGGGCTTCCAGCCGCTTGTTGGCGGTCGCCATCGCCGTATCCAGCAGATCGGCGTCGATGTCCGTGATCGTGTGCGGAACCGCCCCGACCAATTGCCCGAGTTCGATCGCCTGGACACGCACCTTGTAACCCAGCAGCTTTTTCGCGGCGCTGACCAGATCGAACGGCGTCAGCGGATCTGAAACACCCGCCTTGTTCAGGCTGGCGGTGAGGGATTTGAGTTTCTGGACATCCTCCTCGCTGAGACTCGGCTCGCTGGAGATGTCCTCGGGGGGCGTCTCCTTCTTCGTTTCTTCCGTCTGATCCGTTTCGCCAGCCTTCTCGTCGTCGTCCTTGTCCGCAACAAGCGGCGAGGCGCCCTGGGACTGACGGAACAGGGTATCGAACTCCGCGAGCAGCTCGGTCTCTTCGATCGCCGCGAGTCCGTCGATCCATTCGGGATGTCCGACCTTGTCGAAAACGGCTCTGCCCGCGTTGACCATCGGTTTCGTGTCAACGTAGTCGCGGACGTATTCCGGCATCGTGATGAAGATCTGATTGAAGCTCGTCCAGAACCCGGACATGATCAGGAGAAAGAGTGCGAAGCGCCAATTGCTGCAGTGCATGCGCTTGAGGATGAACGGCCGACCGTGGGAGGCCGGATGATTGGGATTACCGCTGCCGGCGGGAAGCGTCAGGTCGAACAGGAAGTTCAGCGCCAGCCAGACGCCAATGAAGATCGTACAGTGCGGGAAGAATCGAAAGTTCTCCATCTCCTGGTTGGCGACCATCAGGGCGATCAGGACGACGAAGACCGTAATGCCGAACCGAAGGTTCCCCAGAACCTCGACCATGTCGTAGCCGACCTGTTTGAGCGATCGCTTGTTCGCCGACTTCGATTCCGTCGAGGGATCGCGATAGAAAATCAGGACGATCAGAAGATTGACGGCGGCCCACGCCGAACAGGCGATGAAGACATATTTCCAGGAGATGCCGCGTACGGCGCCGGCGACAAGCGGACCGACAAATCCGCCGACGTTAACCATCATGTAGAACACGCCGAACCCGAGTCGGGAATTCCCCTCGTGCGTCACGCGAGCCACCGTGCCGACGACAACGGGTTTGAAGATGGCCGCCGCGACGGCAACGCACAGGAACGCCGCAAGGAAGGTCGGAAAGGTCTTGAACTGGCCAAGACCGTAGTAGCTGAGGATCATGCCGACGTAGGCGATGATGAACAGTTTCTTGTACCCGTATCGATCGGCCAGGGCGCCTGTCACGACGGGCAGCAGATAAAGGATGAACGGCACGATCGCCTGAAGCTGGCCGCGCTCTTCGGAGGTGAAGCCGAGGCCGCCAGTCTCCTTCGGTCCCGTGATGTACAGCGAACTGACGGCGAAGAAGCCGTACCAGGCCATACGCTCGAAGATTTCCATCGTGTTCGCGACCCAGAAGGCGCTTGGAAAGCTTCCAATCGTGGCAAAGAAACCCTGCTTTTGCTGGGTTGGCGAATCGGACATAGACGTCGCTCCTCAATCGGCGTGAAGGTTCAAGATGAGGGTAGTGTGAAGGTTTGAATGGGCCGTTGCAAGCCGTGGCGCAGGGCTTGAATGCTGGGCGCACGAACGAGCCGCGAATCGGCCACGCTGCAGCGTGATTCGCCGGCGCGGCTTTTTGCGCAGGCGCGAGAATCGCGCCAGACTGATGCGAAACCGGGGCCGATCGATCGAGCTATGCGGGCGACGCGTCCTTTGCGCGGCGCCGCAGCGGCATCGTCATGCATCGCGGTCCGCCCAGTCCTCGCACGAGCTCTGAGCCGATGATGGAAATGCACTCGATGCCGGCCTTCTCCATCGCGGCGATCGTACGCGTGTTCCGCTCGTAGGTGCAGGCCACGCGCGGCGCCAGGGCCAGCGTGTTCGTGCCGTCGGTCCGTTGTTCGCGGCTGGCGAAGTGCTCGTCACCGCCGCCGGTTCGAACAATTTCCACCTGCTGGCCGAACTCGTCGCTGAGAATCTGCTCAAGATTCCGTTCGTCGGGCCGGCGGATGACTTTCCCCGCCTCGTCCATTTCCAGGTGATGGATGTACTTGATGTGCTCCATCACGCCCGGGAACCAGACGACGACGCCGTGATCGACGATCGTGAGGACGGTATCCAGATGCATGAAGGTGCGTTCCGTCGGAATCGGGATCTCGTACACGCGCTCGACGTGTCCCGCTTCAAAGGCCTTCCGCGCGAGAACCTCGATCGTCTCGCTGCGCGTGCGCTCGCTGGCGCCGATCAGGAGAGCCTCGTGGTTGAGCACGATGACATCGCCGCCCTCGATCGTAAACGGGCGATCTTCCGTCGGGGATCGCGAACCGCCGTAGGTGATGTCCTGACCCTTGAATTCGGGATGATGCTCCAGCACGGCGCGGGTCAGAATCGTCTCTCGCACACGCTCAAAGAAGTGCATCTTGCAGGAGATGACGGCCTGGCCCACGACGACCGCAGGATCGCGACTGAAGTACGCGTTGGGGATCGGCTCGAGAATGTAGTCTTCCTTGGCGGGTGAAGGCGGCGAACGTCGGCCGGTCTTCTTCTGGTACTCGCTGGTGGTGAGTCCGGCGAAGAGCAGCTGCAACAGCGTGTCGTCGGAAAAGTGCTCCGGGTTCGACAGTTCCTGGGCGATCGCGGGCACGCCTTCGACGCGGCAGACTGTCTCTATCAGCGATTCCTTGGCGGCGGCGTTGTCGCGAAGCGTCTCCAGCAGCATCTTTTCCAGGTAATAGACGTTGATGCCGCGAGACCGCATGGCGTCGCAGAAGGCGTCGTGCTCTTCCTGCATCCGCTTGAGAAAGGGAATGTCCTCGAAGAGGAATCGGTCCATGTTGCCGTGCGTCAGCCGTTCGATCTCGTCGCCCGGGCGATGCACCATGACACATTCGAGGGGGTCGTATTCGTTGACGATGTTGAACTTCACAGACATACCTTGCGCTTTGGCGCGGTTCGATTCGGCGCGATGATACTCGGGAGCGCCTGTTTATGGAATATGCGTCGGGATTATGCGGATCTGCCGGGCGTATCGTCTAGACGTCCAGCTCCTGAATGTGGGCGACGACGCTGTTTTCCAGCGCATCGAGATTGTAGCCACCTTCCAGCAGGCTCACGATTCGGCCGTCACAGTAATCATCTGCGATCTGTCTCAGTTCTCTCGTCATCTGTGCAAAACCCGCCTCCGTGAGATTCAGTTCGGCGAGCGGATCATCCCGATGGGCGTCGAACCCTGCGGCGATGAACAGGAGTTCGGGTTTGAACGCGTTGACCGCCGGAATCACGACGTCGCTGAAGGTCCGCAGCTGGGCCGACTCCGCCGTGCCGGGGCGGACGGGAACATTCAGCGTCGCGCCCTCGCCGGCGCCTTCGCCGCGCTCCGTCGAATAGCCCGTCATCGGCCAGAGCGGCATCTGGTGCATCGAAATGCAGAGGACACTCGGATCGTCATAGAGCAGGGCCTGTGTTCCGTTGCCATGATGGACATCGAAATCGACGATCGCGACGCGCTCGAAGCCGTAGGTCATCTGGGCGTACTTCGCGGCGATCGCGATATTCCCGAAGATGCAGAATCCCATCGCCTGGTCCGCGATAGCGTGATGACCGGGAGGGCGCATCGCCGAAAACACACGCTTCACATCACCCTTCATGACCAGGTCGACCGCCGTGAGTCCGGCGTTGACGGAACCAATGGCCGCGTCGTAGCTCCTGAGGCAGACGACGGTATCCGAGGCGTCGAGGTATCCGCCGCCGCCGTTGCAGAAAGTCCGCACCCAGTCGTGGTACTCCCGCCGATGGACACGAAGAATCGCTTCGACGGCGTCGTGCGTCTGGATTCCGGGGAACGCGACGCCGGAAAGCCGAGGGCGGACTCGCTCGGGACGCAATCGCTCGGCGCGATCGATCGTCTCAACATGAGGCCCTGTGTCATGCGCCAGGCTGATCGGATCCCAGAGGTAGGCGACGTTCGACACGCGTTTCGACTCCAGCGGAAATTAACGAGCCGCATTGTATAGCGGCGGCGACGTCCGCACGAGTCGCCCGGCCACACTCGGGACAGACGCCACTCGCGTTCCCCTCGACGATGTAGTCACAGGCTGGACAACGCGCCACATCAGGCTCTCTCGACCGCCGGAGGTCTTCGCGAACCCATCGCCAGACGAACATCAGAACGACGATCGCCGCGGGAATCTGAATGTACCAGATCGGAACGATAAGCCAGTTGGACGAAATCGCCGCGGTCGTGATACGGCAGTTCATTGAATCGTCATCGTGGGGAGGACCGAAGGCGCTGGCGGGCATTCGAATGTGATAGTGCGTGGGAAAGGCGGGCGCCTGAGTCTGGACGCCGCTCAGCCCGTAGTCGGACACGTCCCAGCGCACTTCAGGGTGCGCCCAGCTCTCCCGTCCGACTTCGTGGCGTCGGGTGAAGTCATCGAATTCGTCATCGCTTCCAATGAAGGCGGTCCAACCAATCCAGATCGCCGCATCCTCAAAACCCAGATACAGCTGCCGTGTGCGCGTAACGTCGGTGTGATACGCGATGTGTCGATGACTCGTCCAGGCGACTAACGTCGACGTGGCGGCCAGGAGTCCCAGGCAGAAGAGAATCCGGAGCGTCAGGAGGCGCCGAATCCAGCGACCGATCGATTTACGCGTCCGACTACGCATGACAAATCCGGCACATCCGCCTACGGAGCGGTTTGCGCCTGAATTGTACGCCGAACGACAGTGTCACGATGATCCGGGAGCTAGTCAAAAGAAGCGGGCGGTCGCAACGCGACCGCCCGCTCAAGAAATCACCCAATCACAATTCGCCAGATCACCAAATGATCAGGCTTCCTTGACCGCCTCGATCATCTCCTGGAAGGCCTTCTTGCCGTCGGCGAAGTACATCAGGGCGTTGTCCGCCGCGAAGAGCGGGTTCGGGATGCCGGCGTAGCCCGGGCTGAGACTTCGCTTGATGACGACGACGGTGCGGGCCTTGTCGGCGTCGATGATCGGCATTCCGGCGATGGGCGACTTCGGATCCGTGCGGGCCACGGGATTCACGACGTCATTGGCGCCGATGACGATCGCCACGTCGACCTGATCCATTTCGGAATTGATGTCGTCCATTTCGCGCAGCTTGTCGTAGGGGATGTTCGCTTCGGCCAGGAGCACGTTCATGTGGCCCGGCATGCGACCCGCCACGGGATGAATCGCGTAGTCAACGTTGGCGCCGAACTTCGACTCCAGCAGGTTGGCCAGATCACGGACCGCGTGCTGCGCCTGGGAAACGGCCATGCCGTAGCCCGGAATGATGACGACGCGCCGCGCCGTCTCCAGCAGCATCGCGACTTCCTCGCCGCTGGTTGACTTGATCTTGCCCTCGTAGACCTCGTCGGCGGAGGCCGTCGAACTCGTCGGGCCCATTGTCGCAAACATGACGTTCCACAACGATCGATTCATCGCCTTGCACATGATGCTCGTCAGGATCAGGCCCGAGGCCCCGACCAATGAACCGGCGATGATCAGCACGTTGTTGTTGATGACGAACCCGGTCGCCGCGGCCGCCAGTCCCGAGTAGGAGTTCAGCAGGGCAATGACGACCGGCATGTCGGCGCCACCGATCGGCGTGACCAGCGTGACGCCCAGGATGAACGCGATGACGACGATCCCCGTGTAGTACCAGCCCGTGCTCGTCGTAACGGCTTCGACGGTCCCGCCATTCGCCGCGATGGCGGCGTTTGTGGGTCCCATGATGTCCGTCACCGTAAAGTAGCAGAGGGAGATCGCGACAATCATGAGCAGGGCGTTGATCGCCTTCTGCTGCGGCAGGAAGGCGCCGTCGGGAATCCACTTGATTCCCGCGAGCTTGCCATAGGCCACGAGGCTGCCGAGGAGCGTGACGCCGCCAATGAGACCCGAAGCGGCTGCGGCAATCGTGCCCTGCATCAGGGCGGCCGACATCCCCGCGTTGCCCATCAGGTCGTGGGCGCCGAGGGCGCTGGCGGCGTCCGTCAGTTCGTGCGACGGGCCGCCCGTACCCGACAGAAGCCAGGCGCCCGCCACGAGGACGGACGCGATGCCGCCGAAACCGTTGTAAACGGCGACGAGTTCGGGCATGCCGGTCATTTCGACCTTGACGGCAAGGTACGCGCCGATGGCGCTGCCGACGACAATGCCGCCGAAAATCCAGCCCCATCCGACATACTGGATGACGTGATGGTCCCAGAGTGTGACGATGACGGCAATGAACATCGCCACGGCGCCGAGGAGATTGCCGCGAACGGCCGTCCGCGGATGCGTGAGCCCCTTGAGTCCATAGATGAAGAGAATCGCCGCCACGAGGTAGGCGAAGTTGATTACGCTGATGGGAAGTTCGAAGGCGAGCACAGAGTTATCCCTTCCGCTTGAACATGCCGAGCATGCGATGTGTCACCATGAATCCGCCGACGACGTTGATCGTCGCGAACACGACCGCCAGGACCGCCAGCGTCTTGGGAAGCCACGTGATGTTGCTGCCCGACGAGACGACGGCGCCGATGAGCGTGATGCCCGAGATGGCGTTCGAGCCGGACATCAGAGGCGTATGCAGCGTGGGTGGAATCTTCGTGATGATTTCGAAACCGACGAAGATCGCCAGAACGAAGATGGTCAGAAGAATAATGAGCATTTCCATCAGGCCGGGCTCCCTTCAGCCGTCGCCAGCGGCGGCATGCCCATCGTTTCCCGAACGCGGGCGTGAACGACTTCTCGTCCCTGTGTGATCACGGTCCCCACAACGCACTCGTCTTCGGGGCTCAGCGTGATCGTTCCTTCTTTTGTCAGATCCTGCAGAAAGGCTCCGACGTTTCGCGAGTACATCTGGCTCGCGTGATAGGGCACACTCGACGGCAGATTGCACGGTCCGAGGATGACGACGCCATTTTCGACGACGCGTTCACCAGGCTTCGTGAACTCGCAGTTGCCGCCGCCTTCCGCGGCAAGATCCATCACAACGGCGCCGGGCTTCATCCCGCGGACGGTTTCGGCCGTGATCAGGATGGGCGCCTTCTTGCCGGGAATCAGCGCTGTGCTGATGACGATGTCGCTTTCCTTTGCGTGTTTGGCGACGAGTTCACCCTGCTTGCGCTTATAGTCCTCTGACATTTCTTTGGCATAGCCGCCGGCGTCTTCGGCGTCTTCCTGGGGCGCGGCGACTTCGACGAAGCGCGCCCCGAGGCTTTCGACCTGCTCCTTGACGGCGGGGCGGACGTCAAAGGCCTCGACGACGGCGCCGAGACGGCGGGCCGTCGCAATGGCCTGGAGCCCGGCGACACCTGCGCCCAGGATGAGCACCTTGGCGGGCGTGATCGTGCCCGCGGCCGTCATCATCATCGGGAACATCTTTGTCAGTTCAGACGCGGCCAGCAGAACGCCCTTGTAGCCGGCGATCGTGCTCATCGAGCTGAGCACGTCCATCTTCTGGGCGCGGCTGATGCGTGGCATCATGTCCATGGCGATGGACGTCACGCCCGCCTCGGCGAGCCGCCTGACGCGATCGTGATCCGTCAGGGGGCGCAGCACGGAGAAAAGAAGCTGTCCGCTTCGCAGATGGCCGAACGTCTCGTCGTTCGGCGCGTGGACCATGGCAATGGCGTCGGCGCGGGCGAACAGGTCGGCGGCGCTGGTTGCGAGCGTGGCGCCGGCGTGCGTGTAGTCGCTGTCGACGAATCCGGATGCGGCGCCTGCGCCGCCTTCCACAATGACATCGAGTCCCAGCTTCTTCAGTCGTTGAACCGTTTCGGGGACGATCGCGACTCGAAGTTCGCCATCGTCAGTCGATTTTGGAATTCCGATATTCATAAACCACTTTCGAAATAGGATCCCTCACGTTATTCGGCTGGTCGCACGTCCGTCGGAAGTTAGCATGCGCAAAGCGGCGCCCCGGCATGATAAGTTCGTTGTTGGTGTGGAGTCGGCTTGGGTGAGATTCTGGTTGGTTTGGGTATGTTTCCCATACACATGTGAACCGAAGTGTATAGCGAATATCTGCCACGCCAAGGTCGACAAATGCGCTTCGGCGGACTGATATTTCGGACGGACGCGGCGATGGGCGGATTCGTCGATTAAGATCCGGGCCAACGGCCGGTAAGGTTCGAATCCGGCGCCGGGCCGGCGGAACCCGGGCGAAGTTGAGGGGCGATGCCAGATCGATCCGACAAAGAAACGCTGACGGCGGCCGCGCGCGGCGACGAGACCGCGTTTGCGTCGCTATACGACCGATATCACCAGCGGATTCGGCTCGTGGCGTGGCGGGTCACTCATCGCGCGGACTGGCTGGACGACCTGCTGAACGAGGCCTGGTGCCGGGCGTTCAACCAGCGGACGAGCTTCGATCCCGATCGCGATTTTGTCGTCTGGCTGATTGGCATTGTTCGGAACGTCTATCGTGAGTTCTGCCGGGAGGGAAAGCTCTCCATAGCGGGTCGGGACGAACTGGAGCAGGTGGGGGAGGTCGAATCCGAAGAGGTTTCGCCCGCCAGGCTCGCCCAGGAAGCGGAAATCCTCGAAGAGCTGAATCACTGCGTGGGCCAGCTATCGGACACAGACGGCCAGATCGTTCGCCTGCGATGCTTCGAGAATCAGCCGTTACGTGTTGTCGCACAACAAGTTAACATTCCGGAGGCGACGCTGCGAACACGGATTCCTGAGGTGTTTGAGCGACTTCGCCGATGCCTGGCGAAGAAAAATATCGATGTCTCCGACATTTTCTCTGCGCAAGGCGGGGGGGATTCGCAATAGCTAATGGAGACACATGATGGACCTTCGAACAGACAACATGGAACACCTGCTCGCCACGCTCGGTGAGGCCCGTCAGAACGGCGCCTTCGCTGATCAGGCGGCCGGATATCCGTGGCAGGCCAAGGTCACGGCGACTCAGAGCTCGCCGAAGTCCTGGCAGGCCCGGCTCTGGAAGGTGGGCCCGCTGGCTGCGGCAGCCGCAGTCGCTGTCCTGTTCGTCACGCCGCATTGGTTCTCCAGGGATGGCGGCCCGATCGTTTCTGACAATGTCGTGATCGATGGCAACTCTGGGCGCCCGGAAACGCCCGCATCCGAGACGTCGGCTCCGGCGGACAAGCTGAAGTTCGACTTCAACGGTGATGGAGTGGTCAACAGTCTCGATAGTCAGCCGCTGATGGACTTGCTCGAGCGGGGTGAAGCTTCTATGAGCGACCTCGATGAGTTCAAGGATCAGTTGCTTCGAGGGTAGTCAGCCAAAAAACAAAAATCTCTTGCAATGTGAGGCCGGGTTGGTGTTCGGAACGCCACCTCGGCCTCGCGTTATTTTCAGGCTCGTCATTTTTTAAGCCCCAGCCTTCCGGGGCTTTCCACCCCCGGCATCGTGACCAACGACGAGGGATCACGGCCACGACATCGCGTGATGAGTGAAGACAGGCCGGGCAAATCCAGATGGGGCGTTATGGATTCGCGCCAGGGGGCGGCGGAGACGCCTTGGCCGGCGATGCGCCGGCGTCGGCCTTAGGTTCGCTGGCGCGGGGCGGCGGCAGCCGCATCGCCTTGAGGGCCTGGCGTAACGCCTCCGGAGACCAGCTCACGACGACGTACCGATCCGTCACAGTCATCGCCGGACCGAAGATTCCCATCTGCAGATACCAGAGACCGTCGTTGGCGCGATGGACAGTGACCTTCGAAATGCGGGATTTGGACTTGTTGGCGATCGCGTCGAGATACTGGGCCCACGCGCTCATGACGGCGTCCGTGGCCGTCCGAACGGCCCGTGGATTCTTGATCTCGATCGCAATCGTCATCGCGAAGGGTATGTCCAGGGGATGGACGGGATAGTCAAACAGGATGACGTGATCCCCCAGATTGTTCGACAGGTAGCCGCTCAGATCGATGCCCGTCTCGGCTTCCAGACCGTTCCAGATGCCTTCCCACTCGCGAATGCTCTTTTCCGAACCGGAGGCGATCCACGCCTGCGGAATGTTGTCGACCAGCCAGCTGGAAGGGACATTCAGGATCGTGTAGTGCCGCGCCTCGTCAGGAATCACGCCGAGCAGGTCCGCAGTGTAGGCCATCGGATCGGAGTACCGGCGGACGACGTTGTCGCCGTTTCGCTGATAGACGCGGCTCCAGGACAATTCCCGATTGTGCAGGCCGACGACCCACATGTCGCGCGTGATGTCAGACGCCTCCAGCCTGGACAGCACGCGATCGACACGCGGCTGCGAAATCTCACCCAGTCGTCTGGCCACACGATCGAAGCCGATGAACCAATGCGCCAATGTTCGATCCGTGACAAGGTTCGCCCGGGCGCGCTCATACCAGGCGTCCTTTGACAGGCTCGCCGTCTCGCACCGCTTCGTCGCCGCCACCTGTCCGAAGGCGCCGCGGCCGAAGCAGATCACGTAGTCCTCGTCGATCTGACCCCATTCCCAGACGGCCCATTCCGGCAGGCGGGAATCCACCAGTCGCTGGTAACTGAAACCGTGCGACTCCTGGGATTCCAGATGGGCGACGGCCGTATTTGTGTAGCGCCCGACGATGCGATTCAGGTGCTCGAGAATATCCGCGTTCTGTCCATTGGTGCGAAGGGAAATGAAGGCCTCGAGGTGTTTGAGACGCAGGGGGCCCGGTTCGCCGCTCCCGTCAGTTCGCTCGACGATCTTGCTGGACGCGTCGAGGAGGACGATGGCGTGCTCATACCGGCCGAGGAGCGGCAGGCCCGAGGCGATGTCGGCGTAGATCTGGCCCTCATCCGGGATCATCCCGCTCGCATTCAGGAAGGCAAGAATCGTCGCAATATTCGAGACGGGGCGTTCCGCCGCCGGCTGCGTGGTTGCGGCATGTGGATCAAGCCGACTGTAGGGCACGGCCATGTAGGCGATCAGCGCATTCTGCGGAATGATGTCCGAAATCGGGTGGTCATCCGCGAAGGCGTCGGATGTCCCGGTCAGAACGGATCCGGCGATGAGCAGGCTGGTTAGCAAATGTCGCATGTCGGAATTCTAAAACGACGCGAGAGACAATCAATTTCGCGCGATCCATCGGGCCCGGGTCCGGGAGTGAAAAACGCCGTCTTCGGTCAGAACCGAAAACGGCGTCATTGTTAGTCCGTATGCTGATCGCGTCGATGGGGCGGCTGAACCGGCGCCCCGAATCGTCTCGATTTACCAGAACGCGCGGCGGCGCCCCGATTTCGACGCGGCGGCGGTCGGCGCCGCGGCCTGCTGTTCGGAACGCACGGCCTGCGTCTTGGAAAGCTGCTGGGCTTCCTGGATGAGGCGCTCAACGCGCGTCATGTCCCGTCGTTGTTCGGGCGTCATGTACTTGGCGAGTTCATGGTGAAGTCGCTTGGTCATGTCCAGCGCGACGTTGAGTGGCATCGGCGATGAATGCATCATGTCTTATCGTTCTCCAGGAAAAGCAGTCCTGCTTGGGTTTCCAACGATTTTCGGGCGTTCATCAGGGGATGATGAACATTGCACCGCGTGGGGCGGGTGAGTCGAACCAATCAGCCAATATCGACGCTTCCCCCAACTTCCGAGGCTGGCTTACATTTCAGACTCGGAAATGACCGTCCGGTTAGGCGGGATCCGACATCTTTCCACCTGCGGCGTCATGTTTTCGCCGCATTCGTACCATTCATTTGTAGTCGTTCCAACAGACGCTGTCAACGAAAAATGCCCCGAGTTCGACCGCATAACTCCTCGCGGAGCTGGCGGTTAGACAATCGTGAGGCGTTTCGTAACGACTGTGTTATTTGTCCTATGGTCGATATGAACGTCGCGATTTTTCCGGATCTACAATCCTACGATCGTCGTATAGTATTCCCGGACGAGCGGGTAGATCCGGGCCGGGAGACGTCGGAGATTCCCCGTTTGCGTGATCGATGAATCGATCGGTGGTCAGGACACGCCGGCGCAGCCCGATTGGCGGTCTGTCGGACAGCGCGGGGGCCACTCGACAGAGAGGGTTGAAGGCCAGACTTTGAGCATGCGGGGAGACGCAACCATTTCAGCCACGTCGAAGGAACGACGGCGTCGGCCTCGCCGCCATCGGTCGGCGCGACGACTCTGGGCGCGAATCCGACGACCGATCGTCCAGCGGATTCTCCATCTCGACGACTCTCCGCATCGAATCGCATTCGGTGTCTTCCTGGGGTTTGTCGTCGGCTGGACGCCGACAATGGGCCTGCAGATCGTGATCTACCTTCTCCTGGCATACCTCCTGCGCGCGAATCGTGCGTCGGGGCTGCTCCCCGTCTTCCTGACGAATCCAATCACGGCCGTGCCTGTGTACCTGCTGAACTGGCAGATCGGACGCTGGATCCTCCATCCCAACGGGCTCAGTCCGGCAACAATTGCCGCCCAGCGGGAGGCGATTCGGAACTTCGTCGGAAACTTCCGCCTGAGCCGGCTTCTGGACGCCGACTTCTGGTCGTCCGCCGGCGCCGCGTTTCACGCGTTCGGAATGGAACTCGTCGTGGGCTGTCTCGTCGTGGGCGTCGCCTGCGGCGTGGCCGGCTATATCGCGGCGTACTACGGTGTCATCGCCTACAGGAAACGCCGGGCGCAACGAATGGCAAGGCTGGAGGCGGTCATTGCACAGGCCAATCGGGATATGGCCGCCTAGGCGACAGGGTCGCGATGCACCTTCCAACTGAACCCCCTCTGCCCGTCCGATAAGATATGTTATGTTGCATTGGGTGTTTTGAGAGATCGGGGGGGCTCCAGTGCTGATCTCACGGCGACCGTGGCGTGTTCGGGGATCTCAGGACCATTCATCATCATCAGGCGTGTCCACGAGGCCCTGAAGGCCATGTGTTCATTTCGCCGAGGGCGTCGGAGCTTCGGCGCCCGTCAGTCGATGGGCGCCGCGACAGTACCACATGAAGTGAATCCACCAGGCGCGGACGCGTGGATCGTTGGGACCCGGATAAAAGACCACGCAGGGAACCGCGGTCGTTGGGCAGATCTTCTCCAGGCGTTTCTGTTGCCACGAATTGTTGAGATCCCGGCCGAGCCACCAAGAATAGGCGGGGTCGTAATCCCAGTCAAAATCCCACTCCCGCTCATTCTTCACGATGGTCGGGCGGTTCCCGCATCCCAGCGCCACCCAGGGGACAACCTGGCGTACATCATGTTTGGCGGCCTCTGCGATGGTTTCTCGGAGGAGCGTCCGGTGCGTTGTGGCTTCGCCGCCGTAATAGAGGGAAACGGACGCCCCGTCGTTTTTCGTCTCCCAGCCGAAGTCTCTGGCAATCACGTAACCTTCGGCATAGTTGATGGGCACGGCGGCGCCGAACCCGTACCAGATGACGCGAGCGTTCGGAAAATACCGCTTGGCGACCTCGTACGCCTGGTTGTATTTGTCGAGGACCGCGTCGTCGTTGGCGCGTTCGCCCGTCCGATCGAAGCGTTCGCAGTCAAACAGGATCGCGGTCACTTCGATCCTGCGATCGCCGTCCGCGGGACGCTGTTCGTCGAGCCAGTCTCGAATGCGCTCGAATCGTTCCGACAGGACGCGCATCTCTTCCGTCGCTGACGGTCCCTTGTCAGTCGCCGGCGCCGATTTGTCGAACCTGTGATGCCAGACGGAGTAATTGATGCCGATGCTGACGGCGCTGTTTCGCTTTTTCGAAGCCTCGGTGCAGAGACGGACGGCGCCGGCGACCTGGCCCTGCGTGCAGGTTTCACCGCGCAGACACACGGCGCCAGTGATTCTCGCATAAGCAATGGCGACACGATCACGCCCGCCTTCCAGCCAATCGTTCTGGACCGGCCATGAATAGTGGATCTTCGGCAGCTTTGGCAGGGCCTCCAGGGTCTCAATTGTGAGTCGTTCGTCGAGCCGTCGATCGGATGTCGCGTCGGACGCCCGGCTCGATGCGCAACAGACAAGCGGAATCAGAACCAGGCGGGACGACAGGCGCGTCAGACGACGCCTGGCGCTCCGAATCGGCGTCAGTTCACGATGGTCCGTCCGCGTCGAGGCGATGAACGCTGTCGGTACCCCCGGCATGCGGCTACCCGCCTCTCTGATATGACAGCGAACCTCTCGGATATCTCGGCGGCGCGCCTCGCACCGGCATGACAGTGCGCTGAACGACGGTCCGGCTGCTCAAATCCTGAGCGAAGGTCAGGCAGCACAGAAATCCGTAGAGGAAAAAAACGTAAAACGTCGACACGGCGACGAGGAATCCCTCTGCAAACGCGGCCGCCATCACCATGCCCCACGCGGAGATCATGAAATCGACCATGTTGGCTTCGGATCCCATGGCGGTACGTCTTCGCCAGAGATTGAAGAGCGCGATCGACAACGCGAGCACGAAGGCGGCGAACACACAGCCGCCGACAATTCCGAATGACGCAAGGATGGAGAGGTAGGAACTCTCACGTGCCGAGAGCTGCGTCTCCCCGACGGAGCCTGTGATCGGATGGGCGACGAACTTTGTATAGAGATCCCGCCACGGTTCGGCCCGGGAATTGTGCGTGCTGCTGAAGCGATCGATTCTCTCGGTACTGCCCTGGAACAGCGGGACAAGCATCAGCAACATGATCCCCGCCGCCGCCAGCAGCAACATCAGACGCCCCACGCGCGCCCTGTAGAAACAGAAGACGGCGATGAGCGTTGACAGGACACCGGTTCTCGAGCCGGACCACAGCAGCATCAGCGCGATCAGGCCGCACAGCGCCATCAGGAACAGGCGCTGTCGACGTGACGAATGGCGATCAGACAGAAGGTAGAGAATGCAGGGCATCGTGAAGGAAAGCAGAAGGCCGAGGGCCTGTGCGTTTGACATTGTGCCGGCGAGACGGCCACCCGGGGCGCCGGCGCCCGGATTGACGACCACCTGGACCAACGAGCCGCCGACCTGAAACAGCCCGGCGAAAACGATGGCCCACGTCAGTCGTCGGAAGTCCTGCTTGGTCTGAAGCCACTTTGACATGCCAACGCCGACGGAGAGAAAAATCGCGACGAACGTGATCAGCGACAGCAATCCGCGCGTCAGCAGTGACGTCGGAATGAGCCGCAGGGCCATGAACACCTGGAATCCGAAGAACGCGAGCATGGGGCCGCTGACGATTCGCAGGCGCGTGACGTTCGGCGTTGTCATTCCCGGAATCAGCAGGAGAAACGTGAGCACGAGCGTGACTTGCCGCGAGACCCAGCGGAGCGGTTCGAACGGCCAGATGAGCGTATTGTCGAAGTAAAGCGCTTCGCCCGGCGACAGCGTTGACACATAGACCAGCATCGCGAGCACGGGCCAGCGAACCTTCGGATTGACCAGGAGCCCGACGGCGACAAGAACGGCGATGAATGCGCCGATCAGCCCGAAAGGTGTCGCGAGCATTCCCAGGAACTGAGATAGGTAGGCTGCCGACGTATCCATGTGTACGGGTCCGTGTTGCCGATCGGAAGGCTGAGCCAGGGCCTGAGACTCGGGCGTCCAGACCGAGACGTTTCGAGTATCATCGGCTCATGTTACCGGTAGCTGGAGCAATATGGGCGGTGTTCGGCCGGATCTGCGCGTCCTGACGGCGCCGAACGCCCCACCGGACCGCCCTGACGCATTCGACTGCAGGCGGTCCCGGTGTTTCAATACGCCGCCACAGGGGCGATACGAACATCGCCCGGCCAATGTTCGTATCGAGCGTCCGGGGGCCCCGCGCCGGCGACGCTCCGATTCCGCGGGGCGGATTGGCGAGACGCGTTCTCACGGGTTGCCGTCGATGTGACCGATCACGTTGAGAATCAGTGGTCGTTTCCTCGTGATGGCGACGGCAAGGCAGACCCCCCGGCTGACAACACCCGCGGAACCCAATCGCACAAGCGCCCGATATCTATGGAAGCCGACTCGACGAAAGACACTCCCACGCAGACGGCGGCCGACGTCACGGAAGGAATGGGGAAGACAGTCGGACGAGGCGGTTTTCTCCTCGCGGCGTCGTCGATCGGGGCCCGCGGACTCTCATTTCTCGTCCAGATCGTCCTTGGGTATCTCCTCGCAAAAGAGGACTTCGGCGTCTTTGCCATCGCGCTGAGTGTAGCCACGTTTGCGCAACTTCTGCGGGATGGCGGCGTTCAGCAGGTGCTAATCCAACGAGGCGAGAAGGATTACGACGAGCTGCGCGGACCGGCCTTCTGGCTCGCGATGACCTTCAACCTCATCGCCGGCGTCGCGATCGTGGCGGCGACGCCCATCATCGTGCGGCTTTACGGCGAGAAGGTCAGTCATCTCACGTGGATCATCGCCGCCTGGATCCCCTTCAGCACCCCCGCGTGTCTTTATCGAACGCGGTTTCTGATGCTGATCCAGATGGATCGCGTCGCGCAGATGCAGATCGGCGTGGCCTTTATTCGGGCCGCCAGCGTGCTTTCGCTGGCGCTTCTGGGATTCGGGGCCTACAGCTTTGTCATCCCCTACCTGATTACGACGGTCTTCGAGACCGCGTTCGGATATCACTACACGAGAGAGATCCCCTGGGCCCACGGTTTCGGCGTCAGGCTCTGGCGAACGCTGTTCAGCACCACGCGATGGCTGATGCTGAGCACGCTGGCGTCGGGGCTCAACCTCCAGGGCGCCTATCTCGTGCTGGGCTACTTCCTGTCGTCGGATCTCGTCGGCGTCTTCTTCTTCGGGTATCAGTTGGCGACGCAGTTCACGATTCTCGTCGCCTGGAACTTCTTTTCCGCCTTGTTCCCCGTCCTGTCCCGGCTGACGGGCCAACCCGAACGACGTCACGCGGCGCTCATGCGTTCGATCCGGGCCGTGATGTTTGTGTGCGCTCCCGTGAGCCTGGCGCTCGTGGCCGTCATCGCGCCGCTGGAAGCGCTGATCTGGGGTGGCAAGTGGGCGGCAAGTGTCCCATGCGTGATTGCGCTGGGCGTCTTGATTCCCTTTCGTGGCGCCCTCTTTGTTTCGTTTGCGGACCTGCAGGCGCAGGGTCGTTTTCGCCTGTACGGACTGATCGAGCTGACGCACGCACTGGGCCTGATGAGTGTCGCAGGAGCGGCCAGCTACTTCTGGGGAACGGCCGAAAGCGTGAGCTGGGCGGTCGGTCTCTTCCTCGGCGCCGCCGGACTCGGCCTGACTGTCGCGCTGTCACGTCGCGGTGGCGGCCGACTCAGTGACATACTCGCCTCGATCGGCGGTTCATGGCTCGTGTCTGTCGTGATTGCGGCCATCTGCCTCGCCGTCGATCGATTCCTTCTGCAGGACAGTTCGAGCCTTGTTCGCGTCGGTGTCGAATCGGCGATCTTCGCAGCGCTCAGTTGGATTACGATGCGAACACTCCTCAAGCGAGACGCGATGGATCTTGTCCGCGCCGTACCGCGTCGTATCGGCCGATTGCTGGCGATCGCCCTTCGCCTCGAATTTGAACCCATCTCGCCGGCGCCCGTCGCACAGCAGATCGCCGGCGCCGAGTCCCCCCGCTGAGCCACGCCCCCTGAGTCCGATTTGCGCCTTCAGCGGATGACGCCGATCCGATTTGCGATGAAGCGTGTGAAGTTCCGCGTCGCGGGCGCCGCCGGCGCGAGAGAGGCGATTGCGCGATCGTTACGACGCGCGAAGATCGCGCCCCCTATCGTCTCATGGACGGACCGACCCGGAGGACGTGAACAGGCGCCTGCGGGGATCGCGTCGGGTCGGTCAGAACGTCGTGACGGGCGCCAGCGTGTCGTCGTCCCCCGGGTCCACGGCAAATAATCCCCCAAGTTGTCCACATTCTAATTGGACCCGCGCCATATGGACGCCGATCTTGCTAATACTCTCGAAGGCGATCCGAATTCGAAGGAGTTCCCGACGTGCTCACCACTCACGAAGCAAGCGATCGAGCGACGCGAATGGCCATTGCGACCGGCGCCGCTGTGAACCTTCACATCATCCAGGCGACGCAGGTCGCCGAAGGTTATGAGCCCTGCTTCGGGCGCGCCGATACCGAGTGCGGCCAGACGCAGTGCGCCTATCACGCAACGTGCATGTCGCTCATCGCGTTCGAGCAGAATGCAAACCAGAGCGGTTTCGTTTTGGGGAAGCCTCGGAGCATGGCGGCCGACGCGATCACACACAAGGACCTGTCTCGGCCGCAGTTGGTTCATCCGGCCGCCGACTACGCCTTCGACACAGTCGAAAGTCACTGATCACTGATGCTCGCAACGGAACGGCTCGTGTGGTCGTCCACGATCGTGATACTCTCCGGTTTCAGACCATCATTTCCGCCACGGAGTTCGGATCAGCCGGATCGTGTCGAACGCGATCGGCGTAATTCGACGTTGCCGAGCTGGCCGCACGCGCCGAGGGCCGTTCGCCCCTTGATGCGCCGTTGAAATGCGAGCTGCCCGGCGTTCATCAGTTCGAGCTGGAAGGCGTTGGCGCGATCCTCATCGGGCGACTCGAAATCGATTCCGTCAATCGGATTCCAGGGAATCAGATTCACACACGTGGGCAGGCCGCGGAGATAGTCGACGAGCTGACGCGCGTGCTCGATCTCGTCATTGACGCCCTTGAGCAGCACATACTCGATGAGGACATGCCCGCCGCCCCGCAACGGCCAGGCGGCGATCGCGTCGCGCAGCTCCGCCATCGAGTCCGTCCGGTTGATGGGCATGATCCGGCTGCGAATCTCGTCGTTGGGCGCGTTGAGGGAGACCGCCAGCCCCATGCGCCGCCAGTTGAGCGTCGCCAGCCTGCGGATTCCGTCGCATCGGCCAACGGTCGATACCGTCAGGCGCTTTCGCGCAATGGCGAATTCGGGATCTTCATGCAGCCGAACGAGCGCCGCCATGACATTGTCCAGGTTATCCATGGGCTCGCCCATACCCATGAAGACGACGTTTCGGACCCGTGCGTCGTAATGTCGGTTGGCGGCGCGGACCTGCCCTACGATTTCCTCGACCGAGAGGTTTCGCAGCAGCCCCATTCGGGCTGTCTGGCAGAATGTGCAGCCGCGGGCGCATCCGACCTGGGAACTGACGCAGAGCGTGTTCCAGAAGACGCCCTTGCCGCCCATCGGGATGACGACGGATTCAATCTCGAGACCGTCGGCGGAGCGCTGACAGAATTTGATCGTGTCGCCTTCGCGGAGTTCGCGGGAAATCGGCAGGTAGTCGGCGTCAGGCGCGCCAGGTTGACCGAGGATGTCGAGCCGCGTCACGAGTCCAATTCTCCTGCAGGTCGCGACGATGCGGCCAAACGAGATCCGAAACCAGACATATCAAGATACGCGGAACGACGGCCCCGCGGCAACCCGTTTCGGCCGTGGCGCGGTCGTCGACAGGCGGACGCGGCGGCGGAATCGCCCGGATGCGTGACGTCCTCTATTGTGCCGCGGATTCCGGCGATTCCGGCGGCTGGCCCCCAGAATAGCCCCGCGCTCGCGACGTCGGCGGCGCCTTCGATATGGGTCGGTTGACGTCGCCGAAAGCGCGGTGTACAAATGATTGTCTGTCGCTTCACGCGATTTCGGCTGCGTACCCAAGTGGTTTAAGGGGACGGATTGCAAATCCGTTATTCGCCGGTTCGAATCCGGCCGCAGCCTGTTCGGGCGCCACACTTCTTCATCAAACCTTAATGACATCCATCAACACTCGGCGATGCGCCACTGACCTGGTCGCAGTCGTATATCGTTAACGTGTCGCAACAAACGCTCGCTCACCCTCGCTCCGCCTCTCCCTCAGGAAAACTGACGGCTCGACCAGGGGCGTGACGGCCGGCGCCATGGCGCAGACGTCGTCGATGGCGCGTCGCGGGCGACTTCCGGACGCTTCGGTTTCTCATCCTTGTGTCGCTTGACAGTCGACCGCGCGTGGTCAGAATGCGACTATTGCTAATTTGCAATGCGTCTAATTTGCATTCCGTCTCGAACCAAAGGGTCACAGCTCTCATGGCCAAGAAGCGAAGAAAGAAGACAAAAAGCGCGCGAGCCGCTGTCGAAGTCGTCGATACGCTTCCACCGGCGGAGTTGGATGTCCTCTCCTGCGTCTGGCGCGAGAACCCGGTCACGGCGCGGCGCATCCGCGAGATGATGCTGAAGCATCGTCCCATGGCGCATGGCTCCGTGGTCACGCTTCTGACCCGCCTTGAGGCGAAGGGGCTCGTGACCAAGGACAAGGGGCCTGTTGGAAAGGCCTTTCTCTTCAAGCCGTTGAAGAAACCGGAGGCCGTTCAGAAGCGCCTGGTGAAGGACATGGTCGATCATGTCTTCGGCGGCGACACGGGCGCGATGATCTGCGCCGTGCTGGACGCGAACCCGCCGACGGCGGATGAAGTCGCGGCGGTCCAGACGGCCCTGACGACAGCCAAAAAGAAGGCGAAGAAGACGCGTCGGCGCATCGCATAGGCCTGACTTCAAGTCACAGGGGGCGTGAAGCGACTTCCGTCTGGCGGACGGAATTCTGGAGCTATTGTCATGGCGGATTCGAACTATGTCATCGTCCATTGCCCAAAAGGCCACGAACTTCAGGCGGCCCATGAGCACCTGACGGCGACGCTCTCCTGTCCCGTCTGTGGGATTGAATTCGTACCGCAGGCGGGCGCCGTCCCGACGATGACGGGGCCGCAGAACCTCGCGACGAGCCCCGTGACGTACAGCGCGAGCCACCTGTTGACGAAGCCGATCCAGTATCCGGGCGTTACCTCGTGGATGCTGGGGCTCTGGGTCGTCGTGACCGCGATGTTGATCGCGCAGGGCGTCATCGGCATGGTGATCGGGCCGACGCAGTCGTTCAAGCCGAATGGCCTGCCCGACCTCAATCCGGGCATGCTGGTGTTTGCAATCGCCTCGGGCTGCATGATGTGGCTCGGTCTTGCCGCGGCGTGTGTTCTCCAACTGATCTGGATCTATCGGATTCATGACGATGCGCAGCGCGCCCGTGGGTATGACAAGATCTCCGCCATTGTTGCGACGATCGTGTGCTTCATTCCGGGTTTCAACATGATCTGGACGGCGCTGACGATGTTGTGGCTGTCGAACTTTGTTGCGGCGTCGCCATCCAATGTGGAGACGCCTGACGCTTCGGCGCTCGCGTCGAAGGCCGTCGGCATTTGTCGTTGGTGCCTGGTCGTCAGTGTCCTGTTCGTTGTGTCGTTCTGCGGATATACGTGCTATGCGATCTTACGGGCGTACAAGGCGGCGTTGGCCGTTCCCGGCGCCATGAACGGGACGGCGAACCAGGCCGAGCTTCAGGCGAAGATTCAGGCGGAGATCGGAGTCACGCCGCTCTGGGTCTCGATCGTGGTCTATGTTCTGCTCGCCCTGGTCGTGTACCTCTACATTCGGACGGTTCGGGCGACGGAAAACGCGCTCTACCCCTTCCTGGGCGCCCCGGCAAAATAGCCTACCGAACAAACACCAAACATGATAGAATCCGGATCGGTGACGCCCCATGCCCGATCCGGCCAATCCCAAGATTCGCGAACACCCGGCCCGCGGCCAGTTGCTGGGCCGGCGCCCCCCTCTCGCCCCGATTCCCTACGCCGAACTCGCTGTCACGACCAATTTCACGTTCCTGACGGGCGCCAGCCATCCCGATGAGTTCGTGATCCGGGCGGCGGAGCTGGGATATCGGGCCATCGCCATCACGGACACGAACACGCTCGCCGGCGTCGTCCGGGCCCATGTCGCCGCCAGGCAGGCCGGCGTTCAGCTCATCGTCGGCGCCCGGCTCACGTTCATCGACGCCCCGGATCTCAGTGTCCTCGTCTATCCCACGGATCGCGGCGCCTATGGCCGGCTGTGCTCGCTGCTGACGGCGGGCAAACGCCGGGCCCCGAAGGCGGCGTGTTACTTGTCGCTCGATGAGCTGTGCGCGAACAACGCAGGTCTGCTGGCTGTCGCTGTGTTGCGTCGCCAATCGTCCACCACGCCGAATCCGAACCGCGCCGATCAGCGACGCGATAATCCGAGCTGTGACGATCCGAGCCACGACCGTCAGGGAGCGGGCGCGAGTCGACCGGAATTCGCCGAAAGCGTCGAACATCGCGCGACCGACTCCCTTACGGTCGCGGCTCGGAAAGAAGTGGGCGCGCGTCGCCGGAATGAACCCGGCGGCGCGAGTCGACCGGAATTCGCCGAAAGCGTCGAACATCGCGCGACCGACTCCCTTACGGTCGCGGCTCGGAAAGAAGTGGGCGCGCGTCGCCGGAATGAACCCGGCGGCGCGAGTCGACCGGAATTCGCCGAAAGCGTCGAACATCGCGCGACCGACTCCCTTACGGTCGCGGCTCGGAAAGACGCGGCTCGGAAAGTCGCGGCTCTGAACAGCGCGGCGTGGAAAGACACCAGGGATCTCACTTCGATCAACATCGAAGACGCCTTGGCGCGTCTGCGGACCGCCTTTGATGACGATCGCCTCTCGCTCGCCATCGCCCATCATCTCGAACCCGACGACGCGGCGCGTTCGGCGCGGATTCACGCGTTGTCGCAGCGGTTCGCCATCCCACTCGTCGCCATCAACGACGCCCACTATCACGACGCCGGCCGGCGGGATCTGCAGGATGTCGTCACCTGCATTCGCCATGGCTGCACGATTCACGACGCCGGCTTTCGTCTCTTTTCCAACGGCGAGCGTTACCTCAAATCCCCCGTCGAAATCGATCGGCTCTTTGCAAACCAGGCGCCCGCCGTCGCGCGGACGATCGAGATCGCCGAACGAACGAGCGGTTTCCGCCTCGACGCCCTTCGCTATGAATACCCCGACGAAATCTGTCCCGGCGATCTGACGCCGCAGCAATATCTCGAATCCCTCTCCTGGCAGGGCGCCGCCGAGCGCTATCCCGAGGGAATCCCCGACAAGATTCGCAGCGATCTCGCCCACGAGTTCGCGCTGATCGCCGAACTGGACTACGCCCCCTTCTTTCTCACGGTCTTCGACATCGTCAAATTCGCCCGCTCGCAGGGGATTCTCTGCCAGGGACGTGGCGCCGCGGCGAACTCGGCCGTCTGTTTCTGCCTCGGCGTGACGAGCGTGAACCCCGCCCAGATCGACATCCTGTTCGAGCGATTCGTCAGCCGGGAACGCAACGAGCCGCCGGATATCGACATCGATTTTGAACATGAGCGCCGCGAGGAGGTCATTCAGTACATCTACGCCAAATATGGCCGCGATCGCGCCGGTCTGACGGCCGAGGTCATCTCCTATCGTTCGCGCAGCGCCGTCCGTGATGTCGGCAAGGCCCTCGGCCTCTCGCTGGACGCGGTCGATCGGCTTGCAAAACGGATCGATCACTGGTCACACACTGTCTTCGAGAATGAGGAGGACGGCGGCGAGGCCCTGCGCACGCTGGGCTTCAATCCCGACGACCCGACGATCCGGAACTTCGTTCGGCTCACGCGGGAACTGGCCGGTTTTCCAAGGCATCTGGGCCAGCACGTCGGCGGCTTCGTCATCACGCGGGGCCCCCTGAGCGAACTGGTTCCGATCGAAAACGCGGCCATGCCCGATCGCACGATCATCGAGTGGGACAAGGACGACATCGAGGCCATGGGCATGCTCAAGGTCGACTGTCTCGGCCTCGGCATGCTTACATGCATTCGCAAGGCGATGGATCTCGTCGAGCGACATCACGATCGGCCGCTCACGCTCGCCACGATCCCGACGGAGGATCCCGTCGTGTACGACATGATCTGCCGGGCGGATACCGTGGGCGTGTTCCAGATCGAATCGCGCGCCCAGATGACGATGCTGCCGCGTCTGAAGCCGCGCTGTTTCTACGACCTCGTGATTGAAGTGGCGATCGTGCGGCCGGGACCGATCGTGGGTGACATGGTGCATCCCTATCTGCGCCGGCGCAACGGCGAGGAAGTCGTCTGCTATCCCGACGAGAAGGTGAAACAGGTGTTGCAGAAGACGCTGGGCGTGCCGCTGTTTCAGGAACAGGCGATGGCCCTGGCTGTCGTCGCCGCCGGATTCACGCCCGGGGAAGCGGAGCTGCTGCGCCGCGCGATCACGGCCTGGAAAAGTCGCGACGCGATCTCCCAGTGGCCCGCCCGCTTCATCGAAGGCATGGTGAACAACGGCTACGATCGCAAGTTCGCCGAACAGTGCTTCGCTCGCCTGCGCGGTTTCAGCGAGTATGGTTTTCCCGAATCGCATTCCGCGAGCTTCGCCCTGCTGGTCTACGCCTCCTGCTGGCTGAAATGTCATTACCCCGCCGCCTTCGCCGCGGCGCTTCTGAACAGCCAGCCGATGGGCTTTTATGGCCCCGCCCAGATCGTTCGCGACGCGCAGGAACACGAGGTCCGCATCGCCCCCGTGGATGTCAATCACAGCGACTGGGACTGCACGCTGGAGGATGCCGGACGAACGCTGCGGCTGGGCCTCCGGATGATCAAGGGGCTGCGAGACAGCGACGCCGACGCCATTCTGGACGCCGTGCGCCGCTGTGGACCGTTCAGGTCCGTCGTCACGTTGTGGCGGAACGCCGATGTTCCCGCCGCGGCGATCCGGACGCTCGCGCTGGCCGACGCCTTCGGTTCCTTCGGCCTGTCACGTCAGCAGGCCCTCTGGGATGTGCAGAAGCTGGATGGTCGCCCCCTGCCCCTCTTCGACACCCTGGCGGACGAGGACGGCCCGCATATCGAGCCGGTGGAGCTGCCGGGCGTGTCGGATCTCACGGAAGTCGGCAGGGATTACGAGCGTGTCGGTCTCTCCCTGAAAAACCATCCGATAGCGTTTCTTCGGGAATCGCTGACGAAGCGCCGTGTTCGTACGGCACTGGAGATGCGCGACGAATCGCGTACGCCGCACAGGACCATTGGAAGTGTCGCTGGCGTCGTCCTGTTCCGGCAGCGGCCGAGCACGGCGAAGGGCGTCATCTTCATGACGCTGGAGGATGAGACGGGCCGGGCGGACCTGATCATTCGCCCGAAGGTGTATGAAAAGCATCGCGAAGCGGTCTATCACGGGAAGGTGTTGTTGGCCCATGGACCGATCGAACGACAGGGGCGTGTCGTTCACATGCTTCCTACACATCTGGAAAACATCGAAGATTCGCTCGGCGCCCTGACGCCCAATCGATCGCGTGATTTTCGCTGACACCCGCACACAGGCGACGCGCGATGCGACGAACGGCTCATGTCAACGCCACAACTCAAAGGGAACAAAAACGGCGCCATTTCCATCACACTGACTTCGCGAACGACACATGTGGAAAACGCGAAGCCATGTAAGGCGCACGCAGCATGACCGCGCAGGATCTGCCGTCACAACAACATGGTGTGAAAGAAATCTTCACCCGGCGCCTCATTTTGGGCTTTCACAGCCGATGACCTTGAGTAGACTACGCCCACGTAGTCAATATGGCGATCGCCACACACGAGGAGGATGCCCGTATGCCAAGATGGTTCAATGGACTGAACTTGACAATTCTTGCTGTCGCGCTCGCGGCCGCCTCAAACGCACAGGCCAATCCGAATGATCCATGGGAGGTTTCGCGAAAAGACTCCCCCATGTCGCTCCACAGCGGAAACGCGAATGAAACCCGCCCGATCACGGCCGGCTCGTTCGAGGACGAAAGCGCCACCAGCGAGGAATACAGCGATACGTCCAGTGTATCCGGCAATGAACCGTTGCTGTGGGATGGCTTCCTTTACGGCGACCAGCACTTCAAGAACGCGCCGCGCCCCGTCGGCTCGCCGCTCTACTTCGAAGATCCGTTCATCAACAGTGATATTCGCCCGATCTACCTTTGGCACAGGTTCCCCGGCGGCAGCGCCCTTCGCGGCGGCCAGTTGTCGGTCTACGCCATGCAGGCGCACGTCGCCCTGACGGAGCGACTGCAGTTGATCGCGACGAGCGACGGCTATTCCCGTCTGGACGCCGGCATCATTCCGGAAGACGGCGGCTGGAACGACATCGCCCTGGGTCTGAAGTACGCCATCTGGGTCGACCATGACAGCGACTTCATCCTGTCCGGCGGTCTCCGCTGGAAGCTCTCCAACGGCCACAACCTGACGCTTCATGGCGGCGTGGATGAGCTCTCTCCCTTCCTGACGATGTACAAAGGCTGCGGCAAGTGGCACACGATGATGGACCTTGTGTATCGCCTGCCGACGGACTGGAACCAGGGCAACAGCCTGCTGAGCTGGGACGCCCACGTCAGCTACGAGCTCTTTGAGAATTTCTTCCCGTTGATCGAAGTTCACGGCGTTCACTATCTGACGGATGGCGATCGCCTTCCGCTGGATGTCGGCGGTCTGGACTACGCGAACATCGGTTCGAACGATGTCGCGGGTCAGAGCGTCTTCTGGGGTGGCGTCGGCTTCCGATGGAATCTCGCGGAGCACCTGCAGTTCGGCGCCGCGTACGAATTCCCCCTCCAGAACCCGGACAACAACGACATCTTCGATCAGCGCGTCACGACGAGCTTCGTGATCACGTTCTAAATCCAGACGATCCACGACGCCGCACGAACGGATTCGTCGAGGGCGCCGTCGCAAGAGAGAGAGGAACGCATCCCAATGAAAAAAGTCAATCAACTACGGCTGATGCGCTGGGGCCTGGTCGCGGGCACGCTGCTGTTCGGCATTCTTCCCGGCGGTTGCGAGACGGTGATTCTGCGAGCCGTTACGCCGATCCTGCTTGTCTAGTCACGACCTGGGTTGCTGACGGACGTGGGTAACGAAAAAGACGAAACGACTCGCAAGAGAGAGGAATGACCTTCGATGAAAACCAACCGAACCAGGACGCTGCGATGGGCGCTGCTGACAGCCGGGGCCATGTGCTCGCTGCAGCTCGGTGGCTGCCTTCGTGAGATTCTCTTCACGGTCGCGCCATTCATCACGTGACGCCCGGCGGCGCGACAGCGCTCAATCGAATGAACAGGCGGCGAACTGGGTTCGCCGCTTTTTTTGTGTCTGTTTGAACGGCGCGGGCTACGCCTCGACGAACTTCGATACGGTAAACCGCCACGCCTGTATCTTCGGCGAACGCCATGCGTCTGGCGCGAGCCCCATTTTGTGGGCGCAGAGCTGACGCAGAAACGTCTCCTTGTCCCAGCCGAGGTCCTGGCCCACGTCCGGCAGGAAACAGCCTGTCGCGAACTCCTGTTTGAGATAGATCCCGTGGCGTCCGAAGTCGAAATCCGTGGCGTCGTCGATCGGCTCGAGGGGCGACAGGACAGAAAGCTCGATGCGGATGTCCGTCAGTTCCGACGCCGACACGGGCATGCTGACGAACCGCGGATCTCCCAGCGCCGCCGCCGCCATGCGGCGGACGACGTCGACCAGTTCGCCGGCGCCCTCGAAGGTGCCGATGCATCCCCGAAGTTCACCCCACTTGCGAAGCGTGACGAATACGCCGTTGTGCGGCAGACCGGCCAATGACGGATCGGCGGTCGTTTCCCGCGTTCCCGTGAGTTCTTCAGCAAGCGTCCGTCGGGCAAGGCGCAGGAGCCGTTGGCCAGTTTCCTGATCGATCGTGTTCATGCTTTCCTCGCGGACGCCACGCCGCGTGTTGGCGCCGGGATCGCAGTCATTCAGCGTCCGGAATCGCGCGGATACGCGGGCGTGGCGCCGAGCTCGAGCAGGGCCTTGAAGACGCCGGGCGCCGCCGGATCGAGTCGATACGCCTCACTCAGGCTCGCGATCGCCTTCGGCTTGTTGCCGATTCGCATGTAGAAACGCCCGAGTTCGGCGTGCGGCGCCGCATTCCTCGGATCGACGGCGACGGCCTTGACCAGCAGCAGCTGGGCGTTGTCCAGATCACCCGATGAACTGTACTGGCGCGCTTCGACGATGAGCTTCTTTGACTCGAACGCCGACTGCGTCGAGACCCAGCGCGCGATGTCGTACACCGCCTGGTGCTTGCCGCGAAGCTTCAGGGCCTCGGCCTTGCCCTGCAGCGCCCGACTGTAACCGGGGAACGCCGAGATCGACTTGTCGAAGGTTGCGATGGCGCGATCACAGTAGCGAAGCGCCCCGGGCAGGTCATCCTCCATGAACTGCCGGTCCGCCATCGCCAGGTAGACCTTGCCGATGTAGTACGACGGCTCCGGCCGCTCCGGATCAGTGTCCTCGGCCAGCTCGTACATGCCGAGCGCCTCGGCGTAGCGGCCGCGCCTGAATTCGCGATGCCCTTCCGTGAGCGATTCCTGCACGTTCGGCTGATTCGAAATACAGGCCAACTGCGGCATCAGCAGCAGGGAGAGAATCGACAGGAATCGCACGCGCCGGGCGTGACACGAGGGAGGCGAGACATCCATGATCGCATCCTCGAAAGGTCGCATTGGAAAGATGGGACGCATCTTGCCCCGGCGATGCTAATCGGCCGCGCAGGTCGCGACAAGTCAGAAGTCGTGATGGCGCGCGACCCGCGCCAAAAGAAAACGAGCCCCGGCGCAATGCGCCGAGGCTCGCTGGATCAGTTCATTTACGACATCGATGGGTCGATGGCGCCGCTTACTTTCGGCCGGCCATGATCCCGAGGATACCGCAGACGATGGCGATCAGCGCCAGTCCGCCGAAGACAGACACATGGATGACGCCCTTCGAAATCGCATCGAAGACGGTCGAGGGCCAGACGCCCTGCAACGAGGCCGTCGTGGCCAGGCCGAGCAGCGCCGCGGCCAGAATGCCCAGGAAGATCATGATGTTGATCGGCGTGGCGCCGGGCATCGCGCCTGTCGGGGCGCGTCGCGCCGCCATGGAAGGCGCCATCGGCGCCGACGAGGACATCGATCCGCCGATGGCCTGATCGTCTTCGATCATCGTCGCCGGAACGTCCTCGGTAATCGTGTCGGCGTCCATCGCGTCGATCTCGACTTCCGTCGCATCCGTCGGCGAGATCACGTCCAGCAGCTCGTTGCCGAGGCTCGTGTCGTCGCTTTCCTGCGTCAGGTCGAGAAGACCGCTGCCGCTGCCGATGGCGTCGAAATCAGCGACGCCGCTGGAGATCTGCGTCTCCCCCATCGGGTCCGTCTCGATTTCGATTTCATCGTCATCGAAGACGCTGATTCCGGCCTTCATCGTTCGCGTGTCTTCCTTGGCGCTCGACGACGGCATTGGCGATCCCGCCACCTGCGAATCGTTGGGCTCAAGGCTGATGATGCTCGATCCCGAGAGGCCGAGGTCCGGAATCTCATCCAGCGCGACGGGCTCCGGCTCAACTTCCACCTTCGGCGCCGGCGTCGGCTTTGCGTCTTCCTCTTCATCAGGAAGCAGATCAATTTCCGACGTGAACGTATCTTCACCCACGGACGTCGGTTCGGCCGGGAGCTCGTCCGGAATGTCCGCGAGGTCGAACCCCGACGAATCCTGTCCGCCCGCCATGGCCGCCGCACTGTCCGACGCGTCGAGCAGAATCGCGCTGCCCGTGTCGTCGAGCGCCGGGAGACCGGCGGAATCCTCGGCCGGGCTCTCGTCCAGCGCGCCCAGCGCGGCGGACGAATCGGCGAGACTCGACAGCGCGGATGCGAAGGACTCATTGTCGTCCAGCGAGATCTCGTCCGGCGAATTCGCGGGCGAGCTCAGGTCGACGATGCTGCTGCCTTCGCCGCCCTGGTTCTCCAGCTCGGCGCGTTTGTAGTAGATCGTGGGCCCGTCGCGATACTCGCGAACCGTTCCGTCGGCGACGAGCGATTTCACACGATCCTGGGAAAGACCGAGCTCGGCCACAACCTCGTCAATTGTCAGGTATTCCTTCGCCATGGCTTGTTTCCGTGCAGGATGTCTGTCATACCGCGGCCCCCTGCCGCGGAAGGGTGGGTCATTCGACGAATTCTGAGGGCGCGCCGCCCGCTGCGGAGCGGATCGCGATGCCCGAACATGCGTCGAGCATATCAGTTTTCACGTCAGCGGATCAATAGATGACAGCTCCGAACCCGGGACTTTACGTCCGCAATTCGGCCCGACATCGTGACCTAGTTGTACTCCTCGACGCGCGAGGAGAATGAACACTTCGCTTCGGAGACGATCAGCCCGCGGGATCGGGCGTCATCGTTTCCTGAGGGCTGCTCATCCGCCCATTGTCCTGGAAGACATCCACCGAACCGGGGAGGTCGGTATGCAGCGGCTGGGATCGCGTCGCCGCGACGCCTCCACCGCTGAGTCGAGCCTTATTCCGCCGCTGGGTATCCAGCAGGCCTTTGACGACGTTGGGCGCCGTCGCGGAGTCGTTCTGGAACTCTTCCAGATACCGATCATACAGGAATGATCGCGCCGCGACGAGCTTCAGTTTCTTAGTGCCGGGCTGGTACTGGTAAACCCAGACATTACTGGAATCCACGTCCATCATGAACAGACCGTAGCTGTTTTCGTCGAGCTGCCCTGTGAAGGCGAAGATGCCGCGGGCGCCAAGCATCGACGGATTGGCGTGGGC
>DAOPJV010000055.1:0-48614 GCA_035399845.1 Phycisphaerae bacterium | reverse complement strand
AGGGGTGGGGGCGCGACGATACGAACGCGAAGCAAAACCCGGTCGAAGTCAGAGCGTTCATCCACGTTTGCACAGTTGCAATTCGAGAAATCAAGCGGTTCAGCGTACTTACTATCGTCGCGTCCACATCCCTTCAGGGATCGCCGTGTGGTCCACCCCTTCAGGGATGGGCCAACCGCCCTACAGCATGGGCGACGCCAGCCGCGCCGCGCCGACGGCGAGCTGCTCGCGAAGCTTTCGGCTCGCGACGCGTTTGCGCGTCACTCGGACAGCGCCGTCCAGCAGCGACTCGAAGTCGCGATGCAGCTCCAGCGCCAGTTCTTCGTCATAGAGGATGTTCGTCAGCTCGAAGTTGATCCGAAAGCTGCGCTGATCCATGTTTGCCGATCCGACAAGCGACCATCGTCGGTCCACAATAGCCGTCTTCGAATGCAGCATGCCGCGATCGTATTCGTAGATCTCGACGCCGGTCCGAAGCAGTTCCTCGTAGAAACTCCGCCCCGCCCACAGAACGATCTTCGAATCCGTCCGGGACGGCAGCAGCAGACGCACGCGCACATTGCGATACGCCGCCGACGTCAGCGCCAGCAGCATCGCCTGGTCCGGCACAAAGTACGGCGTGATGATGTCGATGCTCTCAGACGCGTCCGACACGGAGGCGTACAGCAGCTGATGCAGCACATGCGCCGGATCGTCGGGTCCGCTCGCCACGATCTGCACGCAGTGACGCCCCACCCGTTCCGGCGTCGGAAAATACAAGTCGCTCGCCAGATCCTCCTTCGTCGCGAAGTGCCAGTCCTCCGCGAAGATCTCCTGAAACTGCGTCACGCAGGGCCCCCGCATCGTCAGGTTGGTGTCGCGCCAGGGACCGTACTTCGCCTTGCGCCCCACGTATTCGTCGCCGATGTTCTTGGAGCCCGTGAACGCGATCATGCCATCGACAACGCACAGCTTGCGATGATTTCGACAGTTCATCTGGAAGCGACGTCGCATCGGTTTCCAGGGCATGAAGAACGCCACATCCACGCCGCCCTTCTTCAGGCGTCGCAGGTGTTCCCGGCTGAGATTCCAGCAGCCCACGGCGTCCAGCAGCAGCCGCACCTCCACCCCCTGCTGCGCCTTGCGGATCAGCAGATCGCTCATGCCGCGGCCCGTGTCATCGTCGGCGTAGATGTAGTACATCAGGTGAACGTGCGACTTCGCCTGCTCGATCGACAGCGACAGTTCGAGAAACGCCTTCTCGCCGTCGTATCGGATCTCCACCTGATTGCCCGACGTGACAACGGTCCCCGCAAGTCGCGTCGCCAGGTTCATCAGCTTCCGCTGATCGAGATCAATGCGCGGATCGCCCTCAGGAACGTCATGTGACTCGGAAAGAACCGCTGTCTGCTTTTCAAGACCGGGCTCGATCCTGCGCCGTCGTTTTCGAATCTTCCGGATTTTCCGCTCGATCGGCAGACGGCCGACCACCAGAAACAGGACCAGGCCGATGAATGGCAGAAGAATGAGCGTGAGAATCCACGCCATCATCCCGCGCGGATCGCGGCGCACGCGAAGAATGTGAACGATCGTCAGGATGACCGCGATGTAGTTGACGACCGTCGTGGCGGACCAGAAATACCACGGCATGTTGAACGTTCCGCGCCTTTCTTATCCGCCCGGCGTCAATGCTCGGGAAGATGACCCACCAGCTGGTCGATCTCCTCTTCCGTATTATAGAAATGCGGACTCACGCGCAGTCGGCCATGGCGCGTCGCAATGATCGTCCTGTATTCCTGCGCCAGGTGATTCACGATGCGCTGATGATCGTGCGTGCTCGACACGAAGGAGACGATTCCGCTCGCCTCATTCGCATCCCGGGAACTGACGACGCGATAGCCCTTCTCCGTCACGCCGGCGATCAGGCGATCCGTCAGCAGTCGAACGCGATCCCAGATTGCGTCGATCCCGATGGACAGCAGCCAGTCAATCGACGCGCCCAGCCCCCAGATACCGGCGAGATTGTAGCTCCCGCCGTCGAACCGGCGGGCGTCGTCGCGAAATTCCAGCTGGTACCTGCTGAAGTCCATCGCGTTCTTCATGCCGAGCCAGCCCACAACGGACGGCCGAAGCAGCCCGAGCAGTTCGTGTCGGCAGTAGAAGACACCCGCGCCTTCCGGTCCCAGCATCCACTTGTGCCCATCGGCGCTGAGAAAGTCGATCTTCATCGCGCGAACGTCAATGGGAACACAACCGAGCGACTGAATCGCATCGACGCAGAAAAGGACGCCGCGCTCCTGGCACGCCGTTCCCAGCGCCGCCAGGTCACTGCGGAATCCGCTGCCGAACTGCACGGACGAGACGGTCAGAACCCGCGTGCGCTCGTCGATCAGTTCGATGAGTCGCTCGAAGGGAATGCGGCCATTGTCTTCCGGCGCCATCTTGAGAACGACGCCCTGCTGGCGCAGATTCATCCACGGATAGATATTCGCCGGGAATTCCACACCCGTCGTGACGACGGAATCGCCGCGTGACCACTGTAGACCGTTGGCGACGTAACTCAGCCCCTGGCTCGTGTTCTGAATGAATGTGACTTCTTCCGGATGGCAGTTCAGGAGCTTGCCGACGGATTGTCGAACGCGTTTCGCTTCGGGATAGAGCCGGCCGCGCGCGTAGCTGTGTTCCGACGCTTCCATCGCGTAGCGATGCATCGCCTCGACGGCGGGTCCGGAAATCGGCGCCACCGCCGCGTGATTCAGGTAGTTGTGATGCCGTGTGACCGGCATACATTGCCTGGCTGCCGCAATGTCGATCGACATGATCGTCCTCGCAGAACTTGGGAACGCCTCGTCAGGTCGGCTTCCCGTCTCGGCGCACGCGAACCCGGGACCGTTGGCGAGGCAATGTTCTCCTCACGCCGTTCGGACCCGTCGGCAACGCCCTCGTTAGAGTCTATTCGCGGTTCGCCGTAAGTTCTACGACGAGACGTGAAACCCGATCGTATTCACACGATACGAGCGTTCGCTACTCGGCCCGGAGCATCGCCGGTCGAAAACGTCGAATGTACCCGATGACGCCGGCCGCGGCGAACAGCAGCAACGTGCCGGGCTCCGGAACCGTCTGCGAGTCCGATGTCTGGACCGCCGAACCGTCAGCGTTCCCGATCAGCTCGAATCCAAGACCTTCAAATCCGGGAACGGTCGACGGAATTCCATTCTGAACCGTGCCCAGCGGATCGTTGAGAAACGCCGTGACGAACATCTCCTGAATGAGCATCTGCACTTCTTCGTCCGTCAGGCCTTCGCCCGCATCCACCTTGGCCATGAGCTCATCGATCACAACTTCGCGCTGCGCCGCCGCGGAACCGATGCCGAACGGCGCCGCCGTCGCGGGATTGCCGTTCGCCTGGAAGAGCGAGCCGATGGCGTCCAACAGCAGGTTGCCGGACACGTTGATCGGTCCCGTGTCGAAATCCGTGACCTGCTCGTCGCTCAGCAGAATGCCGTCCGCCGACGCCCCGCCGCGATTCACAATGCGAATGTCCGCGTCGTAGAAGCCGAGCGCGTTGATGCTGAATGCGGAGTCCACCAGGATGTTGCCCGTCCACTCGAATTCCTGAACGCCGCCGTTGAAGGTGACGGAGTAGCCGACGGGCGCAACGTTGAACGTGCTGGCGCCGCCCACGAAGTTCTGCGTGAGGATGCGTTCACCCGTCTCCGACTCGACGAAGACTTCAGGAATGCCGCGAAGCGTATAGCCGACGCGATTGTGAATACCCGTCCACTGCGCCTGGCCCAGGCTCGCATCCGGGAAGAGCTGCACGTTCAGAGGTCCAAGGTCGAGGAAGTTCTGGTTGCCGTATGAGTCGGCGCCAAAGAAGCGATAGAACTCGTACGTGTAGCCGTCGCCGACCCGGTTGTACTCGAGGCGCTGTGTGAAGAGGTTGTAGTTGAAGATCGGTCCGTTCTGAGGCGTCGACAGGAATTGCGGATTGCCCGCGTATTCGGCGCCACGGAACAGGTTTCGCGCCAGCGATCCCGGAGAAAGATCCACGGCGCCGGCGCGGGCGCCGACGGCGAGAACAACGGCGATCATCATCGGTACGGCCAATCGACGGTGGGAGAACATCAGCTCCGTCTCCTTTTTCGTAGTAGCGAGGGCGGCTTTCTTCAGGCGCCGCTGACAGCGGCGACAAAGTCGCCACATCGAGATATCGGCCCGATGGACGGGCCGATTCAGGATGAGTCGCCACAACAAGGGAGGCGTTATCGGATGCCTGGCGTGGTCGGCCGCGAACTACGCTTCGGCCATCATGCCGAGGAGCGCCGTCGTGCTGCGGATGCCCGCCTCGAAGTCCCGAACGTGCATGAACTCGTTGGGCGAGTGGATGTTCGCTGTCGGCAGACAATACCCGAGCATCAGGCTGTCGGCGCCGAGCACGTCCTTCAGGAGCGGCAGAATCGGCAGGGACCCGCCTTCGCGGATCAGGACCGGCGCCTTGCCGAATCCGGCCTCCACCGCCCGCCTCGACGCCTGCATGCCGGCCGACGTCACATCCGCCAGGTATGCGTCGCAGCAGGCGTGGTCCAGGATCTCCACCTTGACGGTATCCGGCGCAATCGACCGAATCGCCTCGTCGAACGCGCGACTGATGTATTCCGAGCGCTGATTCGCCACGAGTCGCATCGAGATCTTGGCGCCGGCAAATGCGGGGATGATCGTCGACGAGCCTTCCTTCATGTAGCCGCCGTAGATGCCGTTGACGTCCAGGGTCGGACGGGCCCAGCGCCGATAGAGCGTGGAGTAACCGGCCTCGCCCCACGTCTTCGGGCTGCCGAGTTCCGCGAGCAGCGCGGCGTCGCTGTGCGGCAGGGAGTTCATCATCTCGACTTCTTCCGCCGACATCTCGACGACGTCGTCGTAAAAACCGGGAATCGTGATGCGGCCGTTGTCGTCGTGAAGCGCCGCGATCATCCTGGCAAGGACGTTGGCGGGATTGGCGATGCAGCCGCCGAACGAGCCGCTGTGCAGGTCCTTCTTCGGACCTCGAACGATGACTTCCTTGTAAACGAGCCCCCGCGTCGCCGTCGTCACGGCCGGCACGCCCTCGTCAAACTGCGCCGTGTCGTGAATCAGCACGTAGTCGCACGCGAGTCGATCGCGATGGGCTCGAATCAACTCGTCGAGGTGCTTCGAGCCGACCTCCTCCTCGCCTTCCAGGCAGAATTTGAGGTTGATCGGCAGCGAACCGACCGTCTTCATCCAGGCCTCGGCGGCGAGGATCGCGCAGAAGGCCTGCCCCTTGTCGTCGGCGGACCCGCGGCAGACGATCTTCCCGTCGTCGATCACGGGCTCGAAAGGTCCCGTGTTCCAGAGGGCGAGCTCCCCTTCCGGCTGCACGTCGTAGTGACCGTAAACGAGAATCGTAGGTCGCCCCGGCGCCTGCGCCCCTTCCGCGATGACGGCCGGATGCCCCTTGGTCTCGACAACTTCGGCCGTCAGGCCCGCGGCCCTGCAGCGATTGGCCACCCAGGTCGCCGCGGCCCGGACATCCCCCGCGTGATCCGGCTGGGCCGAGATGCTGGGGATTCGGAGCAGATCAAAGAGTTCGTCGACGAATCGGCCGGCGTTTGCGTTCACGTACTCGATGGCTTGCTGGATGGAATCACTGACGGACATGGCGTTCTCCTCAACGACGAACCGGTGTTAACCAGCGCGTAGGTTAAGGGAAGCCGAATCTGACACAAAGTCGGCGACTGAAGACGCCTTTCGGCCCCGATTTCCGCTGGATGAGGGGCCGCAGCGCCCATCGACGCTACAATCTGTCGCAATGAACCCCGACGACAAGATCTGCTACTGCTACCACGTCTCGCTTCGCAAGCTCTATCACTTCGCGAGGAGAAACCAGTTGTCGCGGCCGTCGCAGATGTCCGAGTGTCTCGGCGCGGGGACCGGCTGCGGCTGGTGCATCCCGATTCTCAGGAAGATTCACGATCGCGTGGCGGAAGGTTGCGACCTGACCAGCGGGGATAACGTGGCCGATCTCCCGGCGACGCCGGAAGCCTACGCCGCGGCCCGCGCGGAATACCTCAAATCCGACAGGAAGAACACGTTCTGATGACGTGTGCGCCCGCCCGCCGGCGCCGCGCGATGAGCGATGTAAAAAGCAGAACAGCGCCGTTCATCCCTCCGTGGGAACGGCGCTGTTCTTCACCGAAGTTCGACATCCTTGTCGTGAAGGCCTGCCCAGCCTTTCCCCGGAACCGGGACGGCCTTGGCGTCGCGGCTCGACGGCGAAGTAACGAGCCGCGGATTCAACCCCGGGAAGCTGTGCCACGCAGATCGATCTCAGCTCGACCTAAGATCGATCCAGCACACCCGATGGGGTCTTGCGTCAGGACATCCGTTGGTCCCGAGGAGGGACGAACGATCTTCGGCGCCAGAAGCCCGCGTCGTCATCCTTGACGTCGCGAAACCCCTGACTTGGTGTTGTGTTCCTCAGGTTTTGTCGCAGCCTTGCGACCCGAATTATCGTTGATCGCCCCCCGGCGTCCGGGGAGCGGTTCGTTTTAAGGGTGGCGAGCGAATGGGAACCCTCAGCCGATTCCCATCCGCGCCGCCGCACTCGAATTCACCCAACCATCGGATGACACCGTGCCACCCACCCGGTCAGGTTAAAACCGGCGTTTTGCCGGTTGCCGCACTCAGTTGCCGCGATAAGCGTCGCGGGCGCGAACCTGGAACTCGCTGAACTGCTTCAGCGCCGCTTCCATGTCCTCCTCAAACTCTCCGCGTGGGCGAATCTCGATGTGGTCGCGGACACCGCAGACCATCACCTCTTTTCCAAGCCCCGCCCGCTCCAGCATCTTGTCGGGGAGCAGCACCCGCCCCTGGGCGTCCAGGTCCAGGTACTCGGCCAGCGGAAAGAAAACCTTGTCGAAGTAGAGCTGATCCTCGTCGGGGATAAGCGTCGATTTTGCATGAGAGGCGAGCTCTTCGAAGGCCCGCTCCGTATACATCCACAGCGTGGTCGATGGGCGACCAGGCGTGATCACAAACCCCGCGCCGTCGCGCTCCGGATCGAGGCGACTGCGATACTTCCGAGGGATCGCGAGCCGGTTCTTCGAGTCGATTGTGTGCTCGTAGTGGCCTGTAAAGATCATTGGAGTTCACAATCAACATCGGCGACCACTTACCTCCACTTCGCACCACTAGGATACATTTCGCCCCACGAACTTCAAGCGCATTTGTGGCGAATTCGGCGCATTGCGCGACTACAAAACACTCAAGCATCGATAATTAAGAAGGTTGTGATCGGAAAGAAAATATGACTTTGTTATCGGCCCGTTTGGCGGACCGATTGGGCTGTGACAACGCGACGTCGCCGGCGCTCAGAACGCCCCACTTCGCCCCCCGAGGAATTCCCGATAGCAGTCCAGCCAGCGTTCGGCGGCCCCAGCCAGGGCGTGGTTCCGAAGCAGTCGCTCGCGGGCGAATTCCCGGCGATCGGTTCGACCGTCAGCGGCCAGTTCCTCCAGGATCGCACCCGCAAATTCCGCGGGATCGTTCCACGCGCAGAGCCGTCCGGCCGCCCCATCCGCCAGCAGTTGCGCGTGCGGCGGAATCCGGCTGGCGATGACCGGACAGCGCGCCGCCATCGCCTCCAGGACGACGTTCGGACAGCCCTCCGTCCGCGACGGAAACACGAGGGCGTCGGCGCTCTTGAGCCAGCCCGCCACGTTGTCCGACCAGCCGACAAACGACACGCATGGCGACGCCGCGCAATTGTCGACAAGCGTCTGTATTCTTCGGCGATCGGGGCCATCGCCCACGAGCGCGAGTTGCACGCCCCGCCGCTGATTCACTCGCACAACCGCCTCGATCAACGTGTCGACGTTCTTGACGGGATCCATCCGCCCCGCCCACACGACGAGCGGCGTGTCATTGCGGATTCCGAACGATGCGCGGCTGATCGGCGGCGCCGCGTCAATCGCGTCGATATCAATACCATTCGGAATGACGCGCGTCAGGCCCGGCGGGAATCCAAGTTCGTCAACCAGGTGCGACGCGACGGCGTCTGAATTCGCCACGTGCGCCGACGAGAGGCCACAGCTCAGCCCCTCGATCCGTCGATGCCAGCGCCGCTCAACTTCGATCGTCACGGTCGACGTGATCACGGGTCTCGATCGATCGATCCGGCCACACAATCGCGCCGCCAGGTTCGCATGAAACAGTGAGGCGTGAATCAGATCAGGGTTCACGCGGCGGACGACACGGGCGAATCGCAACAGGCACGTCGGATCCCAGCCGCCGCGGGCGTCGCAGTGAAATGTCTCGATACCCTCCGCTTCCAGGACGTCGTTCAGCGGACCGCGCGCGGCGAGGCAGCCAACGATCGGCGTAACGCCCATCGTCGCCAATCGGCGCACAAGCTGAACGAGGCGAAGGGGAAGACCACCCCGCTGCAGATCTGTCGAGAGATAAAGGACGCGAATCGAACCCAAGCGCTTTGTGTCTCTATGGCATGCGGCCAGGTCGCCGTCCATCCGCCTACGCCAGCTTTCGCGGACGCGTCAGCCACCAGATCAGCATGTACAGGACCAGCGTGACGACAGAACCCCAGAGAACCGCCCAGGGCGTCTTGCTCGTGTCGAAGTAGCCCAGCGACGCCGTCTGCAGGCGCTCGTACTTCACGGTCCCCGTCGGCAGGTTGAGGCGCCCTTCCTCCGCGATGCGAAGATCACGCTCCGCGTAGAGAACCGCGTCTCGCAGTCGCGACGCCGCCGCCTCCTGCTCCGTGATCTCATCCTTCCGCAGCTTGAGTTCGGCGATCGTCGTCTTCAGGGCTGCGATACCCGATTCCTGAGCCAGTTGAAGCTGGCGTGACAATTCGTCATGCGCGGCGCGGGCCTCGATGACGGCGGCCTCCATGTCACCCTTCTTCTGGACCCACGCGTTCGTGCGTTCGTCAACGAGTTTCTTCTCGACGATCGCGCGATGCCGCTCCATGCCCTCGCGAATTCGCGGCGCGTAGTTCTGCAGCGACTGCACCTGACCCTTCAGGATGCTGTTGTTCTCTGTGTTGACGAGGACCACGTTCGTCGCGCACGTCTGCCATGCCGTCCCCGTCGGGTTCAGGATTGCCAGCAGCTGCGTCTGATTCTGTCGGCGCTGCGGGTTGTTGTCGCCGCGATCGTCGAGCTTCTTCGCCAGGTCGATTGCCTGCGCGAGGGCCGCCTTGCTCTGCGCATGCCACGTGTTCACAAGGCTCTCCGCCGCCCGCTGGTACTCGAGCAGCAGGTCAATGTCATCTCCCGCCTGCCAGGACGCCACGCGCGGCGCCAGCCGATTCCACTCCTGAGAAAAGGCGTTTGACTCGTCGTTGTATTCCTCAACGCTCAGGATGATCTTCTCGAGATCGGTCCGAATCGCTTCGATCGTCGCGCGATTGAGAATCTCCGAGGCGTTCTGCTGGACGCTCTTCGCGTTCTCGACCATTGCCGCAACACTCGCCGCCGACTCGCTGAAGATGCCCGCCATTTCGTCATGCAGCTCGGCGGATCTCGCCCAGCGATCGCTGATCAGCTGCCGCAGGTCCTCATCCTGATCGACGGATTCCTGGATCTGCTCAGGTGTCGGCGTGATGCCGCCTCGCGGCATGCCGCGCTGCTCGAATTCCGCCAGCGCGCTCCGCGCCTCGGCGAGCCGGGTCTCCGCCTCGCGCTCCTTCTTGGTAAGATCGTTGATCGACGCGCCCTCAAGTGTCGATGCGGCGTCGTAGGCGGCGCGCTTCGCGACGAGCTCATCCATGGCGGCCTTCCAGGCGCCCTGCTTGTCATCCCGTTCTGTCGCCAGACGGGCAATTTCGCTCTGTCGCAGCTCTTCGGAAAGTCGCTGATCCGTTAGGGCGTTGGCGTACAGATGGCCAAGCGCCGCAAAGCCCTTTTCCGCGAGGGCCGCGTTCTTGTCGCCGACACGCGCCACGAAGTCGATGCCGTCACCACTCACGCGCATCTCGCCGCTTTCGAGCAGCCCCGCGACATTGACCTTCGACTCCTCCGAAGCCTTCTTCAGGAGTTCATCGTTCTTCATGATCGCGGCCAGGTGCTCGCGGGCCGCTCCGCCGACATCGCTTCCCGCTGGAATCTCGAGATTCAATCGACCTCGAACTTCCGTCGACTTGTCCGGGTTGAACATCGCGGCGCCCGTCATCATCGCGCCGACGACGAGGGAGACCGCCAGCGTCACGAGCGGTCGGAAGCGCCGATGGGCCGTCGCGGCCGCGACCGGCTGTCGTCGGCTCGAACCCGACGCCGCCGCGGCGCTCGCAAGCTGATCCGCCTCGGCGGCGATGACATCGGGATCGATCGTATCAACGCCCTGAATCAGCTCGTCCAGCGACGCGCGCTTGCGCTCCAGCTGCTGCTCTTCCTGGGCGACGGCCGACTGACGGCGTCGCAGCGCCTCGATCTGCTGATCGATCAGGCTGCGCTCGCTGTCCAGTTCCGCCCTGGCCGCCATGACGGCCAGTGACGCCTCTTCCTCGATTTCGGCGCGGCGCTGTCGCACTTCCGCCTCAAGCGATTCGAGCCGATGCGCGATGTCCTGCTCGACCTCTTCCAGTCGGGCGCCGCAGCGCGTTTCAATCTCTTCCTCACGACGTTTCGCTGTCTCCAGCCGCTCGGCCAGCTCCTGCTCGATTTCGGCGCGAAGCTCGGCGCGGGCCTTGTCGTCCGAGGCGTCGCTGTCGTCTTCGATCTGCTCGCGAAGCCGCTCCATGCGGGCTTCCATCTCGCGTTCGCTTTCGCGAAGGCGCTCGCGCTCGGCGGCGATCTCCTCGTCAGCCTCGGCGCGAATCCGCTCGACGGCCTCCATCTCGGCCCTGCGAATCGCCTCCAGCTCGCGCTTCTCATCGTCCACGCGCCGGAGCTCGCGCTGCACGGCTTCCGCCTGCTCGCGCAGCTCGTCCTCGCGGCCTTCGAACTCCGCATCGCGATCCGCCAGCTCGGCGCTCCGGGCCGCCAGGGCCTCCTGCATCGACTGCAGACTGGACTCGCGATCACGCAGATCCGCCTCGCGACTCTCCGCCTGCTCGATCAGCGCCGCCAGCCGATCCGATGAACCGCCCGTCTCGGCCTGGATCCGCAGCAGTTCCTGTCGCTGCGTCTGGATCGCCGCCAGTTCCTTCTCAATGCGCTCGCTGCGCTCGTCGATCTGCTGCGCGCGTTCTTCCAGCGCCGCCTCGCGTTCGACGATCCGCCGCCGATCCTCTTCCAGCTTCCGGCGACCCGCGTCATACGTCTTGCGCTGCTGATCGAGATCGGTTCGCTCACTCGCGATGCGCGCCGACTCGGCCTGCTGAGCGTCCACGTCATTCTGAAGCTCAAGCTGCCGCGACTCGAACGCGTCGCGCGCCTTCCGCAGGTCGTCGAACTCCTCTTCGATCTCGCTGCGACGCTTCTCCAGCTCCGCGTACTGGGCCGCCAGCCGTTCCTTGCGTTTCTGATGCCGCTCGACCTTGCCGGCGAGCTGCCGGCGAATGTCCCGCGTTTCCTCGATGCGCTCCGCCAGCCGCTTTCGCGCCTCGGCGGCCTCTTCCTTCGACGCGTCCAGAAGTTCGCGCTCGTCGGCGAGCGTGCGCTCGCGATCCTGCAGCGCGAGCCGATCGCGCTCGAGCCGAGCCCACTCGGCCTCAGCCTCGGCCTGTCGGCGCGTGACCGCGTCGCGATCCGCCTGCAGCTGGGTCTGGGCCTCACGGACCGTGGCGATTTCGCTCTCGACCTGCGATCGCTCCGACGTGACATTCGAGCGCATGTCCTCGAACGCGGCGCGCTCTTCCTCGAACTGCGCCTTGACCTTCTCGAAGGCCGAACGCTGCGTGTTGAAATCGTCGCGCTCGATCTTCAGCGCGTCGCGCTGCGATTCAAATCGCTCAACGTCCGCCTCGTACGCGCGACGCAGGACGTCCAGTTCCTCGCGCTCGGCGCGAATTCGCTCGGTCTCCGCTCGCGCCGCCTGCTCGGCCTTCGTCGCCTCGGCGATGCGATCCGCGAGCTGTTGTTCTCGTTCCGACGCGGCGCCGTCGCGTGTGTCCAGGCGCTCGCGAAGACCTTCCAGCTCGTTCATCGAGCCTTCGAGGCGGGCGCTGTCCTGTTCGAGCCTGAGGGAGCGCTCTTCAAGCGACGCCTTGCGATCCGCCAGTTCCGTCTCGAGCTGCTGCAGCTTCGCCTCGCGCTGCGTGATCGATACCCTGGCGCGATCGATCTCGCTTTCGCGCTCGGCGTAGGTCGATTCGCCTTCCTTCAGGCGCTGTTCGCGATTGACGATCTCCGCGGTTCGCGCGGCGAGTTCGCTGGCGCGCTGGTCGAGGGCGACGGCGCGTTCCTCGAGCGATTCCGCCTCGGGGAGCTTCTCGCTGAGCTCGGCGGCGCGCTGTTCGACGTCCTGTCGGCGCTCTTCGAGGTCGCGGCTGCGCTCTTCCAGTTCGCGCGTGGCCTCAAGCAGCTCCGTCTCACGCTGCTCGACGATGCGAATCTTGTTCTTCAGCGCTTCCTGTCGCTCGCCGGCGCTTTCTTCGGCCTTTCGCAGGGCGTCTTCCCGCGCGCCCAGTTCCAGCATGACTTCGCTGCTTCGGCGCGCGGTCTTCTCCGCCTCGTCGCGATCGCGTTTGATCGCGATGCGCTCATCGTCCAGCGACGCCTCCGCCTTCTCGATGCGGCCCTGCCATTCCTGCAGCCGGCGCTCTCGATTCTCCAGCGCGCTGGAGAGCTGCGTGGCCTCTTCAGACTCTGTGCCGAGTCGGGCTTCCGTCTCCTGAAGCGTGCGTTCGCGCGCCTCAAGCATCTGGCGGCGCGTGTCGAGTGACGCGAGCTGCTCGTCCAGCGCGCGTTCCCGCTTGGCCAGGACTTCACAGCGATCGTCGTATTCGCGCTCGCGGCGCTTGAATTCGACTTCGGCCTCGTCGCGCGCCTCGCGAATCCGAACGTCGAGCGCGTCTTCCTGTTCGCGCAGCGCCTGCTCGCGCGCGACGATTTCGCGCTCCTGCTCGGCGAGGGCCTCGCGAAGTTCCGTATCCCGCTGAATGATGGCGTCTTCCAGCGCCGCCAGTTCCCGCTGGCGCTCGACGGCCGCTTCCTCGATCCTGCGGACCTTCTCGATCGTCGCCTGCCTGGCCGCCTCTTCGCGCGCCGACAGGGCCTGCTCGCGATCGTCAAGCGTCTTGCGACGCTCGAGCGCGTCATCTTCGATCTTGCGGACCTTCTCCGCCGTCGCCTGCTTCGCGGCGCCTTCCCGCGCGATCAGCAGTTCCTCACGTTCCTGCAATTCGACGAGCCGCTGGTTCGCCTGCTCGCGCAGCGTTTCGATCTGTCGCTGCACGTCGCCCTGGGCCGCCTCGGCGATGGCCTTCTCGCGCTGGGCGATCTCTTCGTCGAGTTCCGCCTTGCGACGCTCGTACTTCTCATCCAGCTGCCGGACACGGGCCTCGAACTCCTTCTGGAGCTCCGCCTCGCGCTGGCGCATCTGCAGGGACTGCGACACGAGCTCCGACTGACGCTCGTCCGCCTGCTCTTCGATCTCTCGGAGCCGCTCCTCGACGCGGGCCTCGAACTGAGCGTCTCGTTCGCTCAGTTCATCCGCGAGCTTCTCCAGCTCGCCGCGGCGTTCGGCAATCTCCTGATCGAGCTTCTCACGTCGCTGCTCGAGCCCCTTTTCCCGCTCCTCCAGCGACTTCCATCGCGCGTCAAATTCCGCCTCGCGCTCGCGATGCTTCGTCTCGAATTCCGCTTCGCGTTCTTCGAGCCGCCGCAGAGCCGTCGCTTCCCAGGATCGCTCCCGATCGACGATCGACTGCTCGCGCTCTGACAGCTCCGCCTCGACGCGCAACTCGCGATCGCGAAGCGACTCCTCGCGTTCATCGAGTTCGGCGCGTCGAGCGACCGCCTCCTTCTCGATTTCACGCAGCTTCGCCTCGACCGTCTCCTGTGAGGCCGCTTCCAGTCGCTCGAGCTCGTCCTGCTTGAGTTCCTCGAGATCACGCATCCGCGCTTCGGCGGCGGACTCGATTTCTTCCTGTCGCTCGCGGAGTCGATCGCTCTGCTCGTCCAGCTCCGCCTGGCGTCGGGCGCTCTGCTCTTCGAGCAGCCGGAGTTTCGCCTGGGCCGCGGCCTCGACTTCCGCGCGAATCGTCTCCAGATCGTCTTCGCGCGCGAGTTCCAGCTCACGCAGCTTTTCGGCGATCACCCGCTGCGATTCCGCCTCCAGATGCTCCCGATCGCGAAGTCGCGCCTCCTCGAGATCGATCAGCCGCGTCTCCGTCGTTCGCTTCGCGTCATCCGTCAGCTCTTCCAGCCGCTGGAGGTTGGCCACTTCCAGCTCGCGAAGCCGTTCCGTCGTGGCGCGATCCGATTCCGTCTTGAGCCGCTCGAAATAGGCCCGACGCTCCTCCTCGAAGCCTCGCCGCGCCTCTTCCAGATCCGCCCGCTGCTTCTCGATCTCGGACTTCAGCGATTCCTTCGCCCGGACGATCGCCTCCTGACGCTGGGCGATCTCGGCGCGCTGCGCCGCCAGCTTCTCGTTCTGCGATTTGGCCGATTCGATCAGCTCGTTGGCCTTCGCCTGAAGCTTGTCGCGATAGGCGCGAAGCTGCTCGCGCTCGCCGGCCAGCTCCTTCCGCACCTTCTCGGCGCGCGCGTCCAGCGCCGCCTGCGCCTGGGCGACGCGTTCGCGCAGCTCATTCGCCCGCTTGTCGAGCTTTCGCGTCTGAACGCCGATCGAGCCCTGCATGCGATTCTGGTACGCCGCGCGTTCCCGCATGCGCTTCAGTTCGTCACGCGCCTGATCGAGCTCCGCCTCCAGGCCGCCGCCCGGAGCGTTCTCGAGATGCGTCGTCTGTGTAGCCTCGGTGTGGTTGGCCGTGGCGCGGTCATCCATAGTGCCATTGCCTCGGGCGGGCTCCGCCGCCTCTGGGGTTGTGTCGCCGGATTCGATGATTACGCCGCTGGGTCCGTCGGCGTCCGTCGAGACGATCTCCGCGCCCGAAACGTCATCGCTCGGGCGGCGCGCGGACTCGCTCTCGACACTCGATTCTACCGCTCGCGACGGATTCGGCGCGGCTGAGGCCGGAATTTCTTGTTCGTCGCCCGCCTCCGGGAACGCCTGTGAATTCCCCTCGATCCAGGATTGAATCCCGGAAATCGTGCTCGACGCGGAGTTCAGTCGCTCGAGATCGGCGGCGAGCAGCGCCGCTTCGTCCTGCAGTTCCTGCTGAACGGATTCCGTTGGATGGGCGGCTTCCATGTCCTGCGCGTGCGGGAGCGCAGGATCGTCGAGCGGCAGCCGGTCGGATCCGACATGGAGGGATGACGCGTTTCGCGGCGTTGCGGACTGGGTCGTCCCCGCAGCGCCGTCACGGCGAGTATCCTGAGGCATTCTTGACGCTCCGGTTCGCAAACCCGCCCAACCTGTCGAATCAGGCCCGAACGCGCTTTACGGCGACGCGCCGGACCCGCCCGAGTCGATGAGGTTCGCGAACGTCTATTCAGGTCCCGGCCTTCTCCTCTTGGCCTGTCGATCGGGCCGCCGCCTCCGCGGTGTCCTCAGAACCCATCGACGGGGACGCAACAGTTGAATCTTCGGCGCTCAATCCGGCGTCGCATTCGACCTCGTCCGACAGGGGAATCCCGTCATCCGAATCGTTGTTCGCAATGGAACGACTGAAAGACTGAATCTCGTCCTCCAGGCTGTCGAGACGCGACCCGTCCACGGCCAGGTTGCCTTCCACCAGCCGATACGTTGAGAGTTCCGCCGCCATCTTCCGAAGCGGATCCTCCAGCGTGACGCCGCTCCGTGACTTGATCGCCCGCGTGGCTTCGCCCAGCCCCGACAGTGTGCGAACACGCTTCTCCAGGTCCGCGGTACGCGACACCAGGTCCGCCTCGATATCGCCCAGGCGGATATTCAGTACGCTCTCCAGCTCTGTCGCCGTCCGCTGAAGCTCGCCACGCGCCGCCTCTTCCAGTTCAAGCCGCCGCGCCCGAAGCTCCGCTTCCCGCGCCTCCAGCTCGGATTGACGCTGGGCGACATCCTGCTCGATCTTGATTCGCTTCTCGCGCGCCGCCTTGACGAGCTTGGCCGCCTTTCGGCGCAGCTCCGTCTGACGACGCTGGAGCCGCTGGCGCTCCATTTCGAGCTTGTGAAGCAACTCGCGCTCTCGCGTCTCCAGGCGCTCCTGCGTCTCGTCGATCTGCTCCGCCTCGGAGATGATCTCCTGGTGGACGCGCTCGCTCTCCGTCAGTCGCGAGCGAATCGCCGACTCCTCCGAGTCAAGCTCCCGCAGACGCGCCAGCAGCGGTGTCCGCTCCTTGCGAATCGCCTCCCGTGAACGCGTCAGGGCGCGGAATCGATTTTCCAGCGCCGCTTCCCGCGATTGCAGCTTCTGCTGGCGACGCGTCAGGGCCGAGCGCTGCCGCTCCGTCTCGAAGCGAAGCGTTTCGACCATCTGCTCGCTGCGTTCCATCTCCTTGCGCTCGGCCTCGGCGACGCGAATCAGCTCCTCGACCTTGTCCTCAATCGTGGACAGGGAGGTTTCCAGCGCGTCGCCCAGCGGCACGGCCGCGGCGAGATTCGTCTCCCGCATGTTGAACTCGGCGAGCTCCGCCAGTTCGACGGTTCCGCTCAGCAGCTGATCGATCCGCTGCTCCTCTTCAAGCAGCTCCGCGACCTCGTCCGGCAACTCGTCCGTCGGAACCAGGTTGTTCGAGGCGTCCAGCACGCACGACGACTCGTCCCCTTCGACGCCATCCTCCGACTCACCCGCCACGTATCGAAGCTTCTTGTCATGGGCGGCCTGAATGAGCGCCCGCGCCTGCCGCTGCAACACGGACTTGCGCTCTTCGAGCTCCCTGCGTTCCTGTTCGATTTCCTCGCGAACGCGCCGCGCCCGCTCGTCCAGGGCGCCCTGCGCCGCGGCCACGCGGAATCGAAGCTCGTCCTTCTTCTCGCGAATCGCCTCCAGCGGCGTTGAACGCCTGGCCTTCGCCGACTTCCCGCCCGACGCGTCATCGTCGGCGTTTTCAACTTCAGACGCCTGCGACGAATCCGCCTTCGTCTCGTTCGGCAGAGATCCCGAGCCGAGATCGGCGGCCGCCTTGCGACTGGGGCCACTCTGCGACGGCCAGAGCTCATCGAGCCGGCTGATCTGGCCCTTCGGAAGCCGCCCGGCGATCATCTGCGACAGACCGTTTCCAAGAATCGCCTTCTCGGCCATCGATCCGGCGCCGAGGCTGTTGAGCATCGGGGCGCGCGGCACTTCGTTCACGCTGACTTCGAAGATCAGCTCGTGGGGACCAATGCCGACGGCGTCACCGTCGCGCAACCGCCCCGTCTGAATGCGCTGGCCGTTCAGGCGCGTCAGGTCGCGGCCGGACAGGTCGCGCAGCGCAGGCCCCATTTCCGTCCACACGACCAGGCAGTGTCGCGCGAGAATGCACTCTTCCTCCAGCACGACGTCACAACCGGGATCGCTGCCGATGACGACGGCGGGATCGATGGACTTGATCGTCCCGATCGACTGGTCGTTGCGCAGGCTGAATACCGGCGCCGGATCGGCCGCCGGATCGCCGTCGCTCTCGACTTCCGCAAGAAATTCGAAGGGACCGATGGCGATCTCGTCACCATCCTTGACGCGTGTCCATCGAATGTGTTTGCCGTTGAGACGTGTGCCGCCGGGGGCGCCGAGGTCGCAGAGGTAGGTTCCCGTCCTGAGGCGAACGATCGCGCTGTGGGCCGCCTCGACGTGGCTCGACGAGAGAATGATGTCGCATCCGTCGCCCGATCCGAGAATCGACACGGCGAGCGGCAGCTCGCGCGGTGGTCGATGCGCATTGGACTTGAGGGGAACGAGACGAACTCCGAAGCCGTCAGCCTTGGGTCTGGGTAGTGGAGAAACACTCACGGGTCGCCATCCTTGCGTCAGCGGCCTCAATCGCAGGTCTGTACGACGCTCCGCGTCTCCGACGCGGCGCCCAGTTGCGATCGAGATTGCCTTTCATGGCCCGCCCTCCTGGCGGACCCTCCCTCGCGGATCCGTGCGCGTGCGGTCCCGGGCCGGAAATTCGCCCGCACCGATGACGCACTTCACACGTGATTTTCTATTCAACGGCGTCCCGAGGCCTCTAACCCCAATGAAAGCCGATAATAACCGCGCCAAAACCCGTGATCCGAAGCGTCAGTGGGTCGGATTCCATAAGCTCGCTTCATCCGACGCGCAGGATCGGCGCGAGACATCGTGGGAATGGCGACAGGGCAATGGGATGGGTTCAGGGCGTCATGGGCGTGACGTCGATGGCCCGCTGCGTATCGAAGGCGCGATTCGAGAGCATGTCCGTAAAGGTCGCAATCGCCGTGATCGTTCGACCGATGGGAGGCGTCTGCGGCGTCTTCCAGGGGACGGAAAGCGTGTAGTGTGACGAGGACATCAGGGCCCCGTACCAGAGGTCCTTCAGGTCGTCATTCTCCCAGATCGCCTCGCCAACGAGCTGTTTTTCAGGCGGCGCCGACAGATCCACGAGCCTGACATGGATGCGCCCGGCCGCGCGAAGATACCCGCCGAACTGGTCGTAGGGCCGCAGGTAGATGCGGATGCCGTCGGGATGACCATCCTTGTCGTCGTCGTAGCCGCCGGACAGTCGATCGATCTCGATTTTTTCGACGTGAATAAGGTCGTCGAGTGACGCGCCGGACGGCGCCTTGCGAAGGTCGCGCAATTCCTGCGCCTGCCGGGCAAGTTCCGCGTCCTTCATGGAGAGCAGTTCGCCCTGCGTTCGAACTTTGTCTTCGAGATCGGAAATGCGCGTGACGCGCTCGCTGCTTTCCTTGACGGCGTCAGGGGTATCCCCCCCGCCGCAGCCCGGATGCGCCAGCGTCAATGCGCACAGCGCCGCGGCGACGAAGCCGCCGCAGCGCGTGCGAGATGCCGTGATCAGCCGCCGGTCGATTTGACCTCGGGCTGTCGATCGAGAATCTGATCGATCAGGCCGTACTCTTTTGCTTCGGTGGGAGCGAGCCATAGGTTTCGATCGCAATCCTTCATGACCTTTTCGGTGTTCGTCCCCGACTGGGTCGCGAGGATACCATAAAGAATATCGCGAAGCCGCAGAATTTCCTTCGCTTCGATCGAAAGATCCGTCGCGGCGCCCTGCATCACACCACCGATCAGCGGCTGATGGAGGAGGACTCGCGAGTTCTTCAGGGCGTATCGCTTACCCTTTTCACCACCGCACAGCAGGATCGCGCCCATGCTGGCCGCCATGCCGACGCAGTACGTCGCCACGCTCGGCCGGACATACTGCATCGTGTCGTAGATGGCGAGCCCCGCCGAGACGCTGCCGCCGGGCGAATTGATGTAGAAGTGGATGTCCGCGTGCGGATCCTCGTTCGCGAGGAACAGCATCTGGGCGATCACCACGTTCGCCGAATCGTCGTCAACGCCGCCGCCCAGGAACACGATGCGGTCCTTGAGCAGTCGGGAGTAAATGTCGAACGAGCGTTCGCCTCGGCCGGTGGTCTCGATGACAAACGGAATGAGATTGGATTGGGCCATCGGATCTGTCCTCGGCGCCGACGATCGCCGCCGGCCTGCCTGATGATTGATTCAGTGCGAAGCGCGCCGCGGCGCGATTACTTCTTCTTGTTTTTGTCGTTGTTGTGTTCGGAGCTCTCGAGAATCTCGTCCACGATGCCCCACTCCAGCGCCTGCTTCGGATCCAGGAAACGATCTCGCTCCGTCTGCTCTTCGAGCTTCTTCGTGTCCATGCCCGTGTGCTTGGCGAGAATCTCGTTGAGCTTCGCCTTGTCGCGGAGGATCTCTTCGGCCTGAATGCGAATGTCCTCCGCCTGGCCCGTGATGCCGCCCCACGGCTGATGAAGCATGATCTTGCTGTTCGGCAGCGCGTAGCGTTTGCCCTTCGTGCCCGCCGTGAGGATCACGGCGCCGCCGCTGGCCGCCTGACCGATCGAGTAGGTCGCAATGTCGCAACCCAGAAACTGCATTGTGTCGTAAATCGCCAGCGTCTGGTCGACCAGGCCGCCGGGACAGTTGATGTAGAGGTGGATGTCCTGATCCTTCTTGACGCTCTGCAGGTAAAGCAGGCGCATGATCACGAGACTCGCGCTTCGCTCATTGATGCCGCCCGCAAGGAAGATAATGCGGTTCTCGAGCAGCATGTCCTCGATGGACATCTCTCGATATCGCTGCGGCGCCCCGGCCTGCGCGTAACTCGACATCCTGTCAGAATTCAGGAGCTGACCCAAAGGATGGAAAGTGTGTTCCATAGTTCGAGATTCCCTTCTCCGGTTCGGTCCACAGGCGATCGCGCTCGATACCGATCCTAACTGGGTTGTAAGCGGGCGGCGCCGGTCCATCGACCCGGGTCGCCGCCCGTGATTTCATCGACGCCTCGACGACGCGTCCTTACGAATCGCCGGTTTTCTTCTTCGTTGTTTTCTTGGACGCCTTCTTGGCGACCTTCTTCGTCGTCTTTTTGCTGGCTTCGCCCTTGGATTCCTTATCGGGCGTGACTTCGACGATCTTCGCATCACTCAGAATCTTGTCGATGCACTTCTCGTCACGCAGATCCAGGTACATCTGGACGAGACCGTTGTTCTGAGACAACTCGTCCCGCATTCGATCGTAGCGCTTGCCGTACATCGCCGCCATCTGGGCGATCTGGCTGTTGAGCTCCTCTTCCGCCACATCGACGTCGAATTCTTCGGCGACCTTCTCAAGAATGAAGAACAGCTTCAGCTCGGACGCCGCCTGATCCTTCGCGCTCGTCTTGAGCTCGTCGGCGTGCTTCTCGATTTCCGCCTGCGGAACGCCCTGCCGCAGCAGCTCCGTCATGCGACGGGCCGCGACCCGCGCCGACTGACGCGACGTCAGGCCTTCCGGCAGTTCCAGCTTCGTGTTGTCGAGCAGGTACTTGCGCACCTGCGATCGCTGGCCCCGGCGAATCTCCTCGTCCAGCGCCTCTTCCATGCGATCGTGGACGAACTTGCGGTATTCGTCTTCGCTGTCGAAGCCCTGCGCCTCCAGAAACGCCTTGTCGATCGGCGGGAGCTTGATGCGCTTGAGTTCATGAATCCTGAGCTCGAAACTCGCCTTCTTGCCGCGATGCTCCTCGAACTCGTAGTCCTCCGGCATCTCAGCTTCAAACTTGACGCTGTCGCCAACCTTCGAGCCCTTCACCTTGTCACCGAAGTCGGACACGATGGCGCCTTCGACCATCTGAGGGCGTGCGGCGAATTGCGCGTTTTCCCGCTTTGCGAGTTCCTTGCCATCGATCGTGACAGTCAGGTCGGCGACGATCAGATCGTCCTCCTCGACCTTGCCGCCCTCTTCGACAGGCGCCCAGGTTCCGCGGCGGGCGCGGAAACGATCGATTTCCTTCGTCACGTCGTCGTCCGAGATCGTCAGAACCGGCTTTTCAACGTCGACGCCCGTCAGCGCGGGCAGCTCGAACTCCGGCTTGATTTCGACTTCGCAGCGGAACGTGAAGTCGCCCTCCTCCGGAAGACGCATGTGCTCGAGGGCCTCCGTCATTTCCATCAGCTGCTCGCCCGTGGCGCCCGCGTCTTCGCCCTCGGCCTTGGGGCTGCCCCATACGAGCGGATCGCCGAGGACCTTCAGGTCTTCCTTTTCGATCGCCGCGAGGTAGGCGTTGGACAGCATGCGCGTCTGCACCTGCTCACCCACTTCACGACCGTAGCGCTTCTCGACAAGGCGACGCGGCGCTCGGCCCTTCCGGAATCCCGGAACGACGGCGTCGGAAATCAGATCGTCGAATTCCTTGTCGAATTCCGCCGACAGGCTGTCCCGGGGAACAGTGACCGTCACGGTTCGTCGCAGGACGCCGGCGTCAGCAACTTTGACGTCAATCGCCCCCTTGAGCTTCTCCTTGACGTCCTCCGGCGTCGCCGGGGCGTCCATCGTCTCTTCCGCTACGGTCTCGTTGACGTCTTGCTTTGCCATCTCGATCCTGCCTCCCGACAGCGCGTGGTCCGATATATTTGACCACAGCGCATAAAAAAAGCCGCTCAGGCTTTGAATCTTGCCTGACCGACCCGGTGTCGTCCAGCTCGCAACACAAACCCCACGCCCGAGCCTGAAGCGGGCGGAATCCAGTCTGTGTCTATATTATCGACCGCAGCCCGGCTTGGAGCCACGGAAGAAAAAGCGGGTGATGAGATTCGAACTCACGACATTCACGTTGGCAACGTGACGCTCTACCACTGAGCTACACCCGCGTGGTAACCCCTCCTGGGGAAGCCCTCTTATTTAGCGCCAACGCCAAAAACTGTCAAGCCCCGTCCGCGCAACTTTCGACGTCCTTTTTCAGTGCGCCCCTGCACACAGTCCCGCGCCCCGCCCCCTCGCCCCGTAATCAACGCCCCCCTTGATTACGGACGCTGACGGAGGATACGATAACTACCTGAAATTGCCTCGCGTCCCCATGCAATCGTACCTTAGGAAACGCCCGACAAATCTCCTTGATGGGGAATTAGCGTAGTTCAGTCTTCGATGGGAGGCAGGAAGAATCCACATGAATCGCAGAACCCACCTGAAATCCGTAGCGGCTGTCTGTCTGATCGCTCTTGCCGCCAGTCAACCGGTTGTCGCTGAATCGCCCATGCCGTCGCTCGATGCGGAGGCCCAGGCGCTGCGTGACCTGATCATCGCTCGTGTCGGCGGACTGGACGCCCTGAAGGTTCCGGCCACAGACGCCGAGATGCCTCAACCGGACGACGCCCAATTCGCCATTACGGACGCGAAGAAACGACTTGGGAAATTCCTCTACTTCGATCCGATTCGCAGCAACAACGTCCGCCCCGAATTCGGTGGCAATCGGGCCTTCGCCCAGACGATCTCCTGCGGGTCCTGCCATCTGGGTGAACTCGCCAGCAAAGCCGGCGCCGTCTCGGCGTTTGGTATGGGCGGCGAAGGTCGTGGATTCGTCGATCCGGACTCGGGCCGATTTGTCGCTCGTCGCGCCGCCGTCGACGGCCTGACCGACACAATGCCGACACAGGTCGATACCTTTGACGCCCTCGGCGCCCTCACGATGTCCGGCCGGTTCGACGAAGTCGACTCGCCCTTCCGTGTCGCCCCCAGCATGATCGGCTTCGCCATGAACAACCGGCTCTTCTGGAGCGGTCCCGCCGGCGAAACTTACGACGAAACGAACCCGGCCAAGATGAACATCAACCCGAACGACCTGCCGCCGCAGGAAAACACGGTCGAGTTCACGTTCAAGGCCCATCGAATGTTCGAGATGCAGCGATTCGCCCTGCAGGCGATCCCCGCCTATCGCGAACTGTTCGCTCGCGCGTTTCCCGACGAAGCCGCCATCACGGAACTGTCGGGCAACTGGGATGACCTGATCAATGACGACACGATCGGTCGCGCCATTGCCGCGTTTCTGCGATCTGTCATCACGCGCAATACACCGTTCGACAAGTTCCTCGACGGCGACAACTCGGCGCTCACGGCCAACCAGCTTCGAGGCGCGACGCTCTTCTATCAGTCCGCCGAGGACGGCGGCGCCAGCTGCGTCAGTTGTCACAGCGGCCCCGCCATGAACAAGACGCTCGGCGACGAGGCGGGCGCGCTGATCGACGAGAACTTCCACAACATCGGCCTGCACGACCATCCGCTGGTTGAACTGGCGCAGACGGCGCTGAACAACCCGAACTTCCACGATCCGGGCCGCGCGGAAGCAACCGGCGACGACGCCGACCGCTTCAAGTTCAAGGCGCCGACGCTTCGCCAGCTTCGCGATGGGGCGCCGTTCATGCACAGTGGCGAATTCGAAACCCTGACAGACGTCGTGCAATATTTTAATGCGGGCGTCCCCGCCGCCGATTTCTCCGGGAATCACGGCAATCTCTCAGAGACCTTTTCGAACCCGCGCGGCAACAGCGAAACAGGACTGGGACTCAGTGACGACGATGTCAACGCTCTGGTCGACTTCCTGGAAAACGGACTGTATGACCCAGCGTTTGTCACTCTTGATCCGACATCCACGACGGAAACGTTCAACCTGAACGCCCGCGACCTGACCTACGACCTTCAGCTGCTGCTTCTGGGCGCCGAGAACGGGAGCATTCCCAGTGGGCTCCAGCATCCCCAGACGGACGCGCTGACTGGCCAGGACCTTGCCGCCAGCGACCTCAACGCGACCTGCGGCTCGATTGGCCTGTTCGGACTGATGGCCACATTGCTTCCAATGCTGGCGACGAGACGTCGACTGCGACGTCGATAATTGCAGTTCAATTCAGCACAACAAATCCACAAAAGGCCGCCAGTCACAACTGGCGGCCTTTTTTTTCGCATTTGCGATGGATAGTGCCACACTAGTTGGCACAGTGACACATTGGTCTGTATTTCCGAGCACGCATTTCGACAATACTATCCGATCACTGTTGAGCCGTTGCCGCCAATGCAATGTGGAATTCATCCCGTCGCATTGCGGGAAATGACAGTCAGATCGGTGGGCGCCGAATACCTGTGACCGGAACGAATCATAAAGAAGATCGCCTTTCCCGAATTCTCCGCCTCGGCGCGATGCTGCGGCAGAACTCCGGGGCCCTGAAGGCGGATGTGATCTGCAATCGGCTCAAGATCAGCCGGCGGACGTTCTATCGCGACATTCGACTGCTTCGAAACGCCGGCGCCCGAGTGACCTATCGCCCCGGTACCGGCGCCTACGAGGCGGAACTCTTCTCATCGATCATTGGTGAGTCGCTATCGACGCGCGAAGCGGCCGCCGTGAAGGCGGCGCTCGAGGGCGCTCGTCCACGTCGCGCATCCGAATTCGAATCGGCGCTGGATTCGGCCCGCGGCAAGCTCGCGGAGATTATCACGGAACAATTCCGGGAACACGCCAGGGGAATCGAACGACTCGCCAAGGCGTTTGTCATCGAACAGTCCGATCGTTCCTGATTACGAGAACGCGTCGGGTTCCGGACACGTGCAGAACAGATTCCGATCACCCCAGGCGTTATCAATCCGGGCCACGGCCGGCCAGAATTTCCGCTCACGCACCCACGCCAGCGGATAGGCCGCCTGCTCTCGCGAGTAACCGCGATCCCAGTGGTCGGCCGTCACCATCTCGGCGGTATGCGGCGCGCCTTTCAGGGCGTTGCGCTCGCGATCGGATCGCCCCTCTTCGATGTCCCGGATCTCCTCGCGGATCGCAATCATGGCGTCGCAGAAGCGATCGAGCTCCGCCTTGGACTCGCTCTCCGTCGGCTCGATCATCAGCGTACCGATGACGGGCCAGGACATAGTCGGCGCGTGGAACCCGTAGTCGATCAGCCGCTTGGCGATGTCATCGATCTTCACGCCGGAGGACTTCTCAAAAGGCCGACAGTCCACGATGAACTCATGCGCGTTGAGCCCCGAACGCCCGGAGAAGACGAGCTTGAAGTGCTCGCCCAGTCGCTTCGCCATGTAGTTGGCGTTGAGAATCGCCATTTCTGAGGATCGCTTCAGGCCCTGGGGCCCCATCATCGCGATATAGGCGTAGCTGATCGGCAGAATGCTCGGACTGCCATATGGCGCCGCCGAGACCGGTCCGATCCGCCTGCTCTCCTTCGCGCACAGCGGATGTCGCGGCGTGAACGGCGACAGATGCGGCGCACAGCAGATGGGTCCCATGCCCGGACCGCCGCCGCCGTGCGGAATGCAGAACGTCTTGTGCAGATTCAGGTGACAGACATCGGCGCCGATATCGCCCGGCCGGCAGAGACCGACCTGCGCGTTCATGTTGGCGCCGTCCATGTAGACCTGCCCGCCATGCTCGTGAATCACGGCGCAGATATCGCGAACGCCCTCCTCGAACACGCCCGCCGTCGACGGATACGTGATCATCAGGGCCGCGAGCCTGTCCCGATGCATTTCGGCCTTGGCCCGCAGGTCCGCCGTATCGACATGGCCCGAGGCCGTCGTCTCGACGGGCACGACGCGCATGCCCGCCATCACGGCGCTGGCCGCGTTCGTCCCGTGGGCCGACTTCGGAATCAGACAGACGTCGCGATGCGCTTCGCCGCGATCGATATGAAACGCCCGAATCACCAGCAGGCCCGCGTATTCGCCCTGGGCCCCGGCGTTCGGCTGGAGCGAGACGCCGGGCAGGCCCGTGATCTCACCCAGCCAGGATTCGAGCCGCTCGAACAGCGTCGCATAGCCCCTGGCCTGATCGGCCGGCGCAAAGGGATGCAGGCCTCCGAATTCGGGCCATGTCACGGCCGCCATCTCCGTCGCGGCGTTCAGCTTCATCGTGCAGGAGCCAAGTGGGATCATCGACGTCGCCAGCGACAGATCTCGCTGCTGGAGCCGATAGATGTAACGCATCATCTCCGTCTCGGAGTGATAGCTGTTGAACACGGGATGCGTCAGGTAGGCGGACTCGCGACGCAGATGACTCGGCAGGCCTTCGTCCACCGTGGCGGCCATGGATTCGATCTGGCCGGCCGATGTCTTTCCGCCGAACAGCGACAGCAGACTGGCCAGCTCCGACGCCTTCGACTTCTCATCCAGCGCAATACCGATCGATCCATCGCCGAAATCACGCAGATTGAACTTCGCCGCGACGGCCGATTCACACAGGTCCGTCGCCGATGCCCCCTTCGGCCGCACGCGCAGCGTGTCGAAACAATCCGAATGAACGACCTCATGCCCCAGCGCTTCCAGCTCCGTCGACAACGTCGCCGTCAGTCGGCGGATTCGGCCTGCAATCTGGCGAAGACCTTCGGGACCGTGATACGTCGCGTACATCCCCGCCATGATCGCCAGCAGGACCTGGGCCGTGCAGATGTTGCTCGTCGCCTTCTCGCGACGAATGTGCTGCTCGCGCGTCTGAATCGCCAGCCGATAGCCCGGCTTGCCCTCAGCGTCCTTCGACACACCGACGATTCGCCCCGGCAGCTGCCGCCTGAAGTCCTCGCGCGTCGAGATGAACGCCGCGTGGGGTCCGCCATAGCCAAGCGGCACGCCGAATCGCTGCGAGTTGCCGATCGCGACATCGGCGCCGAACTCGCCCGGCGGCTTGAGCATCGTCAGCGCCATCAGGTCCGTCGCAAAGACCGCCAGGGCGCCATTGCCATGCGCCTTCTCCACCAGCGATGTGTAGTCGGCGACGAGGCCATCTGTGGCGGGATACTGCACGAGGATTGCAAACACATCGGCGGCCGTCGGGTCCATCGACGCGGTCGGCGTGACATCCACGACGATTCCGAGTGGTTCGGCCCGCATCTTTACGACGGCGATGGACTGCGGATGACAATCCGCGGCAACGAGAAATCGCGTGCGCTCGCCGGCGACAAGTCGATGACACATCGCCATGGCTTCCGCCGCCGCCGTGCCCTCGTCCAGCAGGGACGCGTTGGCGACAGGCAGCCCCGTCATGTCGGCGATCATCGTCTGGTAGTTGAGCAGCGCCTCCAGTCGGCCCTGAGCGATCTCGGCCTGGTACGGCGTGTACTGCGTATACCAGCCGGGATTCTCAAGAATGTTCCGCTGAATCACGGCGGGCGTGATGCAGTCGGAATAGCCCATGCCGAGCAGGGATCGGAAGACCTTGTTCTCTTTTGCCAGCGCCCGCAGGTTGTCGATCAGGGCGTCTTCCGTCAGCGCGTCGGGCAGTTTGAGATCCGACTTCAGCCGGATCTCCGGCGGCACAACGGCCTCGATGAACGCGTCCATCGAGTCGTAGCCGATCAGGTTCAGCATCTCGCGCGTCTCGGTCTCGTTCGATCCGAGATGGCGGCGGGCAAATGTGTCGAGAGAAGATTCAAGGGCCGGACGGTTCATCAGCACCTGCGTCATGGAGGAGTTCGCTCCCTTCGCCGGGCGACGAAAGTCGCCCCGTCGCGACAGCGTGGAATGTCAGATCACACGGGGGAATTGTAGGCGAAAATCGGAATGCGTGCGATCGCGCGGGAACACACGATCGCGCCGCCGGGCGCCCGTGCGCCACTCGGCGGCGACGCCCGGTTTGACAGTCGCCCCGGCGCTCCCAGCGGCGTCATTTGTCACATCTGACGGGATCAGCCGCCAATCTGGGCGTCGTAGGCGGCGCCATCCATCAGCTTGTCGAGCTGGCTCGGGTCGGACATCTTCACCTTGATGATCCAGCCGCCGCTGAACGGGTCGTTGTTGATCAGTTCCGGCGCGTCCGACAGCTTGTTATTGGCCTCGGCCACGACGCCCGAAACGCCGCACATCAGGTCGCTCGTCGACTTCACGCTTTCGACCTGGCCGAAGGCGCCGCCCGCCGAAACTTCCTTGCCGACGCTCGGCAGCTCGACGAATGTGATGTCCGTCAGCTCATCCGCCGCGAACTGCGTGATGCCGATGACACACAGGTCCCCCTCGACTTTGTGCCACTCGTGCGATTTCAGGTACTTTCGATCGGTTGGTACGCCCACGGCGCGACTCCTGTCTGTTAATGGCGCCCATCCACGCAATCCTCAGGATCGCATCGCGGTCGGCGCCGAATCGTTCTATTCCGCCCGCTTGTAAAACGGGAGTTTCACGACGTTGGCGTCGATTCGCGTTCCGCGAATGTCGATGCTCAATGTCGTCCCCGGCTCGGCCTGCTCGCTATCGACATACGCCATGGCGATCGACCTGCCCAGCGTCGGGCTCATCGTGCCGCTCGTGACCTCGCCGATCGCGTCATCACCGCACATCACGACCGCTTCCTGCCGTGCAATTCGCTTGCCGTCCAGTTCCAGACCCACGAGCTTACGCCTGGGGCCGGCCTTGTGAATTTCGCGAATCGCGTCGGCGCCGATGTAATCGCCCTCTATGTCCACGCACCAGCCGCATCCGGCGGAGATGGGGTCGATGTTCTCGTTCAGCTCGTGACCGTAGAGCGGCATGCCCGCCTCGAGCCGCAGCGTGTCCCGTGCGCCGAGACCCGCCGGCTTGACCGTCACCCGCTCCGCGCCGCCATCGGCCGTCAGGCGATCCCAGACCAGGACGCCCGCCATGTTCGGCAGGATCACTTCGAGACCGTCCTCGCCCGTGTAGCCGCTGCGGAAAATGCTGAACTGCACGCCCCAGTACGAGCCGGACACGAAGCCGTAACGCTTGATCTCGTCCAGCTTGAACGGCAGCTTGTCCAGGTGCGACGTGAACAAATCCATCGTCGCCGGTCCCTGCACGGCGACCATGATCGTGGACATCGTCTGGTCCTTGATGTCCACCTTCATGCCGGCCGAGTGCGTCTTCAGGTGCGCCAGGATCTTCTCGCGATTGCTCGCGTTACAGACCATCAACAGGCGATCCTCGTAGCGCGACACGATCACGTCGTCGAGGATCCCGCCCCGCTCGTTGCACACATGGCTGTAGCCGCATCGACCGACCTTCACCTTGGCGATGTTCCGCGTGCAGACTCTGTCCAGCAGTTTCTCGGCGTCAGCGCCTGTGAAGTAAAGCCGGCCCATGTGCGACACGTCGAAGATGCTGCTCGCCGTGCGCGTGTGAACGTGCTCATCCGTGATGCCCGCGTACATGACCGGCATTTCCCAGCCGCCGAAGTCGATCAGCCGGGCCCCGAGTCGTTTGTGCGTCTTATATAGAGCGGTCTGTAGCATGTTTCGGAGTGTAGCCGCCTTCCCCGCGCGGGCAAGCGGTCCCGCCAAATGGCGCTTCCGTGACGCCCCCGGCGGGCATATCGTGCCCGTCCAATGGCCATTCTCTCGACGACGCTCTGCTATCCCAACCCGGCGAACCCCGGGAACGGCGCCTTCGTGCGTCGACGGCTCAAGGAAATTCACAAACGGCTTCCCGTTCGCGTCGTGGCCCCGCTGCCGCACTGCCCGCCGATCCGCCGGCGCCCGGAGATACCGGCGGGCGACGCTCGCGCCGAGCCGCCGGTCCACTGGCCCGCCATGTTCTATATTCCCGGCGTCCTGAAAAGCCTCGACGCATACTTCTATGCGGATTGCCTCAACGCGGCGATCGACGCTGATCTAGAACTGGCCGCCAGCCGACTCATCGACGCTCACTTTGTCTGGCCGGACGGTGTCGGCGCCTGGCTCGTCGCCCGGCAACGGCGCATGCCGTTTGTGTGCACGATCCGCGGGAAGATCGTCAGCCAGGCGCGATTCCCGTCGCGGCGCCGAAAGATTGCCGACATGCTGCGCGACGCCGATCGGCTCATCGCGGTATCGCAGTCACTCGCTGACGTGGCGCGTGACGTTGCGGATCGCGATCTTGAGATCGCCGTGATCCCGAACGGCGTCGATACGGCAATCTTCCAACGCACGGCGCCCGCCACGCAATCGCGAGGGTTTGACGAAAGCGCCCGCATCGAGCTGGGCTGGTCAAACGATCGGCCACACATCGTCGCCGTGGGTCATTTGCAGCGACTCAAGGGCTTTCATCGCCTGATCGACGCCTGGCCCGCCGTCACGCGGCGCCACGCCGGCGCCCGACTGGTCCTCGTGGGTGGTCCCGCCAATGAGCCCGCCTGGGAGCGATCCCTGCGACAGCGGGCCACGATCGTCAACGCCGGCCACGACCCGCGCAACCCGCCCATCACGTTTGCGGGGCGCCAGCCCGCCGATCAGATCGCCCGAATACTCAACGCCGCCGACGCCTTCGCCCTGACCAGTGACTCCGAAGGCTGGTGCAACGCCATCGCCGAGGCCCTCGCCTGCGGCTGTCCCGTCGTCGCGACGGATGTCGGCGGCAATCGGGAGCAGCTGGGCAATGACATCGCCAGCGGCCGCCTCGTCCCGCTCGATGATCGCGACGCCCTCGTTGCGGCGATCGACGCCCTTCTTTCCGACCCGCCGGATCGCTCCGAAATCGCCCGCAGAGGGGCCCGGCGAAGCTGGCGACAGGTTGGCGCGGAATGCGTCGATGTATACGAAACGCTGCCGCCATGACGCGGCCGCGACCGATGCGGGCGCCATGATCGAAGATCGCAACATCATCTGCATTGCCAGCAACTACTGGTACGACCCCACCAGCAAGCACCACGTGATGAACCTGCTCTCGCGGCGGAACCACGTGATCTGGGTCAACTACCACGGTTCACGCCGGCCGACGGCCAGCGTCCGCGATTTCGGCGCCATCGTCGGCAAGCTCCGCCAGATCGTCGCGGGTCCGCGCAAGGTCCGCGAGAATCTGACTGTCGTGACACCGCTGGTGGTGCCGCTGCCCGGCAGCGAGGCCGCGGCGGACCTGAATGCGACGCTGCTGACGCGCCAGATTCGCAGCGTGTTGAAGTCACTCCCCGGGCGGCCGACACAACTGTGGAGCTTCGCCCCGGACGTCGATTACCTATGCGGCAGATTCGACGAAGAGGCGATCGTCTATTACTGCGTGGACGAGTTCAGTCAGTTCACGGGCTACGACGCGATGGCAATCCTGGAATCGGAGCGCCATCTGGCCGCTCGAGCGGATCTGACGATCGTTACATCGAAACAACTGCTCGCCACGAAGCGCCCCATCAGCCGGCGTATTCTCCATGTGCCGCATGGCGTGGATGTCGAGCATTTCGCCAGAGCGGCGAGCGGCGATATTCGCGTCCCCGACGACATTTCCGAGCTTCCCAGACCGATACTTGGCTTCTGGGGGCTGATTCAGGACTGGGTGGATGTCGATCTGATTGCGGCCGTCGCGAAGCGGCGCCCGGATTGGTCAATCGCGCTGATTGGAGACGCGGCGACGGATGTCGGCAAGCTGGAGTCGCTCGACAACGTTCACTTACTCGGCCGACGACCCTACGAGCAACTGCCCGCCTACGCCGCCGGCGTCGACGTCGGGCTCATCCCCTTCCGCATCAACGAGCTGACGCGCGCCGTGAACCCGATCAAGCTGCGCGAGTATCTCTCAGCGGGCCTTCCCGTTGTGTCAACGCCGTTGCCCGAGGTCGCCGCCTACGCCGACTTCGTGGAGATCGCGTCGGAGACGGATGGCTTCATTACCGCCTGCGAAAAAGCCCTCGCCAGCGGCGCCCATGACGCCGAACGCCGACGAAGAGCGATGCAGTCCGAAGGCTGGCCCGCCAGGGTCGATGTCATCTGCGCCGAACTCCAGCGCGCCATCGCCACCGAACAAACCAGCGCCGCCTAGGATCGCCCCCAATTGATGCGTCGCCTGAAAATGGGCGACATGCTCACGCCAACGAGCGTACACGCGCGTCGCTCACACGACTGCGCCAACGATCCGAGCCGCGACCGTCAGGGAGTCGGTCGCGCGGCGCCGCCGAAACGCGCGGATGCAATGCTCCCCTTTTCCGTGACGGGTGGCATGCTCACCCCCAAAGGTGAGCATGTAGAAGCGGTCGCGACCACACGACAGCGCGCGCCCAATCGACGTCATCACGACTTCCCATGCCTGCCTTGCTGGGCAAGCATGCCACCCGGGAATCGCTAGACATCGCAGCGCCCGCCATTGTAGAATGTCAGAATGGACCGGAAGTGGAACCCCGACATCCCGACGCGCCGCGTAGACGTTGAGGCGACAATCCGCGACGCCGGTATCGATCCGAATGAGATCGTCGAGTCCTTTTCGCTCGACTCAGTGTTCGAGGACAACAGCGATCCCGATTGGAAATCGGTAATCTCGGATTCAAACGAAAGCAACCACCTCTTCTACATTCTCGTCGACAAAGACAAGGCGATCGACCTGAGGGCGCGAATCAAGCCGTTTGCGGCCTATCACGGTCTCTTTCCGATCATTCACGGGGACATCATGAATGGCGCCGTGGGCTGCCCGTGGTTTGCGGACAATCCGGCGTCGGTCCTGAGCGAGTCTTCGAAACTTGTGGCGACGGATCGGGCCGTCGAATGGCCGGACGAGGCCAGGATCATGGCGACCGCTTATCCGGAATTCGCCATGGGATGGCCGGATCGTTGTATGGTCATAGACGCCTATGAAATTGATCCGGCGTTTCTGCCGGCGGAATGGCCGACGAACATTCCCATGCGCAAAACGCCCTACCTCATAGACACTGTCAGACCGGCGAGCGCAACCGACACAGCGATCGTCTTCCTGCCGGGCGCCAACGGGCCCGAAGCCCTTTCGCGGATCGTGTATGGCGGCAATCAGGCCCCGACCGCGGTGATGATCGCTTACCTGCGACAATGGGACGAACGCTACGGCGCCGACATTATCAACCTGAACTGGGATTCGATTGAGCTTCGCGTATCCCACCCACCGACAACGCGCGAAGACGCCTGTAGATTTGCCCGCGAGTGCATCCTCCTTTGCCCCGCTCTTCATGGGGAAATGCAGGATTTTCACGGTTTTCGAATAGAATCACTCTACGACCTCGCCGTCCACCTGATGGGTAGCGAGTATCTGATCTTCTGGTGGGATTGAGCCGACCGAACGCCGTTGGGTGGCACGCTCACCCCCAAAGGTGAGCATGTAGCCGCGGTCGCGACCCAAAATCGACTCGCGCCCAACCAGCGTCACCACGACTTCCCATGCTTGCCTTGCGGGGCAAGCATGCCACCCGGGACTCGCGCGCAAGCGCGTCGGCGCCAACAATCCGAGCCGCGACCGTCAGGGAGTCGGTCGCGCGGCGCCGTCAGGACGCGCGAACGCAATGCCCCCCTTTTCCGCGACGGGCGCCATGCGCACCGTCAATGATGGGCGCCATGCGCACCTTCAATGATGGGTGGCATGCTCACCCCCAAAGGTGAGCATGTAAGGACGGTCCCGACCACAAGACAACGCGCGCCCGATCAACGTCACCACGACTTCCCATGCTCGCCCTGAGGGACGAGAGTGTCCGGGAATTCCGCCGCCCCTTCGGGGCGGAATTAAAGGAAATGAACGAATTCCACGGGTTACGCTGCGTCCGCTGCGCGGTCTTTGCTACACCCGTGGCGACGATCCGGCGCTCCTTCGGAGCGGATTGACCCGCGAAACACGGTTGAATTCGACGATTTCGCGAAATCGAGAACGTGTTCTCGAATTACCGAACAGCCTCGCATTGCAGGGCAAGCACGCCATCTGACAGCGAGCGCTGATATTGGCGTCACGGGCGCGAGCGATCCTGACGCAACCGGCCCCCTCGCTCGCGGTTAGTCATCAACCGCCCGAGTCAGTCGAGGCGTCGCAGGACGGCGCGGACGGGGCTGGCGTCGAAGCCGACGAGTTTCAACGGCAGCGCGATCAGCTCATACCTGCCCGGCTCGACATCCCTGAGCACGAGCCCTTCCAGGATCGCCATGTCGCATTGCAGGAACATCTGATGGGCCGGCAGGTCCTTCGACGAAAACAGATCGACGCTCGGCGTGTCGATGCCGATCGTCCGCACGCCGCGCTGATGCAGGAACGCGACGAAGGACGGCTCCAGGCCGGCAAAATCCTCGTTGAAATGCGTCGGATCGGGATAGGTCCCCGTCGCGATCAGCACGCGCTCGCAGGTGATGACATCCTCGATGTGCTCCTTGCCCACGCGGGCGCCGCGTTCCACTTTGGCCCGCACGACCTGGCAGGGACCGAGGTAGTCGTTCAGATCCCGCTCATCAATCGCAGGCGCATCGGCGCCATAGTGATTCGGTCCATCCGCGTGGGCGCCGGCGTGGACCGTGGAATGCAGGGTCGACAACGTGATGTTGTCGCCCTTCCGCATGTCGAGCAGGACTTCACGCGAAGGCGGCGTATCGCCGGGCCAGACGCGAAGCGCGGAAGAAATGGCTGGAGAGATGTCGATGATCACAGAAGCTCCAGAGTTGCGAGTGACGAGTTTCGAGTGACGAGTCTGAATGCCTACTGATCGTCGCGCTTGCGGATAGACCGTTGCAGGCCGATGAGCATCTTCTGAACCTCGTCAATAGAATCCTTCAATGCCAAATGAGAATCGGCGTCAATGTACCCCAAGTCGCAACTCAACAGGCATTGATATTCCAGTTCCTGAGCTGAGCCCATCGCTATGTCCAGGAAGCGAAGGAAATCTCGTGGTGTACTTCGACCGGCGCCCTCGGCGATATTGCACGGTATTGACGCCCCACAACGCCGCATCTGCGAAACAAGTCCGAATCGCTCATCGTCGGGAAACCCCCGCGTCACGCGATACGTATTCAATGTCAACGCATGCGATTTTCGCCAGACATCAAGTCGCTTGAAATCCTGCATGTTCGCCTCACATCACCTTCCCCTTCGGACTGAATTGATCCCAACATTGACAACCGCCACCTCTCGAAACTCGTCACTCGAAACTCGAAACTGGCAACTACAGTCGATGCCTCACCGCCCACAGATCCGGAAAGACCGGCTGAAAGAGGGATCGCTTCAGGAATTCAACACCCAGGCTTCCGCCGGTGCCCTGCTTGTTTCCGATCGTTCGTTCGACGAGCTTCACGTGGCGATAGCGCCACTCCTGCAGGCCTTCGTCAAAGTCCGTCATCAGTTCGAGCAGGATCGCCACGTCGGGGCGCGTCCTGTACAGCTTGAGAATCTCGTCCTGAATACGCTCGTCGGCGCGCGTGGGTTCCGTGACGGGCTTGTTCTTCAGTTCCGCCGGAATCTGCACGCCCAGCGTTTCCAGGAAGTCGTAGAAGTGATCAACGAGCGACTTGGCGTGCAGTCGCTTCTCAATCCGTCGCACGCCCTCCGCGTCCGCCGCCGCGGGCTTCATCATCTCCCGCCGCTTGTTGCCCAGCGCGAACTCGAACTCGCGGAACTGGGCCGACTGGAAACCCGAACTTGTTTCCAGTCGATCGCGGAAACTGTTGAAGCTCATCGGTGTCATCGTCTCGAGAATATCGAGCTGCCCCACGAGCGTCTTCATGATGGTGCGCACGCGCTGGAGTGTCGAGATGGCGCCAAACAGACGCCCCGCCGTCAGATCGGCGCACAACTTGTCGAACTCGTGCAGCGTCAGCTTGAACCAGAGCTCGTAAACCTGGTGGATCACGATGAAGAGCAGCTCGTCGTGCTCCTCGGGATCCGACATGACATGTTGCTGCGTCAGCAACGCGTCCAGTTTGAGATACTCACCATATGTCAACGCCATAGTCTTTCTTCCGATTTGAAAACGAGTCGATACGATCGCACGCCCGGATGTGCATCAGGACGACAGCGCCCAATAGGCCCCGCCGACGACGAGAATCGCCAGAACCGCCGCCAGTGACCAGCCCACGCGCCGGATGACGCGATCCTGGTACTCCGCCCGCCGCACGGTCTCCGCATAAGGAATACGTGTGAAACTCACCATCTCGTACGGCGGCGTGTACCAATTCGGCAGCAATTTGTGCAGTAGCTTCTGACGCTTCTTTTTCCGAAGAAACGCCGGATCGCCGACCTTGTCGCGCATCTCGATGAAATTTGCGATCGCCAGGTCCGCGATCGCGTCCGCATTTTCCTTGCGCCGTTCGAAATACGCCTCGAAGGCCCGCGCCCGATCGTCGCCGAACTCCGCGAGGCAGGCGTTCAGTTCCACGCAGTCTTCGAACGCGGCGTTCATCCCCTGACCGTAGAACGGCACCACGGCGTGCGCGGCGTCACCCATCAGGACAACCTTGTCCTTGTAGTTCCAGGGACCGCAGCGAATCGTGCAGAGCGAGCTCGTCGGGTTGTCAAAGTAATCCTGGCGCAGATTCGGCATCAGCGGAACGGCGTCCGGGAACCATTGTCTGAAGTGCTTCTCCACGGCGTCGGGCGTGTTGACGGCGTCGAAGCCGTTGGGACCATCGAAGGGCCAGAAGCACGTCACGGTATACGACGCGTCCGCGTTCGGCAGCGCGATCATCATGAAGCTCTTGCGCGGCCAGATATGCAGCGCGTGCTTCTCCATGAGAAACTCGCCATTGGGTCCCGGCGGAATGCAAAGTTCCTTGTAACCGTGTTGGAGGTAGGTTTGGCTGTAGTCGAAGCGATCGAGCCGCTGCATGCGATTCCGCACGGCGCTGAAGGCGCCGTCCGTGCCGATGACAGCGTCGCCCACGGCCGTGATCTGGCCACCGGCGCCGTCGTCGAACGTGGCCGTCGGGGCGTCGAGGTCGACATCGACGCATCGATGATTAAAGAAGACGCGGACGTTCGGGTAGCGCTCCAGCGCATCCAGAAGGGTGCAGTTGAGCCCGCCGCGCGAGACGGAATTGATGGCCTGGCCCTTCTGGCCGTAAGGTTGGTAAGAGAGCGAGCCGTCCAGGCCGTGCATCATGCGCCCCGGCATCGGGACGGCCTGCTCCATTACGGTCTCGGCGACGCCGATCTCCTCCAGCGCATGCAGTCCGCGGACGGAGAGGGCCAGGTTGATCGACTTGCCCGCCGAAATGTCGGCCGTTCGCAGGTCGGGGCGCTTTTCATACAGTTCGACCTGGTAGCCGGCCTTTCCGAGATAATTCGCCATCACGGCGCCGGCCAGGCCGGCGCCGGCGATGACGAATTTACTTTCTGACGTCCGCCGCATTCGCTCCCGCCTCAATCAGGGGCACTGAGCGGTGCAGCTCCATCCAACCTGCGTTCGACAACCTGTCTGTCGAATCGTGACTGCACCGTTCACGTTACCGTCGATGCAGATATTAAGGTCATCCGGCGTCGCATGACATCCCGTGACGAGAATTCGGCCGTTCAGGTCGCCGGAACCGCCGGCCGTGTCCTCCCTGACGCGGATGCAGCCGTCGAACTCGACCGCCGTCCCGGGGCCACTGACAATCACGTTCCCGTCCGCGTTGTACGCTCCCTGCGAATCGTTAATCGTCAGATAGGATCCAACGGCCAACCCACCGATCTCGATCGAGGAGCCCGACTGCGTTCCGGCGTTCACAATAATGTGGCCCTTCATCGCGCCGTCGACATCGATGTGCCCCGTCGATTCGAGTTCATCGCCCACGAGGATCTGCCCGAGCACATCGCCATGGACCTTGATGTTTCCCGCGCAGTGACCGAAGGAACCGGCGTAGCCGAGCGAGCCAACCGTCCCCAGATTCTGAACGCTGCCGCCGACGATCAGGTTCGTGTTGGGCCCGAGGTCGCCGAACCGCGCCACCAGATAGCCATTGACATCCCCGGCGACTTCGATCGTACCGTCGATGTGGGCCGCCTCCGTCTCGATCACGCCCCAGTCATCGATCTCGTCGAAGCTTGCGTAGCCCGACCAGGTGCTGACGTGCGAACCGCCCAGCCAGAGATGGCCCGTCGTCGCGATCGTTCCGCCGTTGATGAACAGACCCGCGCCGCCGCCTGCGAAGTCCGCGTAGCCCGCGACACCGCCGTGATTCAGATCGACGATTCCCGTCGACGTGATCTCGGCGCGACACGACACGTTGCTGCCATCCGCGACACCACCCAGCAGCGTCAGAAGACCGGCCATGTCGTACTCGCCGATCTCGCCCTGGCTGATATCGATCACGCTGCTGTAGCCGCCCAGAGACACGTTGAGCGGTCCGAACATCAGTTCGCCCGACGCCGTCACGTTCTGGCCGATCGCGACGGATGCGCCCAACAGCGAGCCCGGAATCGCGAGTTCACCTGACACATCACCTGCGACCCAGGCGAAGCTGTCGGCCAGCGTCGCCCCTGTCAGACTGCCGGACAGATTGCCGCCCACGCTGATCGAGGCGTTGGCGATCTTGCCCGTCGCGACGATGCCCGTCAGATCATCCGCGATATCGATCAGGCCGCCGTTAATCGACTTGGCCTCGATCAGACCGTGCACATTGTGATCGATGTACATCTGGCCCTTGATCGAGCCACCGACGCTGATCTTTCCGAAGACGTCGCCACCGAATCCTGTCACACTGTGAACGACGATGCTCCCCGTCGATCCGATGTCGCCGCCGATATTGAAGACGCCGTTCTCGAGCAGAGGCCCGACACGAACCCAGAGCTGGCCGTTCATGTCGCCCAGGATGTTGATCACACCGTCAATGTTGGAATACTCGGCCTCCACCGCGCTGAACGCGTCCATGCCTGCGAATGTCGCCATGCCCGTGAAGACGTTTTCCTCAAGCGTCGACACCCAGACGTGCCCCGAACCCGTGACGGTCCCGCCGTTGATGATGCTGCCGGCCCCGCCGCCGCCGAGCTCGAGAAAGCTCTCGACATCGGCGCCCGACAGATCGATGACGCCGGCGCCGCCCAGCTGGCCCGCCAGTCGAACGTCGCAATCGGCAGGCACGCCGTCGCCCAGAATCAGCGTCCCGTCGAATTCCGTCGGAACTGAGAACCCGGCGTCCGCAAGGTCGACCGAACTACCCGACCATCGCGGAATCGTGATCGTCGACGCGCTGGAGGTGTCGCCGGAGACTGTCAGGTTCGCGTCCGTCATTCTGTCACTCAGCGTGATGTCGCCGGATTGATCGCCGCCGACAATGAACCAGCTGTCCACCAGCTTCGCCGCGGAGATATCGCCCTGAAGGCGTCCCGCCATATAGAAGTCGCCATTCAGTTCGCCGCCGACGCCGAAGGCGCTCCTCTGAACGTAGAGACCTTCAAGGTCGCCGCTGATCTGTCCGCCGCCGAAGCTGGAGCGGACGGCCAGCATCGTCGGCGCCCGCAGGTCGATCACGCCGACATCGGCCGCGGCCGGACTGAAGCCGTTATCGAGCGACACGCCGAAGTTCGCGACGGACGACGTCGGCGCGATATCGAGGCTGACCAGGTTCCCCGGCGTCTGTGACTGAACATTCGTCACGATGATGTTCCACGCCGGATCGCCAGTGATCAGCGTGACGGCGGGACTGAAGTCGTCGATGTACACGAACGTGAAATCAACGCCCGCCACCGGATCCGTCGCCTGGCTCCAGCTCAGGCACACTTCCGTCTCGTTGGCGCCGTTCGACACACACGTGTCCGCCCGCCCAACCCTCGACGCCGCGCATACGCTCAGCGCCGCGACGGCGATCAGCCACCCATGGACTCTTCTGCCGTTCATCCTTCGAGTCATTTCCGCTTCTCCTTCGGCCTGCGGAATCCCCGCCGGCCTGGTCTCGGCCCCCCAACCCAATTGAACGCTCCGCGATTCACCCACGTGAATTGCTGAACGAGCGCACCCGCTTCCTGGAAGATTCAGTTGTGTATTGAAACGTCGCTTCCCTGCGTGAGATTATGCAAGTGGTATGCGGAATGGGCCAGCGTGAAATCGCAAATCCGGCAGGCGAATTACGCCGCTTTGAACCCGGCTTCGACGACAGATGTCGCGTATTGCCACACGTGTGGCGCCACGACATGGAATCGGTCTAGACCTGATAGAGGCCGCCCGTCGATTCGAACCAATCGACGATGCGATCGCAGATCGCCGGCACGTCTTCGTCGCTCACATCAACGATGAGCGTCTGCAGAAGACTCCGGCTGACGGCGGCGCGGAGGGCGCGCTGCTCGTCAACGAAAACCGACAGATCGTCGTATTGCGACGGATTCATCGAGACCTTCAGCCGATCGACGCGGGCGCGGGCGAAGGAGTCGTCCTTCCGCGTCAGCAGCACCAATCGGAAGTTCATCGCCGCCAGACGCTCCTCCAGCCAGCGAAAGTCGATCTCGCGCCGGCGCTCGCGCGCCTGAAACACCTGCGTGGAGATATGAAAGCGATCCACGATCCAGGAGTAGTATTGCTGCAATTCGAACAGTCGAACCCACGTCTGATAGGTCTCGATCGCCTTGTCGAGTTCGTCCGGCGCGAAGTTGATGAGGCCCCGGCCCCAGGGCCGGTTGGTGAAGCCGCACCATTCGGCGGAGACGATCGGCGAATGATAGGCGTACTTGCGAACACCCACGAAACGGGGATGCTCATTCAGGGCGAACGCGACGTCCGTCTTGTGCGTCAGTCGCGTGCCTTCAAGAATGATATGCGGACAGAGCTTCGCGCCCATCGAATCGCTCGAACGCTGAATCAGCGGGTCAGAATCGCAGGCGGCGCTCACGTGTCGATCGACTGGACCGATCCCGTTGAGGCGTCGCCCGTCTCCTTCTTGTCATCCGACAATCCCGATCGCGGCCTGCCTTCGTTCTCGACGCGCTGCGCCACGTGATCGTAAATCGTCGCAAGCAGTCCCAGGAATGGAAATCCCTTGCGTACGAACGGCGGCGGTCCCAGTCGCTTCAGCGCTGGCTCCACGTCATCGACGGGCCCGACACTCAGCGCCTCCAGCGATTCACGCGTCGTGTAAAAGATCGTCGCGTCGTCCGCCACATCGGCAACATCCGGCTCGCCCATCGGCGTCGCGTCCGGCTCGCCGACCTCGTACGGATCGCCGCTCTCGAGCGTGACGTCGTCGAGCGCGTCCGTGTCGACACCTTCGGCCTCGCTGTCATGGAGTTCGTGTTCGCTCATTCGTCCGCCACCGCCTCGTCCGTCAGCGTCAGGTAATCACGCAGCTCCGACGTGGACAGGTTCGTCAGCCAGTCATCGCCACTGCCGACGATCTGCTCCGTCAGCGCCGATTTCTCCTGCAACAGCTTGTCGATCCGATCTTCGACAGTCCCGATACAGACGAACTTGTGCACCTGGACGCGCCGTGTCTGACCAATGCGATGGGCGCGATCCGTCGCCTGATTTTCAACGGCGGGGTTCCACCATCGATCGAAATGGAAGACGTGGTTCGCCCGCGTGAGATTCAGACCGAAGCCGCCGGCTCGCAGCGACAGCAGAAACAGCGGCATGTTCGTTTCGCCCTTCTGGAAGGCCTCCACGAGCTTGTCGCGCTGCTTGGCGGTCGTGCCGCCGTGCATGAACGGAACGTCGATGCCCAGCCGCGACTTGAACAGCCGAACCAGCAGATCGCCCATTTCCCGGTACTGTGTGAAGATCAGCGCGGCGTCACCTTCCTCGAGCACTTCCTCCAGCATCTCGACGATGCGCTCGCACTTGCCGCTGCGACCGTCCAGGCCGCGACCGTCGTCGTTGTAGTGGGCCGGGTGGTTGCAGACCTGCTTCAGTCGCGTCAGCGTCGTCAGGATCAGACCACGACGGCGAATTCCGTCGGCGCCCTCGATCGCCGTCAGCATCTGGTCGACGACGCGCCGATAGAGCGACGCCTGCTCCGCCATCAGATTGCAATAGACCGGCATTTCCATCTTTTCGGGCAGATCGCACTCGACGGACGGATCGTTCTTCAGTCGTCGCAGCAGGAAAGGTCGAATCAGCCGCCGCAGGTCCGCCGCCTTCTGACGATCCCCCATGCGCTCGATCGGAACCGCAAAACGCTCGCGGAACCGCCCCGCCGATCCGAGCAGACCGGGATTGAGCATCTCCATGATCGACCAGAGTTCCGACAGGTGATTTTCCAGGGGTGTTCCCGTCAGCGCCAGCTTCTGCGGCGCGATGAGCTTCCGAACGGCGATTGTCTGGTTCGCGCTCGGGTTCTTGATCTTCTGCGCCTCGTCCAGCGCGATCCGGTACCACTCGACCTTGCTGAGCGTGTCGAAGTCGCGATGCGCCAGCCCGTAGGTCGTGATGACAACATCACTCGCCCTCGCTGTCGTCACAAACGACTCGCCGCCCAGGCGCTCCGGACCATGATGGACGAGCGTCTTCAGGCCCTTGCCGAATCGGCGAATTTCGCGATTCCAGTTGCCCACGACCGACATCGGCACGAACAGCAGCGTCGGCCCCACGTCGGCGTTCTTCTCTCGCTCCAGCAGCAGCAGCGCGATCAGCTGAATCGTCTTTCCAAGACCCATGTCGTCCGCAAGACAGCCGCCGATCCCGAGCCGTCGCAGGAAGGCCAGCCAGGCCAGACCGCGCAACTGGTAAGGACGCAGTTCACCCTCGAACGCCTCCGGCTGCCGGACATCAGCGATCGACGTCTCCGGCAGACCTTCCAGCAGGCGGGCGACCCAGTCCGTGCCCGTCATCCCGACGATGGGCAGGCCCGTATCGACCTCCTCGGCGCCGGCGGAAATGCGCATCGCCTCGATCAGGTTCATGCTGCCCCTGGGCTGCTTGCGCATGTACGCCAGCGCGCGACGAGCCGCCTCCTGATCGAGCTCCATCCATTCGCCATGCACGCGCACGAGCGACGACTGCTGCTCGACGAGTCTCTCGAACTCCTCCAGCGACAGATGCTGATCCCCGACGGCGACGCGCCAATTGAAGTCAATCACGCTGTTCAGACCGAAGTTGTCCAGCGACAGGTCCGAACCCCGTCCCCCAAAATGCTCCGCTCGCGGCGACACGTGCAGTTCCATGCCGAGCCGGCGCTCGCCCATGTCCGCCCAGTCCGGCAGGCGCACGACAAAGCCCTGCGCCTCCAGCAGCGGCGCCGCTTCCCGCACGAATCCCAGCGCTTCGTTCGCGCTCAGATCCACGCCCGATGGCACGCTGCGACGAAAAACGCGATCGATCGGCGAGAAACTCGACGCCGCGCGGCGAAGCTCGCGCGATACGTGCTCGCGCCGATTCACAAGATGACGCCGGATAATCGAAGGTCCCACGCCCGTCTCTTCCCAGAGACCCGCCATCTCCAGATCGCGTCGCGTGACGGGATCGCGCAGTCCGAACGAGAGACGCCAGAAGCGTTCCGCCTCAACGTCGCCTTCCTCCTCCGGATCGCGCAGGCTGAATACCAGTTCGGGAACCGCCCCGGCTTCGCCACTCTGCCCCTCGAGCGACGCCAGCCAGCCGCGCACCTGCGTGATCGTCGCGTCGATCTCCGGGGCGTCCGTGGCGTCCGGCCACGTGAAAGGTCCCTCGGCGCCGAGCAGCGACGCCAGCCAGCAGAGGTCCCAGTCGCCTTCCTTCCGCGCGCGATCGTGAAACTGCCGGAAGAACTCGTCGCCCGCCACGGATCGGAGAATCAGCGCATCCGCCGTTTCCGTCAGAAAGGTGTCAACGAGCATCGTCGATTGCGCCGCGAAGTCGCCGCGCTCCAGCGCCGCCAGCGACACGGCGGGCATCGCCGACGCCACGCGCTCCAGCCAGCGCAGTTCCGCAGGGCTGTCGACATAGACGCGCCATCGACCTCGAATGCGATTCCCGTCCGCGATATCGAGATCCGGGGCAAACTGCCGTCGTGTCAGCAGCGTACAGACATACTTCGCAAGGATCGCCCAGTAACGAACGGAGTCGCCCAGCCGCCGATCCGCCTTCCGCCCGAGACTTGTCAGAAAGTCGATCGCGTCCGCGGCGTCGAGTCGAAGGCACGGCACGGCCTTCACGCCGTCCTGTTCCGGGAGTCGCAGTTCGATCTCACCGTCATCGGCGACCGACGCGAGCAGACCGTCGGGGGACACTTCCCCGGCTTCCGCGTGGAGCTCGGCGATGGAGAGAAATCGACGCTCCGACGATTCACTGTCATCCGCCGGCGCCTCCGTGGATCGTGGCGAAAGGCCAACCTCTCCCCAGAGGATCAGCGACGGCGACAGCCAGACGCCATGCAGCCGCGGCTCAAGCCGTGACGACTCATTCGGCGTCCCGGCGTTCTGTTGATCTGGATTGGCTTGCAGGTCTCCCCCAATGCTCACAGCGCGTGCTCTCGATGCGGGTCAATTTTCAGAAACTTGGAAAGATAATGCACACCGACGTAGAACGGAACCGTGTCGAGGAGCGCGGCGACCATTTTGAAGACGTATCCGGACGCAATAAACGTCAGAAGCTGCTCAAAAATCGGCTTATCCGGGGAGACAGGCAGCGCTTTGGCGTAGTAATGCGTTATTAAAATCACAGCCGTGGTATCGACAATCTGGCTGACCAGCGTCGACCCGTTGTTCCGCAGCCACAGGTGTTTTCCCTTGGTCAGCCGCTTCCAGAAGTGAAAGAGGTACACATCACAGAACTGGGCCGCCAGGTAGGCGATCATTGACGCGGTCACGGCCCCGAACGCCAGTTTCTTGACTTCGAAGAAGACCGGCAGCCGACCCGCCGCGTCGCGAACCGCCTCTCCGCTGACCATGTCCGGTCCCGGCAGGATCGAGCCGAGCCACAGGATGAAGATCACCCAGAGATTCAGCAGCAGACCAATCCAGACGACGAAGTTCGCCCGCCGCCGTCCGTACAACTCGCTGATGAAGTCCGTGCACAGAAACGTCATCGGATAGGGAAGAACGCCGACGGCGACGACGAATGGAACCTTCCAGCCGAAGATCGTGAATGACAGGTCGATGAATCGCGTGATGCCGAGGATGTTCAGCATCGCGAGAGTGCCGAGGAAGAGTCCGGCGAGAATGAGGAACACGCGTTCCCGTCGCTCATGCAGCGCGCTGTTCTCGTAAGGGTACGGGAGCTCGTCCGACATCGCGGGGAGCCTAGCCAGCGCGATCGACAACGTCAACGCAAATCACATAGACGCAATACCCGGCCGGCATATTCTCTCCCAAGGCGAAATCGGCGCCTCAACAATCCCCGATGACGCCGACCTCGCTTCCTCGTTACAATCCACGCCAACGTTCATCCAGATATTCAACGCCGAGGAAACGCCATGAATCTCCCCGTCGATTACAGCCTCGAAGGCAGACACGCCGTCGTCTGCGGCAGCACCCAGGGCATCGGTCTCGCCTGCGCAATGCGCTTCGCCGAACTCGGCGCCAGCTGCACGCTCGTGGCTCGGAACGAGCCGGCGCTGCAGGCCGCAGCCAGCGCCCTGCCGACGCCCGCGAACCAGACGCATCGGATCGCCGTCGCGGATTTTGCCGATCCAACGCGCGTCCGCATCGCCATCCACGACATTGTCAAGGGCCACGGCGACGTACACATCCTCCTCAACAACACCGGCGGACCGCCCCACGGCGCCATCGTCGACGCGGATCCGAAGGACTTTCTTCGCGCCATTGAAATGCACGTCGGCAACAACCAGATCCTCCTTCAGGCCGTCCTCCCCGGCATGAAGAAGGCCCAGTACGGCCGCGTCATCAACATCATCTCGACATCCGTCAGGGAGCCGATCCCCGGCCTTGGTGTTTCCAATACGACGCGCTGGGCCGTCGCCGCCTGGGCGAAGACTGTCGCCGGCGAAGTCGCCAGATTCGGCGTGACCGTCAACAACGTCCTGCCCGGCTTCACGGATACCGCCCGCCTGGGCTCGCTCATCAAGGCCAAGGCCGACGCGGGCGGAACGAGCGAGGACGCCGTATCGACAACAATGGTGTCAAAGATCCCCATGGCCCGGCTCGGCGAACCGAAGGAAATCGCCGCCGCCGCGGGCTTTCTGGCGTCGCCCGCCGCGTCGTACATTACGGGAATCAACGTTCCCGTGGACGGCGGTCGGCTGTCGAGCATGTGACCATCCGCCATCAACGCTCAGGTCGCCCGACACAGGGGGAGTAGCCGCATGACGAAGCTCGAACGACAGTTGATGGAGGCCATCGCCTCATTGTCATACGAACAACAGGGCGCCGTCCTGAAGTTTGTCCAGCGGCTGACCTCTCCCAGGCCACAGGGCGTCAGCGGCGACGACCTGATTCGCCGTGTTCAGGAAACAGAGATCGAGTTTTCCGACGAAGAATCCGAGGAAATGCTGCGCGCAATCGAGGAGGGGTGTCAGCGAATCGACAGGATGGACGACTGATCGCGCGATCGATCCATGCGACGCGTTTCCCATCGCTTCCCCTGCGCACGCCAGCCAACAGAACCGATTTCGGATAAGGCCATTCATGCTCACACTCAGCAACTACATCAGCGGCCGTCGCGTGGCGCCATTGGGCGGCGCCTGGCTCGACAACATCAACCCCGCCACCGGCGAAATCTTCTCCCGCACGCCCGACTCCGACGCCGCCGATGTCGACGCCGCCGTCGCCGCCGCCGCCGCCGCGTTCCCCGTCTGGTCCAGCACGCCCGCCGACGAACGCTCACGCATCATGCTTCGCATGGCCGACCTCATCGAGTCGCGCCTGGATGAATTCGCCCGCGCCGAGACCGACGACAACGGCAAGCCGCTTTCACTCGCCCGAACGGTCGACATCCCCCGCGCCGTGAAAAACCTGCGATTCTTTGCGACGGCCATCCTCCACACGCGCTCCGAATGCCACGTGACGGACGGCCAGGGCCTGAACTACACACTCCGAAAACCCCGAGGCCTCTGCGGTCTGATCTCCCCCTGGAATCTGCCGCTCTACCTTTTTACCTGGAAGATTGCCCCGGCCATCGCGACAGGAAACGTCGCCATCGCGAAACCGTCGGAGGTCACGCCCGTCACGGCCGACATGCTCGCCGATGTCGCAATCGAGGCCGGACTCCCCGCGGGCGTCCTCAACATCGTTCACGGTCTCGGCGCCCGGGCGGGCGCAGCGATCGTGTCGCACCCGAAGATCACGACCATTTCGTTCACCGGCGGCACTGTCACGGGCCGCGCCATCGCCGCCACGGCGGCGCCGATGTTCAAGAAGCTCTCGCTCGAACTCGGCGGCAAGAACCCGACGATCGTCTTTGCCGACGCCGACCTGTCGAAGGCCCTGCCGACATGCGTCCGCGCCGCCTTCGCAAACCAGGGGCAGATCTGTCTGTGCGGCTCGCGGCTCTTCGTGGATCGCTCAATCTGTGATGACTTCACGACGAAATTCGTGGAGGCCGCAAAGGGCATTCACGTCGGCGATCCGCTGGATGACGCGTCAGCAATGGGGGCGCTGGTCAGCAGGGCCCAGTTCGACAAGGTCAGCGAATACGTCGCCCTCGCGAAGGAAGAAGGCGGCACGATTCTCTGCGGCGGCGCCCCCCCCTCGGGCGTCAGCGATCGCTGCCGCAGCGGCTACTTCTTCCAGCCCACTGTGATCGGCGGGCTCGGACACAATTGTCGCGTCAACCAGGAGGAGATCTTCGGGCCCGTCGTCAGCATCATCCCGTTCGACAATGAGGCCCAGGTCGTCGACATGGCGAACAGCACCCCCTATGGCCTGTCGGCGTCGATCTGGACCCAGAACCTGGACCGGGCGCATCGCGTCGCCGACGCCGTTCAAAGTGGCGTGATCTGGATCAACACCTGGCTGCTGCGGGACCTCCGCACGCCCTTCGGCGGCATGAAACAGAGCGGCGTCGGCCGGGAAGGCGGCGACGAGGCGCTGAGGTTCTTCACGGAACCGAAGAATATCTGTATCGCCACACCCAATACCTGAGGGAGGCTGTGAACGTTCTCGCAGGAGCCCCGAACCATGTCCGACAGCGCCCTCAACAACGCGTCCTTCGACTCCGCGACTCCGCAATCAGGACGCCCATCCCTGCTCGGACCGGCGTCGATTGTTGTCGGCGCCAGCGCCAGTATCGTCGGCCTCGTCATGCTCGGCGTCTTCTACATTGGCGAGATCGTCAACCCCAGCGGCGGTCTCACCGCTCCCTCCAACCTCGGGTTCGTGGAGTCCGCCGCGATCGCCTTTGCGGGCGTCTTTCTATTCGGACTCGCCCTCGGCCTGACCCCATTGATCAGAGACAGACGCAAAGACACGGCCGCGATACTCGGCGTCCTCGTCAACGTTGCCGGGATCATGTCGCTCATCAGCCTGGCGGTCATGAATTTCATCTGCTATTGAGCGGGCATGTGGCTCGAATCAGTGACAACAGACCTGTCACTCGCGCCGAAAAATCACGTTGACGCGTTTTTCGCCTCGAATTCAGATTCGTGAACTGGAATCAACGATCTCGAATTGGAGATTTGGGATCTGAGACTTGGGATTTGAGATTCGAAATCAGTACTGTCCGGCTAAAAGTCGAATAGTGGCAGAGAGTTATGTAAGTCGG
>DAOPJV010000054.1:0-49819 GCA_035399845.1 Phycisphaerae bacterium | reverse complement strand
CGGCCGACGCGGCGCGGATGTTGGTCAGCTTCTTCTCTCGACAGACGTTCACATCGAGATCGTCGTCCTTGCAGTGCTCGCCGACGAGCTGGCCGCGGTAGACCTCGTCGCCCGGCTTGGCGAACATCACGCCGCGATCCGTCAGGTTCTGTATGGCGTAGGCCGTCACGCGACCCGTTTCGCCCGAGACCATCGCGCCGTTGGCCCGACCCGGGATGCTGCCGCGCAGGTGTTCGTACTCATAGAACGTGTGATGCATGATCGCCTCGCCGCGCGTCGCATTGAGCATGCGCGTCCGAAGACCGATCAGGCCGCGTGCGGGGATCGTGAATTCCAGGTGCGTGAAACTCTCGCGCGGCTCCATCTTGATCATCTCGCCGCGGCGTCCGCCGACAAGCTCGATGACGGCGCCCGTCGCGCTGTTGGGCGCGTCGACCGTCAGGTACTCGATCGGCTCGCACTTCTTGCCACCAATCTCGCGATAGATGACCTTCGGCTTGCCGACGAGCAGTTCGTATCCCTCGCGCCGCATGGATTCGATCAGGACGCCGAGATGGAGCAGACCACGGCCCGAGACACGGAAGGAGTCCTTCTGCGGCAGGTCCTCGACGCGCAGGGCGACGTTGGTGCGAAGCTCCTTTTCCAGGCGATCGCGAAGATGTCGCGTCGTCATGAACTTGCCTTCGCGACCGGCGAATGGCGAGTCGTTGATGCGGAAGACCATCGTCAGCGTCGGTTCGTCGATGGAGACGATCGGCAGCGGATGCGGGTCGTCCAGGTCGGCGATCGTATCGCCGATGCCGACTTCCTCGATGCCCGTGATGGCGACGATCTCACCCGCCGGCGCCTGCTTGGAGGCGGCGTGCTTCAGGCCGTCGAACGTGAACAGTCCTGTGACCGTCTCCGTGCTGCGATGCCCGTCGCGCGAGATGAGGCAGACTTTCTGGCCGACGTTCAGCGTGCCCTCGAAGACGCGCCCGATACCAATGCGACCCACGTAGTCGCTGTAATCGAGCGTCGTGATGAGCGTCTGCACAGGGGCCGAGGAATCGCCGCCGGGAGGCGGGGCGCTGGCGATGATTTCATCGAGCAGCGGCGCGACATCGTTGTTCGTGTCGTCGAGCGACTTACGGGCGAAGCCCTCCTTCGCGCTGGAGTAAATGACGGGGCACTCGAGGAATTCCTCGTCGCATCCGAGATCGATGAAGAGCTCAAGCACTTCGCTGAGGACTTCCGCCGGCCTGGCGTCGGGACGATCGATCTTGTTGATGACGACGATCGGTCGCAGGTGATAGCCAAAGGCCTTGGAGAGGACGTAGCGCGTCTGCGGCATCGGTCCCTCAAAGGCGTCGACGACGAGCAGGCAGCTGTCCGCCATCTTCAGGACGCGCTCGACTTCGCCGCCGAAGTCGGCGTGGCCCGGCGTGTCGATGAGGTTGATCTTCGTGTCCCCCCATCGCACGGAGCAGTTCTTCGCGAGAATCGTGATGCCGCGTTCACGCTCCTGCGGATTGGAGTCCATGATCAGATCGGGCGAATCCTGGTTCTCGCGGAACAGACCGCTCTGTCGGAGCATGCAGTCGACAAGCGACGTCTTTCCGTGGTCGACGTGTGCGATGATGGCGATGTTGCGAATATCCATACGGTTCCAAACAAAGATCCGAGAGCGGCGCCGTCGGGCCGAATCGAGCGGTCACTCTGACCGACTCGCGCATGATAGTGGCGAGTCGCACGATTCGCAGCGCCGCCGCCGCCGAGTTACCGGGGGTTCATTATGAAACAAGGACGCCGAAGCGATTCGGCGTCCTTGCTAAAACGTCACTTTGCGCCGCAGCGCGATCAGTCTTCGCGATTTCGGCCGCCACCAGCGCCACCGCGACCACCGCGGCCGCCGCGACCACCCCGGCCGCCACCGCCGCCACCGCCGCGTCGCTGAGGTCGATCGTCGCCGCCGTTACCACCGCCGGCCGCGGCGCCCGCGGGCTCCTGTGCGGCGGCTTCTTCCGGCGAGATGCCCTTCTCTTCGAGAAGGACGGCCTTGCGGGAGAGCTTAATGCGACCCGTATCGTCGATCATGATGACCTTCACATCCAGCTCGTCGCCGACATTGCACACGTCCGTCACCTTCTGGACGTAGTCGTCGGAGAGTTCGCTGATGTGGCAGAGACCATCCAGGCCGGGCGCGACTTCGACGAAGGCGCCGAAGTCCTTGATCGCGCTGACGCGGCCATGGTAGATGCGGCCGATCTTCACGCCCTCGGAGATCTGCTCGACGATGTCGTAGGCCGCCTGGGCGCCCTTCGCGTCGGTCGAGGAGATGCTGACCGTGCCGTCGGAGTCGATGTCGATCTTGGCGCCCGTGTCGGCCTCGATCGCCTTGATGCCCTTGCCGCCCGGACCAATGATCTTGCCGATCTTGTCCTGGTCGACCTTGATCGTGAGCATTCGCGGGGCGAACTGGCTGATTTCCTCGCGCGGCTTGCGGATGATCGTCAGCATCTGCTTGAGGATCTGCATTCGCGCGTCCTTGGCCTGGGCGAGCGTCTCGACGATCTGCTGCTGCGTGATGCTCTTGGCCTTGAGGTCGAGCTGGATGGCCGTAATGCCGACCTGCGTTCCGGCGACCTTGAAGTCCATGTCGCCGAAGTGGTCCTCTTCACCAAGGATGTCCGTGATCAGCTTGTAGCCGCCCTTCTCGTCGTGAACCATGCCGATGCTGATACCGGCGACGGGATGGCGAATCGGCACACCCGCGTCCATCAGGGCGAGGGTTCCGCCGCAGACGCTGGCCATCGAGCTGGAGCCGTTGGACTCCATGATCTCGCTGACGAGTCGAATCGTGTAGGGGAACTTCTCGGGCATCGGGATGACGGCCTGCAGGGCGCGCTCGGCGAGGTTACCGTGGCCGATTTCGCGACGACTGACGGCGCCGATGCGCTTGGCTTCACCCGTGCAGAACGGCGGGAAGTTGTAGTGCAGGAGGAACTTCTTGTTGTATTCCTCGACGAGATCGTCGATGAACTGCTCGTCCCGCTTGGTGCCGAGCGTCGTCACGACCATCGCCTGCGTCTGGCCGCGCGTGAAGAGCGCCGAACCGTGGACGCGGGGCAGGCAGCCGACTTCGATCTCGATCTCGCGGATGTCCTTGCAGCCGCGGCCGTCGGGGCGCTGGTCGGTCTCCATGACCATCATGTGGTAGAAGTGCTCTTCGAGCTTGTGGACTTCTTCCCAGACATCGCCGCGCGTCCAGGCCAGGTCATCCGCGCCTTCAGGGCAGAGCTCGCCGATGACCTTCTCTTCGACTTCCTTGACGGCGGCCTTGCGCGTGGCCTTGTCCTTCTGGTAGCGGGCGCCCTTCAGGTCGTACTTGTCGCAGAGCTCACGGACCTTGCCGGGCAGCGACGCGTCCTTGCCGGACTCGAATTCCGTCTTGACGGGTCTGACCTTCTCGACGAGCTCGCTGATCAGCTCGACGACTTCCCTCACGGCCTCGAAGCCGGCGGCAATGGCGTCGGCCATCACGTCTTCCGGCACTTCCAGGCCCGACGCCTCGATCATGTTCACGGCTTCACCGTGACCCGCGACGAGGACTTCGATATCGCTCTCGGCCCGCTGCGACATCGTCGGATTGACGATGTACTCGCCTTCCGGCGTTCGGCCGATACGGGCGGCGCCCGTCGGTCCCATGAACGGGATCGGGCTGACGGCCAGGGCGGCCGAGGCGCCGATCATCGCAAGAATGTCGGGATCGTTTTCCTGGTCCGACGAGAGGGCCATCGTCTGAATCTGGACCTCATTGCGATAGCCGTCAGGGAAGAGCGGACGGATCGGTCGATCCGTCATGCGCATCGTGAGGATTTCCTTGGTGCTGGGGCGCGCTTCGCGCTTAAAAAAACCGCCGGGAAACTTGCCGGCGGCGTACATCTTCTCTCGATAGTCCACTGAGAGCGGGAAAAAGTCGATTCCCTCTCGAGGATCCGCGGAGACGACCGTCGCAAGGACGATCGAATCGCCGTACGTGACCATGACGGCGCCGGCGGCCTGCTTGGCGATCTTGCCCGTTTCGAGCCTTAGCGTTCGACCCCCGATTTCCCGTTCTACGACATGTGCTGCCATCGCTTGCATTACTCCAACTGATCTGAAATTCGTCTTACGTCTCTTTTTGCTGTCTTGCCTGCTTTATTCGTCGGCCGGAGGTGTCGTCGCGTGTCAGTCCAGGTTGCGAGACCATCGTGTCCGGCCGTGAATGTACGTTCACCCGATCCGCAGGCTTCATGCGGTCGGGTTGAGTCGACGTACCATGTGTGTAGGACGGGGACGGAGAGCGGGAGACAACGAAGTCATCAGGCCAGGGCGCCGGCAATTACTTGCGCAGGCCGAGCCGTTCGATGACCTTCTGATATCGCTCACGATCCGTTCGAGTGAGATACTTGAGCAGGCTGGACCGGGCGCCGACCATCTTGAGCAGACCGCGCCGGGAGGCGTGATCCTTCTTGTGGGTCTTGAGGTGCTCAGTGAGCTGCTCGATGCGGTTGGTAAGGAGGGCGACCTGAATCTCCGGCGATCCCGTGTCCTTCTCGTGCAGGCCGTAATCCGCGACCAACGCCTTCTTCTTTTCAACCGTCAACGACATTCCGAAACCGACTCCTACACCAGGAACAGATCCAGTCGCGCTGAATCGTGTCCGCCGCGCTCAACTTCGGGGCGCGTTTGTTCGCAACCGCTCTTAACGAAGTCTCGGAAAGATACCGGCGGCCGGCGGATTCTGCAAGTCCCCCGGGCGCAAATCACAAATCGGACCGGCGACGGATTTCCGCCGACGGCCCTCCGGAATAGGCTGCCTTAACAATCTGTGGTTAATACACTTGCGATCGATCAGGATCGACGTACTCCCGCTCGAAGAGCCGGGCGGCGATTTCGATCAGCCGTTCCGTCGCAAAGGGCTTGTTCACGTACTCGTCGACGCCGAGATGGCGGGCGTAGGCCTCGTGACGCTTGCCCTCGTTGGCCGTAATCATGATGACGTGGGGCTTGTCGCCGGGCTGGGCGTTCTGCTTGAGGCTCTCGATGACGACGAATCCGCTCTTGCGGGGCATCATCATGTCCAGGATGACGAGATCCGGGGCGAGCCGTCGAGCCGCGTCCAGACCCTTGGCGCCGTCGTTCGCGATGGAGACTTTGGCGCCCGCGTTCTCGTACGCGATGCGAACGCTGGTCAGAATGTCCTGATCATCATCGACGACAAGAATGTGGATACCTTCGAGATTGGCGGGCATCGTGGACTCTCCCGAGCTGTGTAAGGCGGGCCAGGCGGACGCGGTCGGACTTGCGTCAGGCGGTAAACAACAGAGTATACGAGGGCATATGACAGCGGGCAAGCGGCCATCGGCCATCCAAATCCGTCGTAACTTCATGGTTCTCGGTCTGTTTGCGGCGGCTTCCGCCGCGAGCGGGTGCCTCCCGACCCAGCGGCTCCCCGAACAGGCCTCGATCGCACAACACGAGGAAAAGGACACGGGCAGGGCCTATCTGCTCTACGTCCCCAGCACCTACTCGCGGGATCGGGAGTGGCCGCTCGTCGTCGCCTGCCACGGAACCTGGCCCTATGACTCGGCCGAATTCCAGATGCGGGAATGGGCCAAGTTTGCGGAATATCGGGACATCATCGTCGTGGCCCCTGAGCTGAAGTCCGCCCGAGGGGACTTTCCGCCGCCGCCCGACAAGCAGATGGCCCTTCAGCGCGAAGACGAGCGGGCGATCCTCGCCGTCGTCGACGAAGTGAAGCGGCGATATACCGTCGCGGAGTCGCAGGTCTTCATGACCTGCTGGTCGGCCGGCTCCTTCCCGGTCCTCGACACGGGCCTGCGCCATCCCGACGTTTTCCGAGCCCTGTTCATCCGACAGGGGACGTTCGATCCTCGCTACCTGGACATCCCGGAGGACGACCTGAACCCCTGGCAGATGGTGAAAGTCGTGTACGGCAAGTCGGACCTGCTGCGGGATCAGTCGATCGACTGCATCAAGTGGCTTCAGGATCGCGGCATGTACGTCGTCCGCGAGGAGATGCCGGGCAGCCATCGCCGAATCGACCCCAGGCACACGTGGAAGTTCTTCAAACAGGTGGTCGACGAACGCCCCTGGGTGAGGCTGACACTGCGGCCCAGGGACCTGTCCAACCCGACGGCCATCTACTACGCGCTGGAGAGTGTGCCGCCGACGAAGAAGCAGAAGTGGTTCTTCGGCGACGGTGGCGAATCCTACGACGCGTCAGGCGTGCATCAGTACGCGCAGCCGGGCGAGTATGAAGTGACGGTCAACATCGCAATGGGCGCCGGCAAGAAATACGCCCGCTCGAAGACGATCCGCGTGGCGGGCGTGCGGAAGCCGTAGGGGCGGGTTGCAGAGAGGCAGGGAGCGTGCGGTGCATTCCGTTGACAGACACGAATGTCGTCTGCCGGATCATCACCTCCAGACATCACAAGCGACGTTCTCGAAACGCGACGTCTATTCTGCCGTTGTTGCCGTGCCATCCGATGGCCATGCGCTCTTGTCGGCGCCGCCGGGCCGGCCCACAGAGGTTTCCTCGGGAGATTGCAATTCAATCACGGCGTTTCGAAGTGAGATGACCGTATCAGCGAGGTTGATGCCATAGCCGGCGATTTCGTAGGTAATATTGCGAGGATCTCTCGTGAGACTGTCACGATGTACGCCAAGTCGATTCTCGAATTCTTCCAGGCGATGATTGAGGAGTGGAATGCATGATGCGGCCGGCCTGCCAATAATCTGAAGCGAGCGGGCAATTGCCCCAACTGACTCCTCAGTGGTGGCGGACTCCAGCGCTTTGTGAAACATGGCCACGAGGACCTCTGTCGCCTCCGGTGAAATGCTGGGGCGAGGCGAGGTATCGCTCAGGAATCGCAAAATGATGTCGTACTCGGAATTATCCTGCGCCAGGATCGCGCTCATTGCCTCAGCAGTTTGGGCATCGATCGACGATTGCGAGATAAGCGCCTCGATAATGGCGCGTCTCTTCGCTTGCAGGGAATCGATTTGTTTCTGAGAAAACGCCGGGGCCCCAGCAGGTCGGTTTGTCGATGTCTTCAGGATGAGAAATGCAAACAGTGAATCGGCCTGCTTATTCGCGAGCAGCATTTTGGCAAGAGATCGAAACAGTCTGTACTCCGGCGAGTCGAATTCGGAGATTTCGACAGCAGATAGACACTGTGTCAAATCAATCCCACGAATCGGACCGTGTAATTCGATCAGGCGTAGAAGCCAGATTGCCATGTCAAGGCGTCTTTCAATCGGAATTGTCGCCGTACAGATCTGGTCAATGATGCGTTCCGCCTGAGAACGAGAAGACTCGCTGGTTTCTGTCCCTGCGATTTGTCGCGTTAGCGCTCGCAATTCGTCAGTTGCATCCACAAGCGCGACACTGAGTTGTCCTATTCGGCGTTCGGACTCGGCAAGGAGCGGAGAAGCGTTGGCCAGCCTGAGCCAGGGTCCAAGGCGGTCCAGTCTCGATTGCGTTGCTGTGACGACGGAACTAAGGCGATCAGTCTGCGCCTTGACCCGTTCGCTCCTGTCCGCTTCACCTTCGAACTTCTCTCCGAGAATGCGGAGTTTCGACTGAAGGTCTCCAAGTTCTTTTTCGAGCCTTATCGTGTCGTTGGCAAACTTGCGCGCGTTCTTTGCCTCGTCGGTCGCGCTCTTGGCGGCGAGTCTCGCTTCGATCGTGGTCTCTCTGACTGATGACACCGCCGCTTGTACTACCCCCCAGACAGAAACGCTTCCCAGGATCACTCCAACGAGAACGGTCCTCTGTGACCATTTGACTAACTTATCCTGGACGTGCTCGAACAGCGCATGCGCCTGCCCGGAGTCCGGGATCGACTTCTTCGAGATGTCCTTTGTCAGAGGGACGCCTGATTTTCGCTTACGCTTTCGCTTGCGCGTGCGCTTCTGCGAATCACCCCGAGCCTGGGTGTCATCTCGGGCGCCGACCGCCTTGGAGCTGCGGTAGTCTAACTTGACAACGTAGGCCAACGCGATCGTGGCCGCGGCCAGCAAGACGTAATGAGAGAACGATGATTCGGACAGAACATCTGGCCGAAGATTCCGGACTTCGCGGAGCTTGCCGGCGCCTACGTTGAAGCGAACAAACGTGTACGCAATGAGGGGCGCCAGCGCCGTCGCGCCCGAGAGCGAGAGCCGGATCCACCTGCAAATCTCCAGCTTCGATGCATCACCAACGACGAGCCATCGTGTGTCATTGTTGAAGTCGAGTAATGCCGCATCCGAGCCAGCATTCTTGCTTCGGGTGAGCATGTCCCTGCAGATGTTACGATAGTGCAATCTGCGAGAGTAGACCGCCGAAAAAAACAAGGCGTATGAGAAGAGAAGGCGCGGCGCCCAGATGAAGAACTGATTGGGATCAGACACTGCGCCGGCGCCGAAAAGGCCACCGACGAAGCTCTCCACACCTTCGAGGCCGAGTTTGGATCCCGAAGAGATTCCAAGCATGATCGCACACAGCAGGAGCGTGCTCTGAAGGACACGCATCCACGTAATGGTCGACGCGTAGTACTGGTGAAATCGTTCCGCCTGCTTCTCGCTGATCTCGTTCACGGGCGTCGCTCCAGATTCAGTGTCACTTCCCTGCCGTTCAGGCTGTTCAACGCGCCCGGCAGCGGATTGCTGACGGGGACATTCGCGCCCACGTAGTTGATATGCATGTTGATGGTCGGCGTGTTGAGGGGCGAGATATCGCCCCACGCGTTGGGTCCGTCGCCGATCGCCCCAACATGCAGACTCCCCGCCGGGTCGCGCCAACGCTCGATGCGAGCGACAAGGCGCTTCTCGCGGAGGAACAGTCGGGCGTCAAAGGTCATCGCCACATCAAACGGGTCGATGACATAGGGTTTGACAATCGTGACGTTGACGAACGCCATTCTCTTCTTCCCCGTGAATTGCCCGACACACATGCGGACCCCGCTGTGCAGGCTCAGCCGCGTCGAGAACGGCTGGCCCTCAGACTGGCCATCCAGGGCGATGACGGCATGCACAGGGTCGATGGACGCGGTTACATCAAACCCATGGCCCTTGTGAGAACTGGAGACTCTGCGAACGCTGATGCGCGGAAGGTCAACCGTCAACGTCATGGCGCCGAAATCGAGACGCAATCGGATGTCGTCATTAACGGAGGCGGTTGATCCACCGCCGGCGACATGGGGAATGGGCGCGTCGTTGAAGAGGGTCTCCAACGGGCCACACAGCGCATTTCGCCCGAATGTCGTGGTCAGTTCGCCCGTCGCGCGAGCGGCGTCCCAACTCTCAAGGTCGAGGCGAAGATGGACATCCGCAAACGGAAGGTCCGTCTGCGAGCCCGCACTGACAAGGACGCTTGGAGCCTCAATGGCCCATCTCATGGACAGGGGTCTGGCGACGCCGCCCGGCGCCATCTGGAATTCCGAGTCGGAAAGATCCGCCTTTGCCCCGCCCGGAAAGTGAAGTTTCACGTCCGCCCCCGTCGTTCGGCCCAGATCCACACTGGCCTCGGCTCGTAGTTTGGCGTGAAACGAGTTCACCCTGAGCGCTTTGACAACCGGCGTTTCGCCGCTGAGCGACGTATCGGGTCGGAAAAGCACCGCCAGCGCCGCATTCAGAAGGGAACGAGCGACGGAGACTTCGGCGCTGGCGGACGCGGTCAGGGCGTCATATTGAAGGTCCTTGATGACGAGCGGCCCTGCGCTTGCCTGAAGCCCCGCCGCACTGACGGTTCCGCTCCTGAGCATGACCTCTATTGTTCCGTCCGCCGAGGGCGCCACGTTGAATCTCAACTGGTCAAACATTACTTCCGATTCTGAAGTGGCTTTCAGACGGCGACCGTCAATGTCGACGTCAAAAGGACTGAGCGTCAGGCGCCCCGAAAACTCCGCGCTCTCTATCTGCGAGAGGATTTCGCTCTGCGGAGTCGCGGGCATGGAGAAGTTGCTGGGGATTCCGACCTTGGCGCGCGTGTCGCACCCAGTGGCGCACGCGACGGCCGTGATTGCAGTCAGGCTGATGACTATTCGTAATGTGCGTCTGTTGGCGTGCGTACGCATCGCTGGACCTCCAATTACAACTGGCGGGCGCCCTCAGGGCGTTAACCAACAAGTCAAAATAGTCGAATATGTCGCGCGTCGAAGAGACTTCCCGGAGCGACCCGGCGCCGGCATTATATATGACGCAAAATGCCACGTTTCGTTTGGCGGTTTATTTTTCTATTCAATCAAGCGGCCACCGGCAATCCTCCGACGAACGAGCCGGCAATAGGCCGACTCCCGACGCCATTGCCCGCGGAAGGCCCCCTGGACTCAATCCGTCGAGCCATTCGCCTTTGTGGCCCCTGTGCCACGGTCTGACTTCCACGACCTTCTCAGCGAGTAGATCACATCGGCCCGCGCGACAAGATCCAACAGCATCGCCCCTGCCGGCTCGCGAAATCGGATCACGACATATCCCACGATTCCGGTGATGGCGGGAATGGCCGCGCTGACAACCAGCGCGCTATTGGATTGTGATGTCGTCGGGGCCGTAGTCGAACGAGCGATTGCGTCAATATCGTCTCGGAGCGAAGTGGACGGCGTGGCGTCCGCGCTCTCCGTCACGTCTCGCAGCGCCTTGTGCACTGCCTCGAAAATGCGAACATCGTTGTCACTGTCCAGTCGCTGGGAAATCGCATTCGTATTGCCGTCCGTCGTCCGCAAATGCCGCGGCCAGTCGACCAAGTTGGCGCCCTGAATCTCGCGCCACGCCAGGATGGACCCCATAGCGGCAGTTCGGGCAGCTTGTCAGTCCCACGCGATCGACAATCATCCGCGACTCGACTTCAGGGAGGCGAACGATAAATGCGAGTGCGACCTACTCTGTCGTCTCCCCGTTACCCGGCTTTTTCCTGATCTCATCCGACTTCCAGGCCCTGACAGCGAGGTAGGTTGCCGCGATTCCGCCGAGCACGAGAAACGCGAATAATCCGTAATAGATGTTCCAAATGGTCAAGGCCCCGGCAACGCCCGTCGACGCGTAAAGATAGATCGCCGAGGCCGCGCTCTGAGGAAGGTACTGTGGTTCGGGCTTTACCTCCCTTGGTAATGACAGCGGCAGACATTCCTGAAACAGATCGTCCGAATGGATGACTTCGCCCGATTCCGGCGCATTGCGCAACCGCTCGGCCATCGCGTCGAAGAGTTTCCATTCATACGCCTGCGTAAAACACGCCGGCAGCCAGATCGGCTCGACGCGGCTCGTCTTGACATATGCGGAGAGATCGGCGGCCCGAATGCGCTGAACCTCGACCCACGGGATGAACCTGACGCGCCCCGGGGCCCCGAATGACACACCGTTGCGATCCAGAATGATCATCGGCGCCGTGTTCCTCGGCTTGCGCGAGTAGATGAAGATCAAGACGGCCCCGATCCACGTCAGCACGATCAGGCCAAGGCTGATTCGTATCGGAAGCACGACGAACAGCGACAGCGACAGCGGGACCGCCAGACCGAAGATGGCGTAGGGCGACTCTCGTTTCTCATCACCTGCGACGGGCGCCCTGCGAAACATGCAGCAGGAGATGTCGAGGCGCAGACCGCACTCAGGGCATCGCCCATCGGCGACGCCCATGTGGATGTCGTAATCGCACTGCGGGCAGCGCTGGATAGCTGATCGAGCGATGAACATCGATCCGTTCCCGAATCTTCCACTGTGTCGACTTCTCTCACGGCGCGAGCGCCCCGGATTGTACGCGATGCGGGCGCCCCTTGTCCCGACCCGCCGAATCTCCGCCGCGATTCCCTTCGCAAACGGCCGGCGCGCTGCATAATGTCTCCCATGACTTTGACGACAGACTCACTCGTCGCCGGCCTGACTGAACCCCAGGCCGAGGCCGTGCGGCACACGGAGGGGCCACTGCTGGTTCTCGCCGGCGCCGGTTCGGGCAAAACGCGCGTCATCACGCGGCGGGCCGCCAACATCGCCACGAGCGTCGCCCGGCCGGACCAGGTGCTGGCGATCACGTTCACCAACAAGGCCGCCGGCGAAATGCGCGAACGCATCGACGCCCTCGGCGCCGGCCGCGGCATGTGGGTCTGCACGTTTCACTCCATGTGCGCCAGACTGCTCCGCGAATACGGCGACACGATCGGTCTGGGGCCCAATTTCACGATCTTCGATCAGGCCGATTCGAGATCGCTCATCAAGCGCGCCCTGGCCGACTGCGACCTGTCGTCCGACCACTTCCCCCCCGCCAAGGCCCAGGAGCGTATCAGCCAGGCGAAGAGCCTCCTGCAGACGCCCGCCGATTTCCTGGAGTTCTCGTTCGACTTCTCGACGAAGGCCGTCGCGCGGATCTACGAAGCCTACCAGGCGATCCTGACGGAGCAGAACGGCTGCGATTTCGATGACCTGCTTATGCGCGTCGCCCTGATGCTGAAGCAGTATCCCAACGTGCGGGAGTCCCTGTCGGATCGCTTCCGGTACATCCTGATCGACGAGTACCAGGATACGAACCACGCCCAGTACACGATCGCGTCCTGTCTCGCGCAATCCCATCGGAATCTCTGCGCCACGGGCGATCCCGATCAGTCGATCTACGCCTGGCGCGGCGCCGACATGAAGAACATTCTCGAGTTCGAGAGCGACTATTCCGACGCGCATGTCGTCCGCCTCGAGCAGAACTTCCGCAGCACGGGCGCGATTCTCTCGGCCGCCTCCGAACTGATCGCCTACAACGACTTTCGCAAGGCCAAGCGTCTGTGGACGGACGGTGAGCGCGGCGCGAATGTCCGCGTCTGGACCTGCGAGGACCAGAACGTCGAGTCGCGGAAGATCGCTGAGGACATCGGCCGGTACATCGAGGAAGGCGGCGCTCCGGGCGACGTGGCGATCTTCTATCGCGTCAACGCCCTGAGCCGCGTGATGGAAGACGCGCTGCGGACGGCGCGCGTGCCCTATCAGATCGCCCGCGGCGTCGAGTTCTACAATCGCAGGGAAATCAAGGATGTCCTCAGCTACCTGCGGCTCATCGTGAACCCGGCGGACGAAACGGCGCTGCTCCGCGCGATCAACACGCCCGCCCGCGGTATCGGCAAGGTCTCGCTCGATCGCCTGAAGGCCTACGCCGACGCAAACAACATGACGATGTACCTGGCGGCCCAGCAGTGCGATGCGATCGAGTCACTGAAAACGGCTCGAAAAAAAGTGGCCGTCTTTGCGAAGCTGATCGCCGAACTTGCCGACATGCCGCCGCGCCCGGTGCGGGACATCGTCTCGGCTGTCCTCAGCAAATCGGGCATCGAGAAGGCGCTCGGCCACGCCGGAAGTCTGGAGGACAACGACCCGCTGGAAAACGTGAACGAACTCGTCAGCGCCGCCCAGCAGTATGACAAGGACTTCCCTGAAGGCTCCCTGATCGACTGGCTCCAGCAGACGAGCCTCGTCAGTGATACGGACGCGATTGATGAGGAGCGTGGCGCCGTCACACTGATGACACTGCACGCCGCAAAGGGACTGGAGTTCCCCGCCGTCTACATGATCGGTCTGGAAGAGGGCCTGCTGCCCCACGCCCGGACGCAGCTGGCCGACCAGGCGGAGCTGGAGGAGGAGCGGCGCCTGGCGTTCGTCGGCATGACGCGGGCCATGCGACGCCTGACATTGACCCACGCCCTCTATCGAATGGTGCGCGGCATTACGGAGCGGGCAATCGCGTCGCGATTCCTCTCCGAACTGCCCGACGAGGAGATTGAGCGGGAGACGTTCGCCGAGCAGCGCGATCGCAGCATGGCGCACCTCGGCCGTTACAACGAAAACGAGCATTTCGGGAGCGACTCGATGTACTATCCCGGCCTGCGCGTACGCCACGAGGACTACGGCGATGGCGAAGTTGTCGGGATCGAGTCGCGATTGCGCTCGCAGTACATCCGGATCTACTTCCGCGATCACGGCGAACGCTCCTTCGCGATGGAACATGTGTCCCTGCTGATTCTCGACTGACGCGGCCCTGAAGGAAGGCGATGAAGTACCTCGGCATCGACTACGGCGTCCGGCGGATCGGACTCGCTCACGGCGACGACGACACGCGCATCGCGTTTCCGCTGGATACAATCGAAGGTCGCAACGACGTGACGCGCGACGCGCGAAACGTGACGGATCGGGGCGTCGCCGAGGGAACCGAGGCGTTTGTCGTGGGCCTGCCGATCAATATGGACGGCTCGGAGGGTGATCAGGCCGCACTGACGCGCCGATTCGCCGCGGAGCTCGAACGATTGTCAGGTCTGGGCGTGCACTTTCAGGATGAGCGGCTCAGTTCCGCGGCGGCCCACGAGGCGATGGATGCCGCGGGTCTGCGGCGCCGGAAGCGCAAGGGCCTCACGGATCAGCTGGCCGCGCGACAGATTCTCCAGGCGTGGTTCGATCTTTCGGCGTGACCCGGCGCGGACCGGCGGTTTCCGGTTGCGATTCGGCCCGCCGGAATTAGACTAGGCGCCAGATCAGGGATGATGATTCGAATGACAAAGCGCTCCGCGCTGTCGCCCATCGCCGTTGCGAGCAGATCATGGATCGATACACGCCTCAACGAACCGTCCGGACTTTTCCACAGAACGTGACACGGTATCTCCGTCCGGCGATGTCCGTCTGCCTGCTGCTGGCGTGCATGTCATCTGTCGGCTGCGTCGATCGCACGGTCAAGATCAACTCCGAGCCGTCCGGAGCCCTGGTTTACCTGAATGACCAGGAAGTCGGCCGCTCCCCCGTGAAGGTGAACTTCACCTGGTACGGCGACTACGACATCATCATCCGCCACAAGGGCTACAAGACGCTCAAGACGAACCAACGGATCGACGCCCCCTGGTATCAGTGGCCGGGAATCGACCTCGTTTCAGAGTGCCTGATCCCGACGACGATTCACGACGATCGCGATCTCGGCACCTTCACGCTTGAGAAGCTCGAAAAGCCCACCAAGGAAGCGCTGATCCGAAATGCCGAGGAAATGCGCAGCCGCGCCATCGGCGAAACGACGCCGGCGACCGTCGAATAGGGCCGGGATTCCGCCGAATCGGCGAAAACCTTAGCGCCCCGCAACGATTCGAACATAATAGGATCACTTGCGAACGTTCCCCGCCGATGGGATTCCGGGGTGTTTGTGCGCCTGGCGTTCGTGATCGGCCTTCAATAGCCCTTTCGGGAGATCATTATGAGACGATCGATTCGCCGAGGCGTCGGCGTGTGTCTTGCTTTTGCATGTCTTTTCGCCGTCCCGACCGTCGGCGTAGCGTCCGATCGCCATTCCACGGACGAATCGCTCTATTCCGCCGAGCAGTACGTCGGCTGGATCGACTACCTCGCCAGCGACGATCTGGAGGGCCGGGGAACGGGCCAGGAGGGAATCGACAAGGCGGGCGACTACATCGCCTCCGTCTGGGAGTCCTTCGGCGTCGAACCGGCCGGCGATGACGATTCCTACTTTCAGAATTTTCAGCTCGCCCTCAGCAACAGAATTGGTGATCGAACCCGGCTGGCCATCGGGACGGACGGACGTCTGACACGGAAGCCCGCCATCCTGAACGAGGAGTTTGTGCCCCTGCCATTCTCGTCCTCCGAGTCGTTCTCCGGCGATGTGGTCTTCGTCGGTTACGGCATTTCCGACAGCGATTACGACGACTACGCCGGAATCGACGTCAAGGACAAGGTCGTCCTCATGCTGCGACGCGGGCCGGGCTTCGGCTACTTCGGAATGCGGCAGGTTTCGTTTCGCGCCAAGTCGCTGACGGCGAAGGATCACGGCGCCGCGGCCGTCCTGATCGTCAATCCCGACGGGGAGTCGGAACTTTTCGACTTTCGGCAGGGAGGGCGCGGAGGCGATCACGGCATCCCGATGATGCACATCACGCCGGATCTCGCGACGCGCATGCTCGCCGCCGGTGGCCTGCAGGACATTCAGACACTGCAGCATCGTATCGAAGACAAACAGGCCCCCGCGTCGGCGGCGCTCGACGGCGTGTCCGTCCGAGGCTGCGTCGACATTGAGCCGATCCAGTCGGACGTGCGAAACGTCGTCGGCAGAATTCCGGGCTCGGGCCCGCAGAAGGATGAGATCATCGTCCTCGGGGCGCACTACGACCATCTGGGGATCCGCCACAAGGGCGAACCCGAATTCAACCCGGCCAAAGACATCAGCAATGGCGCCGACGACAACGCTTCGGGAACCGCCATGCTGATGCAGTTCGCGAAGGCCTACACGAAGGGGGCATCGCCGAACCGCACAATCGTGCTCGTCGCCTTCACGGGCGAGGAACTCGGTCTGCTCGGCTCGGCCCATTTTGCAAAGACACCGAGCGTCGATCTGGACAAGTGCGTCGCGATGCTCAACTTCGACATGGTCGGCCGTCTGAAGGACAACATGCTCGAAGTCGGCGGCATGCGGACCGGTGGATTCGAAGAGATGGTGCGCGACCTGGCGAAGTCCTACGACTTTGACATCCGCGATGGTGGCGGCGGCCGCGGTCCCTCCGATCACACGAACTTCTACCTGCGCGACATTCCCGTGCTCTTTTTCTTCACGGGACTGCACAAGCAATACCATCAGCCGGAAGACGACACGCCCCTGATCAACTCGCATGGCGCGATGAAAATCGCGCGCTTCGCGGCGGACGTGTTCGACGCGATTGACGGCGCCGAAGCGCCGCCGGCGTTTGCCAAGGATTCGCGGCGAGCCAACATCGGCCGGCAGAGCGATTCGTCGCCTCCGTCGAATCGGCCCACGGACGATCGGCCGTTGGCGGGGCCTCGCACCGGCGCGCCGGTCCAGCTCGGCGTGACGCCGTCCATGATCGCGAGTGGCGAGGGGCTGCTGATCGAAAGCGTGACAGAGGGCTCGCCCGCGGCCAGGGCGGACCTGCGACCCGGCGATCGCATCGTGCGAATCGGCAAGACGCGGACCAACTCTGTGGAAGACGCGCTGAAGGCGCTGGGCGAACTGAAGACAGGTGACTCCACGCAGGTGCGCATCGTGCGGGCGGGTCAGCGACAGACAGTGCGTGTGCAGTTCGGCGAGAAGCCGAAGCCGGCGGAACGCCCGGCGAAGCCCCGACCTGAGAAGCCCGACAAGCCGACGAAAAAGCCGGCGCCCGACAAAGCGAAGCCGCAGGGCGACGCGGTCCAGGCGATCTGCTCGCAGATCGATTCAATCGTGAGCAAGGATTCGACACTCGGGTCCGGCGGGCTGTCGATCTCACGATCGAATGAGGCGATTGAAATCAAGGCGACGATTCACGGCGAGGCCCGGAGCGCCGCCGATCTTGATGCGCTCCTGCGAACCATCGAAGACGCGCTGAAATCGGCGATGGGACCCGCCGCGAGACGCGCCAACTTCCGGATAGACGGCGAATCGACCGGACATCCTGCCGGGAGTATTCGAGTATCCATCTCGATACGCATATCGCGCAGCGGCGGTCCGGCGCACAAGACCGACGCCGGCGACAAGCCGAGAAGAAAGGGCGCAGGGCGCGGCGCCGACGGACCGCGTGGCGCCAATCGTCGCGCCGCCACGGCGTCCACTCGCAATCCCCACGGCGACGCGCATGACAATCTGCCGGATGACGTCGAGAACAACACGAGGCCGCCCGTGCGGCTCGGCGTTCAGCCGATCTATGGTCAGAGCGACGGCGAAGGCTTCGAAATCGCGGGCGTCGTCGAGGGCGGACCGGCGGAACGATCGGGCATGAAGGATGACGATCGTATTCTCTCGATCGGCGGTCACGATGTGTGGGATGTGTATTCGTATATGGAAGCGCTTCGAAAGTGCAGGCCCGGCGACAAGATCAAAGTCGTCGTGCTGCGAAAGGGAGAGCGCGTCGAACTGACCGTCGTGTCGGCGCCGCCCAGGGTTGAAGAGGCCGCATGAATCGTCGCGTCGACGCCGGCGCACAATCGCTGAGCGTCCGAAAGGACGCAATCGGCGCCGCCGCGGTTGTATTCGCCTAACCCCCTGTCATAATGGCCCCGCATGCAGGAACCGGGGACCACCTCAGTTGCGCGCCGTCAGGAAGATCTGGCGGACCTGGTCGTCAAGCTCCGTCAGTTGCTGACGGACGGTGACGACGACCAGCTGCGCGCATTCCTCGCCGAGCTTCACGCCGCCGACGTGGCGGACTGTCTCGAAGCCATCGATGAAGAGGATCGATCCCGCCTTCTGTTTCTCCTTCCACCCCGTACTGTCGCCGTCGCCATCGACATGCTCGAAGAGTCCGTCCGCTCGGACGTTCTCGACGGCATGCCCAGCGCCGAAGTCTCGAAGGTTCTGAAGGAACTGCCGGCCGACGACGCCGTCGACGTGCTCGACGAGATGGACGACGAACGCGCCGACAGCGTCGTCGAACATCTGCCGCCGAAACAGCGGGCCGCCGTCGAAATGCTCCGCCAGTTCGATGAAGACTCGGCCGGCGGCATCATGAACACCGACTTCGTGTCGGTCCCCGTCACGGCGACGGCCGCCGATGCGATCGCCCGGATTCGCAAGCTGTCGGAGGAACGGCGCCTCGAAGTCTATTACGTGTACTGCGTCGACGAAGAGGGGCGTCTGCTGGGCGTGGTGCCGCCGATGCGCCTGATCACGGCGCCCGCCGAAATGCCCCTCGAAAAGCTGATGCTCGACGAGCTGTTCACGGCGCACGTTGAAGACGACCAGGAAGAGGTCAAGAACAAGTTCGACAAGTACGACGTCGTCGCGCTGCCTGTCACGGACAGCGAGCAGGCGCTGGTCGGTGTCATCACGCACGACGACGTCCTGGAAGTCGCGGAAGAAGAGGCCGAGGAAGACATCTTTCACATGGCCGGTACCGACGCCGAGGAATTCGCGAGCAGCAGCATCCTGCGGGCGGCGAGCATTCGGGCGCGATGGCTGCTGCCGTCGCTCATCGGTACGTTCTCCGCCTCGATGATCACGCTCTATTTCAAGGAGCAGATGGAAGAGCAGATCTTCAGCCTGCTCATACCCTTCCTGATTCCGATCGCCGCCATGGGCGGGAACGTCGGCGTCCAGATTTCGACGGTCATCGTCCGCGCCCTGGCGACGGGCGATGTTATGGCGAGTCGCTTCAGCCGGGCCGCCTATCGCGAACTGCGAATTGCGCTGGTCGTCAGCGTCGGAGCGGCGATGTTCGCATCCAGCGGGGCGTTCGCCATCACGAATTCCGGCGCCTTCGTGCAGCACGGCGGCGCCGCGGCCGTGCCGCTCGGTTTTTCCGTCCTGCGCCTCGCCATGTCTGTCGGCCTCGCCATGGTCGTGGCGGTCATGCTCTCGGGCACGCTGGGGCTGACGCTGCCCTTCCTGTTCCGCCGCATCGGGATCGATCCCGCCATTGCCACGGGACCGCTGATCACGACGATGAACGACGCCGTCAGCGCCTGCGTCTATCTCTCCATCGCGATGGGACTTCTGGCGTAACGCACTGAGTTGGCGCCATTTCGGCGGCGCAACGCCCCCGCGGCCAGCCGCCGCTTGTCTTGTACCGACGCGTTTCGCCGTGTAGCATCCGAACTTTCGCCAGTGGTGGCGCCGCGCCCGGATCGGGCCTTATTTTTGCGCTGCATTTCTCGATCGCGCGAGTCGCCCAGGCGCAGATGGAGGTACATATATGGCGGGAACCCCGACGGGCGACATTCGGAATCTGGCGGTTGTAGGCCACAGCGGAGCGGGCAAGACGTCCCTCTGTGAGGCGATTCTTCATGCGACGGGCTCGACGAATCGACTCGGGAGCGTGGCCGACAAGACCAGTCATCTGGATGTCGACGACGAAGAAAAGGAGAGCGGTCATTCGATCGACTCTCACGTCATGAGCGTCTTTCATGACGGCAAGCTGCTGAACTTCATCGATACGCCCGGGGCTCCGGACTTCATCGGTCCGGCCATCGCTTCGCTTGCGGCCGCCGAGACGGCGATCATCGTCGTCAACGCCATTGGTGGAATCCAGGTCAACACGCGACGCATGCGCGAACAGGCCAGGAACTTTGGTCTCGGCCGCGTCATCGTCGTCAATCACATGGACGCCGAGTCCGAGGCCCTCGATCAGCTGGTCAGGGACATTCGCGAGTCCTTCGGCCAGGTCGTCGCGCCGGTCAACCTTCCGGCCAACGGCGGCAAGGCCGTCATCAACTGCATCGAGAACGACGGCGGCGAAACGGACATCCTCAGTGTCGAGGCGGAGCACCTCAACATCGTCGAGCGCGTCAGCGAGTGCGACGACGCCCTGATGAACAAGTACTTCGAGGAAGGCACGCTGTCGAAGGAGGAGATTCGCGCCAACTTCGTCAAGGCCGTCAAGGCCGGCACGATCGTGCCGCTGCTGTTCACGGACTCGGTGCACGAAGTCGGCATCAAGGAACTGCTCAACTTCATCGTGCGATGCTGTCCATCGCCCCTGAACGGCAAGCAGTATGTCCTGAAGGAAGGCGACAGGGAAACGCCGATCGATCCGGAAGGCGATCTGTTCGTCGGCCGCGTCTTCAAGGTCGCCATCGATCACAAGACGAAGATCAAGTATCCCTTCATCCGCGTTATCGCCGGCCACATGAAGGGCGACGGCCACCTGTGCAAGACGGGCGATCGAAAGGGCCTGCGCCCGGGACACTTCCACCACTTCATCGGTGGCGCCCACAAGGAAGTGGACGAGGCGGCGGCCGGAGACATCGTCGCCGTGGCGAAGCTCGACCTGAACATCGGCGACACACTCTTCGCCAGCGAGCACGAGGGCGTCGTGCCGATGCCCAGGTTCCCGCAGCCGATGTATTCACTCGCCATCACGCCCAAGGCGCGTGGCGACGAAGGCAAGCTGGGCGAGGCCATTCATCGATTCTCTGACGTCGATCCGTGCTTCAAGACGATGCACGATCCGCAGACACATGAACTCGTCATCAGCGGTAACGGCGACATGCACCTCCGCGTCATCCTGCACAAGATGAAGACGCAGTTCCGGATTGAAGTGGATACGCATCCGCCCAAGGTCCCCTATCGCGAGACGATCACGAAGGAGGCTGACGGCCATCATCGCCACAAGAAGCAGACCGGCGGCGCGGGTCAGTTCGGCGAGGTCTACCTGAAGGTGTCGCCCCTCGAACGCGGCAGCGATCCGACGCTCGAGTGGGGCTGGGACATCTTCGGCGGATCGATCCCCGGACAGTTCGAACCGGCGATCAAAAAGGGAGTCCGCATGCTCATGGAGCACGGTCCCCTTGCCGGCTTCCCGATGCAGGATGTGAAAGTGTCGATCACGGACGGCAAGCACCATCCGGTCGACTCGAAGGAAGTCGCCTTCACAACGGCCGGCAAGCTCGCGTTCAAGGACGCCGTGCTGAAGGCCAAGCCCGTCCTGCTGGAGCCGATCGTGACCGTCGAAGTCACGGCGCCGGCCGACAACGTCGGCGACATCACAGGTGATCTCGCCCAGCGACGCGGCCGCCCGACGGGGCAGGACCTGCTGCCGGGCAATCTCTCGCTGATCTCGGCGGAAGTGCCGCTGGCGAAACTGTCGGACTATCATTCCCGGCTGAGCTCCATGACGGGCGGCAAGGGTTCGTATGCGATTGAGTTTTCGCACTACGAACAGGTGCCGAGCAACGAAGCCCAGGCCGTCATGGCGCAGTACCAGCCGAAGGCGGATGAGGAAGACTAAGGCGCCGGGCCGCGGCTCGGTGGTGGGATCGGGGGCCGGCGTCGGCCGGCCCCGTTTCGGAGTCGATCGGCGTTCATGGGAACCATCTCGTCGCGTGATCAATCTGTGATGACGGATGCTGAGTCAGCCCAGCCGGATCAGGAACGATCCTCCGGCGGCGCTCCGCGCGACGAGAACGCTCCCGGCATTCTCTCCATCGAGGAACATCCCGTTCCCCTGATGACGCTGCTGCGGATCCGCTTCGTGCGGTTCCTGCTCGTCGCCGTGCAGCGCTGCTTCACGCTGACGGGGCTCTACCTGCTCGGCTGCGCGTTCGCGATCTGCGAATACATCGTCGACTATCGCCGCCGCCGCCGCGTCCACAACAAGCTCCGCAGCTACTTCAAGGAAGAGGCGACGGCCTCCTTCCGGCGGAAGTACGCAATTCGATACTTCATGCGCGTCCGATGCGACAAGATGTTCTACACGATCATGGACCGCATTCCGCGGAACAAGATTGTCAATCGCGTTGAGCTGACGGGAATTCAGAACATTGACGACGGACTCGAACAGGGCCGCGGTGTCTATGTCGCCCTCTGTCATTTCGGCTCGCACCACATCGCGGGCCTGCTGATGGCGCTGTTGGGCTATGAACTCGCCGGCGTGCGCGACGGCAAGGAGAGCGCCGTCCGACGCTATATCCAGAATCGCTATACCGAGACCTTTCCCGAGATTCGTCGCATGAAGATGTTCGCGGCGAACTCCTTTCCCCGCGGTATCTATCGCCACCTGCAGCAGAACAAGATCGTCGCCAGCCTGCTGGACGCGGATCGCAAACGCGGACAGCGCACGAAGACGGAATCCGTCCAGCTCTTCGGCGAGGAACGCGATGTCCTCATCGGTCCCCTCCAGATCGCGATTCGATGCCAGTCCGTCATGCTGCAGGGCTTCATCGTCTCGAAGTCGAGATATCGCTACGAAGTCGTCGTCACGCCGCCGCTCGTCGATCCGAAACCCGGCGCCGAGGAGACTGACATCATCCAGGATGTCGTCCGACACTACGCCGCGGGCGTCGAAGAGTTTGCACGGAAGAACCCCGATCACCTGATGAATATCTGAGGCGCCGATTGCGCTCGTCGCCAGGACGCCCAGGTCCGAGCCGCCGTGTCCTCACAGCGACGATTCGCGCGCGACGTCGTTCTCGAATTCGCCACGCTGAGGACAGCGAGCTCCGATTGCGCACGACGGCTCGCGCGCTTCAGCAGAGGTGGGCATCGCCCACCCGACTACTTCAGGATCGCCTTCCCATGGGGGGAGGAACGAGATGGGTGTCTCGTTCCAGCGAATAGCATCCCTCTTGCCCCAACGGTGCGCAACATGTCAGCCCAGGGTCAAGCGAAGTCCGCAACGCGGACGAAGCGCAACCCTGGGATACATCATCAAATGTCATGGGGAAGCCCCGAAGGGGCGTTACAACTTCATCGTGGCGCGCGGCGCCCTGCGGGAAGGGATTCCCGCGGGGAAGAGGAACGAGATGGGAATCTCGTTCCAGCGGCCGGGGTAGGAATGAAAAAGGAATCTCGTTCCGGCGGCTCTTCGACGTTGGCGCCCTACTCGCACTCGACGGTCTGCAGCGCCGCCGAAACGAACGCGCCGATATCGACGACTGACACGGCTGTGTCACCATCCAAGTCTGCGCACAGGCAGCCGGGGCCACCCATGCCGGGCGTGAGCAGGCAGTGGACGAAGCCCGCGACATCGGCGCCGTTGACAAGCTCGTCACCATTGATGTCACCGGGACACGTGTTGCACAGCGGCTGCCCCATCGTGTAGCGCACGACGAGCTGCGGCCAGAACGCCGAATTCGGATGCTCGCGTGAATCGAAGCGCTTCGCCGTGCGCGTGGCGCTGCCCGGCACGATGCCGATGATCATCCAGCCATTGTTCATCGCCGGATTGTCCAGCCACGTCTGCACGTCGCCGACCATGGCCGGCGTGGACGCCCACGTGTAGTAACCTTCCGCCCCGCCGACGCTCGTCATGCCACTGAAGATCGGATCGATATCACCGCCCAGCTGCGACCAGAACTGACTGGGATAGAACGTGTTCTCCCACGTGGCGTCGCCCGGTTCCGCCGGCGCGCCCATGCCGCCGCCCGAGCCGGAGCCCATCGGGCCCGAAGATGAATTCGACGCCCCCTCGCCCCAGTCCGAAAGCAGTCGATGCAGCGCGAAGTCATACTCGCCCTGCGTTCCGAGCGACATGTGCAGCGTAAGCTCCGTCTCCACGACGGTCGCGCCCGCCGGCACGCTGCCCCCCACGTCGAACGCCAGCAGGCCCCGTCGCGGTCCCGAGAAGAGCGTCTTGCCCGCGAAGATGTGCGGTCCCGCCCCATTGCTGAGCGGTTCCGGACCGAACTCGCTGGCGAAAATCGTGTTGTCCTTCATCGCGCCGACGACAACCTCCTCCAGCGGAGGCGGTGGCGCAAACTCAATCACCAGGCGCGGTCGGAATGCGGCCGTCGGATTCTCACGGGAATCAAATCGCTTGGCGCGACCGATGAGCGGCGCGGGTTCACTGTTTTTGATCAGCCAACCATGATTCACCATCGGGGCGTCGACCCAGGACTGCACGTCGGCCACAAGTCCCGGCGTGGACTGCCAGACATATTCGCCAACCGCGTTGCTCACGGAGGTCGAGGCGCTTGGCAACGGCAGAAAGTCGCCGCCCGGGAGATTCCACGTCTGCGTATCGAAGAATGCGTGCAGCCATGTCGCGTCACCCGCCGTTGCCGGGGCGCCACCGCCGCCGCCCGAACCCGAGCCGAGTCCGCCTGTACCGGAATTGGACGCGCCCTCACCCCAGGCCGTCAGCACGCGATGCAGCATGTAATCCGATGTGGTCGGCGTCCCGAGCGACATGTGCATTCGCACTTCGGCGCTCTCGATGATCGAGCCCATCGGCACGCTTCCCGCCAGGTTGAACCGAACGAGACCGCGGCGGAGCCCGCTGAACGATGTTCTGCCGACGAAGATGTGCGGACCGACGCCATTGCTGAGGTCGACGGGCTGGTCCGTCCCGTCCGTGAAAAGGGTATTGTCGGCCACGGCCTCCAGGACAATCGTATCAGCGTTTGCACTCTGAGCGTGTGTGACCACACTCGCAATCAACGCGCATGACAAGAGAACAACTTCGGCGAAACGCCGAGGGCGGACGAACATGAATTGACCCCTCCTGCCAAGCCGGCGTCAGAACGCCGCGGAACCGCATCGCAATCGCCAGCCCGCTACGAGAATCCCGATCAGGGCTTCCCCCATATGGAGCGCTATTATGCCCTCGGGACCTTCGTATTCACAAGGGTCCGATGATCACGGCGAATTCCGGCCCCTGGCGGCGTTTCAATGCTGGCAGACAGCCTCCAACCCTCGTAAAACACCCCATATGACAACCTTGCCGTCCTCAGACACTGATTCACCACCTGTCGTGTCCACTGTCGCGGACGTCCGAAAACATGTATCAACGGCTCGGTCGGCGGGCCGTGTCATCGGCTTTGTCCCGACGATGGGGGCCCTTCACGCCGGCCACATCAGCCTGATTCACGCCGCCCGGCGACGAAACGCGTTCACCATTGTCAGCATCTACGTCAACCCGACGCAGTTCGGTCCGAACGAAGACCTCGCCGCCTATCCACGGACCTTTGAGACCGATCGAGCCGCCTGCCGCGACGCAGGCGTCGAGCTGATCTTCGCCCCGTCGGACCCTGTCATGTATCCGCCCGGGGACCAGACGCGCGTCTCGGCGGGACCACTCGCTGACACGATGTGCGGTCGACATCGCCCGGGCCACTTCGACGGTGTATGCACGATCGTCGCCAAGCTCTTCGGTGTCGTTCAGCCCGATTTCGCGGTCTTCGGCCAGAAGGACGCTCAGCAGGCCCTGATCATCCGCCGAATGACGCGTGACCTGTTCCTGCCGATCGAGATCGACGTGCAGCCGATCGTTCGCGAGCCCGATGGCCTCGCCCTCTCCAGTCGCAACGCTTACCTGTCCCCCGTTGAGCGGCGCCAGGCGCTGTGCCTGAGTCGGGCGTTGCACGCGGGTCGCGTATCGCTGCTGGACGGCGCCCCGCGTGACACGATCGTTGCAAAGATGCGCGAGGTCGTCGCGGCGGAACTCGGCGAGAATATGGTGGACGAGGCGATCGATTACCTGGTCGCCGTCGACGCCGATTCGCTGGAACCGATGACAGATACGACGAACCAACTGCTGCTCGCCGGCGCCGTGCGGATCGGTCGGACGCGGCTGATCGACAACCTGCTCGTGGACCGGACGGCGGACGGCCGATAGCATGATCGCCCCGGCCGCAGGCTCGCAATAAGGTCTGCGGCGGACGGAATTTGCACCGCGTTACCCCACTCGCATCAGAAGGGACTTGCGCCAGATGCTCCCGACGCTTTTCAATATTCCAATGCCCGAATGGCTGCCGGGCTGTATCCAGCAGGCCGGCGCGATCAAGAGCTACGGCGTCATGATGATGATCGCCTTTCTCTCGGGCATCTGGCTCGCCTGTCGCCGCGCCTCCCGATCGCAGGCCGATCCGGACATCGTGCTGAACCTGGGCTTCCTCGCGCTGATCTTCGGCGTTGCCGGCGCCCGGCTCATGTTCGTCCTGCACTACTGGGACACGAAATTCGCCAACAAGGCGAGCCCGCTTGCCGAGGTATTCAACCTTTCGAACGGTGGCCTCGAATTCTGGGGAGGCCCGCTGCTCGTCATTCCGGCCGGCATCATCTACCTGCACTTCATCGCGAAGGTATCAACGCGCTGGTATCTCGACATCTGTCTGCCGTCACTTGCGTGGGGCCTGGCCATCACGCGCGTCGGCTGCTTCCTGAACGGCTGCTGCTGGGGCAGCGTCTGCATCGACCAGCACGCCCATGCCGACGACCTGAACACAAAGATCGCCGCCGTGCCCTGGGCCGTTACGTTTCCCTATGGCAGTCCGGCCATGCGACAGCAGTACGAATTCGGCCAGCTCACACTGCCGAAGGAGCTCGTCTATACCTGGTCATCCGGCGAAACGATGCCCTATCCGCGCGAGTTCATCGAACTGGCGCTGGAGGACAACGGCGAAACCCGCAAGCGCCTCGAGGAGCTCAAGAAACAGCATCACGAAGGCATCGCCCAGAAGGCGATCGAGTACAAGCACAGCACGATTCGCGGTGTCGAACAACACTGCGAGCAATACGGTCTCTCGATTCAGCAACTGGCCGATCTGGCGAACCAGTATCGCAGCAAGCCCGTGCATCCGTCGCAGCTCTACGCCGTGATCAACGCCTTTCTGATCAGCTGGATCCTCTCGACGATTTTCTACTATCGCCAGCGACACGGCGTCGTGCTCGGCTGGTTCCTGATCATGTACTCCATCGCCCGCATCGCGCTGGAGAGCATCCGCGCGGACAATCCCCTGGACACGTTCGGCGGAATCACGATCTCGCAGTCGATCAGCCTCTGCACGTTCATCGCAGGTGTGTTGTGGCTGGCGCTGATGTATCGACTGCCGAAGTTCAGCCCGAGAGCCGTTCCCGTCGTATACGAAGATGAGAACGAATCCGCGCCGCCAAAGGCGAAGCCGAAAAACGCGTAGTTCGCCGGCAGGCGGGTGGCCCACCCTTTCAAGGGTGGGGGCGCGACGATGCGAACGCGCGATTCGTTCAATCTCTCCGGCAATCACTCGATCACGTATCATCGCACCCCCACCACTGAAGTGGTGGGCCACCCGACGCTACTCTTATCGCGTCCCTGCGGGACGCGCCCCACGATTACCCCGCCTTGAAGAAACTCCGAGCGCCCGCGTATTGCGCCCGCAGCGCGTCGCGCAGCGCCCGATGCCTGCCTTCGCTCAGATTCGGGTCCTCGCGCAACAGCTCTCCGGCGTCCTCGCGCGCGAGCATCAACAACTCGACATCGCTCGCCAGATTCGCCACGCGCAACTCCGGCAGACCGTGCTGGCGCGTACCCAGCATCTCGCCGGGTCCCCGCAATCGCAGATCCTCTTCCGCAATCTGAAACCCGTCCGTCGTTCGCGTCATCACACTCAGCCGTTCGTTCTCTTCCGGCGCGACCTGCTCTGTCATCAGCAGACAATACCCGCGCTGGTCCCCGCGCCCCACGCGACCACGCAACTGGTGCAGCTGCGAGAGACCGTAGCGCTCGGCGTGCTCAACGACCATGCACGTCGCGTTCGGCACATCGATGCCCACTTCGATCACGGTCGTCGCGACAAGAATGTCGAGCTCGCCGGCGATGAAGGCTGACATCACTTCGTCGCGCTCCGATTTGGTCATGCGGCCGTGCAGGAGACCGACGCGTCGATCGGGGAACACGCGCTTCGCCAGGTCCTCAAACGCCGCTGTCGCCGCGCGAAGCTGCAGCTTGTCCGACTCGTCGATGATCGGATACACGACATACGCCTGTTCGCCCTCATCGAGGCGCGACTGCACAAAGCGCCACGCGTCGCCATCGCGACCTCGCCCATACAGGCGCGTCTCGATCGGGCTGCGCCCCGGCGGCAGACCGTCGATCACGGTCACATCCAGGTCGCCGAACGCCGTGAGGGCCAGCGTTCGCGGAATCGGTGTCGCCGTCATCACGAGGAAATGCGGATCGACGCCCTTGTCGCGCATCGACGCGCGCTGCCGAACGCCGAATCGATGCTGCTCGTCGACGATCGCCAGCCCCAGCCGCCGAAAACGCACATCGCCCTGGATCAGGGCGTGCGTGCCGACGACGAGGTCCATATCGCCCCGCGCAATCCGCGTCGTTGCCACGGAGCGATCGCGCCTGCTGCGACTCCCCGTGAGAAACGTGTAGCGCACGCGGCTGTCGGCCAGGTACTTTTCAATCGATCGATAGTGCTGATCCGCCAGCAACTCCGTCGGCGCCATGATGGCGACCTGCGTCTTATTGGCGATCGCCGTCAGGGCCGCATAGAGCGCGACGACAGTCTTGCCGCAGCCGACATCCCCCTGCAGCAGGCGATTCATCGGGCGTTCGCCACTTAGGTCCGCCGCGATCGACTTCACGGCGCGGTCCTGCGCGGCGGTCAGCGCGAAAGGAAACCTCGCCCGAATCCGCTCGTCGATCAGGTCCGTACAGGTCAGCGCGATCGCCTTGCCGCCGGCGCCCCGCTCACGCCGCACCAGCATGACGGCCAACTGCATCAGCAACAGTTCTTCATACGCCAGGCGCCGTCGCGCCGCGTCGAGGGCCGACTCCTCATCCGGCCGATGCATCGTGCGAATCGCCCAGCGCCTGGGCCGCAGCGTCCGTCGTTGCACGATCTCATCCGGCAGCGTCTCGACGACGGCCGCCAGCATCGCCTCCAGGTTGTCGCCGATCAGTTTGGCGATCGCCTTTGACGATATCTGCGCCGTGGCCGGATAGACGCCGAGAAACTCGGGGGACTCCGACTCGTCGACGGGCTCGGCCGTTTCCTCGTTGAGAATCTCGAACTTCGGGTTCACGAGTTGCGGCAGCTTGTGGTACTCGCCGACGCGACCCGTCGCGCGCAGGATCATGCCGCGTTCCAGCTTGTCTTCCATCCAGCCGGCGTGAAACCAGGTCAGGCTGCAACGCCCCGTGTTGTCGAGCAGCGTGGCGCGAACGGTCTTTCCGCCGCGACCGAACGTGCTGCGGACGGCGGCGACCTGCCCCACGACAGTCGCCACGATTCCCTCGTCGAGATTCTCGATCAGTCGCGCCTCCTCGCGCTGATGCCGCGACGGGAAATGCGAGAGCAGATCGCCGATCGTGAGAACGCCGATCGTCTTCAGCTGCCTGGCGCGATGCGGACCGACGCCGCGGAGGTACTGGATTTCGGACTGCAGGTCGATGGGCTTCCGCGACGGGCTCGTCACGGAATGATCAGTATGATCCCGACGGGCAGATCCCGCGGATCCGGAACGCGATTGCGATTGGCCGCGAGGATTCGACGCCAATGTTTGCTGTCCCCGTAATAGGTGCGCGCCAGGCTCCACAGCGTGTCGCCAGGTTTGACATGATACACGCGCATGCCGGCCTCGGGGGGAAGCGGATCGGCGGGTCGCGCCACATAGCTGTCACTCGGTCGATCGGACGGCGGACGTGACGCCGGCTGCTCGGGCGGCGATTGTCGTGGCGACCGATCGTGTTGAGGTGGATCGATGCGTCGCAGCGGCTGACGCGCGGGGCGCGTGGATCGCTTCGTGGCCGGCTGGGCGCCGTACCCAACGGGTGTCGGCTCAATGTGGGCCCGATTCGGTCGCTTCGTGACGGTTCGCGTCGTCGGCCGGTTCTTCGTTGCGCCGCGATCCGAACGTGACGCGACTTCCAGCGGACGATCGTTCTCGGCGCGCGTCGTATCTCGCCGCCGCGCCTCTCGCGTCGCCGCCGAATTCGCGCATGCGGCCCCGACGACGAGGATCGTCGCGGAGAGAATCATCATTGCCGTTGAATTACGCATTCGCCCCATTTCTCTCAATTCTTTCATCGGGCAAAGACGCGTGTCAATCCTCGGCGCACTTGAGAATTGCCGTCACGCTGGATTTGACCCGCCGCAAGCCGGCCCCGACAATTCCCCTCCAGAACCACAAAACGCATCCAAACCCGGAGTATTCTCGAATGTCCCTGCTCGTTACCGGAACTATCGGCGTCGATACCGTTGAGACCACACAGAGCCGCGCCGACAACGTGCTCGGCGGATCGGCGGCATATTTTGCCTGCGCCGCGTCGCTGATCCATCCCGTTCGCCTCGTCGCCGCCGTCGGCGATGACTTCCCCGCCGAGTTCCGCAGCGTGCTCGAATCGAAGAACATCGACCTCACGGGGCTCGAATCCCGCGCCGGCTCGAAGACCTTCCGCTGGCACGGCAGGTACATGGAGGACATGAACGATCGCGAGAGCCTCCAGACGGATCTGAACATTGTCGGCGAAGACCCGCCCGTCATCCCGGAAGGCTTCCGCGACTCGAAGATCGTCTTCCTTGCCAACACGCATCCCGCCGTGCAGAAGCAGTTCGTCGAACAGCTTGCCGGCCCGCATCTCATCTTCTGCGACACGATGGACCTGTGGATCAACGCCTTCCGTGATGATCTGCTCGCCACCCTCAGGATCGTCGACGGTGTCGTCATGAATGACTCCGAGGCGAAGATGCTCATGGGCGGCACGGACCTCATCAAGTGTGGTCGCCAGCTCCTCGATGTCGGTCCGAAGTACGTCGTCATCAAGAAGGGCGAACACGGCGCCATGCTCATCACACGCGACGCCCTCGTGTCCCTGCCCGTCTATCCGACGGAACAGGTCAAGGATCCGACGGGCGCGGGCGACTGTTTCGCCGGCGGCATGATGGCGTATCTCGCCAAGTCGGGTCGCACGGACCTGGCCGCCCTGAAGATGTCGCTCGCCTACGGCGCCTGTGTCGCGTCGATCGCGATCGAGGACTTCTCGATGCGTTCGCTCCAGGCCGCCGACGCGGATACCGTGGAAAGCCGCATGAAGCAATATCGCGAGATGCTGACGCTCGAGTAGTCGCCATGCGCGTCTTCATCGCCGTCGATCTCGATGCGCAGATCCGAAAAGCCCTGTCCCGCGCGCAGGATGCGCTCCGCGCGGCGGCGCCGAAGCTCAGACACGTCGATCCGTCGTCGGTCCATCTGACGCTCAGGTTCCTGGGGGAGATCGATCCACGTCGCATCACAGAAATCGCAGGCGCGCTGAGGGTCGTCGCTTCACAGACGGCGCCGTTTGAAGTGGATGTCAGCGGCCTGGGACGCTTCGACGATCGGAGAGGGCGCATCCGCATCGTGTGGGCGGGCGTTCGTGACGAGGACGACGCGCTGTCCGCATTGCAGACACGCATCGAACTGGCCATGGAGGGCGCCGGCTTCCCACGCGAAGGCCGTCCATTTTCGCCGCATCTAACGCTTGCCCGCGCGAAGGTTCCCGTCGCGATCCCGCGTCTGACAGAGGAGATTCAGGCAGGCGCCGATACGGCGTTCGGCCAACAGTCCATCGAGGAGATTGTCGTTTACGAGTCGACACTCACACGCGAAGGTCCCATCTACAACGCGGTCAGCCGACACGCGCTCGAGGGTTGATTGCCCTCGGGGACGACGCGCCGAGCGCCGCGCGTCACAGGAACTGCAGTCCGTAGAACCCGAGCGACAACACGCCCAGCACAACGGATGCGATTGCCAGACCGTAGCCGGGTCTCGACTGACCGATCTCCCGGGCCCGCGCCATCGCGGCCCAGCCGAGGCCGATCGCCACGAGGCCGCCGCCCGGAATGCACCAGCCGAGGATCGCCACAGTCATCGCCGCCGTCGCCAGGCCGTTCCCTTCACCCGTCCCGTGCGTGATCGCCTCGGCGCCTTCGATCGTGAACGGCGTTCCGCACTTGGGGCACTGATTGACGTCCGGACTGCACTGTCGATTGCATCGCGGGCAGACGATCGCGCAATCGCCATTGTCCAGCCGGATCAGTTGCGGCGCCTTGGCGCCCGCCGTCGCGTAGGCGTGCATGGGCGTGGGGAGTTGACCATCGTCGGCGACATGCGCGGACCTTGCCGGCAGCCCCGTGCGCGGGTCGACTTCCGGAATCGTGAAGACGGCGCCACAGGTCGGGCATCGTCCCTTCGTGCCGCAGTGATCGCCGCGCGCCTCCAGGATCGAAGCGCATCGGGCGCACGAGAAGGTGAAACGCATGGCATGGGCGCTGTAAGGAAAGTTGCCCAGCGGGGAGGCGACGGGGATCGGCGGCGACGCCGCGTTGTTCACACTGAAGTGACGTCCGCAATGCGGGCAGCCCATCACGCGTCCGTACAGCTGTGCATCCACAGTGACGTCTTTTTCGCAATGGGGGCAGCCGAGGACTCTGGACATACGCCTATTTTACCCTCAGCAGGACGAATCGGCCGCGAACGATCGCCTAGAACGGCGCCTCGTCATCGTCTTCCGCCGGCGGCAGGCCAGGTCGCTCCGGGTCGAAGTACACTTCGCGCGTCTCCTGGGCGGGGCCGGGATCGTCGATGTACCCGGCCGTCGCATTGTCGAATCGCGCGTACTCCGCCGTGAAATGCAGTTCCACGACGCCCGTGGGACCGTTGCGCTGCTTGTCGATGATGACTTCCGCCACGCCCATCAGGCTCGGATCGCTGACGCCGCCCTCGCCCTTCTTGTCCGAGTAATACGCCTCGCGATGCAGAAGCATGATGACGTCGGCGTCCTGCTCGATGGCGCCACTCTCTCGCAGGTCACTCATGCGCGGCCGGTTGCTCGAGCGCCCTTCAACCTGTCGATTGAGCTGCGCCAGGGCGACGATGGGCACTTCCAGCTCGCGTCCCAGCGCCTTGAGTCCGCGGCTGATGGCGGAGATTTCCTGCTGACGGCTCTCCTTGTTGGAGGGATCGCTCATGAGCTGCAGGTAGTCGATGAAGACAACGCGGATGTCGTGCATCATCTTGAGCCGGCGCGCCTTGGCCCGGACCTCCATGACACTCATGCCCGGCGTGTCATCGATGAAAATGGGCGCGTCCCGCATCTCGGCGTGGGCCGCGTGAAGCAGTCCGATCTCGTGATCGTTGAGCGTCGCCCGGCGCATGCGGCCCATGTCGACGCGCGCCCGCGAGCAGAGCATTCGCTGGGCGATCAGGAGCTTGCTCATTTCCAGCGAGAAGAAGACGCACGGATAGCCGCGACGATCGTTCTCGTCGATGCCCATGTGCTCCATCAGGGAGAGACCGAAGGCCGTCTTTCCCATACTGGGCCGGGCGGCGATGACGACGAGATCGCCCTTCTGCAGGCCGCCCGTCATGTGATCGATCTGCGTGAAGCCCGTGGGCACACCACCCATGAGGTCGGGATCGTCGAGATGGGCGAAGGTCTCGTCGAGGAATTCGCGAATGGGCAGGGCGTGGGCGCTGACGCGCTGTTCCGTCACGTCGAAGAGCTTCTGCTCCGCCTTGTCCATGATTTCCTGGGCGGGCGACGAGTCGTCGTAGGCCGCCTGCAGAATCTCGCCCGTCACGCCGATCAGGTCGCGAAGCATCGCCTTGTCGCGGACGATTTTCGCGTAGTACTCGGCGTTGGCCGCGGACGGAACGCTCTCAACGAGCTCGATCAGGTAGTCGCGACCGCCCGTCGCCTCGAGCTGATTGCGCCGGCGCAACTCGTCCTCGAGGACATGGATGTCCATCGGCTGGTTCTGTTCATACAGATCGACAACGCATTCATAAAGAACGCGATGATCGTGCCGATAGAACATGTCCGCGCGATCGCGACCGATGATCTGAACAACGAGGCCGATCGCCTCCTTCTCGAGCAGCAGGCTGCCGAGAAGGGACTGTTCGGCCTCGATATTCTGTGGCGGTAATCGACCGTGACCCGTCGGATCAGGCGCCGCCATCGGAGCTTGAAGTGACGGATCCTTCCGCATCGGGCGTGACTGCATCCGCGTCATTGGTGATCTCCGTTTCACCCGTCGCCTCGTCTTCGTCCTCTCCGAGCGCCTTCTCGCGAACCACCCAGACCTTGATCTCGGTGCGAATCTCCTCGGCGAAGACGACCGGCACCTGGTAGGTGCCGACTTCCTTGAGGTTCATCGTCATCTTGATCTGGTCGGGATGGACGGAATGGCCGTCATTCATCAGCGCGCTGGAAATCTCGCGCGGACCGACGGAGCCATAGAGATGGCCTTCCGGCGTGCACGCGGCGCTGATCGTGACTTCGACGCCTTCGAGGCGGCCGCAGGTTTCGACCAGCATCTTGCGGCGCTGTTCGCGGGCGGCCGCGGCGATCTTCTTGTCTTCCTCGATCGCCTTGAGGTTCGCCTTCGTCGGCTCGAGCGCCAGGTGATGCGGCAGGAGGTAATTCCGCGCGTAACCCGACGAAACGTCGACCACGTCGCCACACAGGCCGAGATTGTCAATATCTTTTCGAAGTAGCAGTTTCATCGCTCTGTCGGATCCTTTCTCAGCCCGTGAACGCCAGCAGACCGATGTGGCGGGCGCGCTTGATGGCGCGACGCGACATTCGCTGATGCTTGGCGCAGTTACCCGTTCGCTTGCGCGCGAACTGCTTGCCCTGCGACGAGACCATCTTGTGAAGGACGTTCAGGTCCTTGTAGTCGATGTCCGTCGCATTCTCTCGACAGAAACGGCACTTGGCGGCCACCGCCGTCCGCGCCGCTTTCCGCTTGGGTCGTGGTTTCGAGTCCATGGTTCGTCTCACTTATCCTTTCGCCGTTTCCTTAGAACGGAATATCGTCAGCATTTTCCGCGCCCGACGCCACGGGCGGCATCTCATCGTAATCGGCGTTGCGATCGCTGCGCGACGCGGAACCACCACGTCCGCCGCCGCCGCCGCCACCACCGGAATCGATGAACTGGAAGTTATCGACGACGACGTAGAGCTTGCTTCGCTTGCCGCCGTCCTTCGCTTCCCACTGGTCGTACTTGAGCCGGCCTTCGATCATGATCGGCTTGCCCTTCGACATGTACTTGTTGATCGTGTCGGCCGTGCGACCGAAGGCGCGAAGATCGACGAAGCACGTCTCCTCGCGCATGTCGCCCTCCTGGCCGCGCCACTTTCGATTGATCGCCATGCCGAATTCGCAGACGGGCGTGTTGCTCGGCAACACGGACAGCTGCGGATCGCGCGTCAGGTTGCCCGCCAGAATCACTTTGTTGAAGTTGGCCATGATCGATGCTCCTTCTTTCCGTGAACACTGACGCCGCAGACGCTCGTCCGCCGCGCCACGCTCAGTCCCGCGAATCGTCGTCCGAATCGCTGTCATCCGAATCGGCGGTCACGCCCACCGGCTCGCGCTCCCGATCACCTCGATCGTGACGATCGCCGCGATCTCCGCGATCGCGATGATCACCGCGGTCGCCTCGATCACCGCGATCTCGACCCTCTCGGCCGTCGCGGCCATCACGACCTTCGCGATCTTCGCGCTTCGCCGCCTTGGGCGGCTCGGCCGCCAGCGACTTCTGAACATCCTCGTCCGTCATCTTCTCGCGCTTCAGGAAGAGCACGCGCAGCACCTTCTCGCTCAGCTGCACGTCACGCTCCATGCTGGCGATCTTGTCCGGATCCGCGCGGAAGTACGTCAGCACGTAGAGACCGCGGCGGAACTTCCCGATCTGGTAGGCGAGCTTGCGCTCGTCCCAGCTTCGATGGCCGACCAGTTCGGCGCCCGCGCGATCCAGAATGCGCTTCATTTCGGCTTCCGCCGATTCCCAATCCGACGCCAACGCCGGATCCAATAGAAACATGCCTTCGTAAAGATTCACGACACTGTTCTCCAAATCTCAGTCAGACTTCTCGTCGTCCCTGTTGCAGCCTGAGACCTATTCTTCTCCGACGGACGACGAGCCGTCCGCTCGATTGAACTCATTCATCGTCTTGTCGATGCCCTGCCGAAGCCACGCTTCGACCGCATCCGCCGCCCGGGCGATCCCGCCCGCGATCTCGTCCTTCTCGCTCTCCGCGAAGCGGCTCAATACAAAGTCCGACACGCTTCCGTGCGCCGGACGACCGATTCCGATCCGAACCCTGGCGATCGCCTGCGTCCCCAGAAGCCGCAGCACATCGCTGAGTCCCTTCTGGCCACCGCCCGATCCCTGGCTTCGAGCCCGGATCTTTCCGAGCGGCAGATCCACGTCGTCCGACAGGATCATCAGGTCCGACGGCTGGCTCTGAAAAAACTGCATCGCCGCCAGCACGCTCTTCCCGCTCAGGTTCATGTACGTCATGGGCATCAGCAGCACGACCTGCTGATCGCAGATGACACCCTTCTCGTACAGCCCGGAGAACTTGCTTCGCCATTCTCCCAGGCGCCATCGATCGTTCAGCAGACGGACCGCGTCGAACCCGACGTTATGCCGCGTACCGACGTACTCCCTGCCGGGATTTCCCAGGCCAACCACGAGCTTCATGCGTCAATCGCGACGGCGGACGAGTTAACCCTCGTCGCCTTCCGTCTTCTCCTTGCCCTTCGCAATCACCTCGGGCTCGGCCGATTCGCCTTCTTCGCCTTCCGTCGCTTCCGGCGCTTCGACCGGCAGCTTCAGCGTTGCGACAACGGCGTCCGCATCCATCGCGTGGGTCATGCCCGCGGGCAGCGCCACATCCCGAACGTGCAGCACGTCGTCCAGCTTCATTCCGCTGACGTCGAGACGGATCGACTCCGGAATCGCGGAGACGACACACTCGATTTCGATCTCGTTCATCGCATGATGCAGAACGCCGCCCTCGGCCGCGCCGGCGGGCGTGCCGCGATAGTCGAGATGCACCGTGACCTTCACGCGTTCGTTCAGATCGACGCGGAGCATGTCCACATGCAGCAGTTCGCGCCCCAGATGATCCCACTGGGCGTCCTTGAACTGACACGCCTGCGTCTTGCCGCTCATCGTCAGGTTCACGACGTGAACGCCGCCGAAGATCAGCTGCTCAACTTCCTTGTAGTTCAGCGAAAGCGGCGCAGGATCGCGCTCGTGTCCGTACAGGATGGCCGGCAGCCTGCCTTCCTTGCGAAGTCGCGCCGCGGCGCGGGACCCCGACGCCTTTCGAGATTCGACATTGATTGTTGGAATTTCCATAGGTTGCTGTTCCTTACGCCTTTACAAACAGACTACTTACCGATTGATGCGTGTGGATGCGGGCGATTGCCTCGCCCAGGATGTCCGCCACGCTGAGTACCGTCAGATTCGGCAATTGCTTGTGCGCGTCGCTGCACATCGGGATCGTGTTCGCAACGACGATCTCCGTGAACGGCGCACTGCTCAGTCGCTCAAACGCCGGTCCGGCAAAGACCGGATGCGTCGCCGCGCCGCGCACTGTCTTCGCCCCGCGCTCCTTCACGACCCGGGCGGCCTCGCACAGTGTGCCGGCCGTCGCGATCATGTCGTCGATCATCAGGACGTCCTTGCCCTCGACGTTACCAATAATGTGATTCACGACCGCGGCGCTGCCACTGACGCGACGCTTGTCGATGATCGCCAGTTCACAGCCCATCCGCTCCGCATAGGTCCGCGCCCGCTTCACGTTGCCCACGTCCGGGCTGACGAGAACCGTGTTCTTCGGTTCCAGCGCCGCGAAGTGTCGCGTGAACGCCGGGGAACCTTCGAGGTGATCCACGGGGATATCGAAGAACCCCTGGATCTGGGCCGCGTGCAGGTCCATCGTCAGTACGCGATCGGCGCCCGCCTCCGTGATCAGATTGCTGACGAGCTTCGCCGTGATCGGGACGCGACCTTCGTCCTTGCGATCCTGCCGCGCGTAGCCGAAATAGGGCAACACGGCCGTGATCCGCTTCGCCGACGCGCGACGCAGACAGTCAATGAAGACCAGCAGCTCCAGCAGATTGTCGTTGACCGGGCGACACGTCGGCTGCACCACAAAGACGTCGCGTCCGCGCACGTCCTCGTGCAGCTTCACGAACAATTCACCGTCGGGAAACGTCTCGGCGTGGACCCGCCCCGGCCGAATCTCAAGGTACTGGCAGATTTCTTCCGTCAGCGCCGGATTGGCGCGCCCGCTGAAGACCCTGAGATCGTCGGTGACGTTTCGCATCGTCGTTCTTCCTCGATCGATTGCCCCTGTTTCCGCAGCCGGACAACACGCCGGCTCACCTTGTCGCGTCCGGCGCGCGTTCATGTCGCGGCGCCGATCGCAAATTCCGTTACGCCCCTTCGGGCGGCTGCCGCACGACCGACGCCGTCTGGCGCCGCTCGATCGGACTCACCGGTCGCTTCGCCGTCGCAACGCCGTCCAGCGCGCCGAGCACTGTCGGTCCGACGACGGCGCCGGATTCAATCACCGCCCCGGCGCGCACGTAGGCGTAGGGACCGACAACGCAGCCCTCGCCGATGTGCGCCGCGCCTTCGATGTAGCTGAAGGGGCGAATGACGGTCTCGCAGCCGATCCGGGCGTCCACGTCGATCCGCGTCGTGTCGGGATCCTCGATCGTGACACCTTCCGACATCCAGTACTGATGGATGCGCCGCTGCATGACCTTTCCGACGTCCGCGAGATCCTCGCGCGAATTGATGCCGACGGCGTCCTCGGCCGGTACGTTCGTCGACGCCTGCACGCGCTTACCTTCGTTTCGAAGGATCTCAAGCGTGTCCGTGATGTAATACTCGCCCTTGGCGTTGTTCGGCGTGATCTTCGTCAGAGAATCGAAGAGCGATTCCGCGTCGAAGCAGTAGTAGCTCGGGTTCACTTCGCAGATATCGAGCTGATCCGGCGAGCAGTCCCTGTGCTCGACGATACGCTCGAACTGCCCCCTGGCGTCACGCACGATCCGGCCGTAACTCGCCGGATTCTCAAGGATCGTCGTCGCCAGCGATGCGCTCGCGGCCGCCGCGCGATGACTCTGAATCAGCGTCCTCAGCGTTTCGGGCCGGATCATCGGCATGTCACCCGCGATCACGATCGCGTCACCCACAAAGCCCCTGAAGGCGTCGGCGCACATCTGAACGGCGTGGCCCGTGCCCTTCTGCTCCGCCTGCTCGACGAAGTGAATCCCCGACTCACCTTCGTAGGCCCGGATGATCTGCTCTTTGGCAAACCCAACGATCACAAAGAACTTTTCGATCCCCGCCGCCCGACAGGCGCCCAGCACGTGCCCGAGCATCGGCCGGCCGCAGATGCTGTGCAGGACCTTCGGCTTTTCCGTCTTCATGCGCGTGCTCTTACCAGCGGCGAGAATGATCGCCGCGAGCTCACGCGTGTTCTCTTTTTTTGACTGGCCGCTGTCGGCGTTCATGCGCGCAATCGCTCCCCAACTGACAACCCGGCAAGGATTCGAACCTTGACTAACAGGACCAAAACCTGCTGTGCTACCATTACACTACCGGGTTGTTGGTAGCTGTAATTTCAATTTGTCTTGCAGCAGCGAAACCGGCACGCCCGAGCGGTTCGCCCGGTGTCCGAAATCAGAAAAGGCGCGGCTGCGACTGGGTTTTCCCGAGGCTAGAACACACTGCCGCGAGCCGTGTGCCCTCCGATCGCCACCAGGCTCTCGCCCGCCATCGATCGACCCCAGGGGGAAAACGTCGTGATTGCGGCATAATCTATCCGGATGGGGGAAATGTGTAAAGCCGCCAATCCTGCGCGACACTCTTGCGAATCCCGCCCGCCAGCCCTGAGAATCGCGTTTTTCAACCGAGGAGACGCCACCCATGGCCAAGCGACATCAGTTCGATCACAAGCGATTTCGAATCGAGCCCGGCAAGACCGTCAAACTCGATGACCTGCCCACGGAGGCCTACGGCGACTTCTCCAAGGCCGACGCCAGGAAGGAGCTCTCCCGGGATATCGCCGCCCTCGCCGAGGCGCAGCAACTCCTCTGGGCCAACGGCAGCCGGGCTGTCCTCATCATTCTCCAGGCCATGGACGCCGCGGGGAAGGACGGCACCATCCGCCACGTCATGTCCGGTGTGAACCCCCAGGGCTGCAGCGTCCACAGCTTCAAGGCCCCCAACAGCGAGGAAGTCCTCCACCACTTCCTCTGGCGGCCCCGCCTGTACCTGCCGGCCAAGGGTCGCATCGCCATCTTCAACCGCTCCTACTACGAGGAAGTCCTCGTCGTCCGCGTCCATCCCGAATTCCTGGAACCCCAGCGACTCCCCGCCGAACCCAGGGGTCATGACCTCTGGAAGTCGCGATTCCGGGACATCATGGCATTCGAGGACCACCTGACCCGCAACGGAACCAGCGTCATCAAGTTCTTCCTGCATGTGTCGAAAGGAGAGCAGAAGGAGCGATTCCTCGATCGCCTGGACGAGCCGGAGAAGAACTGGAAGTTCAGCGAGGCTGACCTCCGCGAACGCGGCTACTGGAAGGACTATCGACACGCCTACGAGGAGATGCTCGAACACACGTCGACCGACGCGGCCCCCTGGTATGTCATCCCCGCTGACAACAAGTGGTACACCCGCGCCGTCGTGGCCGACATCATCACGACCCGGATCGAGGCCCTCGACCTCCAGCCACCGACTGTGTCCGACGAACGTCGAGCCGAACTCGCGGAGGCCCGCAAGCGACTCGTCGCGGAGGAAGAGTAATTCGAGACGCCGGCGCGTCCGATAGCCACCCCGAAACGCCGCCAACTCAAACACCGCAAAGACGACAGACGTATGGCCACCACCTTGGAACAACCTCAACCTATTGAGGTTACTTAGGTTACATTAGGCCACCAGCGGCCAGCACTCATCTCTCGCCTACGGGTTGGGTGATTCTCGGACTCGGCCCCGTCGCGCTCGCAAACCGCTACACCTAATCCAGCATCGAATCCAAAAGAAATACAGATTTTTGCGCGCAAAAGCGCCGTCGCTTTGCGGCTCTACTCCTACGTGGGGAACTTTTCGCGCGGATGCTGCGCCCGTCGGACGGCCCACGAACAACCCATTCAGCCCGAAACGCGGTCACGTTCGCGAGGCCGCTTTTGCACCGTACCCTTTTCCACCCCATAGTGAAGCCCCTTGCCTTTCGCAGGTGAGGGGTCTTCACCTATTGGCTCGGGCGGGCTGAATTCGTCGGGAACCAGCGGGTGCGGCGCGGCGTCCAACCACGGACGACCTCGGGCCAGAGGCGATCAGTCGGAAGGAGCTCCGTTGGGTCGGATTACTCTGCAAAGCGGAGTGTATGTCCTCATCACTGGCTGGATCGTCGGCTGCTCACCGACCGACGCGCCCGCGCCCGAGAAGCAACCTGATGCGAATCGCGTGACGATTCGGCCCGCCGACAGCATCGAGAGTCGTCGCGACGCCATCCTCGCCGCTGCGCGGGACTATCGTTCTTTTGACTTTGTCTCCCCCGAACTCAGGTGGTCGCCCTACGACTGCGCGCCTCCGCCCCCCATTGGACCGCGTTTCAGCGCGAGCGATTCGGAAGCGACCCATGGCCGAAAGCTCTATTACCTCTACGCCCGCAACGGCGAGGCCTACATGTCACTCCCCACCCGCGAAGGTCCCCAGCCCACCGGCCAGACACTCGTCAAGGAGGCGTGGATTCCCAGGGAAGTGGCGGCGGACTTTGTGACCGAGCGTGATCCGTCGCCATCGCTGCGCCCTGTCGGCAATCCCGGCGATCCACGAACCCCGGACCCCGTGGCGCTCGATGGGAAACGCTGGGGCCCCGGCGAGAAGGGTCCGTTGTTCGTCATGCATTACCTTGGGACAAGCGCTGAAGAAAGTGACGACGGCTGGATCTACGCCACGCTCACGCCGGACGGCGCCGAGATCACGGCCATGGGACTGATCGACTCCTGCATGAAATGTCATCAGCGGGCGGAGCGAGGCCGACTTTTCGGCCTACCTCTCGACGATTTCATTGACGACGATGAAGCCGCCGAGTCGAGTGAACCGAGTCAATGAGTCGTTTCGAATTTGTCGGCCCCCAACGAGGCCGCATCGTCCGCCAATGGCATGGACGCCGCCAGTATTAGCGTCCCGACGGAACACAGAGTCGCGACGACAAGCCCGAGCCCCAGGGCGCCGTGGACAACAAAGACATAGAACGTGAATCCGCACATCGCAACGCCGGCCAGCGCAACGGCCAGCGGTATCCATCGCGGAATCGTCACGACATCCTTCACTCGGAGTATCGCAATCAGCGCACCGGCGGCGCAGAGCCCCGAGATCGCCCAGATCGGTATGTCGATGGTCCCGAACAGCGTGATCGACCCATCGGTCCCGTTGACAGTCAACGTGACGGGCGACAAATCGCCGAAACTGATCGACCCGAACGGGCTTTCAACTTCGGCGCTGAACCCCGGCTCCAGCGGAAACGTCCCCCACTTCATCCCGATCGTGAGTATCGAGAGTACCCCCGCGACAGCCAGACCCAGCACGTAGTTGTTCGCACGCTTCGACATGAATTCGGCCCTCCGGCAAAGCGATCGTCGCTCGCCCGCAACAAAGATACCGCGCACGCTGATTGATCGGTACTATAAAGCGCCGCGACGATTGGAAGCCATCGCAGCGCATCGCCTGCGCCCCATGCGTGGCCGAATCGGGTGAATCGTGACAAGCGCCAAAGAACCAACGCCCGAACTCCTCGCCGACCATATGGCGCGAACGCGAACGTGCCGACGCTGGCTCGTCGGTCTCGGCTGCGTCGTTGTCATGTTCATCGCCTTGCGCATCGCGTGGGGCGTCGTCGCGTCAAGCCGGTGGCAGGCGGAGATCGATTGTATCCACGCCGAGGGCGTTCCGATCTTCGCCCACGATTTCCCCGCGACCAAAGGACTGCCGCCGGAGCGGAACGCGGCGAACTACTATCATCGCGCGTTCGCGGCGATCGATTGGCGCGATCGCGATGAGCTCTCATTCGACGACGCGATAAGTTACTTCCGCGCGGCGGAAGAGTACCCGAATGAGTTCGACGCCATCGTCCTCGCCAATCAGGATGTCGTGGACCTTATCCGCCAGGCGCGCGGCGCCCCCGACACGGACTGGGAAATCCATGTCGCTTCCCGGTTGATGGACACAACACTTGACTATCTGGGGGAGATCCGGCGGATTGCGAGGGTTCTTTTTTTGACCGTCCTTTCTCGACATCGCCATCATGATGACGCCGAGGCCCTCCGAATTGTTGAGGATATTCTTCTATTGGCGGAGAGGACCCCGCAGGTTGACTCGTACTGTCCGTTCATCAGCCTTCTCGTGGCGATTACGCTTCAACAGCGATGCACGTTTGTGCTTGAGCGGATGATACCCACTATGTCGATCGGCGATCACGCCGAGGAAGATGGAACCGTTCCGCGCGGCAAGATCATTGAAATGATCAAGCGACTTCTCGACGAAGAGAATCTCTGGGGGGCCTACAGCGCGGCCATGAACGTGGAACGCGCCATATGCATCGATACAATCGAGTTCCTGCTTGCGTCGGCAAACAGGAGAGGCCTGACTCACCTCGATTCGTCAGGTGTTCTCGTGTTTGTCAAACCCGCGTGGCGCCTTGATACGATCCGAGTCTGTCGCCACCTCGAAGGGGCGCGGAAGGCCGGGATGTCCCGCAATTGGTCGAAAGTGGCCGACCACGGAACGTTCTGCGGACCGGACACGCAGGAGAATTCGATCCAAACGATGGCCTTCTACCCAAGCTACATGTTCGGGACATCGATGCGGCGCCCCACAATGTTGCTTTACAGGAACATCGCTCACAGGCGCATGACGGCGATTGCGCTGGCAATCCGGCTCTTCGAAATCGACCATGGCCATCGCCCGACAGCGCTCGCCGAGCTCGCGCCCGAGTACCTCGACACTTTGCCGATTGACCCATTTGCAAAGGAATCAGAACCGATTCGCTACCTGCCTGATGCCGAGCCGCCGCTGCTGTACAGTGTGAATCAGAACCAGATTGATGAACAAGGCAAGTTCATGACGCCCGGCGATCAGTTAGTGAACAACGAGGACTTTGACTTCGTGTTCTTTCTGAATGGCGATCGACCGACGCCTGATCTGTCGGAAGACCAGCGGCTGCCGCGTTATCGAAAACTGTAATACGCGAAGGCCACGAGAACGAAAGCGGCGGGGATTCCAACCAACGTCAGCGCCACACTACCGATGCAATATGCGCCGATCCTCAGAGTCGTTGACCAGAATTGTCGCGATGAGTTCGTTGCCCGCCTGATGAGTCGAATGACGGCATTGACCGCCAGAACATTGGCGACGACCAGGATACATGCGCCGCTCGGCGTCAGTATTGTGTCGAAGGCCTCCCCTGAGATCAATCTTGCGTCAGGCAGCCCTGCGGCCACCAGCGCGCCACCGACGAACATCCACGCCAACGGCGCCGACACGGCGTAGAGACTGAGAACGGCGGTCCGCTGTTCAAGCTCGATATCCCCATCGCGAGCGCCCAGGGCATAGTAGGGGATCGCCGTCAGAAGCGAGAGGCAACACAGCACCGCGATAAGGGCAATACTCCAATAGAACACCAATTCGCCGTAGTTCGGCCTGTTGCGGCCAATACCGGGGCTGGCTCCGATGATTGAGATTGCCGCAATAACCACGAACATCGTGATAAGGGTCCGAATCGTCCGGCGGCGAAACAGCATCGCATCCGCAAGACGCCCTGGCCGGCCTATTTCAGTCGCGAAGGCGGCATGCCGCGCAGACACGAGCCACACCGTTTTCCAGTACGCTCGAACATGCCCGATCTCGTCGCGATGGACCCAGGGAATCCGGGACCCGCCCAGCTTGACGTCCGTCAGATCAAGGCCGCACTCCGGACAACGATTCGACGCCACACCGCGAAGGTTGTACCGGCAGACAGGACAGTGAAGATCGCTGACCGGCGTCGGCGCCGCATTCGACTCTTGCGCGCCGAGTTCACTCTTATCAGGCGACTCACTCAACAAACGCGTCCTCACTCATTACGGATCGCCCGTCAGTCGCCTCCAACCCGCTCACGCCCCGCCAACCACAGCATCCACCAGCCCCTGAATATCATCGCCGTTGACGAGACCGTCGCCGTTCATGTCGAACTGGCAACCCTCCGTCGGCGTCGGCGCGAGCAGGATGTCGACGAACATGGGAATGCCCTCGATGGTTCGTTCGCACGTGTCAGGTGTTCCATTGGCGTTGCAGTCGTCGCTCAGTCCCACTTCGATCACCTGACGCGAGCCTGATGAAATGCTCAGATCCACGTAACTCGCAAACACGCGCCCGGATGACGCCAGAACACCGAGACCCAGGGACCCAACCCCGGCGCGCGGGATAACGAAGGTGCGCTGCAGCGACGCGCCAGTGGATCCGGTGTCGTACTGGTAGATGCCGCCGGACGCCTGCGGAACGCCGTAGTTCAGGTACGGCGCACTGACGGCAAGCCGCCCATCATCGATGTCCAGCGCAAAGCCGAACCGCATGCCGGAGAGCGTTCCCGCCGGAGGTGTCAGCGTATCCAGCGCCGTCCAGACGCCATCGACGCGCCGATAGAGATAGACGGCGCCGCGACCATTCGCAATCGAATCGCCGATCGCGAGCAGGTCCGCATCGACATCGATCGCGGACTGGCTCAGGCTGCCGGTCACTGATTGAGTCATCGACTGCTCGAAAACCACCTGGTCGCCCTCAATCCGATAGATATCGAGCCGGGAGCTCGTGGACGCGAACAGGACGCGCCCCGCGTCCATGTCGAACGGCCCCCCTCCAACCAACCGATCGGTCTGTGACCCCGAATTCGTAATGACCTTCATCAATGACCACTCATTGCCATCCCGACGCGCAAAGAAGACGTTGCTCGTCGTCCGGAAGCCGAGAATTCCGTTTTCGTATCGAATGTCCAGAATCGGCAGGTAGGGGAACATCAGCTTCTCGCGTTGCAGCCAGGCGCCGTCGACGAGTTCAAAGACGTACATTGCCCCCAGGTTCGACGCCAGGATCACGCCATTCTCATCGCGAAAGTCGTGGCGCGGCGCCAGCACAATGATCGTGTCTCCGTCGATCGCAACGACTTCGCCGAATCGATCGCCGATGTAGCCATCTGACGGCGTTAACTCAGCATCGACCTCCCAGCCGTCGCCCGTCCGGCGATAGACGAAGGCCCGCTCGTACGATTGCGTGGTGTGGCTCCCCTCCGGACAACCCACAACGAGCCGCCCCTTCGCGAGATCAAAACTGCGCCCGAAGTTGTAGAACTGCGGGCTTGGGAGCAGTTCGGGAAACTCGATGACCGGCGAAGGCGCCGCCAGCTCGCACGCATCGGGAACGCCATCCAGATTGCAGTCGTCGAACATCGGATCGCACGCGTCGACGAATCCGTCGCCATCGCAGTCCGCCAGGCCCTCGCACGAATCGAGCAGACCGTTGCCGTTGCAGTCCGAACAATCGACGCCGCCGGACACGCAGGCCGCGATCTCGCACACGTCCAGCGTCAGGTTGCCGTTGCAGTCTCCGGCGGCCAGCTCGCATTCATCGGGAACTCCATTCCCGTCGCAGTCGTCGGAGACACGCCCATCGCCGTCGGGATCGGTCGGATCCACTTCGCAGGCGTCCGGGACGCCATCCAGATCGCAGTCAGGCTCGATAGCGTCGGGCACGCCGTTCTGGTCGCAGTCAGGATCGCCGCATGCGTCGAGGAGAGCGTTACCGTCGAGATCCGGAGCGCCGTTTGCGATTTCGCAGTCGTCCAGCGCCCCATTGCCGTCGCAATCCAGCCCGAGTTCGTAAAGGAAGTTCCTGGTTCGATAGATGAAGCTCGCCCCGTAACGATCGCGCGCCGTAACGAGCATCTTCCGACCATCCGCCACAAAACGAGCGCCGAAACCGGAGGCGCCGTCCTCATCCGGAGGATCGATCCGGTCAGTCAGCGTCCACTGCCCGCCCGTTTCCCGAAAGATCCCCACGGCGCCTGTCACGGACAATCCCGTGTCGACCGTCGATCCGCCGATCGCGAGGAAATCGTCCGTCAGGGCGACGCCCGTGTTGAACTCTGACTGAACCGAACTCACCGAGGTCCAGACGCCGTTGACTGGCTCGAAGACATACGTCGTGCCGCCCGCAACAACAACACGATCACCGCGAACTGTAACGCCCCTGCGGCCGAAGTCGTCAAGGTCCGCGCCCGCCGGAACCTCAATCGTCGATTCGTTCCAGGCGAAGCCGTCGTGCTCGAAAATGCGAACACGACCTTCGTAAGTGTTCGTCCCAACCCGGACTCGATAACCAAAGACAATCGTATTGCCGTCGATGGCGACATCGCCAGGCGCATTCGTGAACTGGTCTTCGTCAATGCGCGTCTCCAGCTCCCAATGATCCTGGAGATAGTGGTAGATGAAGATCCGAAGGTAAGGCGCCGCCTGGTCGGTGAAGCTCGTAACGCACATGACGAGCCGATCCGCATCCAGCGCCATGACCTCACCGAAGTTGTCATAAATCTGGTAATCGCTCGAGTAGAACGCCCCGCCCGGCGCCAACAACGTCTGTCGCAACTGCCATTCGCCATTGACGAAGTGGTAGAGGTACGTCCCATCGACGCTCCCTCGAGCGGTCACGGCCAGCACATTCCCGTCGATTTGCGTTGCGATACCGAAGTAGCCGGCATTGTCCTCCGGCGGCGCAAACAACTGGGCTTCCGGTACCCACGTCGTTCCATCACGTCGGTAAACGAAGACAGTTCCGCGATTCTCGCCGGCCGAATCGTCCCAGAAGGCGCCGATGACGAGTCGATTGTCGGACACGTCGGTATTTCGACTCGCTTCAACGTCGATGCTGTCGGGCCCCATCGCTCCGATCCGCGCCCATTCCCCATTGGCGCAGCCCTCCGGCCGCGGCGCTTCGGGGCACGCCGCCGCGTCGATCGGGTCACACGCGTCGAGCACGCCGTTTCCATTGCAGTCGTTTCCGGCCAGCTCGCACACATCGAGAACGCCGTTGTTGTCGCAATCCATGCCGTCCAGCTGGCACTCATCAAGGATACCGTCGGCGTTGCAGTCCGAATGAGCGTCCCGGTCATACACATAGGCGGCGCCGCCGAACAATCCCACGAACGGATCGATCTTCATGCCGATGACATACCTGTCGCCGTCGATCGCAACACCACTGCCGTCGCTGTTGCTGTCAATGCTGCCGTCCGCCGTTTGACGGATGATCTCCGGGGCGGCCCAGACGCCGTTCGAATAATGAAATACGTAGGCCTTGTAGGCGACGTCGTCGCGCGTCGTGCCGATGACGGCCCGATCGTTGTCGATGGCGACGCGCACGCCGAACTCATCGTCGCGTTCGCCGTCGGGCGCCGTCAGCTTCGCCTCTTCCTGCCACAGACCGTTGACGCGACGGAAGATGTACGCCGCGCCCGCGTCGACGTCGACGTCACTGACAGAATTGGCGCCAACAATCAGCAGGTCCCCCTTCAGATCGATGTCACAGCCGAAATGATCGTCAGGGGCGGCGTCGGAGGCCTTCAGCTTGGTCGTTTCTGACCAATCGCCGCCCACGCGATCATAGACGTAAACGGCGCCGCTGAACGACTCGACATCATTGTCGAATTCGTCGGCGATGACCGCCGTGTCGCCGTCGATGCTGACGGCTTCGCCATAGCGGTATCCGTCGTTCGTCAGCATTTCTTCTTCCTGCCAACTGGCGCCGTTGTATCGATAGAAGAAGACCTTGCGGATACGGCTGCCGACGATCGCCGTGTCGCCGCTGAGGTCCACGTCCTGCCCGACGTAGTCAAGGCTGTCGGTCCCGGCGCCGACGAGATACGCCTCCTGCGACCAGGCGCCCCCCGTCCTGCGGAAGATGTATGCGGCGCCGCGCGCCTGCGTGGGACCACTGGACAACTCCGGGGCGCCGGCAACGATGACATCGCCATCGATCGCGACACTCAAGCCGAGTCGTCGCTGTGCGGCGCCGTTGGAGGCAAGCAGTTTGGCTTCCTGTGACCACGCTCCATCCAGACGACGGAAGACATATACGGCGCCGGAGAAGCTCCCCTGGTCGTTATCCCCATACGCCCCTGCGGCAACCGTCAGTCCGCTGACGCCTACCGCCTGGCCGAGTCGCTGCGAGGAGTGGGCGTCGTCCGCGAGAAGACGCGTAACGGGTTCGCCCGCCTCACAACGATCGAGAACGCCATTGGTGTTGCAGTCCCCGCCCGACAATTCCATCGCATCGGGAACACCGTTGTTGTCGCAATCCTGAGCCCACGCCGTGGATGCGCTCAGGGCAAGTAGAACCAGTCCTGTCAATGGCAGCCATTGCAGTCGCGATGAAGACATTGTTCGCTTCCGCCGCAGATGTGGATGTGGCCCGGCCGGCGGCGGGAAAATTCCCCGCCCATGAAACCAGCCCGATCTGCTCGCATGATAAGGAATGCGGTCGCCGGGCTCAATCAAACGCAGGAACGAAGGCGGAAGCCATTGCGGCGCATTGCGTTTCGAGGGCTCCACCGACCGCGTCTCCATGCTCCCCCTTCCAGGGGAGCATGGAGACGCGGTCGCTGACTCTGGTCGGCCCTGTCACGCCTACGTCTTCGCGACTTCCCATGCTTGCCTTTTGGGGCAAGCATGCCACCCAGCCAAGGCCAACATAGCTCCGAAGGAGCGTCAGTTTTTAGCCACGGGTGGAGCGGAGACCGCATAGCGG
>DAOPJV010000053.1:30198-50289 GCA_035399845.1 Phycisphaerae bacterium | reverse complement strand
TTTTTCCTCGGGTTTAGCCCTGAAAGGGCGACACAATTCCCGGACAGTCTCCCCTCGGAGGGGGAGCATGCCACCCGCCAACACTCCTTGAGAGCCGTGGCACACGGGGGCAGATCTTCACCCCTTGTCGGCGCCACGCCGTCGACCAGCAGTTTCAACGCCCCGCCGCTTCGGGCTTTTCCTTCAGTTTGTCCTCAAGCGTTTTGACCTGCGCGTCTGTCAGCGTCGGCGCCGCCCTGCGGACCATCGCGATGAAGTGGGCGACTTCCTCGTCCTTGACGGGATAGCCGACGTTTCCGCCGGGCGTTGCGATCGAATCGCCGATCTTCTTCCCTTCCGCGTCGACGAATGCGAAGAACGGCAGCCCCGCCCTGTCGCCGCCATACCTGGCGTTGAGCTCCTTGCCGCCCCTGAAGCGATCAACGTCGATCTTCACGCTGACGAACACCGCGTCAAAGACCCTGGCGATCTCCGGTTGATGCAGATAAGCGTCGAGCCGATGGCACCAGCCGCACCACGGCGCCGAGAAGTCCACGAAGACGGCCTTCTTCTCCGCCTTCGCCTTCGCCAGCGCCGCCGCCAGCGCTTCGTCCGCCGTCGGTGGCGTCGCCTTCCACTCCTTCAGGACCTCCAGCACCTTTGCCGGAACGTGATGATCTCCGTCCTCCAGCTTGCCCGTGTCCTGCGTGTGCAGTGGCTTGCCATCCTCATCGAGGATGACGAGGACGGGCAGTCCGTGTTTGACGGGATTGCCGTACTTCTCGACGACATTCTGGTTGTGGGGCTTGCCATCCACTTTGTCGACGTCGATCAGGACAACGACGTACTCATACAGGAGCTCGTGGGCGATTTCCTTGTCAGACGCGCACAGGTTGTGAAGCTTGTGACACCAGCCGCACCAGTTGGCGCCGAATTGGAGCAACACGCGCTTGTGGTCCCGCTTCGCCTCGACGAGCGCGTCGGCGATCTGCTTCTCGCCGTCCGCCTTGCGATCGTAGATGTCCGCCCGCTTCTTTTTCTCTCCCTGCCCGGGCTCGTCAGCGCGCGATGACGCCAGCGGCCCGATGATTCCCAACAGGATTAGACACGACACGGCGCCTCGAAGCGAACAAGTCATCGGCAAAGTCCTCTCTGAAAAGTGATCGGCGTTCCGGATTCTCGGATGCGCGGCGGCCGCCCGGGCGGCCGCGACGGATTTCCTACGCGTGAATGCGCCGGCGGTTCGCAGAATCGAACCGGGCGCCATGAAACAGGCCATCAATCGCCATCTTCCGTGAGCGACCGGCCACACATTGCGCAGTATCGAGCTGTCGGTCGATTCACGGCGTCGCAGTTGTCTCGAGGACACGCACGCCCGCCCGACGCCAGCGCCTTCGCCCGCGACGGCGACCGCAGTGTTTCGTAATAATCGTCCTCGCGCGGTCTTTCCAGGCGTCGGCGCGCGAGTCGATCCAAAGCGCCGCTGACGTGCGGCTTGAAGACGACAGTCGCGACGATCGCGAACGCGACATACGCGAAGATGGCGCCGCTTGCGAACATGATAACCTCCCGCCTGGATCCGATCGCGAATCCGCTCCGGCCCTGTCATCTTACCGATCCACGACAGACACGCCCCCGCCGCGGATCAGTCGTCATACACCCGGAGAATTCGGCCGCAGTTTCCGCAGTACTTCGCGTGCGGTCGATTCGCGCCGCCGCACTCCGGATGCTGGCAGATACGACAGCCCGACGCAGGCAAATGGCCCAGCGCCGCCGAGCGCATCGCGTCCGGTCTGTCAGGATTCAATGACGAAGCCGGCCGCCGGGGCCATTGCGCGTTCGCAACCGTCACGACGATCCCCTTCGTCACGACCAACGCAATCAGAAAGAAAATCACCAGCCCGGCGGACGTCATCGTTGGTTGACCTCCGGATGCAATGCCCGAAACCGCTTCCTTCGTGAGTGAAATTATAGTGAAACGCGACGCGTTCGCCGCCATGCCGCATTCGGCGACCAGGGCGCCGTCCGCGGGCGCCCGGCCTGCGCCATGCGTTCATTCCTGCGACAGCGTTCGAAAGGAATCCCACGTCTCAGCTTTCGACAGATGCGAATCGCCGAGGCGCCATCAAACGCGGTCATCGACCGCTTTCTCCGCGCGCGAGGAACGGGCGCCCGCGTCCTGACAGGCCATTCGGGTCGCCGACAGCGCCCGAAGACGGCTCTCCGGGCGAACCGGCGCCGAGTAGTCCGACAAAATCGCCCTTTCCAGCCTTCCAGATCAAGGCGCCCCCATCGGCTCGCCGATGCTGAGAATGGCATTCCGCCCGCCCGCGCCTGCGGTCTGCGCTCCTGTTCGGCCGGTTTGACACTCCCTGCCGTGCGGATTAGCCTTGTTGGGCTTGAGACGATAAGCGTATGACCGCTAGCGGGTTACAACGCGAGGATAGACCATTGACGCGTTCGACGTTTGCACCCGCGAAGAGACTGACGGCCGCCATCCTGTTGTGCGCCCTTGCCGGCGTCACGCCTGGTTGTGGCCCTCGCACCAGCGGCACGAATACCGTTCTGCCGGCGCGACCACGCTCCTATGTCGTGGATGTGCCGGTTCCGGCGGATTTTGAGCTGGATCGTCGTAAGAGTACGCACGAAAACCGACCGGGCGAGCGCGCCGTCAAGCACTATTACGTGGGCGACGAAAAACCGCAGCCGGTCAACGATTTCTACAAGCAATTAATGCCGACGTTCGACTGGGAATTTGTCGACGAGCGTCTGCAAAACGGCGTCTATGTGTTGAACTACGAGAAGGCCGGCGAGAAGTGCGAAGTCCGGGTCGATCAGATGCCCGGCGGCTTCTGGGGTCCGAAGACCCGGGTAAGCGTCGTCATCGCCGCCAAGGACTAGAACCCCGACTCCCCTGCGAGGCCGGCCCGAATGGCCGGACGAATCGATGCGAAGCGACAGGCGGCACGAACTGCAAACGAATGAACTCTCGACGCAGATCGAGAAAGTCTCGGAATCCGTCAAGCAGAATGCGACGCTGCTGACGGCGATCATCGGCGGCGCCATCGTCGTCATCGCGATCGGCGTATGGTTCGTGAACCAGCGCGCCAACGCTCAGAGCGACGCCTGGTCCAGACTCTCCGTCACGACCGCCGACAAGCTGACGCCCGCTGAGCAGATTGCGAAGTTCGAGCAGGTCGCCCGCGACAACGTCACGCCCGAAATCACGCGCAGCGCCTACCTCAAGATCGGCCAGACGGCGATCTTCGAGTTGATCCAGAATCGCGACGAAACGAAGGCGCCCGATCCCGACGCTCGCAAGGAGCTCAAGGCAAAAGCTCGCGAGGCGTTCGAGGCCATCGTCGCGAACCCCGGCAATGACGTCACGGCCCTCGGCCGCGCACTCATCGGTCTCGGCGCCCTCGCCGAAGACGATGGCGACTTCGACAAGGCGAAGGGCTACTACGAGAAAGTGACGGCCAACGCGAATCTGAAGAAGACGCCCATCGTCAACGAAGCCGAATACCGCCTGGCCCACATGAACGAATGGGCGGAGAAAATCGTCTTTTCCGAACCTGTCCCCGCCGCGCCGCTCAGCTTCAACGCGCCGACGGGCGACACCGGCGATATGGGGACGATGACCGAAACCACGCCCGCCGCCGACGTCAGCGCGCCGGATGCGACAGTCGCCGACACGACGGACGACGCCGACACGACGGACGACGCCGCCGCGACGGACGCTGAAGGGGATACGCCGGACGCGTCCACCGACGCGCCGGCCGAATCCAGCGAAACGCCCGCCGACAACCACTGATCTCATTCGATTCGCCCTCGCGCCGCAGCCCGCGTGCGCGCGCCGAACGAAAGGAGACACGCGAATGCTCCCGCAGACCGTCAAGACGCGCGGTATCCACGTCGGAATTCGATTTGCGCCGCAGGCTCCGCTGGACAAGCAGCATCGCCAGGCCTTTCAGATGAAGGCGAACGAAGGCTTCGACTGGCAGCGCCACGAGTACGCGGCGAACGCCTGGCGGCTCAGTTCCCCGCAACCCGAGAACGATCGCCGCAGCGAACTGAAGTTCACGATCCAGCCGGACGCGATGGCGTTCGAGGACCAGTTCCCGACGGGCCCGATCGACCTGTTTCAGGACAACCTGAAGCTCGCCATGGGCGTCGTCGGCGACGTCTTTCGGCCGCAGCTCATGATCGGTGGCTCCGGCTGCCTGATTCGCCTGACGGCGCAGTCCGCAACGGGCGACTCCCGTCGATTCCTCGGTCAGCACTGCATGCGAATGGAGGACCAGCTCAAGCCGCTTGGCCGCCCCGTCTTCGGCGTCGGATTCAAGCTGCTGCTGCCCGCCGTGCAGGGCGAAGGCCAGCCCCACTGGCAGGCGACGATGCGCGTCGAGTCACTGATGGAAGACCCCAAGCAGCTCTTCATCGAAGTGGACGCGCGCTGGCCCAATCCGATTCAGTGGAGCGCCGACGAGGCGGCGAATCGCCTGCGCACGGCGTTCGACTTCAGCACCCATCAGGTGGTTTCCTTCCTGGAGCAGTTTGGCGGCGCCTAGTCGCTCAGGCGGCTTCCTTCGAGGATTCGGCGACGCCGTTGCGATAGCGCGTGCCGCGCCACGTGAATGATCCCCCCGCCGCGGCGCACTTGATCGCATTCAGCAGCGTCCCCAGCGCGATCACGGCGCCGAAGGGATAGAGAATCCCGTAGGCCATCGAAATGCGACACAGCCGATAGAGCAGCGACATCGTCGCCAGCTGGAAGAAACAACTGGCGGCCGCAATCGTCGTCAGTCCCGTCCAGGCGTATTCCCGCCACGCGGGAACCGACGCCGTCAGAACAAACACGCTCCACGGCAGGAACGTGAAATACGACAACACGACAATGGCCCGCACGATGTGCCACTTCTTCGCGAAGGACCCGGCAAAGATCCGCGTCCATCCGGACCAGAGCCGTGCGAACGTGTCGTACATTCGCACGGAATAGAGACCGCGACCCGCCGTGACCACAAGTCGCTGGCCCGCGGCTCGCGCGCGGCGCGCGAGATGAATGTCCTCGTTGATTTCCTGACGAACCGCCGCGTGACCACCCATGGCGTCGTAGCAGGATCGTCGCATCAGCATGAAGGCGCCGTTGGCGTAGGCGACGCGCCCTCGGTTCACGGCGATCGGACTGAACCAGAGCATCATGACGGCGCTGCACGCCGGCTGGACGATGCGTTCCCAGGTCGATACCGCCTCATGTTCGGGGAGGATCGACAGGAAGTCGGCGCCGGCCTCCGTGGCGTGGCGCACGCTCGTTGACAACGTGTGCGGCGATTCCATCACGCAGTCGGCGTCGGTAAAGCAGAGCCAGTCGCCCGTCGCCAGCTCGGCGGCCTGGCGCATCGCATTGTTCTTGCCGAACCATCCATCGGGCAGCGACGTGACGCTGGCGTATTTCAGCCGCGCGTCCTCCGCCGCCAGTCGGCGCAGAATCTCCGGCGTGTCGTCCGCGCTGCGATCATCGACACAGACGATTTCCAGGCCGGGATAGTCCTGATCGAAGAGCGAACGCACGCACGCCTCGATGTTGGCGGCCTCGTCCTTCGCCGCGACGAGCACACTCAGCGACGGCCTCGCCACGGTCTCGTTCGCGCCGCCGGGCGCAGGGCGCAGCGTCGGTACGATACGATCGATCACGTTCAGGAGCACAAGCCGCGTCGCCCACGTGGCGAGCGTTCCGCTGACGAGAATGTAAATCGACCAGTAGAGCAAGTTGAATTCGCCAGGCCGGCGCGAGGCGACTCCGGTGGGCTAGATGTACTCGTGCAACCAATAGACGACGACGATCGCCGCGCTGTACGCGACGATCTTCAGCAGCTCGGCGCGAAATCGACTTCCGCGAAGCCGGAGCAGGTGCAGAACGATGTATCGCCGAATGAGGGTCCGTTCACGCAGGGGCTGCCCCAGGTAGGTCAGCCAGCCGGCGAGCCAGCGCAGCGTGACGAACAGGGCGTAGAGCGAACATGCGACGGCCAGCGTCCATCGCCAGATCTCGAACAAATCCCGATCGATCAGGCTCACGCGTCAATCTCGTCGTGAATTTCGTGGCCCGCCGCAACACCTTCGAACAAGGTTGAGCCAAGGCGGATGATCGTGGCGCCGCATTCAACGGCGACATCGAAGTCCGTGCTCATGCCCATCGACAGATGGCGAAACTCCGGACCGACGAAGCGCTCGCCGCGCAGATCGTCGAAGACGTCGCGCAGCCGATTGAAATAGAGACGAAGCTCGTCGGGCGTGCACTCGAGCGGCGCCATCGTCATCAGGCCGCAGAGCCGAATGCCCGGCCACTCGCGAAAGTGCTCCGCCAGATGCGTGACAGCGCCGACGGCGACGCCGTGCTTCGTTCGCTCGCCACTCGTGTTGACCTGAAGAAGAATGTCGACGCGCTTCCCGAGTTTCGACGCCTGAAGGTGCAGATCCTCGGCGAGTCGCAGACTGTCGACGCTGTGAATCAGCTCGACCCACGGCACGACCATTTTGACTTTGTTTCGCTGGAGATGGCCGATCATGTGCCATCGCGGCCGGACAATCTCATCCTTCCCGCCGAGAACGGCCTTGCGCTCGGCGAGCTCATGCAGCATGCCGGCTCGCTGATTGAGCTGCTGCGGACGGCTTTCGCCGATGTCGACGAGACCGATCTCGATCGCGGCGCGCACGACTTCCATGTCAACGTATTTGGTGACTGTGACAATATTGACGCCGGCGGGATCCCGGGAACCGCGATCACACGCGGCGGCAATCCGATCGCGCACACGTTTGACGTTCTCGCTGAGCTTGCGTTTGAGGTTGGTCGACTTTGTGATCACGGAGAGCGCGTCCCTTCGTCCCGTTCTCTTCGGATTCGCTTTGTGCGATATTCAAGGGTCTCGCGAGCATCATACTCGACTTTCGCCTGTGACAAAAGCGTTTTCGGAGGGCAGTTTGAGCGTTGCCAGGACGGCCCGATGATCGGAGCCGCCGCCCGCAATCACTGTGTAGTCACAGATTTCGGCGGCGCCGCGGACAAAGATGTGATCGATGACGAAGGGAAGGCCGTACGTGGGACGCGTCGGCGGCTGACGCGATGTCGATGCGCTTCGCGCGTCCGTCCATTCCGAGGCCATCCGGCGATAGGCGGGCGCATGCGGAAACGTGTTGAAGTCTCCCGCCGCCACGATCGGTCCCGTCGCGCCGCGACTCCATCGCGAAAGATGCGTGGCCTCCATCCGACGAAAGCACTCCGACGGAAGAAACATCAGCGGCGCCGGCCCCCACATTGGCGACAAATGTATATTTGCGATCGTCAGCTGCGCGCCCGCGACGTCGACGCGATTGGCGAGCCCGTAGGCGGGCGTCGGCCGGGCCTTCAGAATCTCGCGCGCCGTGACGCCATCCCTCGCAAACGTCGCGTTTCCAAGCCGCTTCTGACCCTTGCCCCAGAGCCAGGCGAAGTCACACGGCATGCCGATGTCGTCGATGATACGCTCGATCCCGCAGTCCGATTCGTGCAGCGAATCTTCCGGGACCACTTCCTGGAGACAAATGACGTCGGCGTCGGCGTCGCGAATCACGGCAAGCGATTCACGCCACTTTCGCGCAAAGAGAATGTTGTAGGTCAGAAGGCGAATGGGGCCTGTCCGCGTCGGCGGCGCAGTGCGATCCGCCGACGCCGAAAGGCTGTTGGAGCCGTTCACAACCGGCGCCGCGTCACGATGAACCGAGGCCCCCGCGGTCATCATTGGCGTATCTCCCCGCAGACGGATGGCGCCGCTTTCCCCTCAGCAGCTTCATCGGTCGTCGCGCGGTCCGTGTTGTGGAATTGTTGCAGTCCTCCGCGAATGGACCGCATATCGTTGCGGGAGTTTGCGGACATTCAGACGCTGGTCCCGCCGCGAGTCGATCGCGCGGCGGTATCGTCGACGCGCAGCAGGCCGAGCTGAACGCTCACGGCGCCGGCGACGGCGGGAATCAGAACGGCGGGTATCACGAACCAGGGACCTGAAATCAGCATGACGAGGTTCCCCAGCACGACGAGCGTGGCGGCCAGCGCGTAGCATCGAATCACAGTCTGCCGGACGGACAGCCCGCGGTCCCGCAGCTGATCGTAGAAGTGGCTTCTGTCACCGATAAACAGCGGCTTTCCGTTGAGTTTTCGCCGCGTGATCGCGAGCCCCATGTCGTAAATCGGAAAACCGAAGATCAGCACGCCGACAACGAGCCCCCGCCACGACTGGATCGCCGCGGCCAGCAGCAGCATCAGGCCCGCCGAGCCCCCCAGCAGGAGCGAACCGCTGTCCCCCATGAACATCGACGCCGGGTTAAAGTTGAAGATGAGAAACGCCGCACAGGCGCCGAGCACGCACAGGCTCACGCAGAGTCCCATCGTCGCCGAGTCCAGTGGGGCCGCCACCCCGCTGCGCTGCGTGTAGAAGAAAAAGGCAAATCCCGCCGCACAGATCCCGAGTACGCCCGCACAGAGACCGTCGAGGCCGTCGATGAGATTCGTCGCGTTGGTCGCGCCGGCGAAGAGGAACGCGGCCAGCAGCGTCGTCAGCACTCCCGCGATCCAGCCATCGCTGACGCCCTGCTCAATCGACATATCGGCGAGAAGCAGGTTCGGCGCGACGACCCCCACGCCCGCCCACACGATCACGATCGGCGTGAGCGTCTGTACGAGGAGTCGGAGCTTCGGCGGCAGGTGCCGAATGTCGTCAATCAGGCCGAGCGTCATCAGGATCGTCATCGCGGCCGCAATCGCCAGGGCCGGCGTCGAACCCAGTTCGCCAGTCGCAACACCCGTCAGCATGCCGGCAAGCCAGCCGATCCAGATGGCCACGCCCCCGAGATAGGGGATGGGATTCTGGTGCGGCTTGAGCCCGCCATCGGGACGATCGAAGAGATCGAGTCGAATGGCGGCGCGCCGAACGGGCGGACCAGTCACGAGGCATCCAGCGAAAGCGGCGAGCGGGATCCAGATCATGGCAAGTCAATTCATGCGGGCGATCAGCCTAGGCGTAGAACGCGCGAATCTCGGCGGCGACGCGTTCCAGCTGCTCGTCCGACAGTTCCGGATAGATCGGCAGCGCCAGGACCTCGCCGGCCGCCTTCTCGCAGACAGGCAGATCGCCCGGCCCGCCGCCATATTGCCGGAAGCACTCCTGAAGGTGCAGCGGTACGGGGTAGTAGATTTCCGTCGCCACGCCACGTTCGGCCAGGTGTTTGCGGAGCGCGTCGCGATTCGGCGCCGCGATGACATACTGGTTGTAGATCGACGTGTTTCCTCTGGCGATCACGGGACACTTGACCGGCGTCCCGTCGAGCAGCGCGTTGTACCTGCAGGCGTTCTCCGCCCGGCCGATGGACCAGGCGTCGAGATGCGGGAGTTTCACACGGAGGATGGCGGCCTGTAGCGCGTCGAGCCGGAAGTTGCCGCCGGTGTGCGAGTGATAGTACTTCGGCTCGGCGCCGTGATTGCGCAGGAGCCGGCACATGTGCGCCAGGTTCTCATCGTTGGTGACGATCATGCCGCCGTCGCCGAAGGCCCCGAGATTCTTGCTCGGAAAGAACGACAGCGTCCCCAGATTCCCCATTGAGCAGGCCTTGCGACCTTTGTACACGGCGCCGATCGACTGGGCGGAATCCTCCATGACGGCGATCCCGCGCGAAGACGCCAGAGCGAGAATCTCGTCCATCTCGGCGCACTGACCGAACAGGTGCACGGGGATGATCAGCTTCGTTTTGTCCGTCAGCTTCGACTTGATATTGGCCGCTGTCAGGTTGTATGTGTCAGGATCGATGTCGGCGAAGACGGGCGTCGCGCCGAGCCGTGAGACACATCCGGCGGTCGCAAAGAACGTGAAGCTCGGAACAACGACTTCATCGCCCGGACCGATGCCGAGAGCCATCATCCCGCAGAGCAGCGCGTCCGTTCCGGAGCTCATGCCGATGCCGAACTGACATCCACAGTACTCGGCGATCTCCTTCTCGCAGGCGTCGATCTCGGGACCGCCGATGAACCACTGCGAATCGCAGACGCGATCCATCACGGCGCGGATTTCCTCACGCAGCGGCTCGTACTGGCCTCGCAGGTCAAGAAGCGGAATGGGGTCGTTCTTCGTCGTCATCGTCGTTGTCACTGTGCGGTCTCTCACTTACTCGGATTGTCACGTTCGGCCGAAACCGCGGTCGAATCAACGCGTGTTCTAATCGGATTGGCGGCGCATGACAAAGGCCGCTCCGCGACGACGCGCGAAACGGCCTTGGATAATTCAGGGGGTTCCCGTCGGTCCGCCGGCCGGGCCTGGTCGGGTCAGACCGTCCAGGTATCGCCTTCGCAGAGAATATCCTCGAGCTTGCCGGGGCCCTTGGCCTTGATGGCGTCCTCGATCTGCCTGTGCATGCCCTGTTCGAAGAGCGGCTGATCGACGCATCGGAGCACGCCCATCGGCTCGGGGAACTCCGGATATCGCATGCGGCTGAGCAGGTAGGCCAGGCTCGGTTCGGCCAGCTTCTCGTCGTGGAAGAGCAGGTCGTCTTCCTTCACGCTGCCGTCCTTCAGGGAGACGATCTCGGGCTCGATGCCATTGAGGCGGATACCCTTGTCCTTCTCCTTGCCGAAGATCATCGGCTTGCCGTGCTCGATGTAGAGCGTCGTGTCGTCCTTCTGATCCTTCTCCGTGGCGAACAGGTAGGCGCCATCGTTGAAGATGTTGCAGTTCTGGTAGATCTCGATGAAGGACGTGCCCTTGTGCTCGGCGGCGCGCTTGATCACTTCGGCCATGTGCTGAACGTTGCGATCGACCGTGCGGGCCACGAACGACGCCTCGGCGCCGATGGCGATCGACAGCGGATGCAGCGGGTTATCGACGCTGCCCATCGGCGTTGACTTGGTCTTCTTGCCGAGTTCCGACGTCGGGGAGTACTGCCCCTTCGTCAGGCCGTAGATCCGGTTGTTGAAGAGCAGGATGTTGACGTCGAGGTTCCGGCGGATCGCATGGATCAGGTGGTTGCCACCGATGCTCAGGCCGTCACCGTCACCTGTGACGATGAAGACCGTCAGATCGGGGTTGGCGACTTTCACGCCCGTCGCCACGGCCGGGGCCCGGCCATGGATCGAGTGGAACCCGTAGGTGTTCATGTAATACGGGAAGCGGCTGGAGCAGCCGATGCCCGACACGAACACCACTTTCTCGCGCGGAATGCCCAGCTCGGGCATGACCTTCTTGACCTGGGCCAGGATGGCGTAGTCTCCGCAGCCGGGACACCAGCGGATTTCCTGGTCGCTCGCAAAATCTTTCGCCGTCAGTTGCGGCAGCGCTTCGGTCGACATGATTCCGTTTCCGTATCCTTTGAGACTACTTGGCCAGCAGTTCGTTGATCTTGTTTTCCACCTCGGAGATGAGGAACGGCTTGCCCTGCACCTTGTTGAGGCCCGCCGCATCCACGAGGAACGACGCCCGAAGAATGAAACGCAACTGTCCGCAGTTGAGTTCCGCCACGAGCACTTTCTTGTATCGCTTCAACACGTCACCCAGGTTCGACGGGAACGGGTTGAGATGTCGAATATGGCAGTGGGCGACTTTTTTGCCCTGGGCCCGGACGCGCTGGCAGGCGCTCTTGAGGGCGCCGTAGGTGCCGCCCCAGCCCACGACCAGCACATCGCCCTCTTCGGGGCCTTCGACCCCCTGCTCCGGAATGTCCTTCGCCACGAGCGCGACCTTCTTCGCACGCGTGTCGATCATGTGCTGGTGGTTCATCGGCTCGTAGTTGACGTTGCCCGTGCCGTCCTGCTTTTCAAGACCACCGATCCGATGCTGGAGATTCGGCGTGCCGGGAATCGCCCAGGGCCGGACGAGATTCTCATCCCGCTTGTAGGGCAGGTAGTGCGGCTCGCCGTCGCCGTTGGAGTTCAGCTCCGTCGGGTGTTTCACCTCGATCTTTGCCAGCTTGCTCACATCCGGAATCGACCAGGGCTCTTCACCATTGGCGATGTAGCCGTCCGTCAGAAGGATGACCGGCGTCATGTGGCGAATGGCGATGCGACACGCCTCGATGGCGGCGTCGAAACAATCGGAGGGCGAGTTCGCCGAGATCACGACGAGCGGACACTCACCGTTTCGGCCGTACATCGCCTGGAAGAGGTCCGCCTGCTCCGTCTTCGTCGGCAGGCCGGTGCTCGGACCGCCGCGCTGGACGTTGACGATGACCAGGGGAAGCTCCGTCATGACGGCCAGGCCGAGGGCCTCGCCTTTCAGGGCGAGCCCCGGACCACTGGTGCCCGTCGTGGAGAGATCGCCCGTGAAGGCGGCGCCGATCGCCGAAGCGATGGCCGCGATCTCATCCTCCGCCTGGAAGGTCTTGACGCGGAAGTGCTTGTATCGCGACAGGGCGTGAAGGACATCCGACGCCGGCGTGATCGGGTAGCTGCCGTAGAACAGATCCTTACCGGCCAGGTTGGCGGCGGCGATCAGGCCGAGGGCCGTCGCCTCATTGCCCGCAATCCGCCGGTACCTGCCGGGGGGCAGCGACGCCTTGTCCACGCGATACGTATGTTCGAAAAACTCGCAGGTCTCGCCGAAGGCGTGGCCGACTTTGAGAACGGCCTTGTTCGCGTCGGCGACATCCGGGTTCTTGCCGAATTTCCTGTCGATCCACTCGACCACGGGTTCGAGCGGCCGGCCGTACAGCCAGCTCACGAGCCCGAGGGCAAAGAAGTTCTTGCAGCGATCGACGGCGCGGGCGCCGAGCGGCGAATCCTTCAGGGCTTCCTTCGTCAGCTTGGTCGCCGGGATCCTGATGAGCCGGTACTTGCTGAGCGAGTTGTCCTCGAGCGGATTGGCTTCGAAGCCCGCTTTCTTCAGATCCGTCGCGCCGAAGCTGTCTTCGTTGACGATCACGAGACCGCCATCGACGACATCGGCGATGTTCTTCTTGAGCGCCGCGGGGTTAAACGCCACGAGCGTGTCGACATCGTCACCCGGCGTGTGCAGTTCTTCGCTGCCGAAGTGCACCTGGAAACCCGACACACCGGCCAGCGTCCCCGCCGGGGCTCGGATTTCGGCCGGATAGTCCGGAAACGTGCTGATGTCATTTCCGAAGATCGCCGACGTGCGCGTGAATTGCGTGCCCGTCAGCTGCATGCCGTCGCCGGAGTCGCCGGCGAATCGAATCGTCACATCCGTTCGTTGTTCGACGCTCTTGGGAGATTTCGTCTGCGTTGTCATTTCGTCGAGTCCGATGTTCCTGCCGCCATTGTCCGATCGACGGCGCTTCTGTGCCGTCTAAACCGCCGAGTCAAAAGGAGCTGCCGCAGGCGCGGTTTTCGCAGTCCGAAAACCCCACGACACCTCCTGCATCATAGCCAGTCCAAATGCGTTCGCAGCGACGCCGTCCGCTGGGCGCGCGCGACGACAACAATCGACCTGTATATCAGTGTCGGTCATCTGAATGGGCGGGATTGATGAAGAAACTGACACGCCGCCGAGACTTGCCGCTTTCCACCAAGTCGGAGATCGCTCGCTCCGATGATCCACTTCGAACGCCGGACGCCAACCGACGCCCCCCTGAGGGCCGTCAGACACGGTCATCGACTATGTCGAAACCGCAACCACAAACCTCGTAGCGTACCTTCGCTCCGTACGTTTCGCTACCCCGACGTGCGAAGAAATCAATGGGAATCCACCCACTGGCCGTCGTCGGAACGGGCCGATACGACGCCGCCGACGCCATCCGCCCCGCCTCGCGCCATGCGCCACCGCTGCATGACGCGGCGACATCGTCGCAACCGGCCGGCGCGGGGCCCCGATTGGGCGCCGGCGACGACGCCGAAACAGTCAACGGAAATTGTGCAAACAGTTGGCTTGCCTAGGATTGCAAGGGCGCTTAGATTGTCGCGTCTCGAACGACGAAGCGGTGCCTGACCGGCGAATCACGCTTCGGGAGTTCGGGACCCGAAATGCCGCGGCTGTGGCGGAATTGGCAGACGCGCTGGCTTCAGGTGCCAGTGACCGCAAGGTCGTGGAGGTTCGACTCCTCTCAGCCGCATTTCCCCCCCTTCTTTCAGGTTCTCATTCCGGATCAGAGCGATCGGATCGCTCCGGCCGCGAGTGATCTCACGGCCCGCCCCGCCGACTCGCTCGGATGCGCCGCCTCAGCCGCCTCCAGCGACGCCAGCCGCTGTTTACCCGCCTCGCATTCCGCGATCCACTCCCGCGCGAATTCGCCCTGCTGGATCTCGCGAAGCGCATCCCGCATTCGCCGACGCACGCTGTCATCAATGATCCGGGGCCCCCGCGTCAATCCACCGTAGGAAGCCGTGTTGGAGATACGGCGCCGCATTCCCGCCAGACCGTCGGTGTACTGCAGATCCACGACCTGCTTCACTTCGTGAATACACTCGAAGTACGCGAGTTCCTCGGGGACCCCCGCCTCGACCAGTAATTCAAAGGCCATTTTCATGAGTTCCTGGACGCCGCCGCACAGCACGGTCTGTTCACCAAACAGGTCCGACTCGCATTCCTGGGCGAACGTCGCCTCGATCATGCCGCCCTTCCCGCCGCCCACGCCGGCGCCCCAGGCCAGCGCGATGTCGCGCGCCCGGCCGGTCGCGTCCCGATCCACGGCCACGATGCATGTGAGACCTCCGCCGCGCTCGAATGCGGAACGCACCAGGGCGCCGGGCCCCTTCGGCGCGACCATGATCACATCCACGCCGGTCGGCGCCTCGACAAGACAGAATCGGACCGCAAAGCCGTGGACGAATCCGATCGCCTGACCCGCCCGCAATCCGGAGGCGATGTGGCGATCGTAAACCCGCCCGATGTCCTCGTCCGGCAATCCCAGAACGATGACGTCGGCCTGGGCGACCGCCGTCTCGACGTCGACCGGCGCGAAACCATCGGCGACGGCGCGGTCGAAGCTGGCGCCCGGGCGCTGCCCCACGATGACGTTCGCGCCGGCGTCCCGGAGGTTCAGCGCGTGGGCGTGGCCCTGGTTACCGTAGCCGATGACGGCGAATCGCTTCGTCGCAAGAATCGACAGGTCGGCGTCTTTCTCATACATCGCTCGAACGGACATAGGCGGCTCCCGGCGATCATCGATCGCCAGCGATTTACTCAGGCCAGGCCCGAAAACGATGTGACAGGCGCCAGGCGCGTAACAAGGCGCATCTGTCGATCGATTGAAAATCCGCCCGAACAGTCCCGGATCGCGGATTTCGGACCTCACGTCGCGCCGACGGCCGATTCGCGACCGTGTTGAAACAGCGCCATCGGCTATGATACTGCAATGGAGCGAATTGACATCGATACCGCCGATCGAGCATTCGTCGCGACGCGGCGCAATCCGCGAGAAAACCACGCCTCATTCTTCGTCATGGGCCTGATGCTCGCGGCGATCCTGGTTCCGTTTCTCTTCACAATCGACCTCGACAGTTTTGAAGGACGCGTGGTCATCGTCGCGCCCTGGGCGCTGATGTTCGTGCTGCTTCTGCTGAGCTGGCGGCGCGCCCGCCGGCATCGCCACGTCACGACGGCGATTTCGGCCGCGTGGGATCACGCGCAGCTCGAAGACTGGGCGGCCGTCGAGGCGATACTGCCCCACCTTGTTCGCCATCCGATTCGCAGCGACGCCGATCGCGGTCGCACGATGGTCCTCCTGGCGTCGCTCGCCGAACGGAAGCGGTCCTATGACGCCGCGGCGCACATCTACGAGCGCCTGCTGCGCGAACGCATCGGCGACGCCCCACTGCTCCAGCAGGCGCAGCTCGCCCTCGCCTCGGCCAAGCTGCGCAATGAGGAACTGACGGACGCCGTCGACCTGCTCGATCGGCTTCAGCAGATACAGATGCCGGCGTCGCTTCGCGCCGTGTACGAAGTGATCCGACTGCACCAGCAGGTGTTCATGGGCCACTATGCGGATGCGATCGCGAACATCGATGATCGCATCGCCCTCTTCCGGCGCCATCTGTCAACGCGAGCGGGCTTCGCCTATGCGCTGGTTGCGGCGGCGTTCCATCGGCTGAACATGCCGGATCGCGCCAGGCGCTACTGGAATGACGCGACGATGCTCGTGACGCCCAACAAGATCCTCGAGCGGTTTGAAATCGCCCGCGACGTGAGCCAGGCGTATCCGGCCGCGGAGCATCCGCTGTGACACAGAACGAAGCCTCAAGACTGATTCGAACACTCCGGCGCCAGATTCTCTTTGCGAGCGTGTGGAAAGTCGGCATTCTGGCCCTCATCGTCGTCGCATCCGTCGGCGCCGCCAGCGCATGGACGACGCCTGAGCAAAGCAAAATGCTCTGGGCGCTGTCTGTCGCCAGCGCCGGCGTCTGGATTCTGTTTGTCATCCTGGGGCTGCGCCAGACGCGCGAGGCCAACCAGGCCGCCGTTTACATCGCGACGGGCCGGCTGGACCTTGCCGAACAGCAACTTCGCACGGCCGCCCTGGCGTTTAACCTGCATCGTCGCGGCAAGCTGCTCGCCTGCCATAATCTCGCCGTCGTCGCCCACGGCCGCCGCGAATACGAAACGGCCGCGGCCCTCAGCGCCGGCGTGATCGAACTGGGACAGGGCGCGCTTCGCGGCGTGTCCCGCATCTGCCGGATCCTGCTCGCCGACTGCATGCTCGAACTGCACAACCCCGAAGCCGCGCGTCGCGCGATCGAACCCATTCCGCTGGGCGATCCCGGCGTGCCCCTGTCAGAGCAGTTGCTGCTGCTGCCGATTCGTCTGCGCTGTGACGCGGCGCTCGACGCCTACGACCACATCCTGATCGACCTGCCGAACAAGGTGCGCCGCGCCGAACTGCTCGACTCACCCAAGGCCGCAATGTGCCATCAGATCCTGGCCGACGCCTGCGATCGAAGCGGTCGGCGATCCGAGGCGGACTTCCTTCGCAAACGCGCTGAACTCTATCACGACAGCGCCCCCGCCGACGCCAGGAAAGAACTTGCGAGCGACGCCGACGACTGATATAAGTCATGAAGAATATTAAGTTTCCGCCGCGCCATCGGTCCGTCGTCACGGAGATCGGCGAGGCGGCGTGGGCCCATCGCCCGCCGGGTTCGGATCGGTAACACGGAGGTTACCCCAATGTCTACGGCATTCGCCCTTCTATTCGTCGCATCCTCCCTGTTTCAGCAGACGACCAGCAAGCTCTCCGCGGAGGATATTCGCCGTTCGGCGGAAATCGCCCAGGCGCAGGCCGGCGCCTATCCGACGGACGCCGAGATCGGTCCCTGGCTTGTGAACCTTGCCCGTCATCAGGGACATCTCAGGGGCCGGGCCGACGCGCGAAGCAACGCCCTGCATGTGCTGGCCCTGCTCCGCGCCGCGTCGCGCGTCTCGCCCGACTGCGCCGACGCGCACAAGTGGCTCTATGACATCGAACAGCGACTCGGACGAACCCAGCGCTCGAAGGAAGCGCTGACGGAATATGTCCGGCTGCGCCCCGACGATGACGCGGCCGCGATCCAGCTCTTTCGGCTTCGACTGGAAGAGATGCAGTCCATCGAACAGCGCGCCGCCTACGCGGAGTCCGAACTGAAGCGAAAGAAACTCTCGCGCCCCTATCAGAGCGAACTGAACCTCTGGCTCGCGCGACGTCAGTTCGAGCGCGGTGAGCGTGACGAAGCCGCGAAACATCTCGAACGCGCCCTGCTGATGAACCCGATGAACATCGAGGCGCGGGAACTGTCCTACAAGATCTTCGGCGAGACCCAGCCGGAGTTGCAGCGCGTCGAAATCGCCCTGCAGCTGATCGCCGCCAACCCGAGCCAGGCGAATCTGATCTGGGATCTTGCCCAGTACCTCGACAGCCTCTCCATGCACAAGCGCGCCCAGGAGTGGTACAACCGGGCGATCGAGATCAACAGCCGCGCCGACGCGGGACCGATTCCCGCCGACTACTGGCGACAGCTCGCCGAATCCTATCTGGCCTCGAGGGACTATGAGGAAGCCATCTCCGCGGCCAGCGAAGCGATCAACGCCGACGCCGACATAGCGGGCCCGCGTCTTGTTCGCGCCGTGGCCTGTCGGGCCAGCGGCGACACGACACGGGCCGACGCCGATCTCCAGGCCGTCGCGAAGCTCTATCGCGACCACATTCAGACGATTCGCGAGGAGAAGGACTACGACGCGGCGGCGGACGTCGCGTGGTTCTTCTGCGTCTTCGAACGGGACGCGCGGCTCGCCATGGAAATGTCCGAATTCGCGATGTCGCCGTTCCACCCGTCAGACAAGGCGAAAATCGCCCGAGGTTGCGCGCTGAATCTCAACAGCCGGAGGGAAGACGCCATCGCGACGCTCGAACCCCTCGTCGCGACGGATCCCTTCGCCGCCTGCGAATTCGCCCGCATTCAGTTTGAGCAGAACCAGCGCGACGACGCGATGAAGACACTGACTCAGGCCGCCGGAATGCGGTCGACGGGCATTGGCCGACAGATGATCGCGGAGTTGATCACGAAGGAAGGCGGGCAGGTTCCGTCACGAACGATCGACACGAAGATCACGGCCGTTCTCGACAAGTTCCGCCGCGATGTCTTCGACTACCACAAGCGCCCCGGCGACTTTCTGCGATTCACGATCAAGTCGGAATCCAACCTGTTCGATCCGACGGCGCCGATCCGCGCAACGTTTCGCATGGAGAACATCGGCGCGTTTCCGATCACGTTCGGCGAGGGCTACATGGCCCGTCCGCTTGTGTCCGTCTCCGTCAAACTCGGCGGTGACAACGGCAGGCAATTTGACAACTACCTCACGGTCCTGATGAGTTCGCGACCGACGCTGCTTCCGGGCGACGCCTTTGAAGACACGATCTCACTGGATGTGGGTGAAGTTCGAACCTATCTGACGCGGCACATCGACCAGCCGATTCCGATCGCGATCTCGGCGATGTTCGATCCGATCTGGGATGGCGGAATGATGCGGGCCGGTCTCGGCACGATCGCCGTCGGACCCTTCAATACCGTTCGTGGTCCGCTCGACGCGTCCCCCGCCGGCGTGGACAGGCTCATCGCCGCGGCCGACGCCAACAACATCGCCGATCGCGTCAGGGCGGCCGACAGGATCGGCGCCCTGCTGGCGACGATCGACGACGCCAGTTCACAGACGAAAGTCGCGCCGGAACTGAAGAAACGACTCGACGCGGCGCTCGCCAGACTCCTGACGGACAGCGCCTGGCAGGTGAAGTCGCACGCCCTCGTCGCCGCGGGCTGGTCGCCTCTGAACGACGACACAACGACGGCCGCGGCGCCGCAGGTGCGGGCTAGCCAGCCGATCGTCAAGCTGCTCGCCGTGCGGCTCTTCGCCAATCAGCATGGATCGAAGTTCCGCGAGGTGCTGGAGGAGTTCTGCTCTTCCGATCCGGATGAGTCGGTTCGCCTGCTCGCGGCGAGCTACCTGCCCGAGTCGGCGCAGGCGGCGATCATGAGCGAAAGCCCGGTCAAGACGACAGTGTCGGAGTAACGCGGCACGCGTCCATCACATCGCCGTCTGGACATCGTTGCATTCAGAGCCTCGCTGTCCTCAGCGTGGCGAGCAAAACAACGTCGCGCGCCATACTTCGCCGTGGGTACACGGCGGCTCTGAATGTGATGCTCTTGCGTCAATCATTCGGCCAGCTGTGCGAGAAGGGATTCTCGCACGAGCGAATTATTCAGAGCCTCGCTGTCCTCAGCGTGGCGAATTTCGCGCGACCTACTTCGCCGTGGGGACACGGCGGCTCTGAATGGGATTGTTCGCAGGAATCCGAGTTCTGGAACGCGCCTCAACCATTCGGCCAGCTGTGCGAGAAGGGATTCTCGCACGAGCGTCGAGTGACTTCGCGCGAGCGATGCATTCAGAGCCTCGCTGTCCTCAGCGTGGCGAATTCCAATGCGTCGCGCGACCTACTTCGCCGTGGGGACACGGCGGCTCTGAATGGGATTGTTCGCAGGAATCCGAGTTCTGGAACGCGCCTCAACCATTCGGCCAGCTGTGCGAGAAGGGATTCTCGCACGAGCGTCGAGTGACTTCGCGCGAGCGATGTATTCAGAGCCTCGCTGTCCTCAGCGTGGCGAATTCCAATGCGTCG
>DAOPJV010000053.1:17336-30098 GCA_035399845.1 Phycisphaerae bacterium | reverse complement strand
CGAGCGATGTATTCAGAGCCTCGCTGTCCTCAGCGTGGCGAATTCCAATGCGTCGCGCGCCATACTTCGCCGTGGGGACACGGCGGCTCTGAACGGGATTGTTCGCAGGAATCCGAGTTCTGGAACGCGCCTCAACCAGGCGGCCCACTGTGCGAGAAGGGATTCTCGCACGAGCGATGCATTCAGAGCCTCGCTGTCCTCAGCGTGGCGAATTCCAATGCGTCGCGCGCCATATTTCGCCGTGGGGACACGGCGGCTCTGACTGCGATTGTTCTTGCGTCAATCATCCGGCCCACTGTGCGAGAAGGGAATCTCGCACGAGCGTCGAGTGACTTCGCACGAGCGATGTATTCAGAGCCTCGCTGTCCTCAGCGTGGCGAATTCCATAACGTCGCGCACAGGGAAACTCGCGGCTCAGCCCGCCGACACCAGATCGACCTTCTGCACGCGCCAGCCCGACTTCGTCTTCGCGACGACCAATCGAATCCGCGCCTCGATCGGGACGTTGAATCCTTCCGCGATCGCCGCCGTCCGGATCTTCCCCCGCTGCTCCGGCGTCAGGTTTTCAAACGCGACATCCGCCGGGCCCATGCCGGACTGCGTGCGAATCGCCGCCAGCTTCTTCGCCTCGTCGGCGTTCGCGGCGACGACTGTCACGACGCGCCGCTCCTCGCCCTTGGCCGACGGCGTGAGGACCTGAATCGTGCCGAGCTGTACCCCATCGATGTAATACGCCGTCTTGCTCGTCCACGACTCGGCAATCTTGCGGACGGCCGCGTCCTTCGTCAGGTCGGTCGGCGAGAACGGCGAGCCGGCGTTGGTCGCCGGATCGGGCTTCATCATGTCGTAGATTCGATCCTGGTCGGCCAGACCGAAGATGCGGCCCATCGCCTCTTCATACTTCGCCCGGTTGTCGCCCTTGCCGAGCCCCTCGGCGCGGACGCGCTGCAGGTCCCGCATCGCGGCGAGGGCTTCCGTCGCGATCGCTTCCGGCGACGCGTCGGCCCCGGCGGCGGGTTCGATCACTTTGAAGGCGACTTCCTCCGACGTCTGGTGCCGCCGCTTGTCGTCGCATCCCGTCAGCGCGATCGCCGACACGAGAACCAGCAAGACGACTCGCAGCGCGCCGGCGCGCAACCCAACCATGAAACCCGGGATCGATGGCGTATTCATGATTCGAAGTGTATCGCCGCGAATGCCCCCCGCAACGCTTGTGGCGCCGTGCGCCGGGCGATAGACTCGAATTCGTCCCCGACTGGAAGCCTTCCATGACCTCCGCACGCCTCAGCAATCGTTCTCTCGAACCCGAAATCCGTCGCATCGGCCGGCACATTTTTGAACTCGCCGAGGCCGCCGGTCCCAGCCCGCTGTCTGTCGAATACTGGCAGCAGAAGGCCATGAACTGGCTGACGGGCAATGACGAACTGAAGCTTCGCCTCTTCCGCTTCGTCGAGGTCCTGCCCTCGCTGCAGTCCAACGCGGCCATCGCGCGACACCTGTCGGAATATCTCGGCGGCGCCGACGGCGATCCCTATTCGCCGCCCGATCCGCTCCACCTCGCCGTCGCCTTCAGCCGGCCCGATACGATGTACGCCTCGATCGTCGCCTCCGCCGCCAAGTTCGGCTGCGGTATCGGCGCCAAACAGTTCATCGCAGGCGACACGCCGCAGCAGGCGATCCGCACGGTCAAGAAACTCCGCGCCGGCGGCAACACCTTCACGCTGGATGTCCTCGGCGAAACGATCATCGCCGATCGCGTCGCGCGGCATCATCACCAGCTCTATCTCGACCTGATCCACCACGTCAGTCGCGACGCCCGAAGCTGGCCCGACATTCCGATGATCGACGTGGCGCCATGGGGCGCCCTGCCGAAGGTCAACATCTCGATCAAGCTCTCGGCGATCGTCGTCGCCTTCGATTCCGTCAACCCGGAAGGCTCGTCGGAGGCGATCCTCGAACGGCTGCGCCCCCTGCTTCGCGCGGCGCGCGACAACGGCGCGTTCGTCAACGTCGATATGGAGCACTACGCCGTCAAGGACCTGACGCTCGACATCTTCAGGCGCGTCCTGACGGAGCCCGAGTTCCGCGACTGGCCCGACTGCGGCATCGTCATTCAGTGCTACATGCCCGAAGGCGATCCCGACATGGCGGAATTGATCCAGTGGGCCCGGCGGCGCGAAACACCGATCACCGTGAGGCTCGTCAAGGGCGCCTACTGGGATTCGGAGACGGCGATGGCCGAGCGCAACGGCTGGCCGAGCCCGCTCTATAAGGAGAAGTGGGAGTCGGACGCGGCCTACGAGCGCGTCGGCCGACTGATGCTGGAGAACTGCGACATCGTCCGCCCCGCCTTCGCCAGCCACAACGTGCGCACGATCTCGGCCGTCCTCGCGACGGAGGCGGCCCTGGGCCTGCCGCCGCGCACGCTCGAACTCCAGATGCTCACAGGCATGGGCGAACCATTGCGCCGAGCGCTGACGCGCATGAAGCAGCGCGTCCGCGTCTATGCGCCGTCCGGCGACATGCTGACGGGCATGGCCTATCTCACGCGCCGGCTCATCGAGAACACGGCGAACGAGTCCTTCCTGCGGCAAAGCTTCGGCGGTGATACGCCCGTCGACGAACTGCTGCGCACGCCGGGCCTGGCGCGCAAGAAGAATGGCGCCACCCGATCAACCAGCGCGGCAATCGCCGTCGCAGGTTTCGATCGCTTCGCGCGCGAGCCGGAGATCAACCTCGCCGAACCGCAGGAGCGGAAACTGCTGCTCGACGCACTTCGCCGCGTCCGCGCGAAGTTCGACGAGCGCTACGCCCCGATCATCAACAACGAGCCGGTCGAGGCGAAGGCGTGGCGGCCTTCGCGAAACCCGGGCTCACCGAACGAAGTCGTCGGCGAAGTCGCCGAGTGCGACACGAAGACGATCGACGCCGCCGTCGCCGCCGCGCGCAGGGCCGCGAGCGCCTGGGCCAAAACGCCAAACGCCGATCGCGCCGCCATCCTCGATCGCGCGGCGGACGCCCTGCACGACGCCCGCTTCGACCTGATGGCCTGGACGATCTTCGAGACGGGCAAGACGTGGCGCGACGCCGCCGCCGAGTATCTCGCGACAGTCGATTATCTCCGCCACTTCGCCCACGAATGGCGCCGCATGAGTCATCGCCAGCGCCGCACGAATGGCGACGACACGATCGCCGAATTCGCCGGCGCGCCGCGAGGCGTCTGCGCCGTGTTGGCGCCCTTCTGCTTCCCGACATCGTCGATCGCGGGCATGGCGGCCGCGGCGCTGGTGTCGGGCAATACCGTCGTCGTGAAGCCGGCGCCGCATTGCTCCGTTTGCGCCGCGCGGCTCTGTCGCGTGTTGATCGACGCGGGGCTGCCGGCCGGCGTTCTCAACTTCGTGACGGGCGCGGACGACGCCATCAGCGACGCCCTCGTGAATCACGCCGATATCGATGTCATCGCCTTCGCGGGTTCGGCCGCCGCGGGCGAGGCGATTCTCCGGCAGACGCGCAACCAATCGACGCATGTCGTCGCCGAGATGGGCGGCGGCAACGCGATCGTCGTCGATGACGACGCCGACATCGACAACGCCGTCCAGGCGACGATCGCCGGCGCCTTCGGCTTCAGCGGCCAGAAATACTCGGCCTGCTCCCGCGCGATCGTGCTCGGCAATATCTACGACGCCTTCCTCGAGAAACTCCGCGAGGCCGCCGACGGTATCCAGCCGCGGCAGGCCGACGACCCGGCCGCCATCGTGGGGCCTTTGATCGACGACAACGCCCTCGATCACTACGACGCGATGATCGCCGAGGCCCGCCGCCGAGGTCGCCTCATTCTGCCGGGCGGCCGCTGCGACTCCGACTCCGACGGTCACTTCGCGCGGCCCGCGATCGTCGCCGACATCGCCCCCGACAGCCCGATCGCCAGGCGGGAGATCGTAGCGCCGATCCTCGTCGTCCTTAAGGCGAAGACGTTCGACGAGGCGATCCGCATCGCGAACGACACACCGCGACCGCTGGTCGCGGGCGTGTATTCGCGCAGCCCGACCCACATCGCCCAGGCGAAGCGCCGGCTCAACGTGGGGACGCTGTATGTGAACCGGAAGATGACGCTGCGCAGCGTGGATCGGCGGGAGATCGGCGGCGACAGCAATGGCGGGTTTGATGGGGCCAACGGCCACGACGCGACGGAGCGCGGCCAATCCATGGGCGGCGCCGCGTATCTGCGAGCGTTCTGTCGCATTGGCAAGAGCGCGTCACACGCGACACGCCTCGACCACGCCCATAGCAACGCCGAAGCCGCCCACGCCGGCGGCGCGAAGTGAGCCGAGTTGCGAGTGTCGAGTTGCGAGTTGCGAGTGACGAGTTTGGCGTGCTGGTGCGAGATTCTCTTCACGAGCTGGTGCGAGATTCCCTTCTCGCACCCACTCCCCGCGGGAATCCCTTCCCGCCAAGCCAGGTGACGTGGCGTGCTGGTGCGAGAATCCCTTCTCGCTCCCACTTCCCGCGTGAATCCCTTCCCGCCAAGCCAGGCGGCGAATAAAATGCCAAAACCATGGCACGCTACACCGCAGACGAAGCCCATGCCTATTTCTGCACGATCACTGTCCTCGACTGGATCCCCGTCTTCATCGACGAACGCTATATTTCGCCCGTCATCGATTCGCTCGAATTCACGCGCAAGAACAAGGGGATGCAACTCTTCGCCTACGTCGTGATGCCCAACCACCTCCATCTGATCGCCGCCTCCGACGATCTCCACGCACACCTGCGCGACCTCAAGCGATTCACCTCCCGCACGATTCACGACCTGCTGAAGGCCGATGGTCGAACGACGATTCTCGACTGGCTCGATCGCGCCGCGCAGACCGCGCGCCGCACGCGCGGTGAGTTCTCCTTCTGGTCCGACGGCTTTCATCCACAGGCCATCTGGAGCCACGACGTGTTCGACCAGAAGCTTCGCTACCTGCACGCGAACCCCGTACGGAAGGGACTCGTCGCGACACCGGAGGCGTGGCGCTTCAGCTCAGCGGGGTATTACAACGGCGAGCGTGAACCGCTCATTCGAATGGACCGCTGGTATTCGTAGCGCTGCGGGAAGAATTCCCGCGGGGAGTGGGCGCGAGAAGGGATTCTCGCACCTGCGGCACTTAGGGAGGACCCCATTTATCGGGGACCGAACTCAAGAGAAGGCCGACGTTTGCGGTGCCAATCTCCTTCGTCCAAATAGGATGTAGAAGAAGGCGAGAGGCCAATGAAATTCAGAGATTCGAAATATCAGGCCGAGTCAACAAATGATGCAAGCCGACGCAACTCAACTTTTATTCTCTGTGACTTCTTCCCCGCGATGCTTGAATGCGACCTGTTCGTGGGAATTGGGGCGTGAAGGACAGAAAGCCCATCAACCGCCCTAACAGCACCAACCCCTAGTGCCACAACTCTGGTCAAATCGGGCCTTGTTCGCCTGTTGCGCGACTGAAACGGGGTCGAGTAGCGTTGCCAATCAACCGACAGGTCTATATCGCCAAACGCCCCGGTGTTGGGCGACCCGTCTTCCTTGATTTGAGTAACGTGCACGGTTCTGAATACCCGGTCGCAGTCAGGGATAGTCTCAATCTCCCAGAATTCCGCTGCTATCTCGTTAGCCACAATGCAAGCCCCGGCAACGGGCTACTAAGATCGAACTCTCCTTCGATCTTAGTTGACCGTCGGTTATCGCCATAAAAACTCGCAATTGTAGCCGTACCAGAAGGGATGTTAACTAGTAATTCGTAATTTGTGTAATCCCAATGCACGTCAATGCTTCCGTCGGGCACCGGCGTCAGGTCAGGCGGATCCATCCTTCGGCTCGACGCGAGCCAATGCGACTGGGCCTGTCCAATTACGAATTCAACAGCCCTCCGCCACGTTAGTTTCGAAATCGGCCTTCCGTCTTCCCCATCCCATCCGTTCGCGAGCCCGAGGAGTTGGGTAGACTTCTTGAGACAATCCCGAAGATGCGAAAGCGGTAGGTCTAACATCCCTAGCGCATCATCGAAGTGTGGGCCGTGTGCTGTCGAGACCCGCCTGCGACGCCTACCGAAACGCGAACGCGGAGATACGCGCGTCCGCGCCGCCAACGCTTCACCGTGGCCCGGGCACTCACCTGACAGCGATGGCTCCCAGTCGTCGCGATGGACGTAATCTTCACGGTCTTGGTCCGGCGATAGAACCCAATCATACGTTCTTCCGCAATCCGCAAGCCGCTCGCGATACGCAATTCCGGCCATTAGTCCTCGCCCCCATCAAATAGCTCGACACCCAGTTTCGATATCTCCGCACACAACGATTCTTCTTTCTTGATGGCGCGGTCGATTACATCCCTAAGGTCCATCAGATCCGAGGCATCCAGCGCAAAGTACTTCGATACGTGCTCGCCTTCTGCATGACTCGTGATCTTAAGAGTATGGACGATTGCCGCGGCGACCGGCTTGAAGTTAGTCGCGCCCCCAAAGATTGGTCTGATGTCGGACCTTATCTTAGCGCTACAGAACACATTTGGGTCGTCGAGGCGGATCACACTCGCCTTCGCAAGCACGCCGATCGAGTCGTCACATGTCAGAAACTCTACCAAATCGCTTGCGAATTGCCGCCACTCGGCGTCGGTGCCCCCCGTGGCATCTCCGAGTCGACTCCTGAGGTCGTCGGCAACCTCCTCCGCAAACTCAATGGCAGCCGTACTAGGCCGCCGGTACATTGAAATGAGCGCTCGCACAAGCCCGTCCGCGCTGGCGTTCGCCATTCCGCTTTCAGCCGCGATCAGACTCACGTACTCTCTGCTCTTCAGAATCGGACCAGCCGCACGGAGCCTCTTTGCCATTGCCTGCCGTTGCTCGGTTGGCATCTCTCTTAGTGTCCTGAGTGGCTCTATATGTGCCGCTGGTATTCTCGTGGCCATCGTGCCCTCTCTGGTAGAATTTGCAGGTCTCGCAATGAGTAATTCTAGTATCGGCATGTTGCCGACGCGCGTACCGCTCATCTGGCTCGCCGCCACCATACAGTGCGGGAGCCCGGAGCGGGGAGCTTCTAGAAACAGGCTCTATGATAAGCGGAAAGTGCGCAGGTGCCGGGTCCGATTTCGTAACAATCCGGCAATCGGCAGTAATCGAGTGTCTCCGGCCGTGCCCAGATCTAACGATGGCGGGAGTCGCCCCGGCCGAATAACGGTGCCTCCACGAGGAGTAGCCTTGGTGAGTCCAGTAGGTTTTGCCCCTGTTTTGCCGACGCGCATTGCGCCGGTCACCGCATCATTGGGCGAGTGTGGGGGCTGTTCGGTCTCGCTGGCACCAAAGCAGCGTTAGTCTGGCCGCGAATCCCCTTGATATCGGCAAGCGCCTGTCAAGCCGTTAGCCATAGATTCGTAGGTTGTAACACGGGGTCTGGTCGCCCCTCCGCCAAGGCCCCACCCATCGCCGAGCCCGCGCCGCGGCGAAACAAAACCGCCGTCGGCGCCGAGCGCTTTGGGGCTCGGACGCCGACGGCCCGCAAGGAAAGGAAGTCACTATTGTGTAACGCGCCCGCGCCCATCCGCGGCGCGAAGCGCGACTCGAAGCGCTCACACTGCGAGCGCCCGCCCTATCACGCGTTCATGCGCGACAGCGCGCCGGCGCTTTTGCCGTTCGCTCCGCCATTCGCATAACCATTGCCATTCGACGAAGCTCGCACGCCGACGGCCGAGCTCGGCGCGGATGTACCCACATACGCCGTCATGCCGCCGCCGGGCAGCTGGCCGAAGGTCACGGTAAAGATCTGCGACTCCGGTCCGGCGCTGTCGGCCCGCTGGCCCTGGACGGTGTACTGCACGCTGTCCGGTCCGGCCGTGAGCGTCCTGTCGATGAACTTCTTGGTCCCTGTGACACCGATGAAAGTGAACGCGCTCTCCGTCGGCAGGCGGCGGCGGATGATGTAGCTCGTGCCGCTCGTGCCTTCGGGGTTCGTCGCCTTCCACTGCAGTGTCAGGTCGCCCGAGTTCGGGCTCAGCGTGACGGTCAGTTCCTTCGGCTCGGCCGGCGGCGGCGCGGGCGTCGGCTTCGCCGGCGGCGGGATCTGGGCCGTGTTGTACACGACGCTCGGGTTGTCGGAGTTTTCGGCGAAGGTGCGGATCGTGCGGACCATCTCGCTCGCCTCGCTGCGGAGATCGCCGTACGCCTCGTTCACCTCCTGCGTCGCGACTTTGCCCGCCTGCTGCGCCTGCTCCTGCTTGACCGTCGCGTCGCCGGCGCCGGTCGTGGCCGCGGCGAAGGCGGCGGCCTGCTCGGTCGAGAGACCGATCGCGGCGGCGTTGGCGGTGAAGACGGGCGCATGGGCCTGACACCATTCGAGGAAATCGGATCGGGGGGTTGTGGGATAGGTCGCCATGTGCGACTCCTTTCGCGGCGAGAGTTTGTTACGCGGCGGCGTCCGTGCAGCCGGTGTAACCGGCCCATCGGCGGCGCGACGGCGCGACTGCGTTATTAATTCGAGCGATAATGCGCAATGACGCGATGTGTCAGGGGCCGGCGCCATCGGCGTGGCAGGCTGCGCCGCGGCGGCGCGACAATTGCGCGGGGCGAATGCGGGGAAACTCGGCGGATTTGTGAAGTGGCGGGAGGGATTTGTGAAGTAGTGATTTGCGATTTGTGATGTTTCCACAGGCGGCGCATCTGGCGAGATATCACAAATCGCAAATCGCCATATCACAAATGCCCAGGGTTTTGCGTCCACGCGCCAGAGCGCCGCGTCCTTGTGGCGGAGCATTGCGTCCTTGTGACGGAGCTTCGCGTCCATGCGCCGGAGCTTCACGTCCACGCGCCGCGGCATTGCGTCCATGTGGCGAAGCGCCGCGTCCACGGAGAATAGCGCCGCAGGGACGGCGCGCGGCGGCGCGTCCACGTGGCGGAGCGCCGCGTGGATGGAGCGGGGCGCCGCGAGGACGCGGCGCGGCGATTCTGATTGGCGGCGTTACGCGGGCGCCGTGGCGCCGATGGCGGTGGCGCCGCTATGGCGTGGCGAAACAAGCCGCCATACGTGTGACGCCCTGCTCAATTCGCTTCCATTGGCCGTTCTCGAATGCGGCCCATTACTGCGCCATCGCCGCTCGCATTGCGTCGACGCGGGGCGCCGGCGGAGATAAGCTTAGGAATTGTCTCAGGGGCGCCGGACATCGGGCGGCAATGGATTAGGTCGAGGGATCGCATTGCAACGCCGGTGAGTCGGCCGGCGAGACCATCCAAGAAGGAAATCCCCATGGCTGGAGAGAAGACCGACCCGCAAACGATCGCGCTGGAGCGGATCAGAGAAGCGAAACGCAATAACACGGACAGACTGAATCTGTCCGGTCTCAAGTTGAAGTCGATCCCGCGTGAGATCGGCGAACTCGCCTCGTTGCGCTCGCTTTCGCTCGACAACAACCACCTGATCGACTTGCCCGACTGGCTAGGTGACCTCTCTGACCTGACAGCTCTATACCTCAGTGGTAATCGGCTGACCGCCGTGCCAGAGGGCCTCGGACGGCTCACCACATTGACGACGCTGTCTCTCAGCAACAACCTGCTGACCGACCTACCTGAGGACATCGGCGAGCTCATCGCCCTGACGACGCTTTGGCTCCACGACAACCGGCTTTCCGACGTTCCAAAGGGCGTCGGCCGGCTCAAGTCCCTGACGACTCTATGGCTAAGTGGCAACCGGCTGACCTCCCTGCCCGAGCGCCTCGATAACCTCACCGCCCTGACAACGCTCTGGCTCAGCGGCAACCGGCTGACCTCTCTGCCCGAGAGCCTTGGCGCCCTCACCTCCCTGAAAACGCTGTGGCTACACGACAACCGGCTGACCACAATGCCCGAGTGGCTCGGTACCCTCATCGCCGTAACGGAGTTGTACCTCAGCGGCAACCGACTGACTTCCCTGCCCAAAGACCTCGGCGCCCTCACCGCCTTGACAACGTTGTGGCTTCACGACAACCAGCTGACCACATTGCCCGACTCACTTGCCGAACTCGAACATCTGGAAGAACTGCGCATCGAAGACAACCCGCTCGATAGCGCGCTGTTGGCCAAGGCGAAGGAGGGGACCGCCGCGCTTCTGGCATACCTGAGGGCGACGGCGGGCGAAAAGCGGTATGAGGTCAAACTCGTCTTCGTCGGCCCCGGCGCTGTCGGCAAGACCTGCCTGCTTCGCTGCCTGCAAGGCGTCGCGCCCGACGCCGACCAGAAGACCACCTACGGCATCGATATCGCCCGCGAGCCGCTCGACCTGCCTCACCCGAGCGAAGCTGACAAGACGATCCACCTCAACTGCTGGGACTTCGGCGGGCAGGATGTCTATGAGATCACACACCAGTTCTTCTTCAGCCGTCGCTCGATCTACCTCGTCCTCTGGCATCCGCGGCTTTCCAATGCAACGGAGACAGTCGGCAAGTGGATCGGATTGATTGAACAGCGCGTCGGCGACTCTGCCCGCGTCATCGTCGTCTGCACTCACGCACGAACCGACAAACACGCCAAGGACATCGACTCGCGAGCGCTCAAGGGGAAATTCGGTGATATCATTCTCGACTTCGTCGAGGTGGATACATTCGCTCCGCAGACGACGGGCAACGGGTCGCCCGAAGCTCGTTATGGCGTCGCCGCCCTCCGCGACCGAATCGCGGACGTCGCCGGGACATTGCCCGAGCCGTTCCCCACACGATTCCGCGCACCGCGCAAGTCGCTGATTGCAATGGCGCGCGACAAGAAGGATGACCCGAATGGCCAGGGCCGCGAATGGATGCGCGGGGAGGAGTTCGTCGCGCACTTGGGCGAGCACAAACTGAGCGAGGACGAGGCGCACGAACTCGCTGAGCTGATGGATGTGCAGGGGCACATCATCTATCACGGCGGCTTCGGCAAGCAGGCGGGCGACTGTAATGAGCTTGTCATCCTGAAACCCGAGTGGCTGGCCAAGGCGATCGGTAAGGTGCTGGAAGACCCGGCGACACGCGCCGCCTCCGGCATCCTGCGGCATGAGCGACTCAAGGACATATGGAAGGACGGGGACATCCACGTCCCCGTCGAACTTCACGGCTTTCTTCTGCAATTGATGGACCGGTTCGATGTGTCCTACGGCTTGGAAAATGGCGACAAGAATGGGCGCAGCCTGATTCCGCAGTTGATTCGGTCGGCGCCCCCCGAGAAATCGCTACCTTGGACACCGGAATCTGAGGTCAGAACCGGCGAGTCGCAGCTATCGATCGTTTTCGACTTTTTTGAGCCGCCGCGCGGTCTGGCGCCGATTGCAACCGTCCACACGCATCGTTATCGCAAAGATGACACACTTCATTGGCAGCGCGGCGTCTTCCTGGAATACAGCGACTACGGAACGGCATTCGTTGAATTGCGCGAGCGCGAGCTATGGCTTTCCGCCCGCGGCGCCTACCCGCCGCATTTTCTCAGCCTGCTGATCGACACGATCGAGCGCATGCTGGGAACGATCTGGCCGGGCGTGAAGAAGAACGACCCGCGCGGCTACACGTTGGCGGTCCCCTGCTACGAGAAGATGGCGGATGGGTCGCCGTGCAAGGGCCGCGACCGGCTCGACGCGCTGTGGCTCGATCTGAAGGATGGCGAAAAGAAGAGCCGATGCCGCGTCTGCCTGAAGCAGCGAGATGTTTCGCGATTGGCGTTGGGATTCGATTCACATGGGGCCAGCATTGAACGCGTCCTGCAATCGCAAAGCGAAGACATGAAGCGCGAGTTCATAATGACGCGCAATCTGATCGAGGATTCGTGGGGCGCCGTGCGCGAACAATTGGACGGGCTCATCGATCAGACGTGGCGGTTGGAGAAACTAAGCCGAGCGCAGCTTGGCCGACTCGCCCACCTCTACAAGACGTTTATCAACGCGATGGAAACCCATCGCCGCGATGGGCCCTGTCTCTTCAGCGTTGTGCCGGATGGCAAAAAGCTGACCAGCGAGAAACGCCGGCTCACGCTCTGGTGCGAATGGCCGGATGGACCGCACCCTTGTTCGCCCCTTTTCTCCGGCGAACCCGGCGACTACGCGATCTCGCGGCCGCGGGCGTGGCTGGTTAGGCATGCGCCGACCATCTCCTGGATGGTCAGGATCCTGAAGATTGCGGCGCCGATCGCCGGGGCGTTTGGCAAAGAGATCACGAGCGAGCTCGGTCTCGATGACATCAAGGCGAACATCGGTCTGATGGAGGAGATGGTGGCGGCCCTGCCCTCAGACGAACTCGATGTCGACGGCGAAAACTGGGGCAAGGGCGCGGGAGAGAGCATCCATCTTCCCAAGGGTGGTCGCGTCAGCCGCTTAGGCGAGACGGACCTGCGCGTCTTCCACGACTTCCTCCGCGAGGCGCTGCCCGATCGGAGCTGGGGCAATCTCCGCCGCGCCCACTACAAGGGCGAGTTCCTCTGGCTCTGCCCGCGGCACTTCGATCAGTATGACGAGCGCAGAAGACGGACGTGAGTTGAGTTTCGAGTTACGAGTTTCGAGTTTCGAGTGTCGAGTGGTGGGCGCCGGAAGGGATTCCGGCGCCAGCGACAAACGAACCCGGCGTCAGCGACCAGCGACTCCGGCGCCATCGGAAACGAATTCCGACGCAGTCGATCCGACGCGCAATCGACGGATCGCGCCGTCGCGTCCTTCTATCGTCGCGCCCCCACGGCTGAAGCCATGGGCCACCCGGCCGCGCAATCGACGGATCGCGCCGTCGCGTCCTTCTATCGTCGCGCCCCCACGGCT
>DAOPJV010000053.1:0-17236 GCA_035399845.1 Phycisphaerae bacterium | reverse complement strand
GAAGCCATGGGCCACCCGGCCGGATCGCGCCCTCGCGCCGTTCTATCGTCGCGCCCCGACGACTGAAGCCATGGGCCACCCTTCAACCATTGGCGCCCCATGGACGTTTGGCCGCCTGATAACGGCCAGCCACCCGGCCAGATCACCAATTTACCAAATCACCAATTTACCAATTCACCAATTCGCCAATTCGCCAAATCGCCAAATCACCAAATCACCAAATCACCCTGGCCCACTCTCTGTGCCTGACCGCGCCACAGCGCCCGCGCGGCGCCTGCGGCGTGTCAGGAGGATCGCGCCGGCGAGGAGTGTCATTGTCGCTGTGGTCGGTTCGGGGATTCTCACGACCCAGCCTTCGTGCAGGCCGTTCGGGTTGAGACCGTCGCCGGCGATCGTCAGGCCATCCTGCGAGATCGCCTGCGCTTCCAGAAGCCGCCAGCCCAGGAGCTCGGCGCCGAGGCCGTAGTCGTTGACCAGCACGCTCTGCAGACTCCGCATGCCCTTGTCCTCGGTCCAGATCATCGCCTGTGTGCCGACGGACGACAGGCTGCCGCCGACGATCACGCTTCCGTCGCCGTTGACCGCGTTCGCAGCGCTCGCCGTCAAGCCGCCCGGCAGATCGCCGAGGCTCTCAATGCCGCCCGCCTCCGTCCAGCGCACGGCGAGGAACCCCTCGTCAGAATGCCCCTGACCAACGATCACCCGCATGTCGGCGGACACAGCTTTGGCCACGCTCTTGACATCGCCCCCCGGCAGATCGCCCAGCGCCACCATGCCGCCGGCCTGCGTCCACTTGTACGCCTGTCGCGCCTGGTTGATGCCGAGGCTCGAGCCCACGATCATCTCGCCCGACGCCGAAATCCCCCATGCGCTGCTGCCATTGGTGAACCCGGGCAACATGCCGAGGCCGATGATGCCGGAGGAATCCTCCCATCGAAACGCCTGCGTGTTCGACCCGAAGCCGAAACTCGAGCTCCCGGCGACGACCGATCCGTCGGCCGAAACACCGTAGGCGCTGCTGGACCCGGCGCCATTCTCCAGGTCGCCCAGATCCATCAGCGCGCCGGACGCGACCTGGCGAATTGCGCGACCGCCCTGGGGCGTCGTCGCAGAGCCGACGATGACCTGGCCGTCGAACGACGCGGCAAAGGCGCGACTCGACTGCGTCGGGTCATTGAGAAAGCCGATCCCGCTGAGACCGCCCTGAGGAGTCCAGCGATAGCCCTCGGCATTGGCGCCGGCGGGTGTGCCGAACCCGACAACGACGGCGCCATTCCCCGAAACGCCGCGAACGGCGCTGCTGAAGTCGCCCCCGAGAAAGTCCCCCAGCCCCTGAAACTGCGCGGCGACGGCGGACTCGCCCGGCGCGAATGCGCAGATACACAGCCATACGACACATCCGAATTGAGATGCTCGAAACGTCATCAACAACTCCTTTCCATTTGTCCGTCAATGCCCATGTCGAAACGTGCGGCGTTCGGCCCCAGCCGGAACCCCTGAGCGATATTCCGGCCGGTCCCTTTCGTTGAAAATAGGTGAACACCAAGTGGCCCGCAGGGTTCATTCTCCGAATTTCCGACATCCGGTTCAGGTTTTTGACACAATGAGCCGCACATCTCGCACGACGAATGTGATGTCCCGCAAGTCGTGATCCCCGCAGAAGAACTGCAATGTCGCATTGATGACAGCATTCCGGATCGACGTTCCGTCGAAATACGCGTCGAGGCCGGCATCGGCAGGACGGCGCGGAATGTCGTCATTGGAGAGACCCGATGCAATGTCGGAAAAGCCGGTCCGGACGCGACGCTCGATTGCCACGCGCTCGGCGGCGGGAACACTTAATGAGCAATTCGTCATGTAATCGACGGGTGGCGCCGGATGCGCCTCGAGCGCGCGCATCATTTCGGGATTCGCGGCAAGAAAAGGCGTCCAGTCGAGGCCTGTCATTTTCAGACAATGGCCCGACAGATGTGGTCTTGTCCATGACATCGGCGAAGTCGGCTTCCCAGGCGCCGATTGCCACGCGCCAAATCGCATTCGATCATCGCGAACCCGCCCATGAATGGGCGGGCCACCTGGTCAATCCTGCGCCGCACGCCGCACATGGCGTTTCGCTCATTTGCAGGGCGCTCGGGGAAGGAGTTCCCCGAGGATGTGGGCGCCGGAAGGGATTCCGGCGCCAGCGGTCTCCCCCAAATCACCAAATCGCCAAATCGCCAAATCGCCAAATCACGAAATCACCAAATCTCTCGTTTCGCTCCACATCGCAATTCGCAATTCGCCACTTCACAAATCACGCGATCGTCTTCCCCCGACACTTCCAAATGCGTTACAATCCGAGGGAGCCGGAACCTCGCAGATCTCGGAGCCTCGCATGACACTCGAACGCCCTGGCCGCCATCGCGCCGTTTGCCGCTATGCCGCAACCCGAAAACTCTCGCTGCTCGCGCTTATCCTGGCGCCCTTCGCCGCGTGCGAGACGATTCCCGAAGTACCGACGGGGACCGCGACGCCGCTGAATGCGCTCACACTGATCGACGACTCGTTCACCCTTGTCGACGCCACGTTTGACGACAGCGTGCGCGTCGGGCTCGTGCGGTATTCGCTCATTCCCGCCAAGCAAATCGCCGCCGGTCTCTCCCCCGCCTCGACGGCGAATCTCGCGGCGCGCTGGACGCCGCTGTTCGGCGTCGAACTGCTGGGTGAACTCCCGGGCGACAAGCCGGCCGGGTTCGATCGCGACAGCGCCGCCAATTACGTCTCGGCTGATGGAAGCGTCATTGTCGGCACGGCCCAGGCGCCGGGCCATCGAACCGCCTTTCGCTGGACATTGCTGACCGGCATGCGGACGCTGGGCGATCTTCCGAATGGTGTCACAGGGACCTGGGCGCGCGGCGTCTCGACCGACGGCCGGTTCGTCGTGGGGGTCGCCGATACCGCCCCCCAGGCCTCCGCGCCATTCCTCTGGTCCGAGGGAACGGGCTATGTCCTTCTGGCGACACCGACCTCCGATCACGATCGCTGGTCCGCGTCGAGCGTCTCGGCGGACGGCCGCGTCGTCGCCGGCACGCGCGGTGGATACGAAAAGAGTCGCGCCTTCATCTGGACGGAGGCGGACGGCGTCACGTTCATCGACACGCGGACTGACGACACGACCTACAGCGTCGCGCTGGACATCTCGGGCGACGGCAGAGTCGTCGTCGGCCGCACGTTTGTTGTCGATCACGAGGAGGCCTTCCGCTGGACGGCCGAGTCGGGCATCGTCCCGCTTGGTGTCATCACCAGTGAAGCGACACAAAGTGGCGCAACGGCCGTCTCCGAGGATGGCGCCGTGATCGTCGGCCTGCTGCTGAAGGAGAATGGCGCCATGACGGAGCCCTTCATCTGGGATACGACGAACGGCATGCGTACGCTGCGAAGCGTGCTGAAGGCGGCGAAGGTCGCCGAGATCGACACCCTCCGAGAAATCGGGGCGTATGACATCTCCGAGAACGGCCGGCTCATCCGCGGCGGCGGCTTCAACGACGATGGCTACAACGCCCCGTGGTTCGTCAACCTCGATACTGACGCGCTGTAGGCCGCGCAGCAAGTTCCACATCCCGGGCGATACGCCGCCGGCCGTCAGCGCGGAGCGGGGTTCGCGAGCCCCCCTGTCCCCTCGTAACTCCGCCGCGCGTCCGCCGCCTAAGGAATCAGCCGACCTGAATGGACGCGCCGCGCCCCGCCGAGCCGGGACATGTGCGCCTGTAGAGCGAGCCCAGCATGCAACCCCTTGTCCGCACGGAATCCCGCGAGACACGCCTCGCCATTGCCGCGATCCGATACCTGCACACGCATCGCATCACGCGCGGTCATATCCGCGTCGAGGATGGCGAGCTGCTCCTGCCTTCGGCCGAAAATCTGCGACCGGCCCCGTTCCACACACTGGCGTCGACGGCGAAGAGGTTCAGGGACATCCCGCCCGGCGACATTCTCAACGCCGTGCTGCGATGCGCCTGCGGCCGGGCCGCGCCGGACGTGGGCCGACGAACGACAGTCAGCGTCGCCTTCGGGATGCGCTGGATGCTGCTGACGCTGGAGCGCGTCAGCGAATTCGATGTGAGGTTCGCCTGCGAATTTGCGCCACGCCGCTGGAAGCGAAAGCTCGTGGATCATCTCTGGCGGCTGCGATGCGCGCTGCCGCGCCTCACGACGCCGGTTCGCCCGTAAGTCGTGACCACTCCTCGGCGGACACAGAACGACCGTGGGCGATGTAGATCTGTGTGAACGAAGCAATCTCCTCCGATGAGAAAACGATTTTGGAGGGCCCGCGTTGCGATTTCGGCTTGCCGATGTCAGCGTCCGCGATTCGCGCGTCAATGACGGGCAGCCATCTGAGATCACCGACCGGCGGCCGAACGAAGAATCTCTCAACGTATTCCCGCTGCTCGATACCCGCCCGTTCACCCTCGTCCAACAGCAGTTGGTGGTCGGAGAGCCAGGCGCGGAGCGCTTCCAATCCCACGGCCGAATCCACTACAACACGGTCTGTGAATTCATGCGTCTCGAAATCCCATCGCTCGTAGAACGCCATCGTCATCGGCGGAATGGTGAACCTGACGACGCGATCGGACGCCGCCTCGCCGGCGGACGATGTGGGCGCCGGCGTCTGAGACGATCGGCAGGCGCCGAGCGCCAATACAATTGCGATGCATTGGGCGCTTGTTCTGATCAGGCGAGTCACTGTCATGGGTCGCACGCTCCAGTGAATAGTGTGTTGGACCGCTCGCCGCGTAACGGGCTCAAGGAAAAAAACGCATTCGTCAACGCCGCCTTTCCCGAGAAGGCGGCGACAATCCGCATCACAGCGCCTCGACATCGGAGTCGCCGTCCATCGCCGCGACGATCGGCCGCTCCACGGAGCCGGCGGACGGGCGCACGGCGAGGGGCCTCATCCACATCGTCATCAGGCGGCGCGGCGCGGCGCCCACGCGCCACATCAGCGGGACAACGCACAGACGGCACACCGACGAAATCAGGAACAGCAGGAGATAGCCCTGAGCGCCGGGACCGACACCACGCAGGATGAGCCCACCGACGACTGATCCCGTCGCGATCGAAAGGGAATTCATCAGGTTGTAGGAGGTCAGGATCGCCGTGCGCTGTTCGTCGCGAATCGTTTCGAAGAGCAGCAGGAGCGTCGCGTATTCGTAGCAGGCCCACATGGCGCCGCTGAGCATCTGCAGCCCCATCAGGTACAACGGCGACGTCGAGAAGAGCCACAGCGCCGGCAATGGAATGATCCCGATGCCGCCGATCCAGAGGACGGTCTTGGCGCCGATCCGTCCTCCCCATTTCGCCATGATCGACAGTGTCGCCGCCTTGGCGAGAAACGCGGTCCCCAGGAGCAGGATGTAGATCGTGTAGCTGAGCTTGATCTGTCCGAGCATGTACGGGCTGAAGAACGGCGCGGCCAGCTGCGTCGTCAGTTGCGCGAACAACATGTAGAGCAGCAGATGGCCCTCGGGCCGGCGCAGCTGATTGGCAAAGTGAATCAGTGACACGCGCTCATCGGTATGGGCCGCGACCTCCGGCTCTGACTGTCGCGCAAGAAAGATCGTCGAGACGATCCGTGCGCAACACGCGATGCCGAACAGGATGGCGAAGCCGCCGAGGACATCGCCCCTCAGGCCCGTGAGCCTGAGCGTCAGACCGCCAATGAGCAGACCACTAAGGACGGACATCTGCGCGATTCGAGTTCGTCGCGCGAAGAAGGACGGACGGAGGGCCCTGGGAATCGCCCGCCCCATCCACGTGTTCCAGGCGGGACCGGCGCCCATACCGGCGCCCCAGTAGATCGTCGCGATGAGAAAGAGGACGTACCAGGGAACGCGGCCGACATACGCCGCGATGCACAGTGGAAGGAAGGCAAGCCCCTGGAAGGCGGCACAGAGAATCACCCAGCGCCGATGCGATCCGACGACACGAATGATGCGCGGCGCGAGCAACTGAAGGATGGCGCCGGCCAGCATTGGAATCGTGGCGACGAGTCCCGCGAACACCTGGCCCAGGCCCACGGCGAGTGTGAAGGCGGGCAGGTACGTCTCCCCGGCGCCGACCATGACGCTGAAGGCCGCGCCGTCCGCCTTGCTGGCGCACATATCCCGCCTGATGTTCCGTTCTCGCACAGGGGGCGATTATAGTGAGAGACTGAATCACCGCCCGCCGCCGGCAAAGCGATTCCTCGAACACAGCGAATCCCGATACAATCGGGAACTCGGGCCGACGCGCCCGCGTCAAACGACGCGGAGTACCGCCACGTACCGCCAGAAGCGATTGCGAAAGGAAGCCGCCCATGAAACGATCCACCCTCTTTCTGCTCGTCACTCTCCCTGGTCTGATCGTCGGCGCCGCCGGCGCCCGAGCCGATGCGATCGACGAGAAGATCTCCGCCGCCCTCAGGAAGCTCGGGACCGACGATCACGCGGAAGGGCTCTCAGCGTTCGAGGCGATGATCCCCGAGATCAAGGCGCAAATTGCCAGGACGCCGAACGCCCCGACTTCGCATTACCAGCTCGGCCGCGTGTGCTTCTACCTCGATCGCGATCACCAGGCCGCCGCCGAATTCGACAAGGCGATTGAACTGGCGCCGAGTGAGGCGGAGTACCATTTCATGCGCGCTGTCGTCGCCCACTACATGGGGGACGCCGATGTGGCGATCGCGTCATTGAAACGCGCAGCCGAACTGGCCCCCAACCGGCCTGACATCCTCTGCGAACTGGGCGAAGTTCTCTTCGAGCTCGACCGGCCGGAGGAGGCCACGACCGCCTTCGAAAAGGCCCTGAAGCTCGACACGCAGAACCTCAGGGCCCTCAACGGCCTCGCGGACATCCACCTGACGGAGCATCACTACAAAAAGGCGCTTCCGCTGCTTCAGAAGGTGGTCACCCTGGCGCCACAGGACTTTCTCGCGGCGTACAACCTCGGCCAGACGCACCAGAATCTCAGGCAATACGACGCGTCACTCGAAGCGTTCAGGAAGGCCCTGGCGATCGACGGGAACGACTGGCGGACGCGCGCCAAGATCATCCAGAACCTCGAGGCGCTCGGAAAGACGAAAGAACGCGACGAGGCCCGGTCCGGCCTTCTCAAATTATGGAAGAAAGACAGGAAGGCGATCAAGTCGGAGTTCTACTGTCGCGATCAGTTTGAAGTGATGGACAGGAAAGTGATGGTGTTTGAGTATTTCGCGTTCGAGGGCCCGAATCGCGTGCGCTACAGTTTCAACGTGACGTCAAAGAAGACGGGTGAACACCTCTATCGCATCTCGCTCGGATCCTACGAAGCGACGCATGAAAACGCCGCCGCACGGGGCCTGGTCACGGGCGATCAGCGCTACTGCCATCTCGATCGCTACTCGCCCAATGGCACGCACGAGGCCTTCGAGTTCTTCCGCGGCGAACCGACATACGACAAGACGAAATCGCTCGTCATCGAGATTCTGAACGACGAACTGGCGGCGACTTCGTCGACGACACCGACACCGTAGAGCGCGCGGCGGAAAAGGAGATCGCAGCGCTGAACGATGAGCGTACGCCAACCCCGAACGGGCGTGGGCCTTCCGCGCGTGGGACATCGGGCGGCCCCTCCGTCTCACCCGCCCGACGGCTCGCGCCCGTCAGATCATGGCGGCTCCGCTCGGCCCCTTCCTGGGCGCCCGGACGGACACTCAGTCCTGCAATACAATCCTGAGGTACCTCACGAATCGCAATCTCGGAGCCAGACATGTCAGCCAATCGCAAATCACTTCGCAATCGCCACTTACGCGCAGTATGTCATTTCGTCGCCGCCTCCTGTCTTGCGGTCCTCTCCGGGGTGACTGCGTGCCAGTCGATCGATTCGCTCCCCCTGGGCCTCCTTCTCTATCCGCACGAGTTCGAGGTCTACGACGCGACGAATGACGGCGCGGTCCGCGTCGGCAGTGTGGATTTCCAACTGCAGGACGCCAAACGCGCCCACGCCGAGACGTCGCCCAACGTCTCCGCCTCCGTCGCCGCCCGCTGGACACCTCTCGGCGGAGTTCAGATGCTCGGCTTTCTCGATGACGGCGCGTCGGGCCGCCTGCAGGTCTTCAGCCGCGCGCTGGCCGTGTCTGACGACGGGAGCGTCGTCATCGGCGTTTCCCAATCGAAGACCGCCAACAGCGAGGCGTTCCGTTGGACGCAGGAATCCGGCATGCAAACGCTGGCCGCACTGCCCATGGGCGTCAGCAACGTCTGGCCACTCGGAATCTCGGCGGACGCACAGTACGTCGTCGGACGGGCCACGATCAACGACACGTTCAAGGGCTTCTTCTGGTCACAGGCGTCCGGCTATGTGCTGATCGATCCCAACGATGATTCAATCACCAGAGTTGAGGTCGTCGGTGTCTCGGACGACGGTCAGGTCGCCGCGGGGATCTGCAACTGCAACGGCAGGGATCGCGCGTTCCAGTGGACGGGCGCGAAGGGTGTCGAATTCGTCGATACCCGAACGAGCGAGAATTCGAACAGCGTCGTCTATGGAATTTCGGGCGACGGCCTGACGATTGTCGGACAATCCTACAACGGTGACACCATTGAGGCGTTCCGATGGACCGCCGAGACGGGAATCGTCGCCATCGATGATGACGGCCGATCCGGTGTCGCGAGAGCCGCCTCCTTTGACGGTCGCGTCATCATCGGCAATATCAACTCGGCGCCAAACAGCGGCCCATTCTTCTGGGATTCAGCGCACGGCCTTCGCGCGTTGCGCGATGTCGTCGGTCCCGGCGACCAGAATACGCTCGACAGCTACACAGGCTCAGTCGCCCTCGATGTCTCTTCGGACGGCCGCCGCGTCACAGGCGAGGGACGAAACGCAATTGGCGACTATGAACGCTGGTTCGTGGAAGTCGACGTGAATCAGCTTCCGGGATAGCGCCGATACCGCTGGCTGCGTTGATGATTCGCTTTGGCGCCCCTGACCGATTCGCGAGCGTGATTCTCGCGCCCTTCGCCTGCTCCCCTCGCGGTCACAGTTCGGTCCATGGCCCCCGCTCGTGAAAGAACCCCATCTCGCGCGTCGTCGCCAACGGAAATCGCTTCCTCCCGCTCGTGAGAGATTCCCTTCTCGCATGTCGTCGCCAACAGAAATCGCTTCCTCCCGCTCGTGCGAGATTCCCTTCTCGCACGTCGTCGCCGGCGGGAATCTCTTCCCGCGAACACTCTCGCGTTAATGGACGATGAAGTTCGCCGGCGCCGCCATGATTCAGTCCTGCGCCGCGGCCGACGCTTGACGCCACGCCTACAATCCCCGAGCGTCCCGCTTCGCATCGCGACCTTCCGTCAGGTCGCCGACGACGCCAACCCCAGACTTCTCAACGGAGATGCCCACGAATGTCCAGCCAAGCCGCCCCCCTGCTGACGCCTGACAAGACCCGCACGGCCAAGGCCTACGGCATGAAGAGCGCCGACGCACGCGTCGACGCGCTCGATATTTCCCGACGAATGCCACTCGCCAACGATGTCGTTATTGAAATTCTCTACTGCGGCGTCTGCCACTCCGACCTGCACTACGCGCGCAACGAGTGGGCCGACGCCCTGCCCGCGGCCTACCCGGCGATCCCCGGCCACGAGATCGTTGGTCGTGTCGTCGAAGTCGGCTCGAAGACGAGCAAGTTCAAGGTCGGCGATCTCGCCGCCGTGGGCTGCATGGTCGATTCGTGCCGCACGTGCCCGCAGTGCAAGCGCGATCTCGAGCAATTCTGCGACGCCGGCTGCGTCATGACCTACGGCAGCACCGACAAACACCTCGGCGCCCCCACGCACGGCGGCTACTCCGAATCCATTGTCGTCGATGAGGCCTTCGTCCTGAAGGTCCCGACGAATCTCGACCTCCCCGCCGTGGCGCCATTGCTCTGCGCCGGCATCACGACCTATTCGCCGCTTCGCCACTGGAAGGCCGGTCCCGGTAAGAAGGTCGGCATCGTCGGTCTCGGCGGTCTCGGCCACATGGGCGTCAAATTCGCCCACGCGATGGGCGCGCACACCGTCGTGTTCACGACGAGCCCGAACAAGAAGGAAGACGCCCTGCGCCTCGGCGCCGACGAGGTCGTCATCTCGAAGGACCCGGACGACATGGCGAAGCACGCGGGCAGCTTCGATTTCATCCTGAATACCGTCGCGGCCAGGCACGACATCAACGCCCTCTTCGGCCAGCTCAAGCTCGACGGAACGCTCACGATGGTCGGCGCCCCGAGCGAACCGCTGGACGTCTCTGTCTTCAACCTGATCCTGCCGCGCCGACAGTTCGCCGGCTCCGCCATCGGCGGTATCGCCGAAACACAGGAAATGCTGGACTTCTGCAGCCAGAAGAACATCACGAGCGACATCGAACTCATCAAGATTCAGTACATCAACGAAGCCTGGGATCGCATGGTCAGGGGTGATGTCAAGTACCGCTTCGTGATCGATATGTCGTCGATCAAATCGTAACACCCGTTGCACTTTCGTTATCGACGCTGGCGTATTCGCGGCCTGGCGTTTTCAATTCTCCGCAATCGATCGATCGGAGGATTTGAAAATGCTCAGGCCGCGTTTCTTTGCATCACTGCTTGCCGTCGCGCTCGCCGTCGGCGCCGCCCTGGCGGACCACATCGCCAGCCCCGACAAGCGCGTTGTCGTTCGCGTCGACAATGATGCGGCCGGCTCGCCGCGATACTCGGTTCGCTATGACGACCGCGTCGTGCTGGCGCCCTCGCCGCTCGGGCTGGATACGGCCGACGCCTCGTTGTCCGCCGATCTTCGCACGCGGCGCATGTCGGCGCCGCAGCCCGTCAACGACGACTATCGGTTGTATCACGGCAAGCGAAGCGCATGTCGCTATCGCGCCAATCGCGCCGTACTGGAATGCGGGACGGAGCGCGGCGAGAAACTCAACGTGATCTTCCAGGTCAGCAACGACGGTGTCGCCTTCCGATACGAGATGCCACCCGCGGGCGAATCGAAGCATGTGGTCGTCAGCAGTGAGGCGACGGGATTCGGGTTTCCTTCGACCACCCGCGCCTGGCTCATGCCGATCGACGACAATCTCAGCGGCTGGGGCCGCATGAACCCCTGCTACGAACGGCTCTACGAAGTCGATATCCCCGCGACGAAGGCCTCCCCATCGACAGAGGGCTGGGCCTTTCCCGCCCTGTTTCACGTCAACAACATCTGGGCGCTGATCTCGGAATCCGATGTCAACGAAAATTACTGCGCGTCACGTCTCACAACGGCGAACGATGAAGGCGTCTTGCGGATCGCCTTTCCCGACCCGCGCGAGAACAACGGAAAGACGCCCGTCGAGCCCGACGTCGCGCCCCCCTTCAGGACACCGTGGCGCGTCATCATCCTTGGCGATTCGCTGAAGTCGATCGTCGAATCGACACTCGTCACGGATGTCGCCACGCCATCGAAAATCGCCACGACCGATTTCATCCGTCCGGGCACATCCGCATGGGGATGGCTGCGCGAGCAGAACAACGCGATGACCTTTGACCGACAGCGCGCCTACATCGACATGGCGGCCAACCTCGGGCTGAAACACTGCCTCATCGACGCCGAGTGGGATGAGCGGATCGGCTACGAAAAGATGGCCCAGCTCGTCAGACACGCGACAGAAAAAAATGTCGGCGTCTGGCTCTGGTACAACAGCAATGGCGACTTCAACGACGCCAACCAGACACCCCGCGACAAGATGGACACGCCAGACGCCCGCAGGAAGGAACTCGCTCGCCTGCGCGAGATGGGCGTTACCGGCGTCAAGGTCGACTTCTTTGGTGGTGACAAACAGGCGACGATGCGCCTCTATATGGACATCCTGAAAGACGCGGCCGACGCCGGCATTCTCGTCAACTTCCACGGCGCGACGATCCCGCGCGGCTGGGAACGCACCTGGCCCAACATGATGACGATCGAGGCCGTCCGCGGCGAAGAAAACCTCGGCTGGGACGGTTCCGATCCCGCCCGCGAAGCCGAACACGACTGCATCCTGCCCTTCACCCGCAACGTCGTCGGTCCCATGGACTTCACGCCCAACTGCCTGGGCCATCATTATGATCCGAAACATCTGCGCGATCGATACACAACGTTCGGATTCGAGCTGGCGCTGACGGTTGTCTATGAATCCGGCGTTCAGCACCTCGGCATCACGCCGGACGATGCAACGCATGCGCCGAAGTTCGCCGTCGAGTTTCTGCGCAGCCTGCCCGCAACGTGGGATGAAACGCGGCTCATCGATGGTTTCCCCGGCCGCTACTGCGTGATCGCCCGCCGAAGCGGCGACCAGTGGTTCATCGCGGGAATCAACGGCCAGGACAAACCACTTGAGCTCGACACGAAGCTCGACTTCATTGATAAGCCGATGATGGGCGTCGTGATTGATGACAACGGCGACAGGAAAGACCTGCAGTCGCGCGCCGCCGGTTTCGGCGGGGACAAGCGACTCAGGCTGACGATTCCCGCACGCGGCGGCTTCGTCTGGCGGTCGAAGCGGTCGTAAGGTGGGCGCCGCCTGCGATTCACAATTTGGACGGCGACCGCTGTGCACGCCTGACGCCGCTCGTATCCGTCGATCACGCCGGGCGCCGCAGGCGGCGCCCACCCTGCAACAGCCTCGCGCGTTGCACGCCAGCCGCTCTGTGTCACAATAGACCGGCTCGCTCCCCGCGAGCGCCCGAACACAAACACTACGCGGGCGACAGCGTTCTGAGATCATCACGCCAGCAGGATTCCGCATGCCGCTATCAAAACGACAGAAACGCAACATCCGCATCGCCATTCCCGTCGTCATTGTCGCCGCCGTTTTCGTCGCCGGTTCGATTCCGAGGGGCCCCATCGTCATCACACCGCCGCCGGCCGACGCCGAGGCGGGGCGCTGGGTTCATATCGAGGGCGTCGCGAACACGCGCGACGCCGGCGGCTACCCGACAACGGATGGCCATGTCGTCAGACATGGCATGATCTATCGATCCGGCAAGCTCAGTCGCCTGACGGACAACGGCGCCGAGGCGTGGCGCAGGCTCGGCGTGAAAACGGTCATCGACTTTACGAACCGGCTGACGACATGGCCCCTCTTCGGCGGCGACGCCTGGAGCGTGCAGCTGGTTTCCAGTGTCCACGGCTGCCCGATGAGCTTCGGCAAAGAAGGCGAGCGCGACGAATTCTACACCCGCGGTGTGAATGACAACGCCGCGTCTTATCGCGAGGCGTTCGAGCTGCTTGCCGACGCGGACAACTACCCCATTCTCTACCACTGCAAGGCGGGGACGGATCGGACCGGCGTGATGTCGGCGCTGATCCTCTCACTGCTCGGCGTCGATCGCGACACAATCATCGCCGACTTCCGGCTGTCGGAAGAAGTTGGTCTTCCCGGCCGCCCCTTCGCGATGCTGAAGCTCCTCGACGAAATCGACGCGGGCGGTGGCATTGCGAAGTACCTGGAAAGCGTCGGCGTCACGAAGGAGCTTCAGGCGAAGATCCGCAGGAACCTGCTTGAAAAGCCGTAAGGTGGGCGCCTCCTGCTGGGCTCAATGTAAACTTCGATCGCGCCGAAGACCCAAAGCCTCTCGTATTCGTCGATAACGCCGATTGCTGCAGGAGGCGCCCACTCTACCTCCCCGTCGCGCGGCGCAGTTTCGAAAATCGCCATTTTCCCGGGGAGTCTCATCCCGCAATTCGCCTTTTCCTCCGAATCCTCCAGCCAGAAAGGAATCGGAATGAAGAAGCGTATTCGACTCTCGATGTTTGCATGCGCCGTCGCGCCATTTGCTGTCGCCTTGGCCTCGGCCGCAGCGGACTGCCCCTTCGAAAAGCGCATCCACGAGCTTTCGACAGCGCTCGCGGACGCGCCGAACGCCGACAGGCGGGCCCGCGCCTCGGCCAAATACGCCGAACTCGTGCACGAGATGCACCAGCTCGATCTGTACACGCAGTTCAGCATCTGTTCCGATCAGGATGGCGGCGCCAGCATCGACTTCCAGACCCCCGAACAGACACTCCGCGACAGCGTCATGCGGCTCAGCGACTGGATCGGCTGGTACAACTCGAAGGCCGAATCGCTCGGTGTTTCTGTCGCGGATTCCGCCGCCGACGCCGCCCAGCGGGGTCTCGACAAGCTCTCCAGCGCGCAATCCCAGCTCTCTGAGCGGGGCGACGCGCGACTGATTCACAGTGGTTCCTTCGACGAGATCTTGGCGATCTACAACGAGCTTCGCGGCGCGCGCCAGCAGTCGATGGACAATCTGACGCGGATGTCGGATCGATACCTCTGCTCAGCGCTCACCGCCGAAGAGCTCGAACTGGCGAAACTCTATCACGACGTCATCCCCAACAGCGCCATGTGCAATGACCTCGAACGCCAGGCGCTGCTCGATCGCATTCAGCGGGCGCCGATGATCGGCTTTGGCGCCCTGCTCGACGCCGCCACGTTTCAACGTGTACGCGATCTCTGCCCGCGTCCGCCATCCATCGCCGAATCGTCCACAAAGAAGACGGTGGCGGCGGGTTCGCAACACAAGTCGCAGATCAGCAGGATCGGCTACAGGAAGACGGACGACCTGCTGGCCGAGATCGACGAGGCGCTGAAGAAGGTGAAACCCAGCCCCAACGACACAGGCTGGTCGGGCATGATCGTCCGCAACATTATGACGACCCGCGACAAGAAGGGGAAGATCACCCAACGCAGCGACTACTTCGGCTTCAAAACGACGCGCCACGAGGATGTCGTCAAGGAGTGGGAACGTATCAAGCAATTCGATACGCGGTACACGAAGGACGATCGTACGTGCGAGACTACGCGCGTCCTCTTCATCACGAACATGAGCCGCGCCCAGTGCGACGAGTTCTATCGCCTCGCCAATGAGGGCCTCGCCCGCATGTCCGGAACCTCCCGCAGCAACCTCGGCTGGCCCGGTCCGCTCAATGGTGTCGTCGATCCGTAGGCCGACGAGCGCCCGAGCCGCCCGATGTCGGCGCCCATCTGTGGCCCGCGCCGTCGAACATCCGAACAGCCGGGGATGTCCGAGGCGCGAGCGTCAGCGAGTCGGTCGCGCGATGTGACAATTGCGAGCGGAGTGGGAAGAGATGCACGCCGGATGTGGGCACGAGAAGGGATTCTCGTGCCAGCGAGAAAGTCCGAACTCGTCCCGGCGAGAAAGTCAGAGCCTCGCTGTCCTCAGCGTGGCGTCTTGAAAATTGCGTCGTGCGCCATACGTCGCCGCGAACACGCGGCGGCTCTGTGTCGACTCGCGGGAGGAATCCCGCAGAGTGTGGGGACGAGAAGGGAATCTCGTCCCAGCGATCAATTTTCAGATCCGCGAGACGCAGGATGGACCGCAGGAGGCGCCCACCCTGCCACTCATCACGCACAACTCAGGACTCACCACTCAAGACTCCGACAAACCGCCACACATCCTCAAACGAGTTGTACAGCGGTGTCGGCGCCACGCGGATGACATTCGGTTCGCGGAAGTCGCCGATGACGTGCCGCTCCTGGAGCGACTTGAACAGCGCCTTCGGTTCGTCGTGCGCCAGGATCGAGAGCTGGCAGCCCCGCGCCGCCGGGTCTCGCGGTGTGATCACTTCGTATCGCTTGTCGGGGATCTGGTCGAGCAGGAACTCCAGGTAGCCCGTCAGCTTTTCGCTCTTCTCGCGCAGCGCCGCCATGCCGACGTCGTCAAAGATCCGCATCGAGGCGAGGACCGGCGCCAGGGCCATGATCGGCGGGTTGCTGAGCTGCCAGCCATCCGCGCCTTCCCGCGCGACGAAGTCCGGCTGCAGGTGCATTCGGAAGCGCGTCGATGGATCGTTGCCCCACCAGCCCGCGAATCGTGGCAGGCTCGCGCTTTCTCCGTGCCGCTCGTGTACGAAACAGCCCGCCACGGCGCCGGGGCCCGAATTCAGATACTTGTAGGAACACCAGCACGCGAAATCGACATTCCACGCATGCAGCGCCAGCGGAACGTTCCCCGCCGCGTGCGCCAGGTCGACACCCATCACGGCGCCCTGACCATGGGCCGCCCGCGTGATGCGCGGAATATCGTAGAACTGTCCCGTGAAGAAGTTCACGCCCGCCAGCAAGACCAGCGCGAGCGAATCCCCTTCCCGCTCGATCGCGGCCTCGATGTCTTCGACCCGCAGCGTGTGCTCCCCGTCGCGCGGCTGGACGACAACCAGCGCGTCGGATGGATCGAGACCGTGATGGATGATCTGCGATTTGACAGCGTACGTGTCCGACGGAAACGTCGGGTAGTCGATCAGGATCTTGTACCGCTCACGCGTGGGTCGGTAGAAGCTGACCATCATCAGATGCAGGTTGACCGTGAGGCTGTTCATCATCACGACTTCGCCCGGCATGGCGCCGACGAGCCGCGCCCCGAGCTCGCGGAACTGCTCGTGATAGGAGTACCACGGCCGCGCCCCGTCGAAGTGCGCCTCAACGCCGAGCTGCGCCCAGTCGTCCAGCTCCTGCGACAGCATCGCCCGCGTCGCCCTGGGCTGCAGACCGAGCGAGTTACCGCAGAGATAGATGACGGTCTCGCCGTCCGGCGCCGTCGGAATGAAGAACTGCTCGCGATAAGGTCGCAGCGGATCCGCGGCGTCCATTTCGCGAGCGAAGGATTCAGTGTTGGTGTAGTTCATTTTCTGTCGTACCAAACGCAAAGTTCATTCCACAGGCTCGAACGGAGCGATGAGTTCCCCATTCAGACGAAGAGACGCCACGCTTGCCCCGAGGACATAGGGCGCCATGCTTGCCCTAAGGACATAGGGTGCCATGCTTGCCCCAAAAGGCAAGCATGCGTTCGCGGAGTGACGCCGATTCGTCAAAATCCGCTCTAGTGACAGATTCACTCAGCATTCACATGCTCCCCTTGAACGGGGGAGCATGCCACCCACCAAAAGGACATAGGGCGCCATGCTTGCCCCAAAAGGCAAGCATGTGTTCGCGGAGTGACGCCGATTCGTCAAAATCCGCTCTAGTGACAGATTCACGCAGCACTTACATGCTCCCCTTGAAGGGGGGAGCATGCCACCCACCAAAAGGACATAGGGCGCCATGCTTGCCCCAAAAGACAAGCATGCGTTCGCGGAGTGACGCCGATTCGTCAAAATCCGCTCTGGTGACAGATTCACGCAGCACTTACATGCTCCCCTTGAAGGGGGGACGCTGTCCGGGAATTCGAGTGAGAATTTCCGAT
>DAOPJV010000052.1:0-50993 GCA_035399845.1 Phycisphaerae bacterium | reverse complement strand
GCGTGCATGACCGCCAGCGCCTGCTGAAGGTCCTTCAAGGCGAGGATCTGGTGGCCCCGCGTCAGTTGCCGCAGGATCGACGTACACGTTTCCACAACGTCCGTCGGTTCCGCCGTCCCTACCTTAGCGCCAATTGGCGCTAAGGTTCCATTCTGTTGTCGTGTTCGGGTTCCCATCTCATTTGCCCTTCGTCCAAGCGTCCATCAATCGACCGTCGGGCCGCCCGATGCGGTCCGATCGGCCAGAAGAGCGCGCAGGCGGACCAAGTCCTCATCGCTGAGGCCATCCAAATGCGCGATAATCTCGTTTTTGAGCTCCTGACGGTCGTCGTGCCGCAACGAATCAGCAGCGCGGCCAGTACCGTCAGTTTTCAGAATGCCCGTAAGGCGTGGATTTATAGATGCTTGCGGCGATTCGCCGCCAGATTGTTCGAATCCTTGGGGGCCAGTTCACTCCCTGCGATCACTGACACATGACTGATGGCCCAGGCGATGGCTTGCGCGGCCTCGCGCGCCAACCAGGCCAACGTGGTCATTGGGCAGGTGGAACTCCAGCGAGACGTGGACGATGTGCGGATGCGGCGGCGCCTTGTCGATTCGGCTGCGCTGGCCTGGCTCCCTTGCGGTCGCAGTACGGTTCGGCCCGCCGGCCAATCGCCAGATCCCCCCTGACGCACATACTGAGTGACGGCGACAACCTACGCGATGTACTGGTCGCAGATGCCGTTCAGCGAGTCCGTGAAATGTGTATTCCCGTTTCGGGCGTCCAGGGCGCGGGCGTGGCGCAAGGCGATCTCGTGGCAACTGGCCGCGACCTGGGCCGTTGGCGATTCTCCCTCTTCGGCGATTCCCGGCACGCGCGTCAGCTCAATCACGCCGACGCCGCTTCGCTCCAGAAATGTCAGCGCGGCGAACGCCCCGCCGAACCAGTCCGCCCGCTCGTAGTCGGATCGGAGCGAGACCGCCTGGGGCAGGCGGATGCGCAACGTCGCCAGCGTGTCGTCGATTTCGCCCGCAAACGCCCCATATGCGAGATAAGGCGCCAACAGCGAGCACGCCGCCTCTTCGGTCGTTGTTGCCAGGCGGCGACCGCGCTGATAGAGCTTCCTCGCCTCATCATGGCGTCCCAGCCGAGACAGGGCCGGCAGGAGAACGCCGAACGTTGAATGCGGGACGGTCGCACACGTAAGTCGGCCGCGAATGATCTGCTTCGCCTCGCGCAGGGCCGTCTCGTCTTCACGCGCCTCGACATGCAGGCCAACGAGCGTGTCCGCCTCGCACGCCGTGCAGTCCGACCCGCGATCCCTGGGCGTCGCCCGCCACTCGGGGACCATTGCCATCGCGCTCGCCAGATCGCCCGTCAGCGAATGCAGTTCGAGTCGCTTGTGGACGCCGGCCCGACGCCCCCAACCCACCGCGATGAAGCGTTCGTCCATGTCCTCGACGAGGCGTGTGAGAACGCGCCTCGGAACGCTGGCGTACTTGGGCGCATGCGTGGCGACCCATTTGTACTGCCACAACACTGTCGCCGGCGAGAATCGCTCCGGGTCGCGATCGGACATGGCGAGACACCAGGCCAGGCAGAGGAACAGCGTCTCGAATCGTGGCGACTCGCACGAGGACATCGACGAGAGAATCGCCGTTCGCGCCTCCCACGCCGTATCCAGATCGCCCAGCGCCTCGGCGCTCTTGGCGACCTGCCCCAGCAACGTGTCGCGCGCGGCACAATCGGGCAGCATGTGCGCCTCGTCGAGCAGCGTCTGAACCCCCGGATCTCGGCGTTCCGTCTTCATCAGGGGATCTCCGATGTCGCGGCGCATCGCGTCAGGAGGCGTTCCATGCCGTCGTGCAGCAACGCCAGTTCGTCGCGCATCAGCGGATGATGGCCGCTCATGAGGGCCTGCACGTAAAGCACTTCGATCGCCGTTCGAAGCAGCGCGGGATCTTCAAGCGTCGCAAGTCGCTGAACGAGCCTGCTCCGGCTGTTCAGGCAGAGCCGCGTTGGCGCGAGTGATTCCTGTCGAGGCGCCATGGCGTCCAGCACCTCGTTCCACAAGCCGGATGCGATCGACTTTGTCTGGTCGAGCTGCCGATGGAATTCCGCATCCAGCCCCAACGCGAAAAACGCCGGTACGTCGGCCGGCTCAAAGGCGCGGACCACCACTTCGCATTCCCGCTCTTTGATGGGGCCGTCATGGGTCGCGCACAGTCGCTCGAATCGATCCGCGTCGTCGGGTTCCGGCCAGTGGTTCGCCAGGTCCGCCGAGTCGAAGCTGATGACCTCCAGTTCCGGATGGCGTTCGGCCGCCCGACACAGCAGTTCCTCGTGATAGGTGTATCCGCCGTTGAACACGCGGAGCCCCGACGCCGCGGCGACCGGTGTCAGCCGGCGATACTGTTCGGCCGTCCGCGCGACAAGCATGCGATCGTGCTCGCGCCGGAATTCGCCGAACCGGATGGGGCCGAGCGTGGTGTCGAATTCGAGCAGGTCGATGATCAACTCGAAGAAGTCGCGATCCTTTACGGCCAGACCGCGAATCTCCGTGTCGTGGACCGCCATGATGAGCTCGAAGCGCTTTCGATCTCGTCGCAGGAGATTCGCAAGGCGTTCACGAATCGCCGCCCCGATCTGTTCGGACGTCGCCTGCAGCGTCTCGTCGAAGTGAACGCCCTCGCGCGACGCCGTCAGCTTCAGCCCATCGGCGTTCAGGATGCAGCCAACGAACGTCGCCCAGTTCGGGACGAGGTGATAGACGTGGTCGCTGACATACATGCCGTGGGCGTAAAGCTTGTTCTCGCCGCCCCAGCGCGGCGTTCGATCGGCCCGGATGAAGCCGTAGCCACGAACACCGCCCGCCGGCGCCGCGATCGGAAAGATGTCGAGCGGCTTGAAGCCGAGACTGTTCTGGCAGAGATCCGCGAGAAGGATCTCGTCCTCCTCACCGCCGGCCAGCTTCCATGGCTGCGTTTTCTGATTCACGCTGATCTCGTCGCTTCCGATCGCGACGACGACCTCATGCGGCAGCATCTCGGCGTATTGTCGGGCGAGTTCGATCAGTCGTTCACGCTCGAAGTACTCCTCGGCGTCCTCCTTCGCCGTCAGGTAGACGCTCGTGCCCGGCCGAACCGGGCTGTCCGGGAGTTCCTTCACGACATAGCCGCCGTCGGCGCGGCCGCGCCACTCAACCGGCGGCGCATCGGCGTCCCGCGCCGACTTCGTCACAACGACGATCTCGTCAGCGACCATGAAACAGGAGAGAAGACCGATGCCGAACCGGCCGAGAAAGCCCGCCTCGTCATCTTCCGCAAATCGTTCGGCGACGGCCTCGGCGTCTTCTCGCTTGGAGGAGCCGCCAACGGACGAGAGGAACTCGTGCACCTCCGGCGTCGTCAGACCGATTCCGTTGTCGACGACGCAGAGCGTTCCCGGCTGATCGTCCTCGCCGTTCGTCAGTTCGAGACGGACGAATCCCCTGTGATCCGGCTCGCCGCGCCGACGCGCCGTCAGGGCGTCGACCGCGTTCTGGATCACTTCGCGCACGAACACGTCGGGCGACGTGTAAAGGTGGTTCGCGGCCAGATCGATGATGCCGCGCAGATCGACTTTGAATCGTTCCGTCATGGTTCCCCCCTCGTGAGGGCTCGCTTCACAACTGGGTTTCTCTGTTTCGTTCCGACCGCGTCACGACCCGAAAAGACTGGCGCTTTTTGGGCGCGGAGGCGATGGCCCGCCTTGTCCGACACTGCTTTCCTGGCTGTGCGATTTCAGGCCCGTGATCGTGTCAGATTCTACCGGAATACGCCATTTTTACAAGGCCGGCGACCCTGAAACGCGCCGCCAGGTCAGCCTCGCGCACACGTCCACGACGTCGCGCATGGCGCGCACGTCATGCACGCGCACCATCTCGACACCTGACAGCGCCGCATGGGCGACGCTCGCCGCCGTTCCCATCAGTCGCGCCTCGGCATTCGCAATCGCCGGGTGATCTCCCGCCTCCGCGAGGATCTCGGCGATGAACCGTTTGCGAGACGTCCCCAGCAATACGGGCCACCTGGCGGAGTAGGTGGCGCACGCCCGAATCAGCGCCAGGTTATGTTCCAGCGTCTTTCCGAATCCGATCCCGGGATCGACGATCATGCGTTCGCGCGTCGCGATCCCGGATTCCTCCAGCGCGGCGGCGCGCCGCTCGAAAAATGCGCCGACATCACGCACGACGTCGTCATAGGCCGGCGCCGCCTGCATCGTTGCCGAGGCCGCCAGCGCGTGCATGAGCACGAACGGTACGCCGCGTTCCGCCAGCAACTGGATCATTTCCGTGTTGTCCGGCGCAACGCCCGACTCGTTCGACAGGTGTCGCGCCCCCGACACGTCGTTCACGATGTCCGCGCCCGCGTCCAGCGCCGCGGCGGCGACCTCGGCGGACTGCGTGTCGATCGATATCGGAACCGAGACACCCGTCGCACGGGCGCCTCGGATGACGGGAATCGTCCGATCGATCTGCGCGCCCGCGGGCACGGGCCGACTGCCCGGCCGCGTCGACTCGCCGCCGACGTCGATCACATCGGCGCCTTCCCGGACCATTTCAATGACACGGGCGACACCCGCATCCACGCCGACATGACGCCCCCCGTCGCTGAAACTGTCGGGCGTGGCGTTGAGGATTCCCATGATGAGACAGCGATTCCCAAACACGAGATCGCCGTGGCCCGTAGAATAAGAACGCGGCGATCGCTCGCCCTGTTTTGACATCGCCTTTGCCATGGCCGCATGATAGATTTGGCGATCGCGTTGGGCCAATCGGAAACGCCCCCGCATCGCCGTCGCCGGCCGGAATGAGCCTTTATGCCCTCGACGAAACGACAAGCCGCCGCCCTCGCCGAACCGGCGGGCCCTCTGCGTCGGCGGGCGCCGCTTCTCGCCGGCATGCTCGTCGCCATCGTCGCCGCCGTAATCTTCGGTGGGCGAACGCTCGACGCCGGATTCATCATGGGCGATGACCAGCGATTCGTGACGGACCACTATCTCGTCAACCATCCCTCCCTCGAACACGCCTGGACGCTACTGACGATCCCGCACGGCGATCTCTACCAGCCAATCCCCATGCTCAGCTTTCAGGCCAACTACGCGATGGCCGCTCCGTTGGGGACATTGGTTTCGCCGCGTGGGTTTCATCTGACGAACGTCCTGCTCCACGCCGCCAACGCGGCTCTCGTGGTCCTGCTTGCGTCGCTGCTGTTTCGCCGCTACCTGCTCGGGGCCCTCACGGGGCTGCTCTTCGCCACGCATCCGATGGCGATGGAGAGCGTCGCCTGGGTTTCGGGGCGCATGATCCTCCTCGCCACGCTCTTCGCCCTCATCACACTCATCCTGGCGACGCGACGACCCCGCGTTCCGGCGGTCGGCTGGCTCGTCTCCATCGTCCTCACCTGGATCGCCTCGCTCGCCTCGAAGGTCCTCCCGACAGTCCCTGTCGTCGCCTGCCTTTTTGATCGATCGAGTCATCCTGAACGCAATCGCCGCGCCATGTGGACCTATGTTGCGCTCTTCCTCATCGGCGTGGCCTCGGCCCTGGCGATGTCTGCGCTCACACAGTCCGAGGGGTTTGCCGGCGACATGGCAAACGACATCGGGGCGAGCGCCCGCAAGCTGCTCGGCGCCGGGGGCGCCTACGTCGAGCAATACGTCTGGCCGGCGAATCTGTCGCCATGGACGCCCCCCCTCGATGACATCACGTGGCGTGATCCGCGCATCCTGCGTTCGGCGCTCGAACTCGTCGCCCTGCTGACACTGATCGCGACACTGCGGAAGCGAGCGCCCCTCGTCGCGCTGGGCCTGACGACGTTCCTGCTGCTGCTCGCGCCATTCCTCCTCGCTTCCATCGCGCGACGCCTCTTCGTCGCCGATCGGTACATGTATCTCCCCATGCTCGGACTCCACGTCGCCCTGGTTGCGACGATCGACGCGGTGGCGTCAAAGCTGTCACAGGGTAGGCGGACGGTCGCCGCAGGCCATGTTTCAGCGAGTCGCCTGCCGATGATTCCCGTCGTCGCCATCGCGGGATGCTGGCTCGCCGCGGCCGTGAACCTCGCGCCCGTCTGGAAGGACACGATCGCCTACGCCCGGCGAATCGTCGCCTGTTATCCCGATCATCCCGACGCGCAGAACGAGCTCGCCCGCGCCTACCTGTTCGCCGACCATCCGACCGATGCGCTGGAGGTCGCCGAGCGCGCCGCGAAGCGCTGGCCCGACAATCCGCGCATCGCCGCCCAGCTCGGCGAGGCCCGGATGCGGATGCGTGACCACGCCGGGGCCCTCGTCGCCTTTGATCACGCGCTGGAGTCGGCCCCGGATCACACGCGGACCCGCTACCTGCGCGCCCTGACGCTCGACGAGATGGGAGAGGTCGCAAAGGCCAGAACGGCGCTGACGGAGCTCATTCAGGATCAGCCCGAATTCCTGCCCGCATACACGGCCCTCTCCAAACTCGAAATGAATGACGGGAGCGATCCCGCCGAACGTCGCAAGACGCTGGAGAAGGCCCTCGCCATCAACCCCTATCATCGCGACAGTCGCTTCGACCTGGCGCTGCTGGATTTCAACTCGGGGCGGCTGAAGGAGGCGGAGCAGGGGTTCCAGACGATTGTCGAGCGGGATCCCGGCGACCTTACGGCGTTGCTCAATCTCGGAGCGGTTCTCGCGCAGCAGGGGCGAACGGTCGACGCCCTGAAACGCTACGATCAGTTGCTGGCGAAGTCTCCGTCGGCTCGCTCGGCGCGACTCAATCGAGGCAATCTGCTCTTTCAGCTGGGACGAATGGCGGACGCCGAGCAGGATCTTCGCGTCGCCCTGAAGGGACGCCCCTGTGACCTGGACGCCACGACGCGCATGCATCAGATCCTCGTGAGTATGAAGCGATGGCGGGAACTGACGACGCTCTGGAACACGATCAACGGCTGCCACGCCCCGCCGGAAGACGCCCCATGCTTCCGACTCTGGGCGCAGGTCCTCGCCGCACTGGAACGCAACGAATCTCTTCCCCCGATATCGGGGAGGAACGCGGATGCGGGTGATCCATGCGAGGCCTGGCTCCTCGTGTACCTGGATCTTCGCCAGGATCGCATCGCGGATCTCTCGATTGATATCAGGCGTCTCTCTTCCGCAATCGCCTCGAACTACGCGATCGAGAACCAACGACGTGTGATCTTCTCGGCGTTCGAAGCCCTGCCCGTCGAGACGCGAAACACTCGTCCCGGGCTCTACGTCGCGGCGGTCCTCTTCCGATACTTCCACGAACCCGACAACGCCACACAATTCCTGAATGTGCTCACGACGGGCGACGACGTGTGGGCGGTCCAGGCGAAGGAACTCCTGGCCGTTATTCAACAGGAGCGGACATCCCCGGCGCCCTGACAGCGCGGCGCCACAGATCCAACCTGCGACGCTATGATGGCCGGAACACGGACAGACGCTGAAGCGCCACTGAGACAACCCATGGAACAGAGGATCGCCAGATGACGAGTAATTCCGACAAGACCTGCATCCTCGTGACCGGCGGCGCCGGATTCATCGGTTCTCACCTGATCGAGCGCCTGCTGCACCGCGGCGATCGCGTCATCGCGCTGGACGACCTCAGCACGGGCAGTCTTCGGAACCTCTCGGCCGTCATCGATCACGAGAACTTCCGGTTTGTGCAGGACGATGTCCGTAACGAGGGCACGCTCAGTGTTCTCATCGAGCAGGCCGACGCCGTTTTCCATCTCGCCGCCGCCGTCGGCGTGCAGCTCATCGTCGATCGCCCGGTCCATACGATCGAGACAAACATCCACGGGACGGAAGTCGTCCTGAACGTTGCCAACAAGTTCCGCACGCCCGTACTGCTTGCCTCCACGAGTGAGGTGTACGGCAAGAGCGAGCGCGTTCCCTTCAGGGAGGACGACGATACCGTCCTTGGCGCCACGCGGTTCTCCCGATGGTCCTACGCATGCTCGAAGGCAATCGATGAATTTCTCGGCCTCGCCTATCACGACCAGTACGGTCTGCCCGTCGTCATCACGCGGCTGTTCAACACGGTCGGACCTCGGCAGACGGGCCAGTATGGAATGGTCATTCCTCGATTCGTGGACGCGGCGCTGCGAGGCGATCCGCTGACAATTTTCGGCACGGGCACACAATCACGCTGCTTCGGCTACGTTGGCGACGTCGTCGAGGCGCTGATGGGACTGATGGACGCGCCCGCGGCGTTTGGAAACGTGTTCAACATCGGATCAACGCAGGAAGTGACGATCGACGCACTCGCGCGCCGGGTGCTTGAACTGACGGGCAGCCGCAGCGAGACGAAGTACATCTCCTACGAACAGGCGTATGGCCGCCCCTTCGACGACATGATGCGACGCGTGCCGGATCTGTCGCGGGTCCACGCCACGATCGGCTGGGCGCCCACGACGAGCCTCGATGATATCCTGCGCAGCGTCATTGAGGACGCGCGTCGTCGATTCGCGACGGCGTGACGGCGATCGAACCGCTATCGGCTGGCGGCGGCGACGCGTTCCAGCGTTTCGACAAACTGGCCCGCTCGCCGGTCCCGTGAATGCTCCCGCTCGGCAAACGCCCTGGCCCTGCCGCGCATCGCCTCGCGCTCCTCGGGATGATCCCGGAACCAGACGCAGGCGTCGGCAAACGCCTTTGCGTCCTCCGGCGGCGTGACTTTCCCGAAGCCGTTCTCCTCGATCATCCCCGCGAGCCAGCCCGGGTAGTTGTTCAGCACGGGCATACCAGAGGCGATGTAGTCGAAAAACTTGTTCGGCGACGTGCCGCGATAGAAGGCGGGAATGTTCTTCAGCAGCATCAGCCCAACGTCAAACGTCGGCAGAAGACGCGCCAGCTCGCGCTTTGGCATGGGATCGGCCCAGATGAACCAATCGCCGACACCCTCCGCCTTGCTGCGTTCGATGAGTCGCGGCTTGAGTTTTCCATAACCCACGCACACAAACTGAATCCCCGATTCCCCTCGACGCTTCAGCTCAATCGCCGCATCGATCAGCGAATCGAGGCCATTCGCCTCGCCATGCGCGCCGCTGAAGACGAAGCGGCATGCGCTCGCGTCTCCGATCCACTTCTCTTGCGGAAGGGAACGATCCGGCTTGAACAATTCCAGGTCCGCGGCGTTCGGAATGATCGACACGTTGTCAGCCGGATAGCCCGTCTCCACGATTCCTTCCTTCATACCTGGCGAAAGCGCGATGCAGTGGGCGGCGGCGTGGTAGATTCGCCGTTCCATCCGTCGAAGATACCGTTTCATGACGGGATTTTTGATGATCCCCATGGCGATCGGCAGCTCGGGCCACAGATCGCGCACTTCGAAGACGAACGGAACACCAAGCCTGCGAGCCGCCTTTCGCGCCGGATCGCCGACTGTCAGGGGGGTACTCGTGGCAAAGATCAAGTCAGGTTTCAGAGATTCGACGACGCGTTGCGCCCGCCTGGCGAAGAGACGGAAGACGGCCACGCGCTGCCAGAAGCTGAGCTTGTTCGCGTAAGGGGCGTTGATGTAATGCACGTCGATGCCGTCAACGACGACTTTCATCGACTCCCCGCTGATACCGATGCGCTCGCCGACATCCTCCATCGTGCCCGAGATCATCGAGACTTTGTGCCCCGCCGCGATCAGGCGCAGGGCCATCTCGTACGAGCGCGTGCCACCCTTGTCCTGCGGCGTCTGAAAGTGCTGATGGATGTAGGCAATGTGCATTGGCTCGATGGTCCCTGTTACCAGGCGACGGCCTCAGGCGCCGGTCGCATCCTCTGAAAAGCGGATTTCTGTCGTTACCGTCAGGGGAGTCGCCCCGGAAAGCTCCACGCGCAATACCGGGATGGGCGATTTCTCGCCATAGTAAACGGATTCCCAGCCCTCCGCCGACGCGTCGTCCGCCACACCGCGCAAAATCTCCATCGCCTTCACGCAGTCCCCCTCGCCGCTCACGGAAAGTCGCATCCGCGACGCCTTCAGGGACATCGACAGCGACTGCGATGACGCGTCGAACACGGGTTCCTGATCGAGCAGATGCCATCGAAGCGTCGCATGGACGGGACTTTTTCCGTCAAGCGTATCGATGATCGTCCACGCGTCCGAGCCACGGCGTTCGATTCGCCGCCGATGGACGATGCCGAATCGCGATTGGTAGCCGAAATGCTCGCCTTCCCAGTACTCGCCGTCTTCCGCCAGTTTGCCGCGGCCAATGAACCGGGAAGTCGTCCAGTGGTACCACATGAACCGAGGCCCCTTAAGCATCTGACTCTCGTTCTCAACGACAATCGTGTTGTGTCCGGCCGTCGATTTGAAGTGATGCTGCCACGGCGCCGGGCTGTGATAGCTGAAGGATCCTGAATCCCGCAGCACGTTCTCACCGTCACGCCATAGATCAAAATGCAGCATGTCCGCCTGGGCGGGGCGCTCAAAATACGTATGGCAGCGCGTCATGCCCCAGGCGCGATCGCCACGGAGCGTGTAGTACCCTCCGACGTCGAAGCCGGCGCTCGTCGGCGAATACCGTTCCCCCTCGTCGGCCGACTTCACATCGCCAAACATCCAGAACTGCAGCTCGTCGTGTGCGCCCGCCCCCAGCGCCGCCCGCCCCTTGAATCGCCGCGAGGCCGCCTGTGCGATCGGGCGATAGTCCCGATAGTCGCACGATGTCAGCGGCAGAATCAAAGCGCCGTCATTGTTGCCGTAGTTCGGGACACTCCCGCTTTCATAGTCCAGCGTCTCAAGAAGGAAATCCGTCGCCTTGTCGACCTGCTCAAGGAAGGCGGCGTTCAGCCGAACATCATGCAGATCCGCCAGCAGTGTCATCCACAGGCAGTCGCACAGCATGACCCTGTGATAGTTCATTGACTGCTGAATGTACGAACCGTCCTGAAATATCTGGTAGCCGGCCTCGCTCTGGAGAATGCCCAGCCCTCTCCTCCGCCAGGTGTCCGCGCGATCGAACTGAGGAAAGAGCAGACCGATCGTGGCCAGCCCCAACGCCTCGCTGAGCGAATGGTTGTTGCGAATCGACTGCGAGAAGGAGATGTATCGCTCGACGCGCAGTGTCTGGCGATAGATGGAGGCCGCAATCCTCGCGAATCGCTCCGGTTCGATCACCTCCGCATCAACGGCCGCGTGCAGGACGAAACACCACGCCATCATGCGAAACGTCGTTTCCTGCCCGCAATTCCATTGCACGCCGATGGCGACGGGATTGGCAGCGATCCACTCGTCGATGAGGTCGAGCCCCAGCCGAAGCCACGCCGCGTCGCCCGTCAGACCATAGGCGCGAACGAGGTCGTATCCGAAGGCGAATCGGTTCGCCTCCCACACGAGTTTCAAATCGCCAAGCTTTGGATCGAACTGCGAGTAGTGCCGCCAGTGCCGATCGACCGGCCACTCGGCGCCGAGCGCTGGATTCAGGTGCCAGTGAATCGGCCGGCCAAGCTCATATTCGTTTCGGCTGAAGTACAGCACGACGCCCGACTTCAGCCGTTCCATCCGGTCCAGCAGCGCGGTCTGTCCCTCCCGCGGAATCAGGGCCGACAGTGAAGACGCCACTTTCGTCGCGTCTGACACATCGAAGAAGAACGGCCGGCGCTCTCGCCGAAACGTCTCCAGGAAGTTCGCCGTTGTCACGCCCTTCCGCAGATGTCCGGCCAGTTGCGTTTCGCCAAACGGCTTCGTGTTATCGAGATACTCGATGTAGCCGCTCCTGACCTTCAGCGCGTTGATGATGCGCCTGAACGCGACGCTCGGGCCCAGGGTTCGAATCGTCTTGATAGCGGTCAGCGGATTCACGTTGGTCGACTCCCGGATTCCGGCGCGAGATTCAGACGCCCGTTGCGCAGCCAGTCGTCAAGGATGTCCACCAGCAGCGGATGCATGTCGAAATACTGTTGTCCCGCGCTGCGATCCTGTGCCGTGAGTTCGCGCCGCCCCTCCGCCAGAAGGTCCACCGCGCGCAGATGCGATTCGACCGCCTGCACTGTCGCCTTCCCCCGAACATCCGCGATCACGTCCCCGGCCCCGATCGCCAGCGGCTGAAAAAAGAGCAGTGGCCCCGTATCAACGCCCGTGTCGATGAAGTGCTCATGTGTTCCCGGTCGCAATCCCAGCATGAGCGCCCACTCGGCGGCGTTCATCCCGCGGACCGCCGGAAGGGGCCCGCCATGGGCGTTCAGCACGCCGATTCCGGGCAGCGCGATCAACGGCGCTCGCAGCAGACCGCCCCCCGCATAAACGATCACGTCCGGGCCATATGACCGCACGGCCGCGAGCGACTTCTCGTCATTGAGACTTCCGACAGAAACCACCCGCGTCCCCGTCTCCCGAGACACCGCGCCAATTGTCCGCGCCTGAATCCCGTTTTCCTTCAGATACGCGTCCATGTAACGGACTTCAGGATGCAGGGCGTCCGCGGACCCTCCGGACATCATTCGACGTCGAGCGAGCGAGAAGAGCTTCCGTCCGTAGAAACGGTAATACGCGCGAAATCGCTTCACACTCAGCGTGCGCACGTTCAGGCACAGACCGACGTCGTGACCGCGTTTCGCCAACATGGCGATCAACGCGATCGCGTGCCGCGACTTGCTGTATCCGCTCGTTACGGCAATTTTCATGACGACGCCCCTGGATGCTGACGAATGAACGACAATCGGTCATTTCGCATCATGATGGCGTCCATGTAGAACTTTGCGGCCCAGTTGGGATAGCGAAACGTCAGGTAGCGACCGCAGAGCGGGGCCGACCCGGGAATCGCTCCGGCGATCATTCGCATCACCTTCGGTCGAAGCTTCTGTCTCGGCGTCACGACATCTATCGCCTTGCACGCCGCGTTGACGAGTCGCATGTCGCCGTTGATATCGAACAGTCGCATCCAGCAGATCGCAAGCTGGCAGTTCCCCGTGAGACAGACGTACCAGCTGGATCCGCGCCATTGATCGTCGTAGGCGCCCGCAAGCCGTTTGCGAATCTCCAGGATTCGAAACAGCTTCATCGCCGACGCCTCGGCGACGGCGCGGAACTCGCCGAGGTCTTCCCCGAGGAGGCTCGCCTCCAGGAAACCACGAATCGTGTAGGCGATCGTATGGGTGAACGCGGGCCTGTTGTCGGCAAATCCCCATCCGCCGATGACGCCGTTGGCGCACATTCTCGCCGCGATGCCGCGCAGCCCGCGAATCGCCCGCTCCCTGACGAAGCCGTCTGACGTGTGCAGCGTGGTCATCAGCATCGGCCAGCACACACGCGTGTAGTAGGAGGGGGAAAACCCGCGGCGATAGGCGTGTCGCGTCCAGGCGCCGTCGTCATCCTGCTCCCGCGCCAGCCACGTGGCCGCCCGATGCGCCGACGTCAGGAACGCCTCGTCCCCCGTCTCTTCATAAGCGGCAACAAGGCCGATCACCATCTGGCCGGTATTGAAGACCGACGGTGGCCGAACGATTCCCTCATTGTAGTGCGAGCCTGGCAGCGCTCCTTCGTCGGTCTGGAGCGTCATGATCCAGCGCGCCATGCGCGTGGCGCGCTCCGAGTACGCCGGCCGACTGAACTGCCGCCCGTAGCGGTAAAAGGTTGGAATGATGTAGCCCGTCGTCTCGGGATAGGCCGGCATCCATCCGCGATACCAGCTGAAACAGACCGCCGATCCCTCAACACCCGTCACGTCGATGCTGCGCCACAGCCACTGCGCCGCGGCGTGAAGATTCACTTCATTCGCGCGATCCGTCTCCGAGCGAACGGACGGATAGTCCCCCCAGACGTTCGCGCTGGCCGGCGCCGTCGAGTTGATATCCTGGCTCGCTTTCATCGAATCTCGATCACCCGCACGCGAACATCTCCGTACCGATCAACACAAACGCCCCGGCCTACGCGACGCTGACCGCGACGCCGCGCTCCGCCGACTCGACGGCGGCAAAGCTCGCCCGCGTTGTGTTCACAAGGCTGTCGAGGTCGAACAGCGGCGCTCCGCCGTTTGCGACTCGATCGACAAACGCCGCCACTTCCGCGCCGTGTCCCTTGTCCATTCGAGACGTCTTCATCTTCCTGAATCCACGGAAGCCATATCCGTGGAGCGTGCGGAAGTTGTCCATGGCGAGGATTCGCCCGTCGCTGAAGACCTCCAGTCGCTCCTTCGGAAACGCCTTGTTTCCATTGGCCAGGTAGTGAATCGTCCCCATCGATCCGTCGGCAAACAGGAGCGTCATCGTCATCTTGTCGTCGGCGGCGCCGACTCCGTTCCACGCGCCGACCTGCGTCGCCGACACGCTGACGACCGGCGAATTGGACAAGTACGCCAGCAGATCAATCCAGTGGCATCCCTCGCCGATGATCCGGCCACCGCCGACTCTGGGGTCCTGCGTCCAGTGATCCGGCGGAATGAACCCGGCGTTGACGGTCATGATCATCGTCAACGGGTCACTTCGTCCCGCGAGCAGCGACGCCATCTTCACGGCGTGCGGCGAGAATCGACGATTGAAGCCCACGAAAAGCGTTCGATCGCCATGCTCGCGAGCGGCGCTCACGACACGGTCCAGCTCTTCCGCATTCAGGGCCAGTGGCTTTTCCACGAAAACGTGCTTGCCCGCCTCCAGCGCCTCGATGACGAATCGACTATGCGAGTTATGTCGTGTCGTAATGACGACGGCGTTGACGCCGCTGTCGTTGAATATCTCGTGATAGTCCGTCGTCGTCTGCTGGAATCCGAACTTCCCGCCGACATGGCGGGCGCTCACGCCGCCCGCGCTCGCAATCGTCCTGAGGACGGCGCGCGTCCTGGTGAACGCCGGCAGCAGTGTCAGCTTCGCGAAATTACCCGCCCCGATCGCGCCGACAACGACATCGCCGGCGCCCTCCGACGCCTTTGGGTCAGCCGTCGCCACGGGCAATGTACGGCGCAGATCCGGGGCCTCGGGATACGTCAGCACCAGCCCCAGGGCGTTCCTGCTTTCAGACAGCTTTTCGTAGACCGCCGGCGCCTCGTCGAACGGAATCGTTCGATCGATCATCTCGCCCAGCCGCAGGCGCCCGCTCGCCATCAGGTCGAGAATCGCCTCGAAGTTTCGCCCCTCCGTCCAGCGCACGAACCCGAACGGATAGTCCTGCCCCTTGTCCTCGTAGTTCGGATCGTAACGCCCGGGTCCGTAGGAGCACGAGACCTGGAACGACAGCTCCTTTTCGTAGAAGTCCGATCGCTTCAGGTCCAGCCCCACGACACCGACGAGCACAATCCGGCCGCGCTTGCGACACATCTCCGCCGCCTGGTGGACGATCTCGTTCGACTTTGCCGACGCCGTGATGAGGACGCCGTCGACGCCGCGTCCGTCGCTGAACGCCATGGCCGACGCCACGGCGTCCGCGCCGGCGCCGACGTTGACCGTCTCGGCGCCCCAGGATCGCGCGAGTTCGAGCTTCCGCTCGTCCAGGTCGACGCCAAGCACACGGCAGCCGTTCGCCAGCAGCAACTGCGTCGCTACGAGACCGATCAGGCCCAGCCCTGTTACGACGACCCGCTCCCCCAGCGTCGGCTCCAGCAGACGAATCCCCTGCAGGGCAATGGCGCTGAGAACCGTAAATGACGCCTCTTCACTCGACACGCCATCAGGAACCTTCGCACAGAGGTTCGCCGGAACGCAGACAACTTCCGCATGGGCGCCGTTGCTGATCACGTGATCGCCGACGGAATACCCCTCGACGCCCGCGCCAACCTCCAGGACGACGCCGGCGTTGCAGTATCCCAGCGGCAGCGGTTCATCCAGGCGCGCGAAGACAGTCTCGAGCGTCGGCATGAGACCGTCCGTCTTGATCTTGTCCAGGACCTGGCGGACCTTCTCAGGCTGCGAACGCGCTTTGGCCAGCAGGCCGCCCTTGCCGAATTCGACGAGCATGCGTTCTGTCCCCGCCGAGATCAGACTCGCACGGGACTGGATCAGGAGATGTCCCGCCCTCGCCATCGGGCACGGTACGTCCGCCAGCGTTGTCGCTCCGGACCGCAGATTCTGAAGTACTTGTCGCATGGCTCCCTGTCTCATTGCGGGGCGCTCGCGAAGACGCAGCCCGCGATTCGCTTCTTCGCTCAGCCCGGATTGGCTCGATACCAGTCGATTGCCCGCGCGAGTCCCTCCGCCAGATCCACGGCCGGCCGGAATCCGAGGACCGCCTCGGCGCGGGAAACATCCGCCCAGGAGTGTCTGATGTCTCCCGGACGTTCCGTCACGTAGTCAGGTCGGATTGACTTTCCCGCCAGCTTATTGATCTCGCGGATCACCTCGTTGACCGAAATACGGCGGCCGCAGGCGATATTCACGATTTCGCCCGTCGTCACATCGGCGTCCATCGCCAGCATATTCGCGTCGACCACATTGTCGATATGCGTGAAATCTCGTGTCTGCTCGCCGTCACCGTAAACAGTCGGGGCTTCGTCCCGAAGGATCTTCGTCACAAAGGCCGGAATCGCCGCGGCGTACTGGCTCTTCGGATCCTGTCGGTCACCGAACACATTGAAATATCGCAACGTGATCGTCTGCAGGCCGTAGCACTTTGCAAAGACGGCGCAATAGTTCTCGCCGACAATCTTCTGCACGGCATAGGGGCTCAGCGGCTGGACGCCCATGTCCTCCCGCTTCGGCAGGCCCGGCAATTCGCCGTATGCGGCGCTGCTGCCGGCGAACACGAAGCGCCTGACCTTCGCGTTCCTCGCCGCCTGAAGCATGTTGAAGACGCCCTGGATATTCGAGCGATGACTCGTCTTCGGATCGTCCACGGACATCGGCACGGAAGGCGCGGCCGCCAGGTGAAACACGCAGTCCACGCCGGCGCACGCCCTCTCACACGCGCCCGCGTCCGCCACACTGGCCTCCATCAGCTCAGGCTCGCCAGCCACATCCGCGAGATTCGTCCGACGGCCCGAACTGAAATCGTCCAGCACACGAACCGAATTGCCGCGCTGAATCAGCGCGCGCACGAGGTGCGATCCGATAAACCCCGCGCCGCCAGTCACCAGGCAAGTCGTCATGTCGCTCGCGCCCTGTTCCCCGCCATCCATGCTCGTGGCCGCCTGACAGCCGACGTAGCGACCGTCCCACCCTTTCGCCTGCCCAGTCCTGTTTCGGCGAGCAGGATATGGGCCGACATCTTCGCCGCAACGTCTCGCCCCAGCCAGACTTGCGCCACGAGAATCCTATCGGCTTGTACCGCGCCCGCTGCGTGCAAACACGCCGAGTGTTCCGGTAATTTCTCAGGATGACGGGGAAAACGGCCGCGGCCGCTCAATTCCCCTTCGCCGCGCGTTCCAGACACCATCCCAGGACGCAGAGGGAGAACGCCTGCGACCAGCGGATACTCTCCCTGGAATTGAGGAAGTCCCGCCACAGATTCCGGACGGCCCCGCCATCCAGCAGTCCGGAGTCGCTCGTTGTTTTGATGGCGGACTCGCAGGCGTCTCGCAGGCGACCTTTCATCCAGACGCCGATCGGAAGCGTGAAGCCGCGCTTCGGCATGTGAAGGAGGTCGGATCGCAGCGCCTCCGGGAAGCTCCGTCGAAGCAGCGCTTTGTTTGCGATTCCGTTCGGTCGCCGCTCGCCTCCCGGAATCGAATGCGCCAGGGCCAGGACCTGATGGTCCAGCATCGGCACGCGAATCTCAAGACTGTGCGCCATCCCGTTGATGTCGGAATCTCGCAACAGCGTGTTGCGCATGTACAGGCCGCACTCGTATCGTGAAATGGCCGAGACAGGGTCCGTCGCATCCAGATCGGCGCCATCCATCGCGAGCCCGCACATGGCGAGCTGCTCGTCATTGATCGCCCCCACATCAACGCCGAGCCCCCTCAGTTCCGGAGTCGACGTGATGCGTCGTCGCAGCAGATAGTGCGACGCCAGGCCGCCGTCACAGCCGGCGATGTCCGCGGCCTTTCGGCGCACGCGGAGCGACTTGCCGAGCGTTACTGTCGAGGCGAGCGCCGATCGGGCGCCGGAGGGAATCCACTTCAGCCGCTGGTTGAGCTGATATCCTCGAGGCACATCGGCAAAGGTGCGATAGCCGCAGAACAACTCGTCGCCGCCCAGGCCGGAGAGCGCAACGATCACGCCTTCACGCCGCACACTTCGGGAGATCAGGTAGGTGTTCAGACCATCGATCGACGGCTGATCCATCGCCGCGATCCAGTTCATCACGGCGTCGAGCGCGTCGTCGGCGCTCAGCACAATCTCCGTGTGCTTCGCGCCGATCAGTTCGGCCGTTCCCCGTGCGGCGTCGAGCTCGCTCATTTCCTTCTGATCGCTGAACCCGACAGTGAAGGTTCGCAGGTTGCTCGTATGTCGACTCGCCAGCCATGCGACGATGGTGCTGTCAATGCCCGATGAAAGGAACACGCCGATCGGCACGTCGCTGATCATGTGCCCTTTGACCGCGTGATCGATGGTTGAGACAATCGACTGTGTCAATTCGGCGGGCGGCCGATTCATCGTCGGCGACGGAAATCGCCAGTAGCGCCGCATCGTCGAGACTTTCGACAAATCACCCTGCGTCAGATCGAGCGTCGCGACACAACCCGGCTCCAGCATCCTGACGGCGCGCATCAATGTTCGAGGTTCGGAAATCGCCCCGTGCGCCAGGAATGCGCCGATTGCCGTCGCGTCCATTTCCTTCGGAACCAGCCCCGACGCAACGACGCCGCGAAGTTCACTTGCAAACAGGAAGGCCCCTGGCGCCGCCGCGTACAACAGCGGCTTGATTCCCATCGGATCGCGCGCCAGATGCGCCTGGTTTTGCGTCGCGTCGAAATAGGCGAACGCGAACATGCCCTCCAGCCGTTCGACGTACGAGGGACCGTGCATGACGAGGCCTTTGAGAAGAACCTCGGTATCGCTGGCGCCGCGAAATTCAATTCCGGCCGCGACCAGCTCATCGCGCAACGCCTGGAAGTTGTAGATCTCGCCGTTGAAGACGATGGCGCTGCCCGTTTCGGGATGCGTCATCGGCTGATGGCCGAGCGGTGAAATATCGATGATCGAGAGCCGACGATGGCCGAACGCAATCGTATGCCCCGGCGACGTCATCGCGTGAACGCCCTGATCGTCGGGTCCTCGATGCGTGATCGCGTCGATCATCCGCTGTACGGCGGACAATGACGTGTCGCGATTCGCGTGAATGATTCCGGCAATCCCGCACATTCGACTCTGGTCCTCCGGGCGCCGGGCCCTGCCGACGCGGTCCCCATCCGCCTGAGTGGCGCAGTTCATTCGCCTGGTGACAGGCATCGACGATATTCGTTACGTAACGCCTCGGCCACGCGTTCGGGGCGAAATCGCTCGGCCAGGGCCTGGGCGTTGGGCCCCATCCGTTCGCGCCCTCCGGAATCCCGCATCAGGCGGAGGAGCGCGGCCGCCATGGAAGTGGCATCCGTCCCGCATCGCACGCCGGCGTCGGCCGCCTCGATGTCGTCCGCGAGGGCGACGCCATCTGACGCGACACACGGCAGGCCGAACTGCAGCGCCTCGGCCGCGGCGACACCAAAATTCTCGTGCAGTGACGGCTGAACGAACAGCGACGCGCGTTGCAGGGCGGCGACTTTCACTTCACCGACGAGCATGCCCGGCAGGCACACGCGCTCGGCAACGCCCAACTCGTCCGCCATTCGGCGCAGCCGCTCCGCCAGGGCCGTGTCTTCCGGATTGCCGCCGATCACGAGGCACCAATCCGGGGCGTCTTTCGCGATGCCGGCAAAGGCCTCCACGAGCGCCGTCAGATTCTTGACAAAGACAATCCGCCCCAGGAACAGCAGGCAATGTCTGAACGACTTCAGAACAGGACACGCCGCGACAAGCGCCTCGTTGTCCGCGTTGGCGTCGACCAGCGTGTTGTCCACGGGATTCGGCACGACAAAGGTCCGCGAGCGAATCCCCAGCGTCTGAATCTCGCGGGCTTCCTTCAGGCTTGCGCAGTGGATCGCGCTGGCGGCGTTGGCCACGCCCTTTTCGAAGAGATTCCAGTAGAGCGACTTGATCCGCCCCTTGTGCGCGCGTGACACGATGCCCAGGTTCCCGTAGGGCCGAAGAATCAGCCGGGCGCCCGTCTTTCTCGCAACTTTGGGCGACACGCGCGAATGGTATCGCCACGTGCCATGGACGTGCAGGATGTCGCGACCTTCCGCCGCCGTCAGCATCGCCCGCTTCAACGACGGCGAAATCCACTTGAGATTCGAATGCGTCGCGCCAGGCAACACATGCAGATTGCCGTGATCGCCCGCTTCCAGGGCGTGCGGACCCGACGACTTTCGGCAGGGAAGGACCGTCACGTCGTCGCCCGTCGCCGCCTGCGCACGGGCCAGCGCGCGAAGCGCCTGCGGCGGTCCGCCTCGAATCAGGTTGAGGTCTGGAATGACGTGAAGCACCCGCATCGTGAATCAGTACGTACACGCGGGCGTATTGTTTCCCTGCGTGGGTTTGGTTGACCTGAGTGTTATCGCCCCCAGGGATGCGACAACGGACCGCAGTTTGAGCGATCCACCAGACCGGGTCAACCCGGCTCGCATGGGGCGACGCATGTCCTTTGAAGGGTTTCGGCGTTCACGCGATCGCCGTTTAGATAAGGCCGACGAACGCCAGCGCCTTTCGCACGCCCATGACGGGATCGCTCGCCTCGCGAAACCGCCCGAACACGACGGGCACGGCGGCGCGATAGGCGGCGTACTTCGCGGGATCCGTCACATCGGCGATGGCCTCGGCCAGCTGGGCCACATCACCCGCCGCGAAGATGCGCCCATTCTTCCCGTCTTCGATCATCTCGCGCGCGGCGCCCACCTGATCGCTGGAGATCACGGGCAGCCCCGCCGCCATCGCCTCGGGCAGGACCAGGGCCCACGCCTCCCGATCGCTCGGCAGCGTCAGGATCTTCGACGTGTGATAGGCCAGCGTCAGTTCGCTGATGTCGAGGAAGCCTGTCCAGTGAACCCGATGGCGCAGGGCTTCCGGCGTGCGACGCTCCCATTCGGCGCGCTTATCGCCGTCGCCGACGATCAACAGGTCCCACGACGGGATCCGCTCGGCGACCTGGGCGAAAGCGTCGATCAGCGTGTCGATGCGCTTCAGTTGAATCAGCCGCCCTGAGAAGAGGATATAGTTCCTTGCCGGGTCGATGTTCTGTCTTGCCTGAAACGCCGCCAACGCGTCCGGATCCACGGACTCGAAGGCCGTCAGATTCGGTTCCGCCGGCACAAAGAAGCAACGGGATCGCTCGCCCCCGTAGGCCTCGTAGTAATCCCGGCCGTCCCGCCCCATCGGCATGAATCCGTCACACTGCTTCAGAACCCATCCGACCAGGCGCCGCTTCAGAAATATCCGCAGGGGCGACTTTCTGCGATCACCCTTCAGGTTCGAATCGCTGCGAATGAACATTGCGATGCCGTTGCGACGACAAAAGCGGAGCAGGCGAAGACGTGCGGCGTCGCTGTAGCCATTCAGAATGACCGCCCTGACGTTGTGCCGCTTCAGGTATCCGGCGATCTCGCCGCCTTTGACGAACGACTTCCAGAATCCCCGCTGCCACACATCAGACGCGTGCGTCCTGCCGTCATGGAAATTGACGACATTGATCTCCGGGGGAAACTCCATCTTCCAGTCAAAATCCCACACGTTGTGCGTGAAGATCGTGTGAAGCCTGAATTCAGGGATTTCCTTCGCGATTCGCTGATGGAGCGCAATTCGATAGGGCGCGGCGACGTTCGAAATGATCGCCAGACCGGGGCGCCGATCATCCCCCGAATTCGCCAGTGACATTCCACTCGCCTCCGCAAGAGTCGCCCCTGTGTCCTGATCGATTCCTGCGTTCATGGACCACTCACGAATGATGTCATCGGAGACACGGCGCCCTTCCGATTTGCACGCGGAAACCCAACGCCGGGCCGCCCGGACGTCCGGTTCCGCGCAGTGGCGCGTCGTCGGTGCAACGGGGTTGGAATCGTACTTTATCGCCGCCGGGATTAAAAGAGCGCGGAGGGTTCGCGGACGTTTCCCAGGATTTGCGTGCGATGAACGCGGAAGCGGACGCGAGAGGATGGCGTATCTCGCCGATCGAAACCACGGGCGCCATCGGCGCAGTTGACCCGCCACGAACGGGAGGGCATATTCACGAATGTCCTTCTTTATGCGGCGTTCGCGCGCCGCCCGTCGGGAGGACGCGGGGAGTGTGCGGGAGTCACTTCGCGAATCCAGGGGTTACGCCGCTTACGGAATCCACGACATGAGTCTTTCGCACACGATCAGGTTCATCACAAATCACCCCTTGTGCCAGGATCGCAGAATCGCCGCCCTGAGTCGCTTCGCCTCCTGGCAGATCAGGTGCCGGCTGAGTCCGGGACCGCATGAAGTCCCCTTCGTGAATTCGACGCGTCTCAGCGTCACGCGCGGCATGTTCGGCGCCACGGGCAACATTTACTGTGGTCTTCACGAGTTTGAAGACATGGCGTTCGTCCTGCACCTTCTCCGGAAAGAGGACTTGTTCGTCGACGTCGGCTCCAACGTGGGTTCCTACACGGTCCTCGCCAGCGGCGCCGTCGGCGCACAATCGATCGCCGTCGAACCCCTGAAGGCGACATTTGACCACCTGATGAGCAACGTCCGCTGCAATCGGATCGAATCGCTGGTCACAGCGCTCAACGTCGGCGTCGCGGAATCGAGTGGAACCAAGTACTTCACTACGAACTACGACACGATGAATCACATCGCCGAATCGGCCGATGGCGGAAACACAACACAGATTCAGGTTCAGTCACTGGACGAGATCATCGGTGATCGCACGCCGACATGCATCAAGGTCGATGTCGAGGGCTACGAGCGCCAGGTACTCACTGGCGGCGCGAAGACCTTTGCGAACCCCCACCTGCTTGCTGTCCTTGTGGAAGTCAACGAGACCGCCGAACGCTACGATGACGGCGCCGGCTTTGATACGCACAGGCGGCTGTCCGAGTTCGGTCTGACGCCCTGTGTGTATCACCCGTTCGAGCGACGCCTGGAAAAGCGAGAGACGCCGAACAACGACGGTAATACGCTCTACATTCGCGATTTGGACGCGGCGGCGAAGCGCGTCGCGCAGGCGCCGAAATTCCGGGTACTCAATCACGAGATCTGATCGCCGACGGCGACGGGTGAATTACGAACGTTTCCTGGCGCGCTTGCCGAAGCGCTTGCGCAGGGCGCTGGCGGCCTCCCGGCGTTCCGAGTCTGTGCGAAAACCCAGATAAAACGCGTTCCTGCCGCCGATGGTCGCCGCCGACGCCCCTCGGATGTTGACCCCCGCCGCCGCGACGCATCGTGTGATCTCCGCGCCGAGACCGGCGCGATCCTTGCTCGTCACGCGCAGCGCAAACATGCCCTCGGCCGGAACGAGACCGACATCGGCTGCGGCGCGTTTCTGCTTCCCGCCCTTCAGCGGCGCCAGATACACGCGCGACGTCCGTTCCGACACACGACGAGCGACAAGGAATTCGAGTTCCGCGCCGGCGATCGCCAGCGCTTCCAGCACGCGCGCCAGCCGCTCGGGCCGATTCATCAAATCCCCGGCCCACACATCCACGCTTTCGATCTTTGCAGACACGGCAAACCTCCGTCGTAACAGGTGGGTTACTGATGACAGCCCGGCGCCGAAGGAAGAAAAGGGTGAGGGGCAGAAAAATCCATTTCACTGCCCCCCGCATGTTTCCGTCGATCCTCGTTAGAGGCGTAGAGAACGGCGTCCCCTCACCCTGCGATCCGATCCGTGGAACACTGCGCATAAGACTAAGCGCTCTTCGCGATTACGCAATGACATGAAGACATGTGATTAAGCATGAATGTTGAAATCGACGTGTTCTTTTTGCGCGAGATTCAACTACTCACAGGGCCATCATGATGTCATCGCGATGACGCCTCGCCGGTTTCCAGGATCGATTCGATCTGATGTTCCATTTCGGCGCGCAGCTTCAGATACGCTTCGCCTGTTGCGGGTCCGTTGAATCCTGTGTGGACCGCAACGATGCGCCCGGCGCTATCGATGAACAGCGTCGTTGGATACGCGCGAATACGATCGAGAAACGGAAAGGCGTCGCGCGTGTCGCCATCGGGGCGCCTGCCGCCAAGCAGTATCGGGTACTTCACATCATGTCGCTCGATGAACCGCCGCACCTGTCGCGCGTCGCGCTCAAATCGCCCGGTCGTTTCAAACGCCAGACCGATCACGACGAGTCCCCGGGCGCCGTAAGTCTCCTGAGCGTCATTCAGGAATTCGGCGGCGTCGTGACAATTCGGACACCAGGTTCCGAAGATTTCCACGACGCGCGGCTTTCCGTGAAACGGTCCGTCATCCAGAGATCGCATCGCGCCGTCCATCGCCCGAAATTTCACAGACGACAGCAGGGTGTCGTTCTGCGGCGTCGCCATCCCGAATCCGTCAGGCGCCGTCGCTTCCGGATCCCGCTCCGCGATCCACGTTTCGTGCCACACATCCCGGGACCAGAAATCGCCGACGAGCCGCTCCTCTGAGTCGAGCCTAGCGTCGAACAGCAGCGCATGCGCGCCGTCGAACGTCGATAGCCGCAGTCGTCCAGCCTCGTAGTCTCCCGCGAGGTATCGATAGTCGCCCGTCGTTGTCAGAAAGGTCCCTTCGATGGCGCCGGCGTCCGTCCGGCGGAACACGCCGATGGCAGGACCGTCGCTCCTGCTGAATTTCACTCGCCAGCGTCCCTCGATCGACGCCGATCGCTCGAGTTCCCCCTCGATTCGGGGGCCCGGCGGGAATCGATAGGAGACGTCCTCGTCGGCCTCAAACGGCAGCTCCGACCAGGCGTCCTTGCCGATCCGCTTCTTCCAGGTTCCGACGTATCGCCGACGAATACTGTCCCGGCGCCCACCCGCTTCTCGGGCGAGCGCTTCGATTACGGCGTCATAGTGGCGGATTGAGATCCGAAGTCGGTCATCGCTGAACCGGACATCGTCCAGCTCGATCAGCTCGCGCCCGTTGATGATTCTGGCGCTCGCCGACCCGTCCGCGCCCTGCACGATGTCCAGACCAAACGGCGCCGCCCCCCCGGCGGTCATCAGCGCCGCCCGGAAATGATGGACGCGAGCCGCCACGGCATCCGGCGCGGGCCGCGATGTGACCTCGACGTCCGGGGCCTGCGACGCGCGAGCGACGGCGGCGACAGCTATGAAGCCGACAAGCGACAAACAACGAACCGGGGATACCGTCTTCATGCCGATCATGTTAGAACATCCCATCACGGACGGCGAGCCGTCCATGACCAGCGCTGCTATGAGCGAAGTTACAGAACTGACACCTGAGTTGCTGATTTCCGCCTACGCCCAAGGGGTATTCCCGATGGGTGTCCATGGCCGGATCGGCTGGTTCTCCCCCGACCCGCGGGGAATTCTGCCGCTGGAAACGTTTCATGTCAGCAGGACGCTGGCCCAGACCGAGAGGAGCGGTCGGTTTCAGGTCCGTGTAAATACCCGATTCCGAGACGTAATGCTCGCCTGCGCAGATCGTCCGGACGGCACCTGGATCACGACGCCCATCGTCGACGCCTACGTTCGACTGCACGAACTCGGTCTCGCCCACAGCGTCGAAGCCTGGCGACATGACCAGCTCGTCGGTGGTCTCTACGGCGTCGCGCTGGGGGGCGCCTTCTTTGGCGAGAGCATGTTTCATCGAGAGCGCGACGCCAGCAAAGTCGCTCTCGTCGCCCTCGTCGAAACAATGCGCAAGCGCCGCTTCACGCTGCTGGACATTCAATATACCACGCCACATCTGATGCGCTTCGGGGCCATCGAGATTCCCCGCGAGGAGTATCTGAAGCGCCTGATGACGGCGATTCGGCGGGAAGTGAGATTCACGGACGCGTAGCGCGTTCGCCACTGTCGCATCAATGCAGGAGGCCCGGATCATGGGAATGACCCGGGCCCGCATGCCAAGTCAGATTGCTCGCGACACACGCCGCGGCGACGCCGGGACTAGCGGCGTCGGCGAATGAGCGCGATCGCGCCGAGGCCGAGGAGCGTCAGGCTCGACGGTTCGGGCGCAAAGCGAATGATCTGATCGCCACCGAAGAGTGAGGCGTACAGCGCGCCGTCCGGGCCGAACTCGATGTCCGCCACAAACCCCTGGTCGAAGCCGCTGCCGATGACCGTGGCGACACCCGCCGAGTTGATCCGGAGCAGTTCGCCCGTTCCACGATTGAACGTGTAGAGGTCCGATCCCCAGAACGCGTCGCCGGGGCCGAAGATGATGGCGGACGCGGCCGGCGTCACAGTGAAGCCGGAGTAGAACGTGTCAAAGGTCCCCGAGTTCGGGTCATAGCGGCGGATTTCGCCGGGCGCCGAACCGAGGATACCGACCATCGAATAGATGCGATCCTGGCTGTCGATCGCGACGCCACCCGTGCTGTTGCCCATGTCGAAGAACGGGTCCAGCGAATTCGTGCCCGTGTTCAGCGTGTAGTACGGACCTTCGGTCGCGCCGGCGACCAGCGTGTTGTCGCTCAGTGCGCCGAGACCGTTGATACCGATGTCCATAGCCGCCGTCTGGGCGACAAGCGTTGTCGTGCCGTCGGGCGCGACGGCTCGGATAAAGCCCGGGCCAAAGACCAGCGTCTTACCGGCAACGAGGACGGAGCCCGGCGTTCCGCTGTACTGTCCCGTGACATCCACAAAGACCTCGTCCGGATCGTCGATCAGGTCGCCGAACTCCACGAAGGAGCCGCCACCCGCCGGAACCTTGCGGATCCTCGCAGGGGTTCCACTGGTTCCTCCGCTCATCGAAAGGTCGCGCCCAACATAGAGCGTGCCATCCGGCGCGAAGTCGATACCGATTGGTCCATCAATGTTGTCGACATACACGGACGCCGACACGCCAAATACCTGCTGATCGATCGCATGCGTCGACGTTGACGCGACGCCCATGATCATCGCGGCGAGAAACAATACCGTACTCGTTCGTCTCATGATCCTGATCCCCTTACTTGTGTATCAGAAATTGCCATCCTGGTAGAACACCTTGACACGCGCTTCATTCCCCTGCCGGCCTCCTGAGAGAATATCGGATTCCAAAGTGCATTGCAAAGCCTGACGAGAAAAACGCGCATCGGAATATCCCGCGAAAGATGCGGCGCCGCGGACTTTGTTTTGCATCGCTGCTGACTGCGCGCGGAGCGTCATGCGTGTTTCGTTGTCGAAGTATGAGTTGCTGATGTCGACGCGCGCGGCCAGGAATCTCTGAGACTTTTGATACACGTCGACAGCGGATTCGGGACTGATCCGATCCACTTTCGCGCCAATGACGGCCGATTCCTCGATTGCGGCGCCGAAAGTGTGCGGTAAGACCCAGACGAAACTTAGGTATGCGCCGGCAGGCGGCGCAAGAAACGCCCGGGTCGCTCGAAATCGCGTGTTTTCCTGAGCCTTTGAGTCGCGGAAACGCCGGTTTCGGACACCTATAATCCCGATCCCCGGAGAACGCGGGTAGTTTCTACTTCGATGATTAGGAGTGACAAGTGTCCTGGAAACGTGACATTCTCAAGACAGCCGCCAGAGACAAAGTGGTCAAGGCGCTTCAGCCCGTGCTGTGCGACATGCTCGATCTCTCCATGCAGCTCAAGCAGGCGCATTGGTGCGTGAAAGGCATGGGATTCCTGACGCTGCATGAGCAGCTCGACGACATCGTCGACACAACAAGAAACGCCAGCGACGAAATCGCCGAGCGCATTGTCATGCTGGGCGTCGCCCCGCAGGGCCATTGCCAGACAGTCGCTGCGGAAACGCGGCTTGATCAGTACGCGGAAAAATTCGTCGACGTCGAAAAGACCTATACGTTGGTGGCGGACCGACTCGACAAGACGATCGCCGGGATCCGCTCGGCCATCGACCTCGTCGGAGAACCGGATCCCATCACGGAAGACCTGCTCATCGGAGTCTCCGCGGATCTGGAAAAACACCTGTGGATGGTTCAGGCGCACGAAGGCGAAGCTCGCTGACGTCGGCGTCCAGCGGTATCAATAACAGGCGCGCTGTTGGCGTCGGATATGGTTGGTTCCGACGCCACGCTTTGCACGCGCATCCCGCTGATCAGCGCCACGTTGTGCGTGAGTCTGACGACGGTGTCTTTTCACGGCGAAGTCACGAAACCTCCGGCGCGGGCGGCCGATGCATTTCCCGACAACAACAGGTCGCTTCGTTGTCCTCTTTCACAGCCATCCGGGCGAAGGTGATCACTTTGACCTGATGATCGAGCGCGGCGCGGCGCTCGCCACGTGGCGCGTCGAGGCGCCGCCGGAAGCGTGCCGGGAGCGCGGAGCGCTGGATTGTCTCCGGCTCGCGGATCACCGCGCCACTTATCTTGAATATGAAGGTCCGATCTCCGGAAATCGTGGCGAGGTTTCCCGTCATGACGCCGGCCGGTTTGAAATCCTGGACCAGTCGTCGGGCGGATTTGTCATTCGCCTGTCAGGGGATCGAACGGTTGGCGTGTTTGTTCTGGAGATCGTGGAGGGCGCTGCGAGTCAGTGGCGGCTTCGATTGGCCTGACGTTCGAGCGGCGTCACGGAGAACGTCAGGACACCTTCACCGACTTCCACATTCGTGACATCGTAGTCCACGCCGCCGTTCTGCCACCAGCCGCGCGCTCCGACGTGGATACCGTTTGAGAGGTTTCCCGCAATCGTCGGGCTGCCGGGCCACGCGTCGTTCCGTTCGAGTTGCACCTGTCGATCGAGGCCAAACGACTCCAGCAGATTTGGCAGCGGCATCGACCCGCAACGGAATCCGGCGAACGTCAGGACGATCTCCCCGGCCTCGAACTTCGGTTCGAAGTCCGCCGACACAACAAGTTCGCGGCCACTGTACTTGTAAGTCGCCGCCAGGCGCAGGCGTCCCTCGCGTATGGAGATGAACGGTTCGCTCACGATGGGCTTCACGACATCGTCCACGCGCGGATACAGGTCATAACGCATCGCGAGCCACTCGTTCACGTAGTCCTCGTAGATGTGGTACTTGAAGGGCTTTCCGCGCAGCAGTTCGTGGGTAAAGGCCTGTTCCGCCTCAACGAGCCGATTTCGTATGAACTGGCGCTCCGTTCGATCCTCCGGCGGCGACTCCGGCGTATACCATCCGGGGGTGCGCAGAACGGCCCACGCGAGGAGCAGCAGGCACAATACACCGCCGCCCAGCAGTGCAAGGGCCACGCGAAGCCAACGACGCCTGGGCTTTCCGGGATTCTCCGCGTTCATCGCGCCTCGATCCGTGTACAACGAACTTGGCGGCACAGCACACTCGGCCGCGCGCCGGATGTCAAGTTCCACTTACGACGTTTACCGAGGCGTCCAGGTTCGCTCGCGCATTGACCACAACCGCGCGGGACTCATAGAATCGATCAACCCGCGGCCGGAACCGCGCGGAGCCGCAATCTTCCAACCATCGGGCGCTGTCACATGTCGCATCGCATCTGGGGCATTACGATCACACTGGCCTGGCTCGTGATGCTCGGGATTCTCGTTCGCGACGATATCCTGCCCTATCTGCTTGCACAGGATCCCCCGGCGGCAACGATTCCCGACGGGAACTTTCAGACGGCGATCTTCAAGGATGGCGGCAATCGCATCGGCACCTCCTGGGTCACGACGATCTCCCCCGCCGAATCAACGACCGTTCACGGTATCACGCTGCTCGATGTCTCGGGCATCCTCCCTGTGGCCGGCATTGTCCCCGTCAGGACGATCCGCCTTGAGTCAACGCTCTCCTACAACCTCAACGACAAACTCGATCAGTTCTCCTTTGTCCTGGATACCGAAGGCGCCAGCGCCCGCATCGACGGCGAACGCTACGACCAGGAATTCGCCTGTGTCGCCAAAATCGGCGAGATCAAACGGCGGATCGCGCTGGACGCCAGCCTGACGGCCTACCTCTCCGACACCTTCCGGCCGTTCACGCTCCTGAAGGGCCTGAAAGTGGGTCAGTCCTGGCGCATGCGCGTCATCGATCCCTTCGCGCTGCTGCAAAGCCAGGAGACAAAGTTCGATGTCCGCCTTGTCCGCGTGACGCGCAGGGAGAAGATCAAACATCGCGGCGCCGAGATCGAGTGCTTCCGCGTCGAAACGGATCAGACTGTCGCGTGGGCTGACGACGACGGACACGTACTCCGACAGGAAGTCACGATGCCGTTCCTCGGCAGGTGGATCATGATTGACGAACCCTTCGACGCCCACGCGCGACAGAACGCCAAACGTGACCTCGTCGAGCTCCGTCACGCCGACAACAGCGGTCTGAAAAACGCCGCCAGCCGTTTGATCGATGAGGCGAAGAATGCCGCGTCCTCCATCGACACAATCCTCCACAGCGAAGCCACGGATTCGGCGCAGGACCACGACTAATGGCAATTCTCATTGACAATGTCACGAAGTGCTTCGGACGCCTGCGAGCCGTCGATGGAATCTCCCTCAACGTCAAACGGGGAGAGCTCTTCGCCTTCCTGGGACCCAACGGCGCCGGCAAGACAACAACGATCAAGATGATGACGGGGCTCCTCACGCCGGATTCGGGGTCCATCAGCGTCTGTGGTCATCCGATGTCCACGGACGCACAGCTCGCCAAGGCGAAAATCGCCTTTGTCCCCGATCAGCCCTTTCTGTACAGCAAGCTCACGGCACGAGAATTCATGCAGTTTGTCGGCGAGATGTACGGCATCGATCGACGGATCCTTCCGGAACGCATCGAACACTACATGGGGCAGCTCGCCGTCACGAACTACGCCGACCAGCTGGCCGAGGGGTATTCGCACGGCATGAAGCAGCGCGTGGTCCTTGCCGCGGCGCTCCTGCACGAGCCGGATGTTCTCGTCGTCGATGAGCCCATGGTCGGTCTCGACCCGCGCACGGCCCGCACCGTCAAGGACATCTTCCGCGACTGGGCGGACGCAGGCCGGACTGTCTTCATGTCCACACATACGCTGGAGGTGGCGGAAGCCATCGCCGATCGAATCGGCATCATTAACCATGGCAGAATTGTCGCCTGCGGCACGCTGGACGAGCTCAAGGCGAAGGCCGCGCGTGAGCATCGCCTCGAAGACATCTTCCTCGAACTGACGGATCCGAAGGACCCGCCCGAAATGGAGGAGGCCGTCGTGCCCATGTGAGTCCCGTCCGCGTCGCGGCGCCCAGTGTTTGTGGATCACAGGAAGATACTCGCCGGAACCGTTCCCGGAGCAGCGTTTTGACCGCCATTGAGTCACCCATCCCACTCGCACAGCGTTCAGCCACTGAGCCAACGTTCTGGCTGCTGCTGCGCCTGAAACTCACGATCCTGCGGAATCGACTGCGCCAGCTGACGGACCAGACGCCGCTTCAGCTGCTGATGGTCATCGGCTTCCTTGCAACGATCTGGCTGGGCCTGTTCCTGATCTTCGATCAGGTCTTTCGCTTCATCCGTCATTACGAGAAGGAAGCGATCATCGCCCTGCCCTATGTATTCCACCTGTTCTTCTTCTCGATGACGATCCTGCTCGGCTTCTCGACGGCCGTCCTCGTGTATGGCAGCCTGTTTGCGCGCGAAGAGCCGGCGTTTCTCCTGACGACGCCCAGCAAACCCAGGAACATCGTCGCCGTCATGTACGTCGAGGCGTTGTTCTATTCGAGCTGGTCTCTCATCCTGCTCGGCATTCCGCTGATGGCCGCCATCGGCAACGTCCAGGGACTCCGCTGGCATTTCTATGCGACGTTCATCGGGACATTCCTTGGATTCGTCCCCATTCCCGGCGCCATCGGTCTCGTCATCGCCCTGTTCATCGCCCTCTACCTGCCACGAATGGCGAAACGCACGCTCATGTACGCCTCGGGCGTCATTCTGATCCTGGTTATTGTCTTCTGGGGACGACTCTGGGTGATCTCGTCCACAGACAACATCACGCGACAATGGGTCCACGATCTGCTCGGTGAGCTGAGCTACCTGAAAGCGCCACTCCTTCCGTCGACCTGGGTATCGAAGGCCATCGGATTCTCGATCCAGGACAACCCGGCCGACGCCGCGTTCTATCTCGGCATGACTGTGCTGACGGGCCTGTGCATGAGCCACTGGGCGATTTCACTCGTCGCCTGCAAGCTCCGGCCCGCATTCGGCCGCGCACACTCCGCGCCGACGCATACGCGGAAATACACCGGCTGGGCGTCGAGACTACTGACGTCCACGGCCTTCTTTTACCTGTCCGCAAAAATGCGCGCCGTCATCCTGAAGGATGTTCGACACTTCCTGCGCGATCCCGTCCAATGGTCACAGCTCGCCATTCTCTTTGGTCTGCTCTCGCTGTACCTGTTCTACCTTCCACGGAGCAGGTCCGACGGATTCTCGACGCAGTGGCAGGCCCTCATCTGCTTCATGAACTTTGTCGCCATCACGCTGATCCTCTCGACATTCACGAGCCGATTCGTCTTCCCGATGGTCTCGATGGAGGGCAAGCAGATCTGGCTCGCGGGGCTCTGGCCGCTGACGCGCAGCCAGGTCATGTGGGCGAAGTTTCTGTATGCGTTCACTGTGACCGCCGTCGCGGCGCTGCCCGTCACCTGGCTCTCCATCCGCGCCGTCGAACTGGCGCCGATCATAGGACTTGCCCAGATTGGGGCCACGATCGCCTGCTGCATCGGTCTCTGCGGTCTGGCCATCGGCCTGGGAGCGCGCTGGCCGAACTTCAAGGAACCGACGGCCAGCCGCATCTCCAGCGGTCTCGGCGGCACGATCAATCTGATCGCCAGTGTGGCGCTCGTCGCTGTGAATGGAACACTGTTCGCCCTGACGTGCCTATACGCGATGAATCATCGCGACCTCAGGGGCCTCGAATTGCGATCCGGCGTCGCCCTCGGCGCCGCCATCCTCATCAGTCTCGCCGCCGCCGCCTTCAGCATGACGATCGGCATCCGCAAATTCCGCCATCAGGACTTCTGAGGTCGCCGGGATTGCCTGACACGGAATTTCACAGCCCCGAACCCGTGACTTGGCTCACCCGTACGAATTCCTGTACCGTATTGTGAACACCGGCCGACACACGGAAGAGTGTCGATTCGCCCATCAAGGTGCAAGGATGCGCTCCGACCTCGTCGCCCAGATCAACACAGACGCCCTCGTCCACAACCTCAACGCTCTCCGCGCAAAATGTGCGCCTGGCGTCAGGGTCTGTGCGCCGCTCAAGGCGGACGCCTATGGCCACGGCGTCAGCATCGTCGCCCCGGCGCTCCAGGCCGCCGGCGTGGACTTTGCCGCCGTCGCCACGGTTCGCGAAGCAATCGAATTGCGCGAAACAGGATGGCGAGGCGAGATCCTGCTGCTCGGGAACGTGCTGGCCACGTCGAACGATGACATTCGAACGGAGCGGCTGCGCGCGATCCATGAATATGACCTGACGTTGACACTTGTCGATGTCGGCGCGCTGCGGCGCCTTGAGGCGAACGCCTCCGGAAAGCCTGTGCCCGTTCATCTCAAAGTGGATACCGGCATGGGGCGTATGGGCGTCCTGACGCAGGACTGTGAGGCTCTGGCGGCGGCCATCGCCGCGTCGCCCGGTGCGGAACTCAGGGGTGTGTACTCGCATTTCGCGACGGCCGATTTCGAACTGCAGGACCTCGCCGCGCGGCAACTGGAGGATTTCCACACCGCCGTGGAGAAGGTCCGCCGATACGGGGCCGATGGATTCCTCACACATCTTGCCAACAGCGCCGCGACGATCACGATGCCCGACGCCCACTTCGATATGGTCCGCCCGGGCATCGCCCTCTACGGGTACGCGCCCGCCGCCTTCATGCGATCGCTGATCGACCTTCGGCCGATTCTGCGCCTCGTGTCGCATGTCGCCATGACGAAGACGCTGCCGGCCAATCACTGCGTCGGTTACAGTCGAACATTTGTCACGAAGGCGGAGACTCGGATCGGCATCGTTCCCGTCGGTTACCATGATGGGTTTCTTAGAAAGCTCTCCAACAACGCGATCGTCGATACCCCCGCCGGACCGGCGCCTGTCATCGGCCGAGTCAGTATGGATCAGCTGGCCATCGACCTGACTCATCGTCCGACCGTCGACATGGGGGCGCAAATTGTGCTGATCGACAGTGACCCTGCGGCCGAGAACAGTGTCGACGCAATTGCGACACGCATGGACACGATTTCCTATGAAGTCACGTGCATGATCGGTCCGCGCGCTGATCGGACTCAGATTCACGACAAATCCGGCTGGTGAAACATCCCGTTTCGTCCTATTCTAAACCGCAACATTCCGATAGCCGATGTGTACCACAGTCCGTAGAGTGACGGAATTGAGCTCTCGGCAAATTGGGCGAATTGGTCGCTTTGGCGCGGCTGAAACGTATCGTAGATTTCGGAAAACCAGGCAGTTCCGCCCCGACCGCCTTGAGGTCGATGGGCCTAGCCTCCGGACCAGACGATTCTCAAGGAGTCAAATCGATGAAGTCGCGACGCAAACCGCTGATTCTTCTCGCTCGAAAATGGGCCCCACTCGTCGCCGGCGGAGTTGCCCTCCAGATCAACCTCTCCGGTTGCGATACCGAGGTCCGTGACACGGTCCTGACCGGGCTCCAGACTTCGCTGACCGGTCTGGTCACGAGCATCATCAACGCCTTCTTCCTGTCGCTTCAGGACGCCGGCACGACATCCCAGCCGGTCGTCAACGCGATCATGGAACAGGTCCATCACGTCCAGCATTTTCTGGCGTAACGGACAATCAAGCGTTAGCATACGACCTTCGTTCGGATAGGTGTGTTCAAGCGGCCTCGCTTTGTGGAAGGAACCGCCGAAGATGAAGAAGGTCCACCCGTTCGGCGCGCGCCTCTGGCTCGCGCTGCCCCTTTCGTGTCTTGCTGCGCTGTCCACCGGCTGCCTGTCGAATGATTCGATTCGTCAGGTCTTCGGTGAAAATGTTGTCCTGACGTCCGCGGTCATCATCCAGACCGTCACGGCAACGGTATTCAATTCGATCTTCGGCCTCTTCGGCCTGGCGTAACGAGGAGGTAGAAGCGAGATGAATCCGCAGACTGATCGAAACAAAGCAACGCAGTCCACTCAATTGACTCGCGGCCGCAGTTCACGGACGTGGCGCCGCGCCGTCCGAATGTCGCGGGCCCGCTGGGTCGCGGCCATCGCCGCCCTTCCGCTGTTGCAGGCGACCGGCTGTTTTCCCGACCCGATCGGGGCCCTGAATTTCGAATTGCAGTCGTTCTTCAACACGACGCTGATCGACGCCGTCTCGGTCATCGTACAGAACCTGCTTCGCCTGTAGGCGGCCACCCGCGCCCGGCGTCTCGACGTCGCTTCCGCAGGCCCAGCGGCGCCTCCACTCCACTCAAAAGCACTCCTCAAGAAAACGGGGCGCCGGATCCTGCTGCGCGCAACGTCCGTTTCCGTGGGTCGATAATGTGAACGCGCGCTGTCCAATTTGTGCGATCGACGGCGGAAGTGTGATACAGTGAGTCTTCGACATTTCGCCCGATGGTGGGCGCTGACCTGGGGGGTCAACCGATATGAACTTTGCAGGATTCGCCCGCGCGGCGTTGGTCATTGTCTGCGCCGCGATGTCACGATCCGCGACAGCCGCGGATATCACGTTCAGCGCCACGCAGGGCGGCCGCAGCGCCGCAGTCCGTTTCGAAACGGCCGGCTCAGATCTGATCGTAATGCTGTCCAATACGTCACCTGAAGACGCGCTGGTCCCCATCGACATTCTGACAGGCGTCTTCTTCGATGTGACGGGCGCCCCGCTCACGCTCACGCCGATGACGGCCATCGTTCCCGCCGGCTCATTCGTCCATAACGGACCGACAGACCCGGGGGCGAGCGTTGGCGGTGAATGGGCCTACAAGTCGAATCTTGTCGGCGCCGCAGAGAACGCCAGCTACGGAATCTCATCATCCGGACTCGGCCTCTTCGGACCGTCGGATCGCTTCCCCGGCGCCGATCTCCAGTCGCCGGCCTCCCCGGATGGACTTCAGTACGGCATCACGTCCATGGGGGACAACCTGGCGACCGGCAATTCTCCGCTGACCAGCGGGATGAACGCGCTGATCAAGTACGAGGTCGTGTTCACACTCTCGGGACTGCCCATGGGCTTCGACCCGGCAACGCAGATCACCAACGTTCAATACCAGTACGGAACAGACCTGCAGGAGCCGCATTTCCCCGAGCCATCGAGCCTTGCGATGCTGGCGATCGGCGCGTTCGCCGCACTCTCTCGTCGCAGATAGGGGCGGCCGGATCCCGCGATCTGACGCTCCACCATTGTTGATCTGAATCCGGCCCACTCGCCTGACGAGTGGGCCTTTTTTGTGCGCTTTTGCCGTCGCCACGTCGGGCTTACACTGGGCCCAACGGCGACGGGCGGCGCCGCCCGCGTCTTTTTGTTCTCAACTTCCGCAGGAAGGCAGACGGCCAGACACCATGTCCACACTCCTCGATCGATTCTGCCGCTACGTCCAGGTCGAAACCACGGCCAACGAAGATACCGAAGACTATCCCAGTACGCCGGGGCAGCTTGATCTTTCAAGGATGCTCGCCGACGAGCTTCAAGCGCTCGGTCTTGCCGACGTCTCCATGGATGAGTTCGGCATCGTCATGGGGACGATTCCCGCCAACGTCGAAGGCGCGCCGACGATGTGCTGGTGTTCTCATGTGGATACCTCGCCCGAGTTCACCGGGAAGAACGTCAGGCCCATCATCCATCGGAACTACGACGGTGGCGACATTCCCCTTCCGGGCGACGCCAGCCGAGTCATCCGAACGGCCGACAACCCGGAACTCCCCCCGCTGAAGGGCGGTACGATCATCACGAGCGATGGCACGACGCTCCTCGGCGCCGACGACAAAGCCGGTGTCGCCGCCATCATGACGGCGGCGGATCTGCTGATGAAGGACGCCTCGATCAAGCACGGTCCGATCCGGGTCCTGTTCACCTGCGACGAGGAAATCGGCCGCGGGACCTCCAAACTGAGTCTCGAAAAGATCAACGCCCACGTCGCCTACACGCTCGATGGCAGCGATGAGGCGATCGTCGAGTGCGAGACCTTCTCCGCCGATCAGGCCATCGTGACGATCACGGGCAGGAACATCCATCCCGGCTACGCCAGGGGCAAGATGGTCAACGCCCTTCGCGCCGCGGCCGTCTTCATCGCCGAACTCCCGCAGGACCATCGTTCACCGGAAACGACGAGCGACCGGGACGGCTTCCTGCATCCCTACGTCATCGAGGGCGGCGTCCCCGAGGTAAAGATCAAGATCCTGCTTCGCAGCTTCGTGACGGCGGAGCTGGATGACCTGGCCGCCATTCTGAACGACGCCGCCGCGAAAACAGAGGCCGCCGTTCCCGGATGCAATGTCGCCGTTGATCGTCGCACGCAGTATCGAAACATGGCCGAGTACCTGAAGGCCGAACCCCGCGCCCAGGCGCTCGCCGAACAGGCCATCCGAAACGTCGGCCTGACGCCCGTTGTCGGCTCCATCCGTGGCGGTACTGACGGTTCCGCCCTCAGCCAGATGGGCCTGCCGACCCCGAACCTCTCAGTCGGCATGCACAACTACCATTCGCCGCTGGAGTTCGCGTGCCTCGAGCAGATGGAAAAGGCCGTCAGGACCCTGATCGAACTCGCAAAGCTCTGGGGCGCCGAACGCGTCTGATCCGGCAACGCCCCGGGGGCTGAACAACCTCGCCCCAACCCGCCCCGGGAATGCGCAATCGTCATCCGCGTCCGGCCCGTCCAGGTCGGGCGCGCCCGCCTGCGCAGGCAGTTTTTAAAAAAAACCATCGGTTCCACGAAGCGCCCGCGCCCGATCCGCGCTTGAGAACTGGCGAGTCAGGCCGAAAGACTCACGGCGGCTCGCGGGAGAACAACAAGAGACACAAACGTGAGGAGAAGACCGATGACCACGAAGCTGCGAAACACCCTGACGATCGTGCTGATGGCGATGGGCCTCTGCCTGGCGGCGAGCAGTGGATGCGACGACTACTACGACTACGCCTGGCCCGGCGATTTCCTCACGCCCAGCGTCGAGCCCATGGACTTCTCGCCCTACGGCTACGACTACGACATGTATGACCTCTTCACCGAGGACATCTGACGCCCTGCACGTGGCGCGGTCCGCCCGGACGCCCGTCGGCGCGTCCGGGCCATTCTCAAACGCACCGCGGCAACACGACCTAAGAAAGACAACATCGCCCCGCCGAGAACGTGGCATGGAGCTTGCTCAACATAGTCGCGAAGGTCCTTTCATTCGGCCCGTGGCGGGCCCCGCGCCGGAACGCTCGTCACGGCGCCGTGGTTTTTTCCGCTGCGCCGCCACGGGGCTCGCTCAGCATCTCTGAAAAGGAGCATGAATATGTTCCGCCTTAAAAAACACTGGCTCACGATTCCCATCCTGTCGCTCACCTTCCTTGCGCCCCTCGCCTGCGATCTGTCGCCGGCCGAGCTGGACCAGTTGCTCGACGACCTCGACCAGATCCTCGCCCCCGACGACAACCCGCCCGCCGTCGGAACGCCTGACACGCCGTCGCAGACGACGGGACGCCAGGCGATCTTTGACGAACTCTGGGAGACCTTCGATCAGAATTACTCATATTTCGACTACAAGGGCATCGACTGGAACGATGTCCGAGACCGGTACCGGCCCGATTTCTCCATGAATCTCACCGACACGGAGTTCACGGATCAGATCGTGGAAATGCTGGCCGAATTGCATGACCTGCATGTCGAAGTCATGTACCCCGACGGGACCTGGGTTGGAACTGATCCGCAGAAAGTCGAGCTCAACTACACGAGCGTTCCGCGCAATCGGTACACACTGAACGACGCCGGCTACGAGTCGCTTGGCGGCAATGTGATCCGGCACGCCTGGTTCGCCGACGCCATCGCCTATATTCGCATCGACACGTTTTCAACCAGCGCCTTCGAATCGATCAGCGATCAGGAGATCGAGGACCTCTTCGCGCGTTACAATGGGGCCGACGCCATGATCATCGACATTCGGCCCAACAACGGCGGAAACGAGAACATCGCGATGCGGATCGCGTCACACTTCACGGCGACAAACGTCATCTACGGGTACACCGAAACGCGCGATGGTCCCGATCATTCGGATTTCGCGCCGCTGGAAACCAAGACGCTCGCCCCGTCCGCTCAGAATCGATTCGATGGCCCCGTCGCCTGTCTCATCGGCCAGCGATGCCTCAGCTCCGCCGAGTGGTTCACGCTGATGATGCGGGCCTGTCCGAATGTGATCCTCATCGGCGATACAACGCGCGGCGGATCCGGCTTCCCGCGTGAGTTCTCACTGGACAACGGTGTTCGATATACCGTGCCTCGCTGGATCGCCTATACCGACGAACTCATCGGATTCGAGGACATCGGCATCGATCCCGATGACTGGATCGCCGCCGGCGAGAGCTTTGATGAGTCGCACGACTACGTGGTCGAAGAGGCCATCGGCCTGCTGTCGCCCTGAGGCGGCGGATGGACGCAGCGATTGACAAGCGACGATGACAATTCGAGAACCGCGTTGCTGCTGGCGCAGGCGCGCAAAGGCGATCGAGAGGCGCTGGCGACTCTCCTCAACGATCACGCCCAGCGCCTGCTTGCATCCGTCCGCGCCGAGCTCGGCGAGCGCGCCCGACAGCGTCTGGAATCTCAGGATGTCATGCAGGAAGTCTATCTGGACGTCCTGCGTAACATCGACAGCTTCGTCGACCGGGGCGCCGACAGCTTTCTCGCCTGGCTCCGTCGAATCGCCGTCAACCGAATCTGCGACGTCGATCGCCGACACTTCCGCACCCAAAAACGCGCCGGCGAGGCCCGCATGGGCGATCTCGGCGGCGACGAGTCAATGCTTGGACTCCTCGACGTCGTTTCCGCGTCGATGACGGCGCCAAGTCAGGCGGTCGACCGGACGGATCGCGTGCGACGCCTGCGCGACGCCCTGAACGCGCTCGAGGAGGATCATCGCGACGTGATCCGATACCGATACCTGCAGCAACTGAGTGTCACGGAAACGGCGGCCAGGATGGATCGCTCCGATCGGGCGATTCGATCACTCTGCGTTCGCGCGCTGATCCGACTTCGGGAGCAACTGACCGATGTGCTCTGACGCCGACGCTCATGCGCGGAAGTCCCCTGCGCCCGTCACTCCGCCGTCTGTCGACGACCCGCGAAGGCTGGAGGACATCCTCGACGATTACCTCCAGGACCTGGCCGAGGGCGACGCGCCGGACCAGGAGGCGTACCTTGCGGCGCATCCCGAACACGCCGACGCCCTCCGCGGCATCTTCAGGACCCTTGAATTCGTCGAGGCCACGAGTCGAACGCTGCAATCCAACGCCATCGATCGAGGTCGGGTCCTGGGGGACTTCCGGATTCTCCGTGAGATCGGTCGCGGCGGCATGGGCGTCGTGTACGAGGCGTACCAGATCTCGCTCAGGCGGAAGATCGCCCTGAAGGTTCTTCCCGGCGGCGCCATTCTCTCGGGCGGCGCCGCCGAGCGATTTCAACGCGAGGCGGCGACCGCAGGACGACTGCATCACACGAACATCGTGCCCGTTCACGCGTCGGGCGTGGAAGACGGCGTCCATTACTATGCAATGCAGTACATCGCCGGTCGCTCGCTGTCCGATCATCTCAGAACGATGCGCGAGAAGGACACGCGCCCGGGCCGCGACTACTACAAACGCGTCGCCCACTGGGCGCGCCAGGCCGCCGAGGCGCTCCACTATGCCCACGAGCACGGCGCCATTCATCGGGACATCAAGCCGTCCAACCTGCTGCTGGACGAGCGCGACGTTGTCTGGCTGACCGACTTCGGTCTCGCGCGGGACGACACGAACGCGTCGATGACCCTGTCCGGTGATGTCATCGGCACGGCGCGCTACATGTCGCCCGAGCAGGCGAAAGGAGGTCGATCGGGGCTCGACAAGCGGACGGATGTGTACTCGCTCGGGGCGACTCTCTACGAACTGCTCACGCTTCAGCCGCCGTACGACAGCGAGTCGCGCGAGGCCGTGCTCAGCCAGATCGCCTTCGCGGACCCGCCGCCGCCGCGCAGAATCAACCCGCACATTCCCCGGGACCTCGAGACCATTGTCCTCAAGTGCATGCAGAAGAACGCCGGCGAACGTTACGCGTCGGCCGCCGACATCGCGGAGGACTGTCGCCGCTTTCTTGCGGGGGAGCCCATCCGCGCGAGGCGAACGTCCCTCCTTGTCAAAGCGACACGATTCGTCAGACGGCGCCCGCTGCACGCGGCCGGCGCCTCACTCGCCATCCTCCTCTGCGTCGCCATCGGCGTCCTTGTCGTGCAGAACCGGCGAACCCGGTCCGACGCGATCGTCAGCAGCGCCCTGGACGCGATCCTCTTCGAAGACAACACGCATCGCGCAAACGAACTCCTCGATCAGGCGGAGGATCTCGGCGCCAACAGCGCCGCGCTTCATCTGTATCGCGGCCTGATTCCGCTCCTGAACGCGCAGCCGCAGCGAGCCGTCCCGCATCTGCAGGAGGCGTTTCGTCGAAATCCTGAAGGTGTCGAAACCTGTTACGCCCTGTCGGCCGCCTTCTACGCCCTGGGAGATACTGTCAACGGCGATCGCTACTTCGACAAGGCCGAGACGAGGCCCATCCAGTCGGCGCTCGGCTGGCTCCTCCGCGGTCACGCCCTCAGCCGAATCCAGGCGCCCGACGCCATCGAGGCGTTCAATCAGGCCGTCGCCCTCCGCGCCGACTTCACCCCCGCGATCGAGGCCCGGGCTTACTATCGTGGCTATCGACTCCTGACAGAGGGGAATGATGCCGACCTGGAGCCCATGCTCAATGACTTCGACGCGTGGGTTGTCTTCCGCCCTGATGCGCCCCGTTCCTATGCCGCGCGCGCCAGTGGCTGGATGTTCGCCGCGGGCCACGCCATGGACACGCCCGCGCTTCGAGCCAATCTGGCCGACTGGCTTGAAAACAGCCATCGCGATCTGAAACGCGCCGAGACGCTCTCCGGCGGCGGCGATGTCTCGATCCTCACACGAGAAAGTGTGTATCTTCGCCTCATGGGCGACTTCGACGACGCCGCCGACGTCCTTGAGCGCGCCATCGAGATCGATCGCGCAGCGTCTCTCGGACAACATGAAGGCGTTGTCTATCATCGCTCCATCGCCCTTTACGCAGCCGGTCACATCGACACGGCGCTCGCCGAAGTCGCGCCCGCCAGCGCGTCCCTTCCGGATTTCGCGCCGCTGTCGATCCAGGAGTCCCTGCTGCTCGCGGAGTCGGGAGATCTCGCCGCCGCGCGAGACAGTTGTCGACGAACGATGGCGCGGCAACGACATCAGATGACGGGACTCTGTCTCGCCGCCGGCGCCATGCGGCTCCTCGGCGCCCACGACGAGGCGAGCGCCGCGCTGGCGGACTACAGCGTTGATCCGGCGGCCGCGCAGCGCGCTCACGCGCCGGGCGAAGGCGTCACGGCGGCGAGCGTCCGCTACCTGCGAAACGAGCTGGACGCGGAGGCGTTCCTGCGGCAATCCGGCGACACGCCCGGCAATCGCTGCAGCGCCAATCTTCTGATCGCCATGACCGAACTCGGACGCGGCCAACGGACCGAAGGTCGTCGCCGACTGCGCGCCTGTGTCGACACGGGTGTGTTCATTTTCGTCGAGCATCGCCTCGCGCAGGCCCTGCTTGCCCGATCCGAGGCCGATCCGAGCTGGCCCCGTTGGATCGAATAAGTCGCGTCGCGGGCCCTCCGCCGGCCCAACTTTCGCTTTCCGGCGATTGCGTTACCCTTGATTGATCTTTCAAACGAAGCGGCGCGCGCAGGAACGGCGCCCTGAACTGAATTTCTTTAGCGGAGCTTCAATCGTGCCCGATCCACGCATCACAAGGCTGGCCGACGTCCTCATCAACTACTCCTGCGCCGTCAAGGAAGGCGAGAAGATTCTCATTGAAGCGATCGATGTCCCGCACTTCTTTACCAGCGAATGCGTTCGGCTCGCCCGGGCGGCCGGCGGTCTGCCCATCGTCAAAATCGAATCCAATGAAATCAAGCGCGCCCAGATGCTGCATGGCAGCCGCGCCAGCTGGGAATTCGTCGAGACCTGCGAGAACTTCGTCATGAAGCAGGCCGACTGCTACATCGGCGCCCGCGGCAGCCACAACGTCAGCGAACTTTCTGACGTTCCGGGCGACCAGCAGGCGATCTACGAAAATACGGTCTGGAAGAACGTTCACATCGAGTCTCGCGTGAAGGGCACGCGCTGGGTCGTTCTCCGCTGGCCACATCCGTCGATGGCCCAGATGGCTGAAATGTCGACACCGGCGTTTGAAGACTACTATTACAACGTCTGCACGCTGGACTACGCCCGCATGGCCACAGCGATGCGCCCCCTGAAGGACCGCATGGAGCAGACGAATCGCGTCCGCATCGTCGGCCCGCGCGATACCGATCTGACCTTCTCGATCCAGGGGATTCCCGCGGTCCCCTGTGATGGCCGCCTCAACATTCCCGACGGCGAAGTTTTCACGGCGCCCGTGCGCGAGTCAATCAACGGTGTGATGCATTACAACGCCCCGTCGCTCTACCGCGGAACAACACATACCGACGTTCGTTTTGAATTCAGGGACGGAAAGATCGTAGCCGCGACGAGCAGCAGCACGGAAAAACTCAACGAAGTGCTCGACGCCGACGAGGGCGCCCGCTACTGCGGCGAGTTCGCCATCGGCTTCAACCCCTACTGCACGCGGCCCATGAAGGACATTCTCTTCGACGAGAAGATCGCCGGCAGTATCCATCTCACGCCGGGCGCCTGCTACGACGACGCCCCCAACGGCAACAAGTCGGATATCCACTGGGATCTTGTGCTGATTCAGCGGCCCGAATACGGCGGTGGCGAAATGTACTTCGATGACAAGCTCGTGCGCAAGGATGGTCTCTTCGTCGTGGACGACCTCAAACCACTGAACCCCGACCAGCTGACCCGGTAGGCGGTCGAGCGATACAGCGTCCCGGCGGCCGTCTCCGCCGGGACGCGTTAACTGCAGTCGCCTGCTACTCCTGCACGAAGATCGCCACATCCTGGTTCGATGTGTCGCCGACGACGAGATCACCCATCCCGTCTCCGTTCACATCCGTAATGCAGGTATGGAACGGCGAGGCCAGCGCAGAGACGTCCAGCGTCTGCTCCAGGGCAAACCGATCGGTCCCCAGATTGACGTAGATCGCCACGGGGCCCGGATTCGCAGGATCGAGGCCTGTCATGATCGCGATGTCAGGGAAATCATCGTCCGTGAGTTGTCCGACGCTTACGGACCTCGGCAGGCCGCTCGGACGAATGGAACCCACATCGAAGCTGCCGTCCGGCTGCGTGAAGTGGATATTCACATCCTCGCCACCCTCGCTCGCCCCGGCGGGTCGCTGTTCCTGAAGAATCAGGTCGTCGAGATTGTCGTTGTTCAGATCCACGGCAATCGCCATGACCACGTTGTCGAAGCCCAGTCGTGTGACCTGATAGGTGTCGATGCCCGTCATGCCGACATTCGCGATACCGATGACGACGGACGGGTTGTCACTGTTGAACACCACCACGAAATCACCCGCCCCGTCCCCGTTGAAATCGCCGAACGCAACGGGACCGATCTCGCCCGTGATGGACGCGCCGGTCAGGCTGAAGGAACTGAAGGGAACCGGCGGAAACAAGGTCCCGTCGCCGCGACCGTTCAGAATGTCGAACTGAATCAGATCCTGACCGTCAAAGCTCTCGAGGCGGCGCACGAAGACCACGTCGAGATCGCCGTCCCCATCGAAATCCCGGGCCGGATACACGCGATCGCCGACTTCGAACCCGTCGTCCGGCGACTGGGCGTCAAACGTCCGGCCCATCTGCGCCAGCAGCAGCTGAAGGGACTCGTCGCCTGTGAACGCCTTGACGAAAATGTCGAGCAGGCCATCGTTGTCCGTGTCGCCGAAAACGGCGTTCCCATACGCAAACCCGGCGGTCGGCGCCGCCTGGGTAAAGCTCCCATCCCCGGCGCCGAACGCCAGCCCGACGCGCGTCGATTCATTCAACGCCGCGAACAGATCCATCCTGCCGTCGCCGTCCATGTCCGTCGCCTGAATCGGCGTCAGATGAGTCGCCGTCGCCGACGCGTCGTCGTGCAGCGTCGTCATGATCGGCGCCGCGAACGAGACGGGCGCCGCCGCCGTGAGCTCGACGAGGCTGAACGGAATTCCATCATCCATCGTCATCCCCGGGCATCCCGGCAGAACAGTGAGCGCGATCATCATCAGCCCCAACCGGGGGATGACAATCGTCAAGCCGGAGCGTCGGCCGGAGACAGACATTGACGGATTCGATCGAAGCATTCTGGCATCCTCATCAGCGTGGCGCGACGCGAACGGCCGACAGATTCAGGACCGCCCGACGCGGTCCTGTCGGCGCACTGATTCGCGCGCAGTTCTCGCGTCAGGTACCCCTGATCCAACAGAATCTGCCACCTGAATTGAGGAATTCCTGTAACACCGGAACGCGGGCGGGCGTGAGAGAAGACATCGATATGACGCCGGGAGGAGAAAAAAGGGGACGCCGCGGCGCCGGGCGAGCACATCGGCGCCGCTGAATTTGATGGCGTCCCCCCCATATGTCGCCAGTGCTAAACTTTACTGCAGTTCGGCCGATTGATTCATTTCTGGATTCCGGCGCCGGATCGGCCCGCCCAAAGCCCTGAAACACACGTAAATCCAGCGTTTACTTGACCTTCGGTCGCCCCCCACTAAGCTATCGACATGCATACGAACATTCATACCGATTGGGATCCGGCGGAAACGCAGGAGTGGATCGAGTCGCTGTCCGACGTCGTCAAGCGCGACGGCGCCCCGCGCGCTCGCTACCTCATGCGGCGGCTCCGCGATTACTCGCGAGAATCCGGCATCCCCTTCGCGTTCAACGCCAATACGCCCTACGTCAACACGATCCCGCGCGAAACGCAGCCGCCCTATCCGGGGGACCGCGCCGTGGAGCGACGCCTCAAGAGCATCATCCGCTGGAACGCGATGTGCCTTGTCGTCCGCGCCAATCGGCGATCCAGCGGCATCGGCGGCCACATCTCGACCTTTGCGAGCAACGCCACGCTCTTCCAGGTCGGCCTGAACCACTTCTTCCGCGCCAATACGCCCGAAAGAAGCGGCGATCAGATCTACTTTCAGGGGCACGCCTCGCCGGGTCTTTACGCCCGGGCGTTCCTCGAGGGACGTCTGACGATTCAGCAGATGCACAACTTCCGGCGAGAGCTCGCCGAAGGCGGCGGTCTCTCCAGCTATCCCCATCCCTGGCTGATGCCGGACTTCTGGGAATTCCCGACCGTCTCCATGGGCCTCGCCTCGATCTCCGCCATTTACCAGGCCCGATTCAATCGCTACCTGCAGAACCGCGGCCTCGCGGAGACCGACAATTCGCGCGTGTGGGCCTTCCTGGGCGATGGCGAAACGGATGAGCCGGAAAGCCTCGGCGCCATCACGCTCGCGTCGCGCGAGAAGCTCGACAACCTGACCTTCGTCGTCAACTGCAACCTGCAGCGGCTCGACGGGCCCGTCCGCGGCAACGGCAACATCATTCAGGAACTGGAAGCGGCTTTCTCCGGCGCCGGCTGGAATGTCATCAAGGTCCTCTGGGGAGACGACTGGGATCCGCTTTTCGCCGCCGACAAGGACGGTCTGCTGACGCAGCGCATGCACGGCGTCGTCGACGGCCAGTGGCAGAAGTACTCCATCGCCCCCGGCAAGTACATTCGCGAGCACTTCTTCGGGACGGACGAACGCCTCCTGAAGCTCGTCGAAAACCACACGGACCATCAGCTCGAAAAGCTCCGACTCGGCGGTCATGACCCCGAGAAGGTATACGCCGCCTACAAGTCCGCCGTTGAGCACGAAGGCCAGCCGACTGTCATTCTCGCGCGGACAATCAAGGGCTATGGACTTGGTGAGGCTGGCGAAGGCCGCAACGTCACGCACCAGCAGAAGAAGCTGAATGACCAGGAACTGAAGGACTTCCGGGATCGCTTCGATATTCCGATCTCCGACAAGGAGCTGCGGGACGCCCCGTTCTATCGCCCGCCGGAGGACAGCGCCGAAGCCCAGTACCTGCGCGACTGCATGCAGCGACACGGCGGGCCCGTTCCGCGCCGCTATGTCTATGCCAAGCCGATGGAGCCTGTATCGGAGAAGGTGTTCGCCGAGTTCTACACCGGCAGCGGCGATCGCGAGGCCTCGACAACGATGGCCTTCGTGCGAATGCTGTCGCGCCTCCTCGCCGACAAGAAGCTCGGACCGTACGTCGTCCCGATTGTGCCGGACGAGGCTCGCACCTTCGGCATGGAAGGCCTCTTCCAGAAGTACGGCATCTACGCGCACGCCGGACAGAAGTACGAGCCTGTCGACTCCCATACGCTCCTGCGCTATCACGAGACGCGGGACGGCCAGATCCTCGAAGAGGGAATCACCGAAGCCGGTTCGCTGGCGTCGTTCACCGCCGCCGGCACCGCCTACGCGACGCACGGCGTCAACATGATTCCCTTCTACACGTTCTATTCGATGTTCGGCTTCCAGCGCGTGGGTGACAGCATCTGGGCCGCCGGTGATCAGCGGACGCGCGGGTTCCTCATGGGCGCGACCGCCGGCCGGACCACGCTCGCCGGCGAAGGTCTGCAGCACCAGGACGGAAACAGCCACCTGATGGCGATGATGGTTCCTAACCTTCTGGCCTATGATCCGGCCTTCGCATACGAACTCGCGATCATCATCCAGAAGGGGATCGATCGAATGTTCGCAAATCAGGAGGACATCTTCTACTACATCACGATTGAGAATGAACCCTATGTCATGCCGGCGATGCCCGATCATCTCTCGCGCGAAGAAGTTGAAGAGGGCGTGATCAACGGCATGTACCTCTATCGCCCCGGCAAGAAGGACCCGAGTTTCCCGAAGGTGCACCTGTTCGGCAGCGGTTCCATCCTGAATGAAGCGCTTCGCGCCCAGGAGGCCCTCGCCGCCGGCTTTGGTGTCTCGGCCGATGTCTGGAGCGTTACGAGCTACCAGCAGCTTCAGCGCGACGCAATGCACTGCGAGCGCTGGAACCGCCTGCACCCGACGCGGGCGCCGAAGAAGTCGCACTTCCAGAAGCAGATGGAGTCGGAACCCTATCCGATCATCGCCGCGAGCGACTACGTCAAGATGACGGCCGGCCAGCTTGCCCGATTCGCGCCGGATCAGTTCATCGCGCTGGGAACGGACGGGTTTGGTCGCTCCGAGGCCCGCGAGGAACTCCGTCGCTTCTTCGAGGTGGACGCCGAGTCGATCATCATCGCCGCCCTCCACGCCCTCGTGGCCCGCGGCGAGGCCGATCCCGCCCTGGTGCAGGACGCCATCGAGACCTTCGGCATCGACCCCGAATCCGGAGATCCCTGGCGACGCTGACGCCCCACGCGCCAGACAGCAATCCCTCCTGAAACACAGGCCGATTCTCGCGGATCCACGCAGGCTGGCGAGAATCGGCCTTTTCTCTGCGCTGTGACAACAGCCGCTCTCCACAGGACGATCGTCTTCACTTCCGGAACGACGCGATCGTCGCGTCACTCCACGACACCTCTGTGGGACGCAAAATGTCTTCCTCGCACACTCGCATATTGACAATCGTCTTCCTTGGCGGTCTCTCCCTCACCGCGATCGCCCACGCGAACCCTCGCTGGCGAGTCGCCGTCAGCGACATCAACGCGACGGACGCCGGGGAGTTCACCCTCGGAAATCCCGCCCAGCCCGGGGTCGACGTCGAATCGTTCGGCGTCATCAACACGCCCGCCGGCACATTTCCATTCAACGGCGAGTCGTTTGATCTGGCGCCCAACGTTCTCATTCCGGCGGGCGCGTTTGACTGGGGAGCCCTTGTGGAAGCCTTCGCCGCACCGGCCGGCGGCAATGACGTTTCCGGCGCCGCCGCATTTGTGATCGACGGCGACGAGACGACAGTCCTCAGAACGCGCTGGACGCTCGGATCGACGGCCGACATACCCGGCCCGATACCGCCGGCCATCGTGCTGAACGCCCTGAGTATCGTTCGAGCCAACGCTCGCGTGCGACTGGTGGATCTTGTCCCCGACGCCGCGTATCGCGTGACCTGGGACTGGGAGACGACAGGCGACGCGGCCACCTCCACAGTCTCCTGCACAAGTGGCGCCTTTGTTGAGCTCCATGTGTTGATGGATGGACAACCAATCAATGGGTCCGCGGATCCGCTGACGACGGGACTGGCCTTTGACTCAGCCATGCAGGCCGATCACTTCGAAGACGCCGGCCTGAACTCGCTCGATTTCACAGCAACGCCCGGCTTCACGTGTGATCGCGAATTGACGATCGTCCTGGACGCATCCGCGCATGTCGTCGGCGGCGCGGGCGGTCCCGATACAGCGGGGCTTGCAAACGCGTCATCCTTCGGTGAATTACGCCTCAGTGTCGAGAAGCTCACGACGTCTCCGCTGGAAAATCCCGGCGATCTTAATTGCGATCAACGTGTCGACAGCCTCGATATAGAGCCGTTTCTCACGCTGGTCTTTTCCGAACAGGAATATCGCAACCGCTATCCGTGCTGTCCGATTGAAAACGGTGACTTCGACGGTGACGGCGCCGTCACCATCGACGATGTGGCCCTGTTTGCCGCGTCGCTCGTCAACCGGTAGTCGTGATTCCGCGTCGAATAATTCGTGAGCGCTGCGCATCAGTCAGGAGAGGCCCCGATTTCCCAACGGATCGGGGGCCTCTTCTCGCGCCTTTCGGCGCTCTCAACAATCGCCGAGACAGGATGTCGCTTCCTGTTGGATCGGCATTCCGTCCGTTGTCGGATGGCGTGCCTGCCCCGATTGGCAGGCGTGAAGACGTCGCGCATGCATCTCGAACCGCCAGGGGATTGCATACCGCCGCCCGTGTTGGCATGTGGATGTCGCGCAATCCATCGCAGTCGCAAAAGTACTGGAGCCCCCATGCGGCGTACTAGCCGCATTCCGCCCCCACAGCGACCAGCTATGTAGTTCCCCCTATTCAACGCGTTGCAATCGGCAAACCGTCGCCCCGTCATCACCGCAGGAAAGTCCGAGATCCCGGATCACAGCTAAGCGTGTCGCCATCAATTGTCGAGGCAGGAGTATCGCCACAACCGGTACGCCTCGATCACAGGAGCGCTTCAATGACATCGCGAATCTCGCTCACCCTTTCGCTTTTCATTCTCGGCGGCATTGGATGCACAACGCTGAGCGAACTCACGAGCCTGCTCGGCCAGCTCAGTGGCTCGACAACTGACGCCTCCGCTTCCGACGTGCCGAGTGATATCGGCGCGGCCATTGCGGCGATCTTCTCCGGTGGCCAGGAAGGCGGAGCGCCGCTGTCGGTCCCCGCGGGCGCTGTCAGCCCTGATGTTGGTTCAACGTGTCGCGACTTCGAAGACGATTCGGAGAGCAATGGGCCCGATGGGATCACTGTGAGCGCAATGATCACTGCGGGCGTCTATGGCGCGTCAGGCGCGTCCGTCACACTGACCGGCGACGACGACTGCGAATCCGACAACACCAGCGATGACTCCTTCGCGTCGTTCGAGATCATGGAGAACATTGTCGCCACATGCGAAAACGGATCGACGGTTACGCTCCTTCCGGGCGGCACAGGCGTGTATCGCAACAACGAGACTGAGGGACACTTTCCCGAAATCTACGGGACGTTCAACATCGCCGACGGCGACAGCAACACGTTCGAAGGCGTCGTCTGCACGATCTTCCTTGACGAAGACCAGAATGTTGTCGAAGCGACGTGTGAGGACAGCGACGGCAACGAGATCGACGTCGATACCGGAGACACGACCTGCCAGTTCCAAACGAACTGACGTGATTCCACCACGGATAACGGGT
>DAOPJV010000051.1:43886-52158 GCA_035399845.1 Phycisphaerae bacterium | reverse complement strand
CGCTCGACTTGTCGATCAGCTTCATCGCTTCGATGTTCTTCTCGACGGCCGCGCCGCCATGTTCTGCCCGCGAACTCGTCTGGCGGGCGATCTTGTCGGCGTTCTTCGCATTCTCGGCCACGGCGCCGATCATCCGGTTGAGCGACTGGACCGCGGCGGACATCTGCTCGACGTTCGCCGACTGCGTCTGGGCGCCATCCGACAATGAGGTCGATCCCTCCGAAACGACGCGGGCGCCCTCCGCGAACTGCGTTGCGGAGTCGGCAATCTGCACGATGATCTCGCGCAGCGACGAGATCATGCGATTCAGGCCTTCGCCCAGCTGGCCGATCGCGTCTTCGCCGGCGACTGTCACGTCCGTCGTCAGGTCGCCACCCGCGGCCGCCTGCACGTTGACGAGCAGCTTGTCAACCTTCGACTGAAGTTCGGCGGCGTCCCGCTCAATCTTCTCGCTCATCGCTTTCTGCTCGGCTTCCATGCGAAGCTTCTCGGTCATGTTCTGCCAGTGCAGCATCGGACCGATGTAGACGCCATTCTCATCCAGCAGCGCCGTCACGCGCAGGTGCATCTTCTGGTCACCGATTTCGATGTCGGCGTCGTAGGGGAGGTTGTGCGGATCGGAGATGATCTGTCGCTGTTTGGCGGGCTGCTGGTGGAAGCTGTCAATGCTGGCGCCGACGATCTTGTCAATCGGCATCGGCAGGAACTTCTCAAAGTTCCTGAGCTCGGACTTCATCGCGGGATTGACGTATGTGACTTTCCCGTTCTTGTCGCAAAGGACGATGTTCGAAGGTGTGTACTCCACGACGGAGACCATCGGCGCCGCGAAACGGCGATATTCAACGGCCTTTGTCACGTCGGAGGCGAACTTGACGACCTTCGTCACGACACCATCGACATCGAAGATTGGATTGTAGGACGCCTGGATCCAGACAACCTTTCCGCCCTTGCCGAAACGCTGGTATTCGCCGGCGTCAAACTCGCCTCGATTGAGTTTCTCCCAGAACGACTTGTATTCGGCGCTCTCTGCGTACTGCGGATCGACGAACATGCGATGGTGCTTGCCCCGGATCTCGGGTTCGCTGTAACCGACTGTCATGCAGAAATTGTCGTTCGCCCGGATGATGGTACCGTCGGGGTTGAACTCGATGACGGCCATCGACTTCTCGACCGCGTTCATGCGGCCCTGTGCGTCCAGGTTCTGGCGCATCTGCTCCGTGATGTTCGTCGCAAACTTGACGACCCTGGCCAGTTCGCCGTTCTCATCAAAGACAGGGTTGTACGAGGCCCGAATCCAGATATCGCGGCCATCCTTCGCGACACGCCGAAAATCACCCGCAACGAATTCCCCGGCGCCCAGGCGACGCCAGAAGGACTTGTACTCGGCGCCGCTTCGTTCCTCGTCCCGCACGAACATCCTGTGATGCTCGCCGGTGATCTCGGAGAGCGTGTAGCCCAGTGTGTCGCAGAAGTTGTCGTTGGCCCAGATGATCGTTCCGTCAACCTCGAACTCGATAACGGCCATCGACTTGCGAATGGCGTCCATCTGACCGGCAAGATCCGACGACGACCATTCTCGATCCTTCATCGTCCCCTCTTTGCTCTTCCTGCTCGCTGCCATGATCCAACCCCTGTTTCAGCAGACCTCATCGGGTCCGAAAGTGTGTGTGCGGCCTGCCACCGGAGTGTCAGCCCTGCTGTTCATCCGTTCTCAGGGCCAGGCGCCTGACGACATCGCCGTTCATCGCAGGGAAGAAATGCGCCCTCGGCGCCGGGACATGCGTCCGGGCGCACGAACTCCACTTCGGGCCCATCGCGAACAGCGGGTCGTTCCGAAACGAACGCCATGATCCGTCGCCGGCGAGCAACGTCGCGCCCCTCGAGAAAACCCACGCCGACCCGCACGAAACCATAACCAGAGCGGCGCATTCGGCGGGCCGACATCCGTAGAATCATCGTTCTGAATCAATGGAGGGTTTAGATGGACCAGCGCGGGCGCCGCCGATCCCGTGCAAATCGAGACGCGCCCCCGCACGAGCGGCGATTATGCGCCACCCGCGGAGACCCATATCAGAGCGGAAGGGGCGCGCCGCCGCTTCGATCGGCGCTCGCGCCAGACTCAGGGCGGCGCCTTTTGCGCCATGCCGATCTCAGACACGCCGTTATCTCGCGCCGGCGACCAGCTTCCTGATCAGGACGTCCCGCTGGCGATCGAGTTCCTGCGCCGCCCGGACGAGGCGATTGTATTCCTCCACCAGATCGGGATCCCGAAATGTGAAGGCGCGCGTCGACTCGTTGACCGACCACTCGCCAATGTTGTCTCGCAGCAGGGCCAACGCCTCGCGATATTTGACGTACGCGTCGCACTCAAGCTGACACGCTCGCTTCTGACCCAGGACATTCGGGTCTGACGCGAGGCCCTGCGTCAGGGAATGAGCGCGTTCCTTGCTCACGCCGCTGTCCTCAAGCGACTGCCTGACTTCCTTGATGTAGTCATATGTCCGAACAGCCTCCGCGCTTTGAATCAACGCGTCGAGAAGCGCCAGTCGCCTGTCGGCGTCCTCAATCGTCGCGAAACTCCGCCCGTCGAACGCCCCGGCGTCGCTGAGGCGCGCGGACGCGGCGTCCCTCGCTTTCACCAATTCAGTGATGTCGGCCAGGGCCGATGAAACCGCCTTCGCAAAGAGCGCCTCATCGCCCGGCGCCCCGGCCGCGACCTGATCCAGCAGGCTCGCATACTCCAGCGCGAGATTTCGATCCGGATCTTCCCCTCGTTCGATCGCGTTCACCGCCGCCTCTCGGAGTTTTGCGGCGTCGGCCTGGATCGCGACGCTCTGCCGGCGGGCCTGTTGGCGCTGATTGATGTATGTGCCAACGCCACCACACAGGAGGAACATCACGCCGAAGATCATCGTCAGGTTGTACGCGAGATTCGAACGCCCGAAGACCCGCCATGCGATCATCGCGACGCCCAGGAGCAACAGCGTCAACAAGAGCGGCGCCGCCCTGCGACCGATCATCTCGGCGTCCGCCGTCGGCACGGCGAGGACCCACGCCGCCAGCGCCAGCACAAAGTACACGAACACAAGGATGCGCGTCCCGAGAAACAATCGTCGTTCCGTCGGCGGATCGACGGTCGTCGCGCAGGGAATGACGGGGATGGCCGTCGGCGGCGTGTTGTCATTCTGCGTCATTGATTAGCCCTGTTTGACGTGGCGACTGAAGCGCCGGCCCGAGTCGCCGCGTATTGTCCGGCCGCCGCCTCATGATTCAAAGCCGGAAAATCCGGAAAACGCCCGTCCCGCGCTAGGAATCCGACGATTCGGCCGTCCCCTGGCGATTCTCGTCGTCGAGCCGCTTCCGCAGCGCCCCGGCGGATTCCGCCCGGCCGTTGGCTTCGTAGTACGTCGCCAGATCCGCGACGGCGCGACCCGCTTCCCCTTCGGGATGACCGTTCGAAAGCAGAACATCGAGACCGCGCAGGATCCACGTCTCTCCATCCGCCCCGCGCTGTGTCATGATGAGCGCTCGCCCGAGTTTGCAGCAGGCGGCCCCATAGGCCGGATGTGTTTCGCCCGACGCCTTCGCGTAGATGTCGCACGCCTCACGGAAGAGCGGCTCCGCCTCGCCGGCCCTGTCGAGCCCCATCAGGGCGTCGCCGTACTTCAGCAGCGTGTTGGCGACATTCGCGTGTCCGGCCGGCAGCGACACGCGAACGATTCGCAGCGCCTCGGCCAGTTTCTCGCACGCCTCCTCCTGACGATCCGTGATCGACAGCAGGAACCCGAGATTCGTCAGGGCGTTCGCGACCGATGGATGATCGGGGCCGAGCGTCGCAACGTATCGATCAGCAACTTCCCGATACAGCCGTTCCGCCTCATCCAGCTCGCCACCCAGCCGAAGCAGCACGGCGAGATTCGACAGCGAGCGAATCGACCTCGGATGGGCTCGACCGTAGATCGCCTCATCCGTCGCCTGCGCTTCGCGTGTCGCCTCAATGGCGCCCGGCAGATCGCCCAGCCGGCGCCGGGCGGCGCCGAGGTTGTTCAGGAGGCTCGCCGTTGCGATCGTCCCCTTGCCGTCTTTGGGCCGCATGATGGCCAGCGCCTGCGTCAGGACCTTCTCCGCTTCCTCGAACCGCTGCAGCCCCATCAGGGCGTACCCGGTATTGCCGAAGATCTCACCCAGCATCGACGCCTCGTCGCCGTCGATGCGACGGACGATCTCGGCGGCCCGCGCGAAGTCCGCCAGCGCGTCCTCGAATCGCCCGAGGCGAATCCGGACGGCGCCTCGATCGTTCGTCAGCTGCGCCATCTGCTTCGAGTCGGGATCGACGATGTCCGTCGCCAGCTCCAGCGCCCGCCCGAGCAGCGCGTCGGCCTCCTCATAATGCCCCTGCAGCTTGCGGAGTGTGCCGAGTACCTGAATCGTTGTGATCGTATCGACGTGCTTCTCGCCCAGAAGCCGCGTCTGCGTCTCCAGCGCCCGCTCCAGGTGCGGCGCCGCCTCGTCGTAACGCGCCAGCGCCGCCAGCGTCCGGCCGATCGTCGTCTGAACCGATGCCAGGACGATCGGTTCATCCGCGAGTTCCGTCTCCACAATGCGCGCCGACGCGTCCATCAGTTCGGCGACCGTCATGTCGCGGCCGTCGGCGTCGACGGGCGTCGCCATGCTCAGCGCGTATTCGAGAAAGGCCACGACCCGCGCCGCCTTGCGCGCCTCACGCCTGGCGCGCAGGGCCTCGTCCCGCGCCGCCTGTTCCGCGGCCACGGCCTTGGTTCGCTGTATGTTTGAAAAGATCAGGCCACCGGCCAGTGCGACGATCACGGCAATCGTCGCCGTCACGATGGCCTTGTTGCGCCGTGCGAATTTGCCGATCTGGTAGATCGCGCTCGCCGGCCGCGCAACGATCGGCTCGTCATTGAGGTAGCGCCGGATGTCGGCCGCCAGTTCCGACGCCGACTGGTACCGACGATCGCGATCCTTCTCAAGCGTTTTCGCGATGATCGTCTCGACGTCGCCGCGCAGCGATCGATTGATCATGCTCAGCGGCGGCGGATCCACTTCCCGGATGATCCGCGCCGCTTCCGTGATCACTTTCCGCGTCAGGTCGTGCGGCAGTCGCCCCGTGAGCAGCTGATAACAGACGACGCCCAGCGCATAGACGTCCGATCGCGTGTCGAGACCGTCGCTCTCGCCCGCCACCTGCTCCGGACTCATGTAGGGAACCGTGCCGACGAGCTGCCCGATGTCCGTCTGCATCGTCGTGACGTACATGTCGGAATCCGTCACGCGCGCCACGCCGAAATCGAGAATCTTCGGCTGGCCCGTCGCATCGACGAGGATATTGCCCGGCTTCAGATCGCGATGGATCACGCCCTTCTGGTGCGCGTGATGGACGGCGTCACAGATGCGCGCAATCAGGTCGAGCCGCTGGCGAACCCCCAGCCGACGCCTGTCGACATACTCACTCAGCGACAGGCCTTCGATGTACTCCATCGCGAAGTAGGGCTGCGTCTGGCCGCTGACGCGCGCCGTGCCCGCCTCGAAAATCTGCGCGATCCCCGGATGCTGAAGCCGTCCCAGCACCTGCGCCTCGTGTTCAAAGCGGCGCAGGACCCGCGGCGACATCACGCCCGATCGAATGACCTTCAGGGCGACTGTGCGGCGCGGCTGCTTCTGCTCCGCAAGGTACACAACCCCCATCCCGCCTTCGCCCAGGCGGCGCAGGACACGATACGCGCCGATCTGCGCCGGCGCGGACTCGTCTTCCGCGGAATCGGCGCGTCCGGCCGACTGAACGTGCAGATCCGTGTCTTCCAGCGCCTTGTGGATCACGGGTGTGTCGATGAATCCTTCAGCCGCCTCATGATGGGAGAGCAGGGATCGAATCTCGTCGTAGAGCGCCGCGTCGCCGCCACACTCGCGCTGCAGGAACGCCTCGCGATCCGGCGGTTCCTCGTCGATCACCGCCGCGAAGAGTTCGTGGATCCTGCTCTGTCGATCCAGGCTCATGTCGCCGCTCCGTCATCCTCCGACCGCGTGATTTCGCGATGGAGCCACGCCCTCGCAAACAGCCAGTCCGTCTTGACTGTCGCCGGCGAGATATCCGTCGCGCGCGCCGTCTCTTCGATCGTCAGCCCGGCGAAGTGCCGCAGCTTGACGACTCGCGCCTGCCGCGGGTTGATCGATTCCAGCCGCTGAAGCGCCTCGTCCAATGCGAGCAGGGCGTCGGAGTCCGTGTCGCGATCCGACAGCGTCGCGACATCCTCAAACGCCATGCGTTTCCGGCCGCCACCATGTTTGAGACGACCGTACTTGCGGGCGCGCTCCACGAGAATCCGACGCATCGCCTCCGCCGCCGCCGCGAAGAAATGCCCCTTGCTGTCCCACTGCGGCTCGTCATTCTCCTGGCCGAGGAGCCGCAGATAGGCCTCGTGCACCAGCGCCGTCGCCTGAAGCGTGAGCCCGGCGGGTTCGTTCGCCATGCGATGCTGCGCCAGCTCGCGCAGCTCGTTGTAGACCAGCGGCAGCAGTTCGGCGCTCGCCCGGCTGTCGCCGTCGCGGACCGCCTGGAGGATCCGTGTCACATGTTCGGTCCGTTCCTGCATTCGAAGTGATCCCTGCACACCTGCGGAAGAAGGACAACGTATTGTCGTAGTCTCGGGGGAATGGGACAAGACCGCCGGCCGATCGCCCTCAATGCGACGCACGGCGCCCAAACGGCCAATTTCGGGGCAATCCGAATCCGCAAAGGGGCGTCAGGGCAATGTGAGCTGGAAAATCGCGACATCGATCCAGCGATCGAACTTGTGACCGACCCCCTCGAGCAGGCCGACGCGTCGGAATCCAAACGCCTCATGAAGCCGCTCGCTCGCAGCCTGATGGTCCGCGATCTGCCCGATCACGACGCGATGCCCCAGGGCGCCGGCCAGCTCCAGGAGGCGGGCCAGGATCACGCGGCCAATCCCGCGGCGATGCAGGTCGGCGAGAACGTAGACCGAATCCTCGACGGTCGATCGATAGGCGCATCGCCTGTTCCATGTGGAAAGTGAGCCCCAGCCGACGACGCGATCGTCCAGCGTCGCCACGATGGCCGGATGGGGGCCGAAGTGGCTGTCCAGCCAGCCGCGCCATTCGGCGTCTGTTGGCGGCGTTGTTGCGAATGTGGCGACGGAATGCTCAACATAATGCGCGTAGATGGCGGCGATCGCCGGCAGATCGTCCGGCGTCGCGAATCGCGTCTGAATCGATGAGATGGCGTCCGAGTCCAAGACGGGGCTCCGGGGCGCCCGCGGCCGAATTTGACGATCGCCGTCGCGAACTCGATCATCGCCGCCTGGCGCGTTCGCTGAGTATACCGCCGGATCGCGCCGCCACAGACAGGAAAGAAGTTCCACGCCGATGGCCGCCCTGAAAATCGTCATTCTCATTGTCGCCGCCCTTGCGACATCCGCCCTCAGCGGCATGCTCGGCATGGCAGGTGGTATTCTGCTGCTGGCCATCATGTTCAGCGTGATGGACGACGCGACAGAGGTCATCCCGCTGCACGGCGCTGTTCAGCTCGTCAGCAACGGAACGCGCGCCCTGGCCTTCCTTCCCCATGTCGACTTCCGGACCGTCGTGCGATTCACCCTTGGCACGCTCCCGGGCATCGTCATCGGATATTTCCTGCTGCAGAAATTCGGCAAGTCGCCGGAGGCGCAGCCCTACCTGAGGATGCTGATCGGCGCCTACATCCTGATCGCCACGTTTCTGCCGAAGCCGAAGAAGGCGGAACAGAGCCGGATGACCTGGTACGACTTTCCGCTGCTCGGCTTTGTGACGGGCGCCGCGGCGCTGCTCGTCGGGGCGACGGGACCGCTGATCGCGCCGCTCTTCGCGCGACGGGATTTCGTAAAGGAGAGACTCGTCGCGACAAAGGCGATGTGCCAGATGGTCACGCACGTCGAGAAGCTGATCGTCTTCGGTCTGATCGGCATCGATTTCGGCAGATTCGGGCCGATACTCGCCGCCATGATCGTCGCCGTCATCATCGGCACCTACCTCGGCCGCGCGATGATCAGAAAGCTCTCGCCGGAGCTGTTTGTCACGCTGTTCAAAGTCGCCCTGACGCTGGCGGGATTGAAAGTCCTGCTCATAGACGGCGTGTGGCCGCTGGTGAAGGGCTGATTCCCCGCGGCCCGGCGTGATTCCGCACGCCAACGGCGTGCAACAGGACAGCCTGGGGTCAGCGAAGATCGCGCCGCGATCGAGCGCAGCCCCAGGATGG
>DAOPJV010000051.1:0-43786 GCA_035399845.1 Phycisphaerae bacterium | reverse complement strand
GGACAGCCTGGGGTCAGCGAAGATCGCGCCGCGATCGAGCGCAGCCCCAGGATGGATCACGGCGCGAGGAAAGAAACCCTGAAAGGGTGATACACATCCACACAATCTCAGAGCCTCGCTGCCCATTCAGAGCCTCGCTGTCCTCAGCGTGACGAATCCTCGTCAAAGCCTCGCTGTCCTCAATGGCGAATCCGCCAGCGTGCGTCGGCCTTACCCCGCCGTGAGGACACGGCGGCTCTGACTGGCGCCGGCGTGATTCCGCACGCCAACGGCGTGCAACAGGACAGCCTGGGGTCAGCGAAGATCGCGCCGCGATCGAGCGCAGCCCCAGGATGGGTCACGGCGCGAGGAAAGTAACCCTGAAAGGGTGTTACACATCCACACAATCTCAGAGCCTCGCTGCCCATTCAGAGCCTCGCTGTCCCCAGCGTGGCGAATCCTCCAGCGTGCGTCGGCCTTACCCCGCCGTGAGGACACGGCGGCTCTGACTGGCGCCGGCGTGATTCCGCACGCCAACGGCGTGCAACAGGACAGCCTGGGGTCAGCGAAGATCGCGCCGCGATCGAGCGCAGCCCCAGGATGGATCACGGCGCGAGGAATGAAACCCTGAAAGGGTGTTACACATCCACACAATCTCAGAGCCTCGCTGTCCTCAGTGGCGAATCCGCCAGCGTGCGTCGGCCGTACTCCGCCGTGAGGACACGGCGGCTCTGACTGGCGCTGATTCCGGCAATTGAACCGAATGCGGACGAATTTCGCTCCGTTCCACCACATAGGACCGAGGATTTCCTTCATGCGCAAATGGCTCCATCGCGGCTTCGTCACCTTCTGCCTGCTCGTGAGCGTCGCGGCGTGCGTTGCGTGGGCGCGGGTTTCGGAGCCACAGGTCCTTACGGCGCCGATCCAGTGCTTCGACCACGATGTGTCGCTGCTCCTTGCGGAGCGTCGGGCCTCCGTCGTTGTCAGCTCGGTTTACAAGGCGCCTGCGATGCCTGAGGACATCCATCATCGAACTGAGTTCGCCGGCGTTGCGATTGACCACACCAGGGGCCAGCATCTGTGCGGGATGTTCCAATCCGTCGACGCCAACGGCGAACTCTTCACGCTCGAATTCTACACCATCGACGCGCCATTCTGGCTGATCGCGACGATCGCGATGCTCTGTCCCGCCGCCACATTGTTTCGCCGGCGACGTCGCCCCCCTCCGGGCCGCTGCCCCGAGTGCCGCTACGACCTGACGGGGAACAGGTCCGGTGTCTGCCCCGAATGTGGCAGGCCCTCGCTTCGTTCTGACGCCTAGGAGGGAGACCCACGCATGCTGAAGTGGATCCATCGGTGCGTCGTCGCATTGCTGGCGCTGATCGCGCTGATGGCGCTGGGTGTGCAGATTTTCGAGCCGGACTGGGATCTCTATGACAAGAACATGGATCGCTGCTACATCGACCGGGGCGGTCTCACGATCATACACAACTGCATTGGCGAGCGATGCTGTTTCACGTACCTGCCAAGCGATCTGAAGGCGCCCCGACTTCGGTTCTCCACGCGGGTCTATCCCATCGGACACGATCCGGACAGCCTTATCCTCAACCGAGTGGACCTGAGCGCCGACGCCGCCTGGTTCACATCCCTCAGCGCGCCTTACCCGCTGCTTGTCCTCGCTCTCTGGTATCGACGACGCCGGCGGCGCCGCGCCATGCGACATCACTGCGTCCAGTGCGAGTATGATCTGACCGGCGTGGAATCGGACAGGTGTCCCGAATGCGGAACGGCGAGGGAAACTCCCCGATGAGATGGGCTCGCAACATCGTCGGCCTGATCGCGATCGCATTGCTCGCCGCGTGGATCTGCGTGGCGATTCGGCCCTCAAATCCCCAGCCCTTCAGTGACACGGACTGGCGCCTGACGCAACAGACCACGCTCATCGTGATCTTCGACAAGTCGAAAATGCCCGCCAATACGTTCTATTCAATCAACCTCACAATCCCAGGCTGGATCGCCTATCCCTATACGACCTCAAGCGGATTCATGCGGATCATCGTGGTCCCACACTGGATCGTTGTCGCGATCATATGGGCGCTCTTCGCCTGCCTTTGGTGGAAGACGCGAAGACCACCCAAAGGCCATTGCCAGTCATGCGGCTACAACCTGAACGGCGCCCAATCGGGCCGTTGCCCGGAGTGCAATTCAACGATCGAAGGGGAAAAACGCGCCCGGAAGGATTCGAACCCTCAACCCTCGGTTCCGAAGACCGATGCTCTGTCCAATTGAGCTACAGGCGCTCGCAAGGCGAATAGGTTAGAACGCCCGCCCCCGACGGTCAAGCCGGGACCGCCGCAACCAACATGAGACACGAAAAACGGCGTCGCGCCCCGGACGCGTCCGCTCGGGGTTACGAACGGGGTCGCGCCACAGGATCGCTCCGCCGAGTCACGGGAAGTGGGGGGGCGAGTGAGGCTTCCCTGTTATCCGGCCAGGACAGCGGCGACGAACGCCGCAACGTCATCGAGGCCCACGACGCCGTTGTGGTTCATGTCGCCGTGGTAGAGGTTGCACGTCGGGTTGGTCGATCGATACGCCTCTTCGTCCAGCAGCGCCGAGACGAAATCGTCGATATCGCGACCATCGACCGAGCCGTCGCAGTCCATGTCCGCCGGCGCATCGTCCGGCAACTCGCGAATCTGGAATCCGTTCAGCGGGGCGCCCGTGATCGTGTCGCCGCCACTGGGAACGCCGATGTGCATGCCGATAAACGTCATCGAACCGCCGGCGCTGACCGTCACGATGTGGCGCGTGAACGTGACGCCTTCCACGTGCCCGCCCGGCCAGGCGCCATCGCCCACGAGCGGAATCGACGACGAGAAGTCGAAACGCACCTTCGAGACCATCCGATTGTCGACGGGCATCCATGCGTAGGTCGTGACTTCGTACCGCCCCGGCGCCAGTCCGTTGACATACAGGCAGGTCTCCAGGGACTGCGAGTGCGTTGCGCGATAGTCATCCATCAGCGCCGCGTCATCGTCCGAGGTCCCCGGATCGTCCTTCTGATTCAGATCCATCCCGCCGAACTGATGGACAACGACGTTGGTCGGATCACCCGCCAGGTCGAACAGGTGCTCGGCCAGCGGATGCGGTCCTGTCATGAAGGGCGTGACGTGGGCCGCCGAAATGACATTCCATTTGCCCGGCAGACCCGCCGCGGCGTAGGACTGGCTGGGACCGCTGCCGGGCAGACCGACATCGACGTTGAAGGACTGAGCGCTCGCCGCCGAGACCATCGCCAGAAAGCTCCCGGCGCACAGGATTCGATTCATCCGTCACTCCTCCGATTGCAGCAAAAGGGTTCGCCGCATCTGATAGGCGCCGACGCCTGGGAGTGTGACACAATTGACAAAAAAATCGTTCCGCCGTTGTTTCAACCCGCCATGATTTGTTTGCGATTCGCGACCCGATTGCGAGATAATACGATTTCGACGCCGCCCGCGGCGCTCCGCATCAATCTCGACTTTCCGTCCACGAAGGCCAGACGTCGATGATGAGTCCGGACACAACCCGAGCCTCCCTGCTGTTGCGCATTCGCGATCCCGACGACCATCTCGCCTGGCGCGAGTTTGACGGCGCCTACGGCGAGCTGATCGTTCGCTACTGCCGCGCCCGGGGCCTGCAGCTCATGGACGCCGAGGATGTCCGGCAGCTGGTGATGCTCAATCTGTCGCGGTCGATTCCCCGATTCGACTACCGACCGGAAGTTGGTCGCTTCCGGGACTATCTGCGGACGATCGTGCGCCACGCGGTCGCTCGTCACGCCCCGCGTCACGGCGGCGCCGCGATCGGACTGGACACAGTGGTCCTCGAGACGATGGCGTCGGGCGTCGACGACATGATGGACGCCGAATGGGATCGCCAGTGGCGACGCCTGCACTGCCGGATCGCCCTGCGAACCCTGCGACGGGAGGGCGATCCGCGGCACGTCGACATCTTTGAAAGGCTGCTCGGCGGCGCGTCGATCCAGGACGCGGCGGACGCGTTCGGCATCACAGAGGCGTCAGTGCGCAAGATCAAACAGCGCGCCAGAGAGCGTCTGCAGGCGCTCGTCGCGCGACAACTGCGACAGGAAGACGGGCTTGACTGATTCTGATCCATCCCGCTCGGCGCGCGACGACGCGACGATCGACCTGGCGTCCTTCGGCTTTGACGAAACAGGGGACGCCTGGCTCGACACCTTCCGCGACGCGCAACGCGCCGATCCCATGGGACGCCTCGGGGACTACGAACTGCTCGCGGAAATCGGCCGCGGCGGGCAGGGCGTGGTCTACAAGGCCCGACGCGCCTCCGATGATCGGATCGTCGCCATCAAACGACTCATCGGCGGCAAGTTGGCGCCAGCCGACCTGCGCCGCCGGTTCGAACGCGAGATGCGCGTCGCTGCGTCGCTCGATCATCCGAATATCACGCGCGCCATCGATATTGATGTCATCGACGGCCATCCCGTCATTGTCATGGAGTGGATCGATGGCCAGCCACTGGACGTCTGGGGACGCCCGAATGGCGTCCGGCGGCCGGTCGCGGACATCCTCAGGCTCTTCGTCGACGCCTGCGACGCCGTGCAGCACGCGCACATCCGCGGTGTCATCCATCGCGATCTCAAGCCGTCGAACATCCTTGTGACCTCAACGACGACGCGCGACAGCGTTGTCCATCGGCCCGTGGTTCTCGACTTCGGCATGGCGCGGCTTCTCAACCCGGCGCGCGATGACACCGGCGCGACAACGGCGGGCGCCTTCCTCGGCACGCTCGCCTACGCGGCGCCGGAACAACTGTCGGGCGGCGCCCAACCCGCCGACGCGCTCGCGGATGTTTACGCCATGGGCGTCATGCTCTGCGAAACGCTGACGGGGCGACATCCGCACGTCGTCAGTGGTTCACTCGGAGACACGATCCGCGCGATCCAGGAGAAGACGCCGGAACGTCCGTCGCGCGTCGCGCCGGGACTCTCCCGCGATCTCGACGCGATCGTCCTCAAGGCGCTGTCGAAGACGCCGGAACATCGCTATCAGTCGATCGACGCCCTGGCGGCCGATCTGCGCCGACATCTCGCGGGTGATCCCGTGACGGCGAGGCGTCCCGGCACGCGCTATCTCGCCGGGAAGCTCATTCGCCGTCATCCCCTCGCCTTCGGCGCGAGCGCCCTGGTGTTCGCGATTGTCACGGCGCTGGCCTCGGCGCTGTATGTCGCCAACGCGCGCGAAAAGGCGGCGCTCCGGATCGCCAGAACGACAAGCGACTTTCTCGCCGAAACGCTGGCCGCCGCGGAACCCGATCGCGGCGGGGCGGATGTGACACTGATCGAAGTCCTGGCCCAGGCCGGCGATCGGGCGCGGCGGGAACTCGCCGATACGCCCGAAGCCGCCGCCCAGGTCCATCTGGCCATCGGAAAAACCTATTGCGCCCTGTGGCGATGGCGCGACGCGATTCCGCATCTGGAGAACGCGGAACGCCTTCTGCGGGCCGACCCGGATCGCGACGACGCGACGTTCGCCCGGGCGCTCACGGCCCTTGGCCGCGCTTACACAAGTGTAAAGAACCCGCAGGCCGTTTCCCTCCAGCGAGAGGCGCTGGCCATTCGGCGCGCGTTGTTCAACGAGCCCGACGCGCTGATTGCCGAAAGCCTGAAGGAACTGGCCTACGCCCTGCAGCAGGCGACGGATCCACCACAATGGAACGCCGCCGAGGAATGCTATGAGGCGGCGATCGAGATGTTCCGCGCCACGCTCGGTCCGGATCATCGGGAGACCGCCGCCTGCCTGCACAACTACGGCTGGATGCGCGTCCGGCAACGGCGCTACGCCGACTCCGTCGAGCTCTATCACGAGGCGATCGAGATTTTCCGGCGCACGCATCAGCGCGATGATCCGTTCTATGTCGAGTGCCTGTTCGGCTACACGGCGCAGCTCTCCGTGCTTGGGCGGGACGAGGAAAATCTCGTCGTCGTCAACGAGCTGATCCCGCGGCTCCGCGCGTCCCATGGCGAGGCGGAAGTTGGCGACCTGCTCTGGGGCAGGGCGGACATCCTGCTCCGCCTGGGCCGATTCGATGAGGCGGACGACGCCTTCGCCGACGCGTTTCGCGCGCTTCGTGAATGGGGTCAGGCCCCCGCGCTGCCTGGCGGGGCGGATGCGGACACGCATTGCGATGACCTGCTGGATCGGCTTGCGGACCTGCCGGCCGATCGTGTCCGGCCCGTGCTGGCGTTCATCGAGGAATTCGCCCATTCGCGCGTCGTGATGGGGCGTTTCGATCGCGCCGAAACGATCTTCGATCGGCTTGAGACCGCCGTCAGTCGCCTCGCGCCGAACGCGGCCCTCATCCTCGCCACCATTCAGGAAGGTCGGGCGGACATCGCCATCGCCCGGGGCGAGAATGCCCTCGCCGAACAGCGCTATCGTCGCGCCCTCGATCTGGCCGATCGGCCGGGGCTTGCGTTTGATCGAAAGCGGGCCTGGCTGGAGCGGCAGCTCGCCGTCTGCCGGATCGTGAGCCCGGCCGGCGCCGACGATCTCGCGCGGCTCGAAATCGCCTGCGCCAAGCTGGCCGAGCATGACGGCGCTGACCATCGCCTGACGCGCGAAACGCGCTCGCTGATCGACGAATTGCGCCTGACGCTCGACACGAGGCCCACGGACCGTCGACCGGCGCCTTAACCTGTTGGCGGAAATTGGGTTAAGAGGCGGAGCGCGGAACGCGGCGCCCCGAGGTCCGGTATTCACGCGCCGGCGGGAAGAACCCGTGTGGCATCGTCCGCGTATCAATTCCACTCGCGATCGGCAATAATGGAATGTCTGTCGCACTGGAGAAGGGGAGGCGGCCTCCAGATAACGCTACGCCGCCCGTCGGTCCCGGCCGATGTACACTTCGGACGCCGTGTGGTTTGCGGCATTGTTCGAATAGCAGTGGGGAGTAAGCCTGATGTGCGGTATCGTCGCATACACCGGATTCCGAGAGGCCCGAAGCATCCTGTTGGAGAGCCTCAAGCGGCTTGAATACCGCGGCTACGACTCTGCGGGCATCGCCATCCAGAATGGCGGAAACCTGCAGGTTGCCAAGGCGGCGGGGCGAATCTCCGTCCTGGAACAGCAGATCGCCAACCAGACATTCCCCGGCACCTGCGGTCTCTCGCACACGCGCTGGGCCACGCACGGCGCCCCCAACGATCGCAACGCCCATCCCCATACCGACGCGTCCGGCCGCATCGCCCTCGTTCACAACGGCATCATCGAGAACTACCAGTCGCTGCGAACCTACCTGGAGCATCGCGGCATCGAATTCCAGAGCGACACGGACACGGAAGTGCTCGTCCAGCTCATCGGTCACTTCTACAAAGGTGACCTCGAGGCCGCCGTCCGGGCCGCCCTGCGAGACGTCCGCGGCACCTACGGCATCGCCGTTGTCTGCGCCGACGAGCCCGGCCGCATCATCGCGGCCCGAAAGGGCAGCCCGCTGATCATCGGTGTGGGCGACGATGAATACGTGGTCGCGTCGGACGCCGCCGCCATCATCCAGCACACGACGCAGGTCATTTATCTCTCCGACGGCGAACTCGCCAACGTCTGGGAAGATGGTTTCCGCACAACAACGCTCGACGCCATGCCCGTCACGAAGGAAGTGACGGAGCTCGAGATGACCCTTGAGGACATCGAGCTCGGCTCGCACGAACACTTCATGTTCAAGGAGATCGTCGAGCAGCCCAGCGCGATGGAAGACTGCATGCGCGGTCGCGTCAACATCGAGGAAGGCCGCATCTACCTCGGCGGCCTGGCGAACTTCGCCCGTGAACTCGTCCGCACACGACGACTCATCATCACGGGTTGCGGTACGGCCTGGCACGCGGGTCTTGTCGGTGAGTACCTCTTCGAAGAGCTCGCGCGCATCCCGACGGAAGTCGAATACGCGTCGGAATTCCGCTATCGAAACCCGATCATGGATCCGGGGACGGTTGTCCTCGCCATCAGCCAGTCGGGCGAAACCGCTGACACGCTCTCGGCGCTGCGCGAGGCGCGGGAGAAGGGCTCACTGGCCCTCGGCGTCGTCAACGCCGTCGGCTCGACGATCGCGCGAGAGACGGACGCCGGCGTCTATCTGCACGTCGGCCCCGAAATCGGCGTCGCCAGCACGAAGGCTTACCTGGGCCAGGTCCTCGTTCTCACGATGATCGCCCTTTACCTCGGCCGCCGGCGCGACCTGGCGCAGCCGACGCTTCAGATGTACCTCGAAGCGCTGCGACGGATTCCCGAGCACATTCAGAAGATCACGGAACAGAGCGATTCGATTCGCGATGTCGCCGCCACTTACAAGGACGCCGAGAACTGGCTCTACCTGGGTCGCGGCTACAACTATCCGACAGCCCTGGAAGGCGCCCTCAAGCTAAAGGAAATCTCCTACATCCACGCCGAGGGCATGCCCGCCGCCGAAATGAAGCACGGCCCGATCGCCCTCATCACGAAGGACATGCCCGTCGTCTTCATCGCGACGCGCGGCAGCCAGTACGAGAAGGTCGTCAGCAACATTGAAGAAGTGCTGGCGCGACGAGGCCGTGTCATCGCCGTGGCAACGGAAGGCGATGAGGATATCGCCCGGCTCGCCGAACACGTCTTCTACGTGCCGGATGTGCCCGAGCCTCTTCAGCCGATGGTCACGATCGTTCCGCTGCAGCTGCTCGCCTACCACGCGGCCGTACTGCGCGGATGCGACGTGGACAAGCCTCGCAATCTCGCGAAGAGCGTGACAGTCGAGTAGTCGGCGCAACGTTGAATTTCAGCGTGTGATTCGAAGCCGCGGATCAGGCGAAGGCGAGTTCAGTCATGCCGAACGCCTCGATCGCCGCGCGCCGGCGCGTCGCCTCGTAGTCCCATTCGGACGAGAGCGGTCGCCAGCCCCAGCCATCCAGCAGCGCTTCCTGATTGCGCCGAAGCACGGCCCGATCATCGGGCGACATCAGGTCATGCAGCGCCGTGCAGTTCTTGATGGCGGCGCGACATCCGTACGACATGCCATACAGACCATAGGTCATGTCGTAGATGTTCCAGTCGGCCGGCAGCACGAGATCGCCGCAGGCGACGGCGTCTTTTGCGATCCCGCAGACGGTATCGACGCATCGACCTTCGACTTCCCGCATCGCCTCCTGCTGGCGTTCTGACGCTTTGGCAAAAATCGACTCGATGTTCAGAAGTTCGTCGGATCGCGAATAGTCGGGGAACTGTGAGATGAAAAGTTCGTGGGCGAGGGAGATCGCCGTCATTCGTTCTCGCGGGCGGCCGTCAAATCGCATCGCCTTCTCAAAGAACTCGACGCGCTTCTGCTTCGTCTGCACACACAGCGCCGCCAGAAGGTCTTCCTTGCTGGAGAAATGCTGGTAGACCGTACCCTTGGAGTAGCCAATGGCTTCAGCGATCCGGTCCATGTTCAGACCCAGGTAGCCGCGCTCCAGAAGCATCTGTCGTGCCACCGCGAGGATCTGCTGTTCGCGCTCTCGAATCTCCCGTTGTTTACGTGTCAAAGTGACCATCCTGTGTCATTCTAACATCGGGGCCCCATAGAATCCCACCCTTTTTTTCGGCCCGGCCACAGCGGACTATTACAGAATTCGGTTCCCCGCCAGATGACGCGCGGCAGATTCGACGTCGAGATCGGTACCACTCATGTCAGATCCACCTGAATTTCGGACGCTCCGGAGCGCGCAAACCACCGCTTCGCGCCGGGCGCCCCGAGTGAATGTGACAAACGTACCAGACGCGCGTTGATGGACTTGAGAGAGAAAGGCGCCGGGTCGGAAGACGATACGTCGATCTTCCGGCCCGTTGTGCGCGCCCGGCGATCAGTCGAAAACGGCCGCCATTGGCCGGAGACGCCGATCGACATCCTCCAATCTTGCCCGCGACCTTCTCGCGCGGTAATTCACGCGACATGGAAGCGATTTGGTTGATTGCGGGGCTCGTCGCCGGCGGCGCCGTCGGTGTCTATGTCGGCTGGATTCGTGGGCGCGCCGAGGCGACGCGCCAGGCCACGGGTCTGGCCGCCACGCTCGACGAGGTCCGCGCCCGACTCAGCGACAGCGAAAAGGAGCGTGTCGCGCTCCAGACGTCCGTACAGACGGAACGTGTCGCCAACGCGGAATCCCAGGCGCGGCTGGAGGCGGCCCGCGAGCACTTCGCCGAACAGCGTCGGCAGATCAGCGAGATGGAAACCAAGCTGAAGGAGTCCTTCGAGGCGCTGTCCGCCCGCGCCCTGGATCGCAACAACGATCGTTTCGGCGCCCTCGCCGAGGAGAAACTCAAGCCTCTTCGCGAACAGCTCAAGAACTACGAAACACAGATCAAGCAGCTCGAGGAAAAACGCGCGACAGCCTACGGCGACATTACGCAGCGACTCGTCAGCCTGGACGAAGGCCGCGAAAAGCTGAGCGCCGAGACCCGACAACTCGCCGCCGCCCTTCGCCAGCCCGGCGCCAAGGGCAAGTGGGGCGAAGTCGGCCTGCGCAACGTCGTCGAACTCTCCGGCATGTCCGCCTACTGCGATTTCGAGGAACAGGTGTCCGTCCAGGGCGACGACGGAATGGCGCGGCCGGACATGACGGTCCGGCTGCCGGGCGGCGGCGCCCTCGTCGTCGACGCCAAAGTGAACATCGGCGCCTACCTCGACGCCGTCGAAGCGACGGACGACGACGCGCGAAAGCGTCATCTGGCGAAGTACCTCAGCGACATCCGTGCGACACTGAACGCCCTCAGCCGCAAGGATTACTCGCGGCTGTTCGACAAGGCGCCGGAGTTCGTCGTGATGTTCATGCCGGCCGAGGCCTTTTTTGCGGCGGCCGTGGCGGAAGACAAGAAGCTCATTCGCGACGCCATGGAGAAACGCGTCCTGATCGCGTCACCATCCACGCTCTCTGCGCTGCTGATGGCGATTCGACAGGGATGGCGCCAGGAGGACATCGCCGAAAACGCCGTCGCCATTTCCAGGGCCGGGCGCGAACTCTACGATCGCCTCTGCAAATTCACGGGGGACCTCGAGGGGGTTCGCAAGGGCCTGGAAAAGGCGTCAGACGCCTACAATCGCGCGATTGGCGCCTGGGAGCGCCGCACGATGCCGGGCGTCCGCAAACTCATGGACCTGGGCGCCCAGACGTCGAGGGAGCTTCCCGAGCCCGGGCCGCTGCAGGCGCCACTGCGACGCCTCGCCTCCATCGAGGATGACTCGCCCGCCGAATCAACGGACACCGATGCCTCCGATGAATCCCGACGCGCGTCCTGAGCGCCTCTGGCGCACTAAAAAAGAAAGGCGCCCCGCAGGATCGGGACGCCTTTCTGAAGTTCTGCAGATCCGACTGAATTCGTAAGCGGCCTATCGCGCCGTCGTCCTCGGCGGCGTCTCGCCGGTCATCGCGGCCGTGACAGGAATCCGGCCGACGGGCATCGACGGTTCGCTCGTCCTGAACGTGATCTCATCGCCCTGCGCCGGGGGGTTGTAGTCCGCGGGGATCGTCACGCTCAGGCGATAGGTTCGCTTGTCGCCACGAAGATCCACGAGCTCAAGCTTCAGGGCGTCCGCCGAGCACGCCACGTCCGTCACGTCCAGCGGGCTCGCCGTGTTGCTGCGAATGTAGAACGAACGCACGAGTTCCGCGTTCCGGGGCTTCGGCAGCGTGAGCTTCGACGGCGTCACATCGACGGGCGGCGAAAGAAAGGCGTAGGCCTGAACATCGATCGTCTTCGGGTCGTCCAGACCGGTGTCGAACGTGAGGCGCGTCGAGTTGTTTCCGCCCACGATCTTGTTCGTCAGCGTGACGGTCAGCTCGTACTTCCGGCCTTCCTCGACGGTCTTCATCTCGGCGACAAAGGCGTCGCTGGTCGATGTGATGGCGCTCGGCTTCATCGGCGCCTCCATGTTGTTCACGACGACCAGCTTGCGCGACAACCCGGCCGCAATCTGGTCCTGTGTCAGCCGACCGAACGCGGCGCTGCGCGGCGTGACCTGGACCGGCGACCAGACGACGCCCTTGATTTCCAGAACGACTGTCGCGTCATTCCCCGGGATATTCGTCGAGACCGTGATTCGCTTCGACACGGGCCCGGCGTGATCGCCCGGCTTGAGCTTGATGGGGATCACGCCCGATTCGCCGGGCTGGACCACTTTCGTGTGCTCGCCGGCCGTCGTGCAGCCGCACCCCGGCTTGACGCGGAGAATCTCGAGGGGACCGTTGCCCATGTTTTTGAATTTGTAGTCGTGCTTCACTTCCGTGCCGGCCTGGGCCTTGCCGAAATCGTAGACGGGCGTCTCGAATGCGATCGCGGGAACCTCGCCGGGCTTGAGCTGGACGGTCGGGACGGGGGGCGCCACTTCGCGATGCGGCGTCATCTTTTCCGGTATCGGCTTCTCTTCCGCCTTTGGCTCATCGGCCACGGCGGCCCGAAGGCTCAGACACGAAACCACACAGGCAAGAATCAGGCGGCGCGCCAAACGTTTGTGATCAGTCATAGGTCCATCACCTCCGAACAAAACAGGGACGCCTTCAGCGGCGCACTTTTGACATTCGATACGGGGAACACAGATACGCGTTAATATACCCCGGCGCGGGCAAAACCGCTGTAACGCACCCGTAACCCGGATATTCAGCCACCAAAGCGCCCTGTCCACAGGATGAGTGTTCGATAATATGTGCCAGCCGGAAGATCACTCGATGACATCCCCGCAGCCTCGCACGCCCGCCTGGGCCTTCGCGATACTGGCCCTCTGCGTCTGCGGGGGCGGCGCTCTGAGGCTCTGGAATCTCGGCCTGCACTCACTCTGGCTGGATGAAGCCTGGCTCGCCAACACGCTGATCAGCGATTCCCTGCGAGATGTCGTCTTCCGGGGTCCCGGGGCGGCGGCCCCGAATTCCACGCCATTCCTCCTCAGCCTTTCGATCCACTATCTGACGCGGCTGCTGGACGACTCCGAATTCACGCTGCGCCTGATCCCGGCCCTCTTTTCCACGGCCAGCATTGTCACGATCTGGCTGCTCGCCAGACAACTGGGCGCCTCGACATTTACGGCGCTCTTCGCCGCGATCCTGATCGCCTTCAATCCCGTCTCCATCGAATACGCCAAGGAACTGAAGCAATACGCCGGCGACACCTTCTGGATTCCGCTGCTGCTCGTCTGCGCCTGCCGATTTGCGGACAAGCCCACATGGCGCTCCGCCACGTTGCTCAGCCTCGGGACGGTGATCGCGTTCGGCTTCGCACAGACGATTGCGCTCGCCCTCCCCGGCGCCTGCGTCTACCTGGCCATACGCGGTCTGGGCGCCATGAGATCGAACACGCCCGAAGTCCGCAGGCCGCTGCCGATTCGATCCGCATTTGTGGTGGCGATCTGGCTCGTCGGAATCGCAGCCATTTACCTGACGGTCCTTCGATACCAGTCGTCGGAGCGCCTCGTCGCCTTCTGGGATGAGTTCTTCCCGACCAGCGCGTCGCCGGACTTTCTCGCTCGCTACGCGGGTGGGCACATCGTCGGCTTCTGCAAGTGGTTCTTCGGCGGCTACCTTGAGGTCGTCCCGGATGCGCTGCGGCCGGATGGTGATCGCGCGATCATCTGGACCTACGTCGTCCTCGCCGTCGCGATCGTCGGGGCGATTCGGCTCGCCGTGACGCGCCCCATTCAGCTTCTCACGATGGTCCTGGCGCCCGGCGCCGTCGCCCTGGCGATGTCCACGAGACGGATGTTCCCGTTCGGCGCCGTTCGCGTGAATCTCTTCATGCTGCCGTTTGTCATTCTCCTCGTGGCCTTCAGCGCCGACGCCATCGCCGCCGCGATGCGCCGAGCCGCTTCGAAGCCGGCGAACCCGACGGGACTCAGACGCGCGATGGCCGTCCTGACGCCCGTCTCGCTCATCGGGCTCGCGATCGCGCTGGCCAATCCCCGCGTCGAGAAGGAACTTCACGATCCCAAGCGCCGCGAAGAGCTTCGACCTTTGATCGACGCCATGCTGAAGGACTACCGGGAGAACGACGTCGTCATTCAGTTGGACAACCACACGGCCCACGCCTACCACTATTACACACGACGGCGAGCTATCGACTTTGACACCTTCAAGACGCGCTGGAGCGACAGCGTCCTGCTGAAGAGTTTCGAAAACGCCTCCGCGGGCCATCGCCGCGTCTGGATCCCGATGTCTCATTTCCATCGCGGACGCATCGAGGAGATCCTCGGCCTCCTGGCAAAGCGATGGCCGAATCTCGCCGTCATCGATCGGCGCGACGCCGTGCTCGCCTTCTTTGACGCGGGTTCCCGCCCCGAGCGCATCCCGCCGACTGCGTTCGAGGTGCGATTCCCCAATGGCGACGATCGCGCCGCCCTGGCGACGGACGGCGATCCCACAACGCACTGGATGTCATCGAGCCCGCGGGAGCCGGGCTGGCAGATCACGATTGAGCTGAGTTCGCCGCAACGCCTGAGCGCCGTCGTGCTCAACACGCCGATCTGGCCCGACGACTGGAGTCATGAACTACACGCTCAGTGGCAGGGAGACGATGAGACCGGCTGGTCGAGCGAGGGACTCAGCGTGTGGGAGGGGCCGCGGACAACGATTCGATTCGAGGGGGGGAGTGAGCCCGTTCGCCGTATCCGCCTGATCAATCTGCAGCGGGATCCGAAGTTCCACTGGTCGATCCACGAGCTGGAAGTCTGGGCGCAGCCGGGCGCAACAAAAAACGCGACGAATTAGATTCGTCGCGTTCGATGGAATTCTGGTTGATTGCGCCGGAGTCCGTCTAGGAGACTTTGACGAATCGCTCGACGCTGTTGAGATCGCGGATGAGCGATGTCGTCGCCATCAGTTCGCAGGTCGCACCCGCCTCAGGCTGGCAGAGTCGCGGCGCCTTGGGCAGCACCATCCAGATGCGACCGCCGCGCTGTCGGCCTTCGGAGGCCGAGGCCCGCAGGGACTTTCGCACGCGTCGGGCGCTGCGACCTTCCGAGTTCGATCGGAAGATGCGCGCGAGCGTCTTGGAGGCGGCCTCATTCGTGGGCGCCTTTTCGAGGGTCACTTTGATCTTGCTGCCGGGCTTGATGTCGATGGCCATAATGCAATTCGCCTCCAGAACTTTCGAGCCCCGCAATATATCTGAGCCGTGTGAATTCCGCAAGACGACGCGGGGACCCCGGACCCGCTTCCGGACGGGGGCGCCTGGGGCGTCGGTCGCGTCGAAAACGCGGGCGGACGGCCCGCGAAGCCCGCCCAGGCCCCGGAATCCCGGCTTTTCGATCCCGTTCCCGTCGCGTAATATCTCAGGGCTCCACGCCGAAGTGGCGGAATCGGCAGACGCGTCGGATTCAAAATCCGATTCCCGCAAGGGAGTGAGGGTTCGAGTCCCTCCTTCGGCAATCTCTCACAAGCCAAAAGCAAAACAGCACTTACACATCTGTCAGCGTGCGGCGGCATTCAGAGCCGTCGTGTCCCCACGACGAAGTACGGCGGCCGGACGCCCGATGATTCGCCACGCTGAGGACAGCAAGGCTCGGATTCGAGCATTCCGTTCTTTGCGGCGCACGCCCGGGGCGCCGGATCGGCGGTTGGATTAAGATCGATCTGCTGATTGACCCGCCGGGAGAACCAGCGAATGGCCGAGAGTATCGTCGTCATCCTGATCGTCGCCGTATTTGTGGGCCAGCTGGTCGGCAAATTCGCATCAGGCGGGAACACGCCAGCCCCCGATATCGATTCCCTGCGCCGCGAGCGGGACCAACAATCGGCCCTTGAAGCGATGGCGCAGTCTGAAACAGACAAGGCGACCTGGCGAGAATGCCCCCGGGCGAATTGCGATCGAATGAACCGCCCGACGGCGCACTACTGCGCATCGTGTGGGTGTGATCTGTCCGGCCGGAATGAGCGCATCGCGTCCTGATGCAGACATGGCGACATGGGCCCGCCGCATCCTGCTGACAATTATCCTCGTGACGCTCGTCGGCTACGGCGTTCGGGCCGCCGGGCTTGTCCCGTTTGTTGCTCTCGACTCCGCCTCCGTCTACCTGGTCGATGGCGCCATCCTGCTGACTGTTGACGACTTCTTTGAAGCGGCGCCTCCGCCATACATCGGATTGGCCGACCGCCTTCCGATGCCTCTCATGAGTACGGGGTGGTTTGCACCACCGGTGATCGAATACCCGTGCTACATGCTCCCCTACTGGTGCATCCTGGTCGTGGCCGTACCAACTTGGTTCATCCTGCATCGTCGCGCCCGGGAATTACGATTGCGCGAGCGCCGGGGGCTTTGCCTGACGTGCGGATACTCACTCGTGGGGAATGTGTCGGGCGCCTGCCCGGAGTGCGGAACGGAAACGCCGCGACCGTCGATCGGCAAGGACACGCCCTGAATTGCTGTCGCGATTGCATCGCATCGTCGTTCCTCAACGGATTCCGACGCGCCCACCTGGTTCGTATTGACCTTCACACAGGGCGCGACCTGGCAGCCTATTGGGGGCTCATCGCGGAATTCCGAAAAGTCGATTCACGCCGATGTGACGCGGACGACCACAATCTCGTTACGCCAAGATGATTGTTTTGCACTTTCAGCGCTTAACCTGCGTGTTGATCGGTTACCCAGGGCTGCGTCTGCCCGCTTCGCGGGCGGCGCTTGTCCCGGGCTTCCTTGTGGCACGCCTTCGGTGTAGCGGCATTCGAGCGACCGCACGGTCATGCGATCGGACTGCGAACCTACCGTATGTCGCGAGGTTCCCGATTTTCCGTGACGAACCTTGTTCCTGGATCCTGCTCACGTCGCAAACAGTTTCACCAACCGCTCGAAATCGGTGCGGATTTGGCCATCATCGATGAATGCGATGCGGCTGATCAGCGCGTCGCGCGACTTCGACATCGGAAGACGATCGAACGAAATCCAGCGACCCGCACGGTCCTGATCGAACGCGCATCGCGAACGACTGCGCCGATTGATTCATAAGTAGGACAATAACGACACGCGTCTAACGTCAACGTGATCGGACGGCGCGTTTTAACGCACGCTTCATCGCGCGCATGGTCGATTTTCTTGACGTTGATTGTGCGCAGGCGGACAATGAACGTGCACACCAACTCCCGGTAATGCCGCGTTCGGTTCATGCATGACGCGACGTTACCCCGCCAAAACTGAGGGATGGAAAATGAAGAAATTCAGTATCGGCCTCGTCCTGGTTCTTTCGATGTCGGCGGGACCTTTCTCGGCTGTCGCCGATGACCCAACACTCTATGTCGTCGGCTATGCGCACCTCGACACGCAGTGGCGCTGGTCCTATCGCGCCACGATCGACTCGTACATTCCGAACACGCTGCAGGGCAACTTCACGCGCGCCGATCAGTATCCCGACTACATCTTCAACTTCTCCGGCGCCTATCGCTATCAGATGATGAAGGAGTACTACCCGGCGGACTACGCGACGCTGCAGACCTACATCGCCAACAACCGCTGGTTCCCCTGCGGTTCGTCGATGGATGAGTGCGACTCCATCGTCCCCGGCGCCGAGTCCCTGATCCGTCAGGTCCTCTACGGCAATCACTTCTTCCGCCAGGAGTTCAACACGGCCAGCGAGGAGTTCATGCTGCCCGACTGCTTCGGGTTCCCCGCGTCGCTGCCGTCGATCCTCACGCACTGCGGTCTCAAGGGCTTCTCCACGCAGAAGCTCACGTGGGGATCCGCCATCGGCATCCCGTTCAACGTCGGCGTCTGGGTGGGTCTCGACGGATCCGAGATCATCGCGGCCCTCAATCCCGGCGCCTACGTGAGCTCGCTGGATCACGACCTCAGCGAGGACACGAACTGGCTCAATCGCATCAACGCCACGGGCGACGCGACGGGCGTCTATAAGGACTACATGTACTACGGTGTCGGCGATCAGGGCGGCGCCCCGAGTCAGTCCTCCGTGCAGTGGCTGGAAAACAGCGTCAACGGCACGGGCCCCGTCAGCGTTCTCTCCTCGAAGGCCGATCAGATGTTCATCGACATCGCGCCGGCCTTCAAAGACACGCTGGCGCACTACCAGGGCGACCTGCTGCTCACGCAGCACTCCGCCGGCTCGATCACGTCGCAGGGCTACATGAAGCGCTGGAACTTCCGGAACGAACGACTCGCCGACGCGGCCGAGCGCGTTTCCTCGTTCGCCGAACTCATGGGCGGCCCCGAGTATCCGCAGGCGCGGCTCAATCGCGCCTGGGCCCTCGTCCTTGGCAACCAGATGCACGACATCCTCCCCGGTACGAGCCATCCCAAGGCGTATGAGTTCTCGTGGAATGATGAGGTCATCGCCCTGAATCAGTTCGCCGATGTCACGACGTCCGCCGTCGGCGCCATCGCCGCCGAACTCGATACCACAGCGACCGGCACGCCGCTGGTCGTTTACAACCCGCTCGGCGTCGCGCGACAGGATGTCGTCGAAGCGACGATCGAACTGAACGGACCGGCGCCGACGGCCATTCGCGTCGTCGGACCGAACGGCGTGGAGGTTCCCTCGCAGATTCTGAAATCGACCAGCAAGAAGATGGACATTCTCTTCGTGGCCGATGTGCCGTCCGTCGGCCTGGCGGTTTACGACGTGCAGCCCGCCGCCACACCGGCGACGTCCTCCCTGACTGTCACAAACACCACGCTTCAGAACGATCGCTACGTCGTCACGCTCGACGCCAACGGCGACGTCGCCTCGATCTTCGACAAGCTCGCCCAGCGCGTCATGCTCACGTCGCCGTCACGGCTGGCGTTCTCGGAAGATTCGCCGACGCAGTATCCCGCCTGGAACATCGACTGGAGCGACGCACAGCTTCCGCCGCTCGGCTACGTTGACGGACAGCCGACGATCAAAATCGTCGAAAACGGCGCCGCCCGCGTCGCGATCGAAGTCACACGCGACGCGCGCGATTCGCATTTCGTTCAGACGATTCGCCTCTCCGCGGGTGACGGCGGCAATCGCGTCGAGTTCGACAACAGGATCGACTGGCGAAGCGCCGTGTGTAACCTCAAGTCGACGTTCCCGCTGAACGTTTCCAATCCCAACGCCACCTACAACTGGGAAGTCGGAACGATCCAGCGCGGCAACAACTCACCCTCGAAATACGAAGTGCCGGCCCACTACTGGTTTGACCTGACGGATTCCAACGGAACCTACGGCGTCACGGTTCTGAGCGACGCCAAGTACGGCTCCGACAAGCCCGACGATCAGACGCTGCGACTCACGCTGCTTCGCACGCCCGGCGCCGCCGGCTACCAGGACCAGACGACGCAGGACTGGGGCGAACATGACATTCTCTACGGTCTCGCCGGCCACGTCGGCGACTGGCGAAACGGCCAGACGGACTGGCAGGCCGTTCGCCTGAGCCAGCCGCCCAGGGTTTTCCAGACAACGTCGCACGCCGGCTCGCTGGGCCGCACGCTGTCGCTGATGAGCGTCGACAATCCGCGTGTCCGCGTCATGGCCGTCAAGAAGGCGGAAGACTCCAACGAATTGATCGTCCGACTCGTTGAACTCGACGGACAGGCGCAGACGGGCGTCCACGTGTCGCTGCCGAACGGCATCGCCTCGGCGCGGGAAGTGGATGGCCAGGAGCGTCCGCTCGGCGCCGCGACGGTCAACAACGGCGAACTCGTGACGGATATCGGCGCCTATGCGCTGCGAACGTTCGCCATCACGCCGAGCCCTGTGGCGACGCAGGTGCCGGCCGTGACGCAGGAGTCCGTCCCGCTGCTCTTCAATCGGGCGGTCACCAGCAGCGATGGCCAGTCGTCGGTTGATGGATTCGATGACGGCGGCGCCGCCATTCCCGCCGAGATGCTGCCGAGCGAACTGGACTATCGCGGCATCTCGTTTGACCTGGGACCCACAACCGGCGGCCAGCTCAACGCCGTCGCGTGCGTGGGCCAGCAGGTCTCGCTGCCGACGGGCCCGTATGGCCAACTCTATCTGCTCGCCGCCGCCGCGAACGGGGATCAGGTCACGACATTCCTGGTCGATGGCGAAGAGGTCAAACTGACGATCCAGGACTGGGGCGGTTACGTCGGCCAGTGGGACAATCGCATCTGGGAGGGCGGCATCACGGAAGTCGCCTTCAACTGGCCGTGGGCTTACCTCGGCCTTGAGCCGGCGTACATCCGGCGCGACCCGATCGCCTGGTTCTCGTCGCATCGGCACACGTCGAGTGGCGGCAACTCCTCCTATGACTACGCCTACCTGTTTGTGTACACGATCGACCTGCCGCCGGGCGCCACGACACTGACGCTCCCCGACAATGACAAAGTGCACATCATGGCCATGACAGCCGCGAATGATCCCGGCGCCGATACGACAGCCGCCCATCCGCTCTACGACGTGTTCGATCGCGAGATCGTCATCCCGACAGTCATGACGCCCATCGCGGCGACGGGCTGGAACCGTGACATCGTGGTCGAACAGGGCGCCGCGACACCGTTCGACGACGACGCCCTGTCCTTCGATACACCAAACAACTGGACGTACTACGAGGACGGCCTGACCGATTCCGTGAAGGGCCTTCCGAGCAGTCGCCAGTTCATCAGCATCAGCGACGGAACCACTCGGGTTCAGCTCGAGCCGTACGACCAGGACAATGTCCTCTTCCTGACTTCGTCGCAATCGAGCGGAACACTGACATTCGATCCGTCGGAGCAGACAACCTACGACCGACTCGCGATCTTCGCCGCCTCGGCGAATGCGACGTCGGGCTCAACGGGCGCCCTGACGATCACGTTCACCGACGACACGACGGCGACGAACCTCACGTACAACGGCTACGACTGGTTCTTCGTCGTGTCGGCCAACGCGATCAACAACCTCGGACGCGTTCGACTGCCGGGCGGCGAATTCGAAGACAATTCCGACGGCAATCCCCGCGTCTATCAGACGACGCTTGATCTGAAGGCGATGGGTCTGAACGAGAAGCCGATCAGGAGCCTGACGTTCGAACGCGCCAGCGGTACGAATTCGAATCGCTCCACGGCGATCTTCGCAATCAGCGGCGCCGAGACGAAGCTCGCGATCGACCTCAACTGCGACAACGAGACGAATTTCGACGACGTCGAGCCCTTTGTGCTCACGCTGATCGATATCGACGCCTACGACGACGCCTACCCGAACTGCGACGAGCAGCGGGCCGACGTCAACGACGACGGCGTGATCGACGGCGCCGACGTCCAGGCCTTCGTCGACGCGTTGCTGCAGCCGTAAGCCCGACGCGGTTCGGCCGGGCCACGGGATTTGTGAATACACGCTTTGCTCCGCAACGGACAGGTCCGTTGCGGAGCTTTTTTTTGTTGCGGAGGACGCGCCACAACGATCGCGCAGGTGGTGGTAGGATATTCTGCGTCGAATGCGAGCTTGCGTTACCCTAAGGTCGCCCGGGAACAGCCCATGCGGATCCAGCACATCAGCGCCATCACTTTCTTCGTTCGCAACATGCCGAACGCCGTGGACTTCTACGAGAAGTGCGGGTTCGACGTCACCTTCGGCGGTCCCGACGCCGAGTTCACGACGCTTCAGGCGCAGGACGCGTTCGTCAATCTGATCGACAACGGACACTATCGTCCCGCGCAGTGGGGGCGCGTCATCTTTCGCGTCGACAGCGCCGACGATCAGTACGAACACCTGGTCTCGAATGGAGTCACGCCCGAAGCGCCGCCAAAGAACGCGGCGTGGGGGGAACGCTACTTTCATGTCCAGGATCCGGACGGTCACGAACTGAGCTTTGCCGAAACGCTCTAGCGCTGCAGCGACATCGGATCCCGCGGATCGGCCCCGATCGGCGCCAGCATCGCCGCGAATTCATCGGCGCTCGGCGCATCCTTGGTGGGCTGCGCGGGAACACCCACGACTGTCGTCATCGGTTCGACATCCTTTACGACGACCGCGCCGGCGCCGACGATCGCCTCGAACCCAATGCGCACATTCTGAATCACTGTGGCGCCAATGCCCACGAATGCGCCGGACTCGGCCACAACGTGCCCCGCCAGGCGCACGCCGGGACAGATATGCACGGCCATGCCGATCATGGATTCGTGATCGATGATGCAGCCCGTGTTCAGAATGGCGTAGTCACCGATCTGAGCGTGGGCGCAGACAAGGGCGCCCGCCGCGATGACGAGTCCCTTTCCGAGTGTGACGTTCGTCGCCAGCCGGGCCGAGGGATGGATCGCGCTGACGAGTTCGAAACCGAGCGCTTCGACGCGCCTGGCGATGTCCCGCCGAACGCCGTTGTCACCGATGGCGATGATCGCGCGGCGCACGCCCTTCGCATACAGCTCCGCCGCGTGGGCGACGCCGCCGAGCACCTTCAACCCGTCCACGCGACGATCGTGCAGCTGAACGTTGTTGTCGAGGAACCCGATCGGTGTGTAGCTCTGCGCCTGGGCGAGAATGTCGAGGACCACGCGACCGTGACCGCCTGCGCCGAATATGACGACTTCGTCCATGATGTCGCTCCCATCTGACACATCGATCGGTCCGTTGGCCGGGCGTGTCGATAACGTATTGCGTCTCGCGGCAAGCCGTCGGCTCGCCTTCCTCACATCGACGGGGTGAAAAGTCCGACTGAACCCAACGCGATCCGCGTCGTAGGAAACCCGTGAAACGCGCAGAAACTGCGCCCCGAGGGCGCCCACGATGCGGGGCCTGCGGGCGGAGACGGGGGGTATTATCGGATTGTGTAGTGATCAGGGGGCGCCACCGACATTCTTATCGGGCCGGGCGAATTGCGGCGTCTAATAAAGCGTCGCACGACGATCCTGAATTTGGAAGATTCTCGGCACTTATAAGTTTTATCGGCTCGCGCGCCGGACGATACAGCGAACGACAGGGACCATAACAAACGCTTCGCCTTGAGATGGGAGCGGCCAACATGCTCGATTCGCTGACAAATGGCACGACAACGTTGAATTCGAGAAACCGGAACACCTCACTTGCCCCGCGACGTCGATGCGTCACGGCCATCACGGCCGTCACGCTCGTCGTGGCGTTGTCCGGCTGCAGTAAGGACTTCCGGATTCCGAGCTGGATCCACAACGGATTCATGGACCCGACGCAGGCGGGCAACTACCGCACGGGCACGACGAATGAGATTCTCTCCGTCATGACGTTGCTGGAGGAGCCCGACGAACTCGTCGACGCCGAAGAACCCAGCGTCGAAGATCTCGAACCCTACTACGTCGAACCGGTTCTGGGCCCCGGCGACATCCTGCGCGTCTCGATCTACGAATTGATCGCGCCAGGTCTCGCCTCCGAGCAGCAGATTCAGGTGCGACCTTCGGGGTATGAAACCATGCCGTCGCTCGGCCCTGTCAGGATTGCCGGGCTGACACCGCGCGAGCTGGAACTTCAGATCAAGGATCTGCTCAGGGAAAAGCAGATTCTCGACAACGGCGACGTGCAGGTATCCCTGCTGCGCAGTGAGGCCCAGCAGTTCACGATCGTCGGCTCGATCCAGCAGCCGGGGAACTACCCCATCACACGACCTGACTATCGCCTGATGAACGCCGTAGGGGCTGTCGGTGGCATCCCGACGCAGGTGGATACCATCTATATCTTCCGACGCGCCGAGGCGGGTGAAGTCGCGGGCGGCTCGAACGTCATGGACGCCCAGGCGCGACGCCGCGGTCTCTGGAACGACGAGCGCTATACACTTTCCGATGTCGGACGCGGTCCCCGCGGCCACGTTCGCCTCGCCCAGGCCCAGCCAAACCAGTCGGAACTGGATCGCCTGGAGGCGGCCCCGGCCGGTCGCGAATCGGCCCCTGTGTTCGATCCGACGACAGGCCAGTGGAAAGTCGTCGATTCGGCGGCCGTTCCCCCCATGAAGACCGAGACACGGACGCCGACGACGGTTCCTGTGACTCCGAACACGCCCACAAGCATGCCCCAGGACGACGACATGGGCGATTCCGCCTCTGAGGTTCGGATTATTGCAATTCCGGCCAAGGCTTTGCTCGCGGGCGATCCCAAATACAATGTCGTGATTCGGCCGCGAGATCTGATTCGGGTTCGGATTCCGAACATCGGTCAGTACTACATGGGCGGCAACATTCAGAATCCCGGTCCATATCAGTTGGACGGGCGGGCATTGACGGTCAAACAAGCGCTGGCTTCGGCGGGAGGCTTCGGACCGCTCGCGGAACCTTCCCGGGCGAGCCTGGTGCGCCGAATCAGCAAGGACGAGGAGCAGACGATTCAGATCGACTTGGACGCGATCCTCGCGGGTGAAACGCCGGACTTCTACATCCGGCCGAACGACATGATCAGTGTTGGATCGACGCCGGTCCACATCTTCCTGGCCGTTCTCCGCAACGCCTTCCGAATGAGCTATGGCTTCGGATTTGTGTACGATCGCAACTTCGCGGACAGTGACAGCTTCAACGCCCGCGAACAGGTCCGACAGCGAGAACTTCAGGAATCTCAGTTGAGAGGCCTGCCGATCTGATCGCCACAATAACCATGACTCGCGATGATCGACTGCGACAACGGGAACGGCGCCATACGCCGCGGAAGGGGTAGAGTCACATGGATGCCCCGACCGGCGCCAGCGAACTGACGCATACGAACCCGATGGCGACTTCCGTCTCCGAGCCCGTTCTCCCGACCTGGCGAGCGGCGCTCGGCGCCGGTGGCGCCCTGAAGCTCGGCGTCATTGGCGCCCTGGTTTCCTGGATTTACTGGGATCAGTACGAGCGTTTCTGGCATTTCTGGCAGACGCCTGACTGGTCGCACGGTTTCCTGATCGTGCCGTTCTGCCTTTACCTCGTGCATATGCGCCGGGGCGAACTGCTTCGTGGGCGGCACGAAGGGTCGATCATCGGCCTGTTCCTCCTGCTCTCAAGCCTGGCCGCCTATTTTCTCTCCATCAATCTCAAGATCGGCTATCCGCAGTCGCTCTCCATCATGGGTGTTGTGGCCGGGCTCGTGCTGCTGCTTCGCGGCTGGCGATCACTCTGGATCACGGCCTTCCCGATTGCGTTCTTCTTTCTGGCGGTTCCTCCGCCGGATCGCCTCTATCGTCAGTTCACGCATCCGCTTCAGCAGATGGCGGCGGCCATCTCGACCTGGTGTCTCAACCTGTTTCCCGGCGTCCTCGAGATCGAGCGCGAGGGCATCAAGATCGGCTACTGGATGCAGGGCGGCGAGTCCGGCGCCTTCACGGTGGCCGGCGCGTGCAGCGGCATGCGATCCCTGATGGCGTTTGTCGCATTGGGCCTTGCCCTGGCCTATATGACGCCCCGACCGACCTGGCAACGCATTTCCATGGCGGTATTTGTGGCCCCCGTCGCCCTCCTGTGCAACATCTTGCGGGTCATCATCACGGGATGCCTCCAGATGTATGGTCATCAGGACCTGGCAAAAGGGACGCCCCATACCCTGCTTGGACTGATCATGTTCGCGTTCGGATTCGTACTGTACATGGGCCTGCTCTGGATCCTCGACCATCTGGTGGTGGATGAGCAGGAGCCCACAGCCGCGACGTAGCGGGGGGATTCCTGATTTCATGACGCATCATCAACGTCAGTCCATCTACTTTGCCCTGGCGATCATCGTGCTCGGCGGCAGCGCGATTGCGACAGAATTGTGGTCCTTCACAATCATCAAGGGCCCGATGCCGATTCGCAGACCGCTGACCAGCCTGTCGCCCGCGTCGCTCGGCGACTATGAACTCGTCGCTTCGCAGCGCCTGTCGACGGACATGATTGCCGAACTGGGGACGGATGAGTACATCGAATGGACCCTGAGCGATCGCCGCATCAAGGACAGGAACAACGCCATCGTCAACCTGTTCATCACGTATTACACAAATGTTCAGGACCAGGTGCCGCACGTTCCGGAAGAGTGTAATCCGCAGGCGGGGCTCATCCCGGCGGGCGATGACTCGCTGAAATTCCGGATCGAGTCGCTGGACGAGGAGATCGACGTCCGGCGGCTGGCGTTTCTTCCGAAGAAGGAACAGAGCATCAAGAACGTCGTTTACTACACGATCAACGTCAACGGCACGTTCCACAGCGGCCGTCAGACGGCGCGACTGAAAATGGCGGACTGGCGCGACACGCGACTCTACTATTCAAAAGTCGAAATCATGTTTCCGGGCCGCACTGACGCCGACGATCCGGCGCTGGATCGACGCGCCCGCGAGCTGATGGACGCCTCGATCCGCGTCCTGTTTGATGACTACTGGCCGTTGCGCGGCAGTGAGCGCGACGACGTGTCGAGCGCGCCCGCGCCGACGGAATCCAACAACGACTGACCGGACATCCCACGTCCGGAAGCCCACAGAAGACCCAGGGGAATGAAAGCGGGAATAACGCATGGCCAAGAAACTCAACAAAACACTCGTCGGTTCGCTGGTTGTCACGCTCATGGTGCTGCTCGCGGCGGTGGGATTCGTCCTGGTGCAGAACCTGCCCGGCTCCGACCCGTTGGTGTTCGCGGATGAAGCGAAATCGCTGGAAAAGGCCGGAGAATATGACAAGGCCATGCAGGCCTACATCCGCGCCTACAGCAAGGACGACACGAAGAACCCTGAGTATCTCGTGAACGCGTCCCGCAATGCGATCGAGGCGGGCCAGATCGGCTACGCCCGCGAGTTCCTGGCCGACGCGCTGACGCGCCAGCCCGGCTTTGTCCCGGCGCACGTGATGACGCTCAAGCTCGAACTGGAGATCGCCAAGCTCTTCGGTGGCCCCAACACCTGGCAGCGCGTTCTCGACACCGCCAACGCCGCCGCCCAGTACGACGAACTCAATGAGATGGCGATCACGAATTCCGCGAAAGGTCTGGCGATGCTCGCGCTCAGTGAGACCAATCCGACCTATCGCGAGAAGGGTGTCGCCGCGCTCCATCGCGCTTCGGAACTCGATCCGACGGACATCGACACGATTCAGGGACTGACACGGGAACTCTGGACCAGCGCGAAGGAAAAAGAGCTGAAGCGCAACCTGGACGACGCGAAGGCCGACATGCAGACAGCCTACGCCATGATCGATTCCTCCATCGCGCGGGCGACGTCCGAGGGCAAGAACAAGCAGGTCGGAGAACTCGAACTCCTGCGGGCACAGCTGTACCTGCTGGACGGCAGGGCCGACGACGCTCGCTCAACCCTCGAACACCTGGCGGAGGGAGACACCGACGACGCACAGCCGCTGATTGCGCTCGCAACGCTCTACACAGGCCGTGTCTCGATGGATATCGATCGTGACCTGAACAAGGCGGAGACCTATCTCCGCAAGGCGCTGAAAATCGATCCGGCCAACGGCGCCGCCTATCTCAATCTCGGCTCCATCTACGACATGCAGATCGGCCTCGCCGAGAGCCCCGAGAAGGCCGACGAATACCGGCAGAAGCAGCGCGATCTCTACGCCGATGGTCTCCAGCACATCAAGCGCTCCGAGCACTTCCGCGAACTGTCCAATCGCAACGCCCGCATCGAACTCGTCAAGAACCTCTTCCTCGCCGACATCCGCGATGCGCAGTCGGCGACGGGCGACGCGAAGACGGCGCTGCTCAAGTCCGCCGAAGACTGGCTCGGCCAGATGAACGAGGAAGCGCCGGCCAATTCGCAGGTCGCGCTCTTTCTCGAAGCGCACCTGCTGAACGCCCGGGGCGAGTACATCGCCGCGACACGGCAGGGCGAGGCGGCGATGAAAGCCGGCTCCCAGGCGCCCAACGTCCAGCTGCTCCGACTCATGGCCGATCTCTACGCCCGGCAGAATCAGATCGGCCGCGTCCAGGACATGCTCGAACAGGTCATCGCGGCGACGCCTCGAAACCCTGATCCGGCCGTCTTCCTGCGAATGGGCCAGGTGCTCCTCCAGCAGAATCGCCCCGCCGAGGCCCTGCGCTTCCTCAAGCCCGACGCCCCGGAGGCGCTGCGAACGGCCATGGCGCAGAACCGCACGGCCAACCAGTTGCTGATCGAGGCCTACTCGCGACTGGGTCAGCCCGAACTGGCCAAGCAGATCAGCGATCGACTGGGAACCGGAGACACGCTCGAAGACAAGCTTCGCAGCGCCTATCTGCTGGCCGTCGAAAAGGACTACGACGCGGCCGAGGCCGAGGCCCGGGCGCTGTTTGAGGCGAATCCCGACAGTACGGCGGCGCTCCAGCTGCTGATCCACGTTCTGCAGGGCCAGGGCAAGGACAACGAGGCCCGCCGCTTCGTCGCCGACCTCGTGGCGCGCAATCCGGACAATCGCGACTATCGCCGGTTCGAGATCGCCCTGGCGCCGCCCTCTGACGATCGCGACGAGAAACTGCTCGGCCTGATCGCATCCATCGAGGACGAGAAGATGCGGGACCTCGAGTACGCCACGTATTACAGGAACCATGACAACGCCGCGAAGGAACAGGAGTATCTCGACAAGGCCGAGGCGCTCGATCCGACGAACGCCGGCATCATCGAACTGCAGCTCGCGGCCTCCCTTCGCGCGAAGGACTGGGATCGCGCACAGCGGTTCGTCGACAGGTTCGCAGAACAGAACCTCGACGGCGCCGACGGAAAAGTCGCCCAGGGACGCCTGTCACTCGCCCACGGCCAGATCCTGCGAGAGGCCAAGGACCCCGCCGCCGATCGAATGATCCGGGACAGCGTCGAGCTCCTGCGCCAGGGGCTCGATCTCTATCCGAGCAATTCCATCGCGTGGACCTACCTGGCGCAGGCCTACCTCTTCCAGTCGGACAAGGAACAGGCGAAAGACGTGCTCGAACGCGCCCTGGGGACGAATCCCAACAACGGCTACGCCGCAAAGATGCTCGCCCAGATCGCCTACGACGAGAATGACGACACGACGGTGCGCAAGTACCTGAAGGTTGTCGAGCGCGCCATGCCCAGCGACGACTGGGCGATCAAGATGCGCCAGGTCATCCGCGAACGCGACAACCCGCTGGACGGAATCCCGGGGCGCGTCAAACGGCGCGAATCCGATCCGAACGACGTGGCCAACCTGGTCATGCTCGCGCGACTCTATGCGGATCCGAAAGTGGCGAAATATCGCGAAGCCGAGGAAGTCTATCGAGACGCGCTGACGAAGGACGTCGACAACCTGGGCCTGCTTCGCGAGGTCGCGACCTTCCTGGCGTCGGACGACGTCAACCTGCCGCAGGAAGGCGAAGCCCTGTTGATGGAACGCCTCCAGAACACGGATGACAAGTCGAAGAAGGCGATTCTCGCGGCTTCTCTCGCCGAGTTTTACGCGGAGCTCGATCGCTACAACACGGCGGATCGCTACTACCGCATGGCCATCGCCTTCGACGACTCACCCAGCATTCTCTCCCTGGCGGCGGATTTCTACAGGAAGGCCAAGCGCTACAACGAGTCGATCGAAACCCTCGATACGCTGCTTGCCAAGCCGAACCTCGATCGCAACCTGGCCCAGAACGCCCAGTCGCGGAAGATCGCGGGCCTGCTCGCCATGAATGAACTCGATCGCGCGAAGGCCGAAATCGACGCGTATGTCGCGGCCTATCCGGAAGACGACCAGGGAATGATCTACGAAGGCGCCTACCATCGCGTCGGCGGTGACATCAAGAAGGCGGAGGACGCCTTCAACCGGCACCTCTCCAAGGATCCGGACAACGCCGTCGCCCTCTGGCAGCGCGGCCAGCTCTATGTGCTTCAGAACAAGTACCTGCTCGCCATCCAGGATCTTCAGCGCGCCACGGCCATCAAGCCGATGGCGTTCGGATTCCAGCATCGCATTCTGCTCGCCGACGCCCTGGTCGAAGTCGGCCGCAACGATGACGCGATCAATGAACTGAACGACATTCTCAAGGACGACCCGACGCAGGATCGTGTCGCCAAGGCCCTGATTGACACGTATATGCGTGTTCGTCCCGCGAAGTTCCAGGAGGCGGAAGATCTGATCTATCGCTACATGCGAAACAACCCGCGCGACTACCAGTGGCCCGAGCTGCTCGGTCAGCTGGGCAAGATCGCACAGGATCCCCGCAAGCGGGCCACGGGCTATCTGAAGGCCGCCGAACTCTCCCAGAATCAGCCGGATGTCGTTCGCGAACTCTTCGCCGCCCTGCGGGAAGGTGGAGATCCACAGTCGATTATTGATTACGCGACACAGAAAATGACGACGACGGCGCTGAATCGCGTCCCCAGCGCCCTGTGCGACCTGGCCTGGGCCTATCATAAGAAGGGTGACCAGGAGCGATGCGTTGAGGCGCTGAAGCAGTCTCTCAGCGCGGCCAGCGAGAACTTCGTCGAGTACAACCAGATCATCCGCGACATGGTGACGATCCTCGGCAAGGAGGGCGCCAGAGACGAGATGAAGGCCGCCGCCGACGCGGATCGGGCCAACCTGCTCAAGCGCCGCGCCCTCGTGCATCTCTACTGGATGAACCGCGAGTACGACGCCGCCATCGAAATCTGTGACTCTATCCAGGCCGAGGCGGTCCGGGACGGCGATCTGCTGTTTGTTCACCTGGCGAAGGGAATGATCTACTCATTCAAGGGCGAACCGCTCAAGGCGAAGACGGAATATGAAGAGGCGCTCAAGATCAACCCCAACCATTCGATGGTGCTGAACAACCTCTCGTACCTGCTCGCCGAGACGCTGGACATGCCGAAGGAAGCGCTCCCCTACGCCAGGCAGGCGAAGCGCGTCGAACCTAACAATGCTGATATCCTCGATACCTACGGATGGATCCAGGCGAGAAACGGACTGCTCGGAGAGGCCGCGGGAACACTGTTACGAGCGCTGGAGGCCGACGACAAGCACCCGGACGTACTGATACACCTGGCGCGCGTCAACGCCATGCGCGGCGAATGCGACGCCGCCCGCCGACGCCTCGAGTACGTGCGCGACGTCATCAACACGAGAATCGACGAATCATTATCCGGCGATGAAAAACAAGCGTGGCAAGCCTATTTGCCGAAGATAGAAGAGGCCTCAACCCAGGTCGAAAAAGACTGCGGCCAGTCTTCGTGACGCGGCCGCGCATAAAATGCGCATGTGGCGCGGCGTCGACCGGTTGGGGCTGTGACGCCGATACCTGAACGCCGCACGCCCGATGGATTGTCGAAGGGGACGACGAGGTTGACTGAATGACGACGCTGACGGCGGCAACTCCGACTTACGGCGAGGCGATGATGTTGGCCGGCGCGCCCGCCACTCCCGCGCAACCGCAGGTCGCGTTCTCGGCCTCCGATCTCTGGCGCGTCTTTCGCCAACGGATCCTCTTCATCATTCTGCTGGGCACCTTCTTCGCCGCGATCGCCATCGGCGGCGTTCTGTTCTGGTACTTCAGGTATCCGGGATACGTCGCGGAATCCATCATCAAAGTGGAGTCGCTGAATCCCATCGATCCCACGCGGCAGGACGTCAACGATCGCATTGACAATCAGGCGATCCAGCGTGAAATCCAGAACCAGGCCTTTCTCGTCACACGCCCCAGCGTCCTCGACAACGCCCTGAAGAACCCCGATCTGCGCGGTCTCGCGTGGTACCGGGAGGCGGACGCCGAGGCGAAGCGCAAGAACGAAAACCCGCGCGACCTGCTCGAGGACATCCTGACAGTCGCGCCGATCCGCGAATCCAACCTGATCCGCGTCGCCGCGACGTGGCGCATTCCCGCCGAAGTGCCGACGATCGTGAACGTCGTGGTCAACGAGTATCTCAAACTCGTCAACAGGCGATCCAGCGCCGAAATCTCGCAGCAGATGCAGGAGATGGCCAAGGAATTCGAAATCGCCCAGCGGGCCCTCGCCGCCAAGAGCAAGGAAATCGAAGATTTCATCCAGAACTCCGAGTATGGCACCCTCGGCGTTGCGATCGATCAGAAGGTGGCGGGCCTCCAGGACCACGTCACGGAGCTCGAGATTCTCGTCGGAAACCTCCGCTCCGTCTGGCAGGAGATGAAATCGCTGAAGCCCGAGGACGTGCCCATCGATCAGCAGATGCAGGAACTCCTGAAAATGGATCCCCAGGTCCAGCGCCTGGAATTCCAGCTTCAGGAGGCCCGTCGCAACCTCGACCTGGTCACTGAGCGCTTCATGGAGAATCACGCGACGTACAAGTCGGCCAAGGCCGCGTACGACGCCGCCTTTCAGAATCTCTCGTCAGCGACGGCTCAGCGTATCGTCGACTATCAGCGCCGCCGCCTCGAGGAGGCCAAGCGCAACTACACACGCGTCAGTGATACGCTCGTTCAGACCAAGGAGCAGCTCGCGCGGGCCCAGGCCAAGCAGCGGGACAAGGACAAGAAGCTCGCGGTCCTCGAGAATCTCATGGATGAAAAGGAGCTGCTGACACAGCAGTTCCAGCTCCTTCAGGAGAAAAAGACACGCCTGGAGATCCAGCATCGTCAGGACAAGAAGGTGCGCGTCGAAGTGACGGACACCGCCGTCCCTCCGAAGCGCATCAGCAGTCCGAATCTCTATCTGTTTCTGCCGGCCAGCGTATTCGTCGGCTACGGGCTCAGCATCGCCCTGGCGTTCCTGCTCGACATCACGGACAAGTCGGTCCGCACACCGCGCGATGTCTCGCGCACGCAGCTCCCCGTCCTGGGCACGATTCCCTCGACGGACGACGACGAAGTCGTCTTCGAGCGCGTGGAGACCGCCTGTCTCGATGCGCCGCATTCCGTCGTGGCCGAGGCCTTCCGCAACCTGCGCGCCAACCTGTTCTTCAGCGCACCCGCCGAACAGCAGGGCGTGATCCTCGTGACGAGCCCGAGCGGCGACAACGGCAAGACGACTGTCGCCACGAACCTCGCCATTTCCATTGCCCTCAGCGGCCGGCGCGTGCTCCTGGTGGACGCCAACTTCCGCCGCGCGGCGCTGCCCGCCATCTTCCCGAATATGAAGGCCGAGGGTCTCAGCAATATCCTGATCGGCCAGGGTCAGCTGCGCGACTACGTCTCGCCCTCGCAGGTTCCGGGGCTGGATGTCCTCGGCGCCGGGCCGATTCCGCCGAACCCGGCCGAACTGCTCGGCAGCAGCTACCTGCGAGACGTCATTGTCGACGCCCGCGCCCGATACGATCAGGTCATCTTCGATGGCCCGCCGGTCCTGCTCGTCAGTGATGCGATGGTCCTGGCCGGCGCCGTCGATGGCTGTCTGCTCATCTGCGAATACCGCAAGACCTCCCGCGGCGCCCTGCAGCGTTCGCGGGCCAATCTGGAGGCGATCAACGCCCGCATCTTCGGCGCCGTTCTCAATAAGGTTGAGGGACGACGCGGCGGGTACTTCCGCAAGAGCTACCGCGAGTTCTACGCCTATCAGGAGCCCGACGAAGACAACGTCGAGCGACCTCGACTCGATATCGCCGCCGTTGCGGGCGCCGCGACGAGTCACGACGTCGATGACTACGGTGACGACACTTACGGCTACGGTCCGTCCGACGACGACGCGCCCTACGGCGGCGTCGGCGACAGCGTCGAAACCGACACAGTCGTTGAGGAGCCGCAGGACATCGAGGGCCTGGACGAACTCGAGGACGAACCGCCCGTCAGCGACGCCGTCAACGACGCTGTCGTGGCCACGGAAGCCGCCGCGCCGCCGCCGGTCTCCGCGCCAAGCCCGCAGCCCGCGGGGCCGGACGTTCCCAATGTGGATCTCGGGTCCGAGCTGGACCTGGGGAGCCTCCCCGATCTGAGCGATCTCGATCAGCTCGATATCCAGGCGGATATCGACATCGAGAAGCCGCCCGCCGCCGCTCCCGCGAAGCCCCCCCGGCCGCCGATCGACGCCGGCCGCTCGGATGACGAGGCCCTCGATCTGGAGAACCTCGCCGATGAGCTGGAAGAGCTCGAGGGCGATGAGTTCCGCATCGACGATCGCTTCGATCTCGGCGAAGATGCGGAAGGGGATGATGAGCCTGACGAAAGGCCTTAAAGTGCGGGCTCATTCCAAAGGAGCCCGCGCCCATGTCCGACGATTGCCGTACGACGCCCGATCAATGCGTTGATCTCGCACGACAACATCTGCAGGCGCAATGCGCCGCCCTGAACGTGCTGTCGGATGCGCTCACGAGCGCCTTCGCCAACGCCGTCGAGCTGATCCGGGATTCCAGTCAGGCCATGGTCGTCACGGGCATCGGCAAGAGTGGAATCATCGCACGGAAGGCGGCCGCGACACTCGCCAGCACTGGCACACCCGCCATCTTCATGCATCCCGTCGAAGGTCTGCACGGCGATCTTGGCGCCGTGCCGCCCGGCGCCGTGCTGCTGGCCCTGTCAAAGAGTGGTGAAACGGAAGAGCTGAACAAGTTCGTCCATCACTTTCGACGCATCGGCGGCCGCGTGATCGCTGTGTGCGAACTGCCGTCGTCACAGCTCGCACAACTTGCCGACGTCCATCTCGCGCTGCCGAAACTCCCCGAGGCGGGTCCGCTCGGGCTCGCGCCAACGACCAGCACACTGATGACGCTTGCGCTCTGCGACGCCATCGCCATGGCGCTGTTGGAGATGCGGTGTTTTCGCGAAGAGGATTTTGCTAACTTTCATCCCGACGGCAGCCTCGGCCGCAGGCTGCTGCTCCGCGCCGCGGACATCATGCATTCGGGTAATGAACTGCCCACTGTCAATCTCGGGGCGCCCTTCAACGACCTGATTCTCGAAGTCACGAGCCGACATTTAGGCATGGCGTGCATCGTTGACGATAGAGGAGTGTTGTCCGGTGTTTTTACGGACGGCGATCTCAGGCGACTGCTGACGCGATGCGAAACGCCGGCGCGACTCTCCGCCGGCGAAGCGTGGCGACTCAGTCGCAGAGACCCGGAGGAACCGCAGGTTCGATGCTCGAGCGTTTCATCGGAGACACTCGCTGTTGAATGCCTGCGGCTGATGCGGGAAAGTGAGATCACTGTGCTGATCGTGTCGGACGACGGGGAAAGGCCGCAAGGTGTTGTGCGGCTCCAGGATATCGTTAGAGCGGGGCTGGGTTGATCGCGCAATCGCCGACAAGTCCGCCCGCATCAAGCAGGGCGGTCATGGATTTTCGCAACACGACTCACGTCGACAACGACGAGCTTCTATCTGCCATTCACGACGCCATCGAGATGTGGCCCAGTGAAAAGCTGATCGTTCGTGTCAGGTACAGCCGTGGCGCAGAATTTTCCGGCGCCTGCTACTACGCGTCGAATCGCATCTTCGTCAACCTCGGACGCCAGAATCGCTACCCCTATCGGCTGCTCACGCACATTGCCCGCCCCAGCGCGAACCGCACGCACTGGTGGCGCGAGCTCTATTCCGTCGAGATCGCATCGCCGATGCAGCTCGTCCTCTTTGTGTTTCTGCACGAGTTCTATCACTGGCTCGTGAAGCAGGCCCGTCGCAATGTTCGCCAGAAGGAGGGACGCTGCGATCGGTTTGCAACCCGCGTCCTGGTCGATTCCTACGGGGCGCAGGTCCGCGATTCCCACGGCCGGCCGGTCCCGCGTGAATCGTGGGATTTTCAGGATCTCAACGGTTTCGTCGCCGCAGCGCTGCGCAAGCGCCCCGTTCGAATCACGCAGCCGCTGCTGCTCCCCGGCGCCGCCGCGACCAAGCCCGTTCGACCCAAGGCGACTTCCGGAAACAACGAATGCGCCGCCTGAGTGAACCATTGCAACGCGGAGACCGTATGCAACGGGCGGCCCGATATGCGAGACGCGCGAGCGCAAAAGCGCTCGGCGCACACGGCTTAACAAACAAATAACGGATTTCCAGGCCATCGAATTGGATCGATGGTTGACACGAAACTTTCCGGCCGCCTATACTGAAAGCGCTGCGGGTGTCACACCCGTCGCTCCTGCGGATATTCCGAAGTCGCCGTTATTCCTGAGCTTTCGGAACTCCGAAACTGCGTCATCCGAGCATTTCGCTCGACGATCCCGTCCCAATCGGCATCGTCCGGTGGCGCGTCGACAACTCGTCTTCCACTCGCTGCGGCACCCTTCGACCGCGCCAAAATCCCAGGGTGCCGCACGCCTTTTTTACACTTTGCATCAGCGCGACTGACGATCGTACGCGGCGCGATACCACGCGAACGCCCGAGCCATCCCGTCCTCAAAAGAGACACTTGGCGTCCAGTTCAGGAGTTGCTGCGTTTTCGAGCAGTCGATCCGCTGGGGCAGGCCCGTCAATGCGACGGACGCGCGGCGAATGCTCGTCGCGCGGATCCCCGATTTGAAGATGAATTCCCCCAGCCAACCGAAGAAATACGCGATCCAGTAGGGCGTTTTCCGTCGGACGCGGCGCATGCCGAAGCCGTCAGCCAATGCGTCGAAATACTGTCGCTGCGTGACATGCTCGTTCCCTGCGGCGATAAGCGCCCGGCCCGCCGCCTCGGGAACCATTCCCGCCTTCGCGATCGCCTCGGCGACATCGTCCACGTAGACCATCGCCATCGGATTCTTCGCATTTCCCACGAGGCTCATCATCGAATCGCGCATCGCCGGCTCGACGTATTCGCGCAGCGTGCGGTTCCGGGGACCGAAGACGTAGCCGAGCCGGACGATGACCCATTCCATGGAGGATGGGCAGTCCGCCATGACGACCCGCTCGGCCAGATACTTCGCCCGGCCGTACATGAACCACATCGGCGGCTCCGTCATCGGCGTGTCTTCCGTGATCGGTTCGCCCGTTGTGTAGAGCATCGGATGGTAGGCGCCGCAGCTGCTGACATGAACGAAGCGCTTCACGCCCGACGCGGCCGCCGCCAGCATCAGGGCGCGGGTTCCGTCGATCGTCGTCCGGCGGAAATCCTCCTCACTGCCGACCATGTCGACGCGCGCCGCCGCGTGGTAGCAGACGTCGCAGTCCGCGCAGGCCGCCTTCAGCGAGTCCGCGTCTTCGATATCTCCGAGGAAAATGTCTGCGTCGAGCGACTTCAGAAAGGCGTGATCGCTCGTCGGCCGCGCCAGGGCCCGCACGCTGTCGCCGCGACGAATCAACTGTTCGATCAGATGACTGCCGACGAACCCGGAGCCGCCGGTCACGAATGCGCGCATGATGAATACAACCGAAGCAGCGAACGCCGAGCGGACTAGTGGTCGCTGGGCGGCCTGGGAATCCAGCGGGGAACGCGGCGACAGAAGTCCTCATAGGACTCGCCGAATCGATTGCGGAGCCGCGGCTCCTCGATGGTCGTCACCTGCCAGTGGCCGAAACCGATTCCCAGCAGGAAGAGGATGAAGATCCCCCACGACCCGAGCACGAGCGCTTCGCCAAGCACAGTGACCAGCAGGGTCAGCACGACAGGATTGCGAACCCAGCGATAGGGGCCCGTCGCCACGAAGACCTTGGGAGGATCAAACTCCACATGGGGTCCGCGGCCGTAGAAGATCAGCCAGACGGAACAGAGGATGTAGCCGACGAGTCCCGTCGCGAAGATGGAGACTCCGACCAGATGTCGGAACGCTCCCCAGAACTGACCAGCCCGCGCCCAGAACTGCTTCCAGACGCCCAGACTCGATTCGGAATTCCAGAATTCGGGGATATAAAAAAGCGACGGAAGAACCCCCAGAACAAGAATCAGGAACGCGATCGTGAAGATCGTCGCCTTGATTCCAAAGGGCTTTTCCGTCGCTTCCTGTTTCGTTTGCGGCGTGTCTACCATCGCACGGCAAAGCCGGCCGTCATCCACTTGCTGGACTCGACCGCGTGAACGACCGCCAGCTCACCCGGCTTGATCTCGCCCTCGCGCACCATCTCGTCAAAGTGGAGCAGCGTGGCGGAACCGCCGCAGTAGCCGATCTTGTCGCTGCGGAACTTGATCTTGTCTCGCGTGATACCCAGCTTGTCGAGGAACGCCGGGATGTGATCGTCGTAGAGCTGCGTCGTCGGAATCGAAACGACATAGTGATCGACGGTGCTCGGATCGATCTTCATCCGCTTGGTGAAATTGAGCAGGCCCTGGAGCAGCAGCGGGGCGGCGTTTTCGTTGACCGCCGTGAAGTCCTGCCAGAGATGGTGCTCGCCGGCGGCGTAGAGCTCCGGAATCTGATGATTGGGGAGCATGAGGTCCGCGGCGGCGCCACCCGCCGTCATACCGGCGGGGCGACCTGCGCCGACAGACTCGACGAATGTATCGATGATGCGATGGGCGGGTTCGCCACCTTCCTCGCCGGCCCGCAGGACAATCGCCCCGGCGCCATCAGCAAGAATCCAGCGAAGCGCCGCATGAACCTTGTCCATCTTCTCCTGGTTGAAGTAGCAGCTTCGCAGGTAGATGGAGGACAACTGGCTGTAGGCGACCAGCACGTTGTTGTATCGACCGCTTCGAATCGTATCGAAGGCGATCTGCGTGCACTTGCCGACGCCGGAACAGTTGGAGTGAATCTCGAACTCGGCGCAGTTCTGAATGCCAAGCCGCTCCTGAAGCAACGCGCTCGTTGGCGGCGTGCTCTGATCGTAGGACGGACACGAAATCAGAATCGCATCCAGTTGCTGCGGCTCCATGCCCGCCATGTCCAGCGCGCGTCGCGCCGCCTGCTCGGCCAGCATGCTGAAGTTGTGCGTCATCTCTCCCGTTTCGGGATCGACCGCAAAGTGCCGCGTCTTCACGCCGCCGCGGGAGAGCATCTGTTCACCGATGTTCTCAACGAACTTCTTTACCTTCGGCGGCGCATTCTCCAGCGTACCGAGGACTTGCTCGACTTTCTCGCTTGGAATCGGAGGCCCCGGAAGAAAACTCCCAGTGCCGGCGATGACAACAGGTCGAAGTGACATATGACTCCCAGCAAATACTGTGCGCCGCGATCTCAATCAGGGAAGCAAGGCAAAGCCGCGCCGCTTTCCACAACCCGTTGGCCGGACGCAAAACCCGGAATAATAGCACGCCTTTGCCAACCGCGGGAGGCCCCCACTCTGGGACTGACTCGCACGGCCGGATCGGTCCGGGCAATCCGGTCATATTAGCGGCGGCGATTCAATTGGCAACCAGCCCCTACGCCGGGGCTTCGGTCCGCCGCAACATCATGAATGATAGGCGATTACGGAACACCGGCCGCAGGACCACTCCGTTTTGCGGAGATCCTCCGGCGTCCCGTTTCGCCACGGTGGGGCCCCGACGACGCCCTTGCCGAGGAACGCCGGGCGCCCTCCAATTCCGAAATGCGTCTGACCTGGAATCGACTTCATCTCAAACAGGCGGTCCCCTTTCGCACCGCCAAGGCCGTCCGCACGGACAAGCAAACCCTCCAGATCCATCTTCAATATGAAGGAGTCGTCGGCTGGGGAGAGGCCGCGCCGACGGACACCTATCGCCAGGATCTGGCCTCGGTCGAGCGGACCCTCAACGCCGTCGCGCCGTCACTCACCGGGAAGAACCCGTTCCACCTGGAGACGACGCTTAACGAACTGATCACACAGCACGCCGACCAGCTCGCCACGATCGCCGCCATCGACGCGGCGTTGCACGACTGGATCGGAAAGAAGCTCAGTGTCCCCGTCGTGCGACTGCTTGGCGTTGACGAACGGACCGCCCCAAAAACGTCGTATACGCTGGGAATTGACGATCCAGACGCGATCGCCCGCCGGGCGGAACAGGCCGCCGGGTACCCTATCTTCAAACTGAAGACGGGAAGCGAAGACGACGACGCCATGCTCGAAGCCATCCGCCGCGTGGCGCCGCACAAACCCATCCGGCTCGACGCCAACGCCGCATGGACAAGCGACGAGGCCATCGAGAACATTCGCCGACTCGAACGCTTCGGCATCGAATTCGTCGAACAACCCCTGCCGGCCGACGACTACGAAGGTCTCGCGCGCGTCCGCGAAAACGTCAACGTCCCGATTGTCGCCGACGAAAGCTGCGTCACGCTGATGGATGTTCCCAGGTGCGCGGGCGCCGTCGATGGAATCAACATCAAGCTGAGCAAGTGCGGCGGAATTCGGGAAGCCCACAAAATGATCCATGTCGCCCGCGCGCTCGGCCTGAAGGTCATGCTCGGCTGCATGATCGAATCCGAACTCGGCATCGCCGCCGCCGCCCAGCTCGCGCCGCTGGCCGACTGGCTCGATCTTGACGGTCACCTCCTCATCTCCGACGGGCCCTTCGTCGGTCTGGGCGGACAGGACGGCCGCCTTACGATCGCCGGCGGCCCCGGTCTCGGCGTGCGACCGCGAGACGGCTGAACTGGGAAACGCCAATCCCCACAGTTGGGGCGCCTCGCGATTCATGGGGCGCCCCACTGGGCAACTATCCCCAATATCCACCCCAAACGAGACGCGTATCACCTCTGAATGCCCCTGATCGCCGATAAACCGCCCTATTTTCGTCCCAGAGGCGGTCCGATTCGGGATGGCACACGTCATGCATATTCACACCCCGGCCGCACATTGGGTGTGGCGGGCCGTACCTCGCGGCCTCGCAGGAGCAACAGAGGAGATAAAGCCATGACTCCCCACGAACCTGAACCGACGAACCCGACTCCGCAGGCCCAGCCTCGGCTGAGCTACAAGTTCCAGCGTCTCCGCGAACGCATCCGGCGATCGATCCTCGCCGGTGAGTTCGGCGAGCGACTTCCCGGCGAACGCGCGCTGGCCCGGCGATACCACGCCAACGCGAAGACCGTGAATAAGGCGCTCTGTGATCTCGCGGCCGAAGGCCTCCTCGTCCGGCACATTGGACGCGGCACGTTTGTCGCGGGCGCCACGCAGGACGAGGGTGAGACATCGTCCGGCGCACGATCGCGGCAATTCGCCTGCATCACCCAGTCGGGCAGCGCCGCCCACGAGCGTTTTGACGCCGAACTCAACGCGGGCGCCCGGGAAAACGGTGACCAGCTGGCGTTCCACGATCGCTCGTCCCGACAGGGCGTCGCGAGCCTGAATGACTGGCCGGCCGACGCCCGGAGCGACACGCAAGGGCTCTTCATCACGGCGCCGCGCGCCCTGAGCGAGACCAACGAGATGGACGATGAACTCGTCCTGCACGCGTGTCGACGCCAGACGCCCATCGTGTCCGTCGGCGCCTGCGCCACGTCGGCCAAGCTGAACGCTGTCGCGCCGGATTTCGTCGACGGTGGATTCCGGCTGGCCGAACACCTGCTGCGCGTGGGCTGCGACGTCATTCGGGCCGTCACGACGCGCCAGACGCGTGAGACGCTCGCCGTCATGAACGGCGCCCGAACGGCGACGGCCCGATTCGGCGGACAGATCACGCAGTTCGACCTGTCGAGAGGCGCCGCCATGGAGCGCGACGGCGCCAACACGCTCGACGAGGACCAGACACTGGGCCTCATGTTGATCGGCTCCGACGCGATCCGTGCGTTCATGGCCGACCCGCAGGGTCGAAAGGCCTGGGAACAGGGCGTCATTGCCGTCGCCTGCTTCCCCGATGTCGGTGACGACGCCATCGCCGGCGCGAAGCTGACGGCCTATGAGTGCGACACCGGCGTCATTGCCCGATGGGCGTGCCGACTCATGAACGACACGCGGCCGGGGCGGCGTCCCGTTGAATTCCTGATTCCTGGACTGCTCCACGTACGCGAGACGGTCCATGCGAAGTCGGCGATTCAACCGGAACAGGCGGGCATGAGCGGGTTGACGCGCCTGCCGGAAATCGCAATTTGATTCGGAATTGTGGGAAAAATGGCGACAAACAGGGTCGGGCGGTCCGAGGTTGAAATCAGGCCGTCAGACCCTGCGAAGTCGGATTCTCACCAGCGTTGCTTCAGAATCCGGCCCCGCCAGTCAAAGAGCGACAATGTCGTTACAACATTCCGTCGTTGCCTGCGAACGCATTTGGATGCATAATAATGGTTGGATCATAAAGATAGCGTGACATCCCTTCCTTTTGAGGTATCGCTCGCATGGGCGCAACGATCGAGGCGCTGCACAACCTTCAGGAAATCGAGATTCAAATCGCTGAACTTCAGCGGCGCATTGACCGCAAACGCGCCGCCTGCCAGCGACAGGAAAAAGAGATCGCCGGCCTGGACAAACGGATCGAGATGATCCGTCGCGAGATGCATCAATACCAGAAAGACGCCGATCGCCTCAATCTCGAACTCCGCTCCCACGAAGAACAGGTCGCCAAACTCCGCGAAGCGCTGAATACCGCGAAGAACCAGAAGGAATACTCGGCCGTCCTCACGCAGCTCAACACCTTCAAGGCCGACAACAGCAAGTCCGAAGAGCGCATCCTCGAGCTCATGTCGTCAATCGACGGCTTCAAGAACAACATCGCAGAAATCGAATCCAAGCGCGCCAAGGAACAGGAAAAGCTTGTCGAGCTTGAATCCGCGGCGAAGGACGCCGAGAACAAGGCCAGCGATCGTCTGACGAAGCTCCGCGCCGAACGCGATGAAGCCGCGACGGGGATCTCCCCCGAGGTTCTCGACATGTTCAATCGCGTCGCCGCCAAGAATGATGGCGAAGCGATGGCCGTCATCATGCGAACCCATCCGCGCCGGCAGGAATTCGCCTGCGAAGGCTGCAACATGTCCATCACGATCGAGCAGGTGAACAACGTCCTCACGCGTGATGAGGCGGTTCTCTGCAACGTCTGTGGTCGCATCCTCTACGCCGAACCCTCGGCGACGGCCGCCTCCAAGTAAGGCGGGCGCCTCCTCTTCGCACGACACGTCCCGACGACAACGACGCCCCTGATGGCGTCTCCCCGTATTTCTGCATTCTGACTTTTTGACTTTTCCGGATTTCCGGTTGTCACTCGCGCCCACATTCCCACTACCCAATGGAACGGCTCACACTAGAATCCCTCCACCATGAAATCCATGACACTCCATACAGACGGCGGCGCTCGGGGCAATCCAGGGCCCGCCGGGGCCGGCGTTTCACTTTGTGATTCGGCGACGGGGGAAGCCGTTTTCGAAGCGGGCTTCTGGCTTGAGCGGATGACGAACAACCAGGCCGAATACACAGGTCTGCTGAAGGGGCTTGAGGCCGCGTCGAAGGCGGGTGTCGACGAACTCGCCATTTATTCCGACAGTGAGCTGATGGTCAAACAGATCAACGGCGAATACCGCGTCAGGAATCCGAACATTAAGCCGCTCTTCGAAGACGCGTGGCAGAAGCTGAAGGGAATTCCCAAGTGGAAGATCCACCACGTCCGCCGCGAGGAGAACCGCCGCGCCGATCAGCTGGCCAACATGGCGATGGACATGAAGGAAGACGTCATCAGCACGGATGAGATCGGCTGAAACCGAGACGTTGCAGGGGGGGGCCATGACCGACGCCGGCAGTTGTCCAGATCCCGTTCATCGCGTTGTCCCTTTTCTGCATGTCGTCGACGTCGAGGCGACGATCGCGTTCTACGCCCATCTGGGATTCGGTCTGCACAACCTGCTGCGCAATCACGATGGCGACGCCGTGTGGGCCTGGGTCCGACATGAATCGCAGGAAGGTCGCGTCGCCGAGATTTTCTTCGCCCGCGCCAGCGGTCCCATCGACGCGACGCAGCAGGCGGTCCTGCTCTATCTCTATTCACGCGATGTCCACAAACTGCGGGATCACCTGCTCGCCAATGGTCTGCACGACGGCGGCGGGTACATCGGCCAGGCCGGGCCGAACGAAGGACGCCGCGTCGCGTTCGACGTGCAGTACCCACCTTACATGAACGAAGGTGAACTGCGCGTCCACGATCCGGACGGCTACTGTCTGCTCATCGGCCAGCTCGAGCCGGAATAGGCGCAGCCCAGCGTTTCCTCAACGACAATCGGGTGGCATGCCGAGGCCCAACGTCGGCATGTGTACGTCAGGCGCGACGGGTGGCCCATCGCTTCCGCAACATATCGCGCCCTGGCGCACAAGTGCTGTTTTTACAGAGAGTTCGCCGCCA